>NZ_JAMYPC010000001.1:0-725339 GCF_040320155.1 Mesorhizobium sp. M0771 | reverse complement strand
GTCACCCCAACCCACAACCCAATTCGGGCCGGCCCCGCGCAAACCCCCCCCCATCCCGCCCTAACCGCACCGCGCGCCCCCCCCCCCCCCCCCCCCCCCGCCCCCCCCCCCCACCGGGGCCGGGGCTCGATGATCAGAGTGGGCTGGCGTTGCGCGTTTTGTCGCGCTCGGCCTCGATGTCGGTGTAGGGGTCGGCATTGGCATCGAAGCCGGTCCAGCCACCGGCTTCGTAGGCGCGTCGGCGGTCTTGCAGATCGACCGAGTTGGATTCGCCAAGAATACGCTCTGCCTCGTCGGCGAGTTCGTCGCTGACCCTGGCGGTCACCATCGTGCCACCGCGGCGAACGCCCTCCGCATAGACATGCGCATCCCTTTCGGGGACGCCTGACTCGGTCAGCGCCCCGACGATGCCGCCGGCAGCGCCACCGACGACCGCGCCGCCAACGGCGCCGACCGCGGTGGCGGCCAGCCATCCCGCGGCCACGACCGGACCGACGCCCGGAATGGCCATGATGCCGAGCCCTGTCAGAAGCCCGCCGGCGCCGCCAATGACGGCTCCGAGACCGGCGCCGCCGGCTGCATCCTCGGCGGCGTTGGAGGTGTCGCCATCGTCGTACCAGTCGTCCGAATTGTTGGCGACGATGCTGATGTCGGCCTGCGGCACGCCGATTGCCTCCAGTTCGCCGACGGCATCGGAGGCATCATCGTAGTTGTCGAAAAGTCCGGTTACGGTTTTCATGGTCTTGATCTCCTCGATCTGGTTCAGAGGTTCAGTTGGCGCCGGCAACGACGTTGCCCTGATAATCGAGCGCCACGGTCGTGGTCTTGCCATCCTTGGTGGCCTGACCGCGCCAGATGCCCTGGTCGTCTTTGGTCAGCTTGGACACGCCGGAGAAGCCGGCATCCTGAATGCGGCTCTTCGCCTGATCCTCGGTGAAGCTGTTGGCACCCGGGACCGGGGCGGCCGGATTGGTGGTGTCGGTCGTGCGCACGGCCGGGGTGGTGGAGCTGGTGGTCGACGATGCATTGTCGGTGGAAGCGATCTTCTCGACCATTTCCTGATGCATTTTGAGCGTCGGCAAGGTCTCGGAGGCGAAGGTCTTCAACTGCGCGTTGTCGCCGTCCTTGGCATAGCTCTCGAACAGCGTGACCGCCTCCGAATGCGCATCGCGCTGCATCTGGACATAGGGCTTGTCGACGGCATCGTTGGCATTCTGCAGAGCCTCCAGATCGGCCTTGTGCTTGGCATCCAGCTCCGTCGGCACTTTCAGCTTCTGTTCGCCGGCGATGGTCGCAAGCTTGGCGTTGGCGGCCCCGTGATCGTCGATCATCTTCTTGGCGAAATCCTTGACGCCTTGATCCTGGGCCTTGCCTTCTGCGATCTTGCTGGAGTCCACTTCGAACAGGCCGCCGATGGCAGCCTTGTCGACAAAGTCCTGAGCACTGTCGGCGGCGAAGGCGGGCAGGGCGAAGACCATGGCTGTGGCGCTGGCCAGCGAAGCTAGAAGAACACGTGTTTTCATGGACAGAAATCCTCGTTGGGGCACACATTGTGCTGTGAGCCTAACCAGTGCGGCCAAGCTTTGTTCCGCCGCCCAAGCGTTATAGCCGGGAGGGTCGATGCCGCGATGATGGCCCCTCGTCAGCGGCTTTTTGCGCCTTTGCCATGCCGACGCTGAGGACGGCGACCCGCTCGATGGGCGCCTTGCAAGTCGATCAAAAAGGGAAACGAGGCCCTTCGCCGCCGGCAAGTGAACACCGCCCGCGGTGACCTATCGAGGTTCAGCGATCGTTGCGTTCGAGGCGGCGCGCAACCTCTGTTTGTGCGACCTGCAGCAGCGTGTCTATTTCGAACATCGCCGCCGCATGGCCGCCGTCGCGAATGACACGGCGGGCGCGGTGGAGCAGGTCGGAGACCGTCCGCAGCGTTTCAGCATGGCTCGATCGATTCGACAAATGCGTGCCCTCCATCAGCCACAACCGTTGGATCGGGAGAGTGTTCCCAAAGTTGGCGGCCGGCCGGGTGAATGACTGTGAGCGCAGGCGGCGGAACCATCCTTGTCCGTTGGCCGTTCCCCCTGCCTCAACGAGAGGAACAGCCATGGCCGACAACGACACCCCGAAGGATACCGCGAAGGAAACCCCGAAGGACACCCCGAAGGACACCCCGAAGATGTCCGCCCGAGAGGCCCAGGAGGCCCTGGAGAAGCAGGTTGCATCGCTGAAGCGCGAGATCAGCAAGATCAACCGGACGCTTGCCGACCGTGCAGAAGATGCCGTCGGCGAAGCCGGCGGCTGGTATGGCAGCGCGACCGAGCGCGCGGCACGGGCAACGCAGCAGCTGAGATCGCAGGCGCAGACGGTGTCCGAAGCCGTCCAGCAAAATCCCGGCACCATCAGCAGCGCTTTCGTGCTTGGCGGCATTGCCGGGTTGTTTATCGGCATGCTGCTCGGGCAAAGCCAGGAACGCGACCGAAGCTGGTTCTAGCGGCGTATCTTATGAATATTGCGCCCGCCGGCTTTGCTGGCGGGCTTTGTATGGACGCCAGATCACTGTGGCTTTGAGTGAAAAACTCCCCGCTCGGGTAAACGGGATTTGTGGTCGGCGCCGCCCGCGCGGCGCCCTCGACAGGTGAGTTGAGTTTCCCTGCCGCGGTCGTATGTTGTTGACCGTAGTGGAGGATCACAAATGCCCATTCGACGCAAAGCCACCGAGGCCGGCGTTTTGCAGCCATCCGAACTCGAGCTGTTTGGCCGTGTATTCGAGCAGCTTAAGCGCGACGGTCAGTCGCCCGAAGCACGCGACGCCATCGCATCCCGGATTATCGCGAACTATATGGCCGGCGTGGTCGACGAAGCCGAGCTCGTCAGTCTTTCGAGGCAACCGCTGGGCCGGTAGTGCGCTTTCCATCCCGGGTTCAGAAGAGTTTCAGGTCGTCAAATCAGAGGGATAAGGCAATGCCGGCTGACCCACCGATAGAGCGACGGTCGCATATCCGTGATCTTGTTCTGAAGGAAGCGACAATCCGCGTTGGCGACGCCAGTATCAATTGTCTGGTTTGCAACCAGCACGCCCACGGCGCGGAGCTACGGGTCAAGGCCGATATCGCAATCCCCGACCGTTTCGTGCTTCACGTGCCAGTCGATCATACCAGCTATCGCGCCGTGGTGCGGTGGAGACGGAACGAGCGACTTGGGGTGCAGCTTGATTCGGGAAGGCAGGCGTAGATGGCGGTAGCCGGACGGATCACCCAGCTGTTCAAGTCCAGGGTTGATGGGACAAGGCAGGGCGCGTTTGCGGCACGAACGCTTCTTTCCATGCTGCTTGCGATTTGCAATCAGTTGCTATAGCGTCTCACTGCTTGCAAATTACAAGCGGTTAATCCGTGAACCGACTATGTGAAGGCGCTGCTTATGGCCAAACTTATCTTGGGAATGAACGTTTCCATCGATGGCTATGTCGATGACCTTGCCGGAAATCTGGTCATGGGCGCACCAAGCCAGAAGCACTTCGAGTACTGGATCGAGACGATTCGCAACCATGCCGGCGCTGTGTATGGCCGCCGGATGTACGAGGTCATGCGCTATTGGGACGATGATCGCGCGGAATGGGATGCTTCGCTTCGCCAGTTCGCGACACTCTGGCGCAAGCTGCCCAAATGGGTCGTTTCGCGCACACTTTCACGGGTCGGCCCCAACGCCACCCTCATCTCCGGCGATATTGAAACGCAGATTCGCGAGATCGCGGCCCGCACGGAGGGTATCCTGAGCGTTTCCGGTCCGGAACTGGCCGGTCTTATGACCGGGCTGGGCCTGATCGAGGAATATCACCTGCACGTGAGGCCGTTCGTGCTCGGCAAGGGCAAGCCTTTCTTCCACGAGGCAAGGCCTCCGCTGCAACTGGTGTCGAGCACATTGATCGATGACGATACGGTTCATATGATCTATGTGCCGCGAGGCTGAACGATAAGGCGCTTCAGCGCCAACATGCGAACCAACACGTACGTTCGCAGTGGGCCTGGTCCCGGCCTTCGCACCGAGGTCTCACATGTCAGCTTGCGTGCTGGGTACCCAAGCAGCAGAGGGTCTGCTGTCGGCCGAAAATCTGCCGGTCAGCAATGCGCCCCATGCCGGTCAAAGAGGCCTTGCCGCCGTTACTCCATAAGCAGACATTGCAGACCTACAAGGACATCGCTTTTACGCCCGAAGCGCCGCTTCGGTTGGTCCTTCAGTGACCTGGCGGCCCAAGGGCGTCGTCCTCCACCGCCCGCCCTCGTCCGCAACTCACCGTTGCCAGCGGCTCTGCTCCTGGCCTTCCCGCGATGACCGAGCGGGTAGTGAAACATCATGGTCAAGCCTGAAAAGCAAGGTCCAACCTAGCCGCCTTTCCAGGCCTGCGTCATCATCGTCCAGCAGTTCAGGATCCTGCGTGCGCCAGCCGGGTCCGTCGGGTCGGCCGGCCGCACAGTTTTTTTCATCCCGCTGGAACATTGGCGAAGGAATGCAGTTGGGGTCGCTGCAGATGCCGCCGCGTGGTGCCTGTGGGCGATTGGTGGCAACACCTGATCGGCCGCCGCTCCTTTACGAGGCGGCTTAGCGTGTGAGCCAATCCTGCAGCAAAGGCCTTGGGATTGGAACGACCAACAGGAGGCAGTCATGAAGCACCAGACACTCGATCAACTCCAGTCAGTCGCGGACATCAGTCCACTATCGCCGGCTCTGCTGGCTACAAGGACGCAACGGATAGAGCGGTGGGCGGAACTGCTCTATCGAAATCCGACGCGCTCCCTTGTGGCTCTCACCGGGACTGAGCATCTGCATCCCTCTGTCCGCGGAGAAGCGCGCGCGGTCGGATCGGCGATCAGTGTCGCTTTTGACGATCCACTGCTGCGTGCATCGGGCATGCAATCGGATACCTACGGGGAAGCCAGACGCTTCTTCGAACTCTCCGATTGGCAGTTGCATGAGATCGTCTGCAGTTGCCACACCGGCGCCACCATGCAGGCTGGCTGGGCCGCCGGGCGTGTCCGCAGGGTTCTCAATGGGAGCAAGATATTGGCTTGGCTGAGAAAAGGATTCATGCCGCACTGAGACACAGCGCTTGCGCCTGAAGAAGCATGCAGGCTCCAGCAGAGATTGCGTCGGCTCCGCGAAGGCATGGCTGACCTCAATGGAGTAGGGCGGCCGAGTTGCTTGCGACTTCAGAAATGACGTTCACCATTGCTTAGTGGACCTCGTCAGGGTGATCGGCAAGTTCGTGAATAGCGAGTACCAGCGCCAGTTTCGACCAACCGGTCGGCAGCGCCCTCGTGACCAAGCGGGGTTACTTATCCTCGGTGCGTCACATGTGCGCTTCGTCAGCGGTATAGCCTGCCAATCCCTCCACAGCCGTTTTGACGCTGCGAAAAGCTCGAGGCGTGAGGGGGCAATTTAACCCAGGAATCCCGAAAACGGACCTTCCGCTTTCGGCCCCGAAATTGAAATCCGAGGCACCCCGCCATCACCCCGGAAAGATCGTAAACCCGCCATCGACGCGGAGCACCTGCCCATTGATAAATCGTGCGCGGGGGCCGGCTAGAAAGGCCACCGCCTCGGCGATCTCCTCCGGCTCGGCATAGCGGTTCAGCGACTTCTTGCTCGAATCCATGCGCTCCGGATCGACCGTGCGGGTCGCCTGGAAGCGTGCCGTCTTCGTGGCGCCTGGGCTGACCGCGTTGATGCGCACGCCGTCGTCGATCAGTTCCTTGGCGAGACAGCGCGTGTAATGCACGACCGCGGCCTTCAAGGTGGAGTAAACGACCTCGGGCGAGCAGCCGAGATGTGCCGCCGCGGAGGCGATGTTGATGACGGAGCCGCCGCCGCGCTGCTTCATCGGCGGCACGAAGGCCTGGCAGACCAGCATCGTGCCGATCAGATTGTTCTCGGTGAGCACGCGGATGTCGTCCAGTTCGATGTCGAGGGCGTTGTTCGGGTTCGGCTTGCCGCCCTTGGCGCCGATGTCGCCGCCAGCGCAATTGACCAGCACATGGACGTCGCCGAGATCGGCCTCGATCCTGCGCTTCATCTCGGCCACCGCCTTCTGGTCGCCAATGTTGCCGGTCACCGACGTGACCTTCGTGCCGTGCCGCTTCAGGCGCTCGACCACTTCGCCGAGATTGGCGAACTCGCCGTACTTCGCCGGCGCTTCCTCGTCCATGTCGTGGATCGCGACATTGGCGCCGAGTTCGGCCAGGCGCTCGGCCATCACGCGGCCGAGGCCACGGCCGGAGCCGGTTACGAAGGCGGTCAATCCATCGAGTTCACGTGCCGTCATCGGATATTCTCCATCAAACCAAATTTGCGCATGTTGGCGGCGCTGCGCCGGATCATGTCGAGCTCATAGGAAACCAGTGAGACGTCGGCTTCGCGCTCCCAAGGCGTGCGGTAGTCGGCATCGTCGGGCAGCCGGTTGCGCTGCGCGGCCGCCAGGCAGGCGGCAAATTCGCGTGCCGTCTTCGGGGGATAGCCGCGCCACCAGTCGTCGCTGAGATAGCGGACATGCCGCGCCTCCAATGCGCCCGGTTCGAGGACGGCGGTCAGGCGATCATGGTGCTGGGCAAGAATTGCAAACAGCTCGGCGAACGGCACAGCACCGTCACCGATGGCGCAGCGGATCAGCCGGTAACCTTCGGTCGTGAACTGCACGCGGTAATCCTTGAGGTGGACATGGCGGACATGGGGGGCGATCGCGCGCGTGAAATCGAGCGGCGCTTCGCCGACCGGGAACGTGTTGCCGGTGTCGAAGGTGACGCCCACACTGTCACCACCGAGGGCGCAGAAATCGACGAGTTCCCGGCTGGTAAAGTCCTGGTGGTTTTCGATCGCAAGGACATACCCTTCGGCATTCGCGCGGGGACCCCACTCCACCAATCGCCCCCGAATGATGCCGGCGTACTCGCTCCATTTTTCGCCGGCGGCGTTGCGGTCGCCGCAGAGAATGGGCGTCAGCGCCGTGCGGATGATTTTGGCCTTGAGCAGGCGCGCGGCCCGAAAGGCATCGTCGAGCGGTTCGCCCACCAGCAGGCCGCCGCTGACGACCGGCGCGATGCGAAGGCCGGCGAGCCGTTCGCGCAGCGCGATCACCGCGTCGTCGGAAAGCTCGGTCAGCCATGGCACCCAGATCTCCAGCACGCGCGCGCCGAGATCGGTCGCGAGCGCGATGAAACCTTCGAGCCCCGCAGGTCTAGGATTGGCGCGTGGCGTGCCGCGGCCCTGGAGGCCGAGATGATAGGTCAGGCCGTAGGGGTTCAGGCCGACCTCGAGCATGAAGCGATCCTTTGAGTCAGGTGTGGTCATCGCAGGCCGGCATCCACGGTGATCGACTGCTTGGTGATCATGCGGCTGTCGTCGGCGGCGAGGAACAGCACCGTGCGCGCGATCTCCTCGCCGAGCAGAATCTTGCGGATCACCTGGCGCTGCACGACCTGGTCGACCGAACCTTCGGTCTTGTACCAAAGCTCCCGCTGCCGGTCGGTGATGACGGCGCCCGGCTCGATGGCGTTGACGCGGATGTTGTCGGGGCCAAACGCCCGCGCCAGCGCGAAGGTCAGCCCGACCACCGCAGCCTTGGCCGCCGCATAGGGGGCCATCTCTGACGCGCCGAAACGCCAGGCGATCGAGGAAAAATTGACGATCGAACCAAAGCCCACTTCCTTCATGTGCGGATGCACGCCCTGGGCGGCAAAGAAGTGGTGCCTGAGGTTCACATCCTGGGCATGGTCCCATGTCGCCTGGGTCACGTCGGCGACCGGCTGGCGATTGTCATCGGCGGCGTTGTTGACCAGCACCGCGACAGGCCCTAGGCGGTCGCGCACCGTGCCGATCGCGGCCTGGAGGGCGGGGATATCGGTCACATCGCAGCGCAGGAACAGGGGCGCGTGCGCTGCCGCGGCGGCGAGTTCCCGCGCGAGCGCCTCGCCGGCCTCCTGCTGCAGATCAAGAAACGCCACTCGTGCGCCATTGGCGGCGAAGGCGCGGACCGTGTCGGCGCCGATGCCCGACGCACCGCCGGTGATCAGCACGACGCGCTCGGACAGGCTCGGATAGGTGGCGAAGGACAAGGCGGAACTCTTTTCAAATCAAGCTTTGGTCAGATCGGGTCAGATCAAGCGTTTGGTCGTCGGGTCGAACAGGCACGCACGCGCCATGTCGATGCCGAGCGTCACCGTCTCACCCATAAGCGGCGTGCCGTCGGGGTCGAAACGACCGGTGATCTCCTTGCCGCCCAGGCGCAGGACGGCCATGGTCTCCGCGCCTGTCGGCTCGACCAACTCGACCACGGCATCGATCTGCGCGATGCCCGGCTTGCGGCGCGCAAGATCGGGATCGAAGCGGTAGATGTGCTCGGGACGGATGCCGAGCACAAGCTGTCGCGGCGTGTCGGATGGGAGCGCCTGGACGATCGGCAGGCTGGCCGTCTTGCCGTCGGCGGTCTGCAGGACAACAGTGCGGCGACCGCCTTCCTGGCTCAGTTCGGCGGCCAAAAAATTCATCGCCGGCGACCCCATGAAGCCGGCGACGAACATGTTGGCCGGACGGTTGTAGATCGTGGCGGGATCGTCGAATTGCTGGACCTCGCCCTGATGCATCACGGCGATGCGCGACGCCAGCGTCATCGCCTCGACCTGGTCGTGGGTGACGTAGACGGTGGTCTTGCCGACGCGGTGATGCAGCTTCTTGATTTCGGTGCGCATGTCGACGCGCAGCTTGGCATCGAGATTGGAGAGCGGCTCGTCGAACAGGAACAGTTTGGGATCGCGCACCAGCGCCCGGCCCATGGCGACGCGCTGGCGCTGGCCGCCCGAAAGCTGTCCGGGCTTGCGCCCTAGCAGCGGTTCGATCTGCAGGAAGGCGGCAACCCGCTTGACGGCCTCGTCCTGCTGCGGCTTCGGGACGCGGCGGCTTTCCATGCCGAAGGTGATGTTCTCGCGCACCGTCATCGTCGGGTAGAGCGCGTAGGACTGGAACACCATGGCGATGTCGCGGTCCTTCGGCGGCACCGAATTGACCAGCCTTCCGTCGATGCGGATCTCGCCGGAGGTAACAGATTCGAGCCCGGCGATCATCGCCAGCAGAGTGGACTTGCCGCAGCCGGACGGTCCGACCAGCGCGATGAACTCGCCGTTCCGCGCTTCGAGATCGATGCCCTTCAGCACCTCGACCGCGCCGAAGTTCTTGCGCAGCGATCGGATGGTCAATGTCGACATGCGATGCCCTTCTTGGCGGACGGGACGATCGGCGACAGGAGACAGGCTCCGCTCACTGGATCGCGCCTCACTTGACGGCGCCTCACTTGATCGCCCCTTGGGTCAGGCCACGAACGAAATACTTGCCGCCGAAGAGATAGATCAGCAGCGGCGGCAGCGCGCCGATCAGCACGGCGGCGCTCATGACATCGTAGGCGCGCACATTGGTGCCGCTTGCCGTCAGCGCGACGAGCGCTGCCGTGATCGGCTGTTGCTGCCCGGAGGTGAAGACGACGCCGAACAGATATTCGTTCCAGATGCCGGTGAACTGCCAGATCACCGTGACGATCAGGATCGGCGAGGAGAGCGGCAGAATGATCTTGCGGAAGATGCGCCAGAAGCCGGCGCCGTCGATGCGCGCCGCCTTGATCAGGTCGTCGGGGATGCTGACGTAGTAGTTGCGGCAAAACAAAGTGGTGAACGAAATGCCCTGGATAACGTGGATGAGGACGAGCCCGTAGACCGAATTGCTGAGGCCGAGATTGCCGAGGATGAACGCCCACGGCATCAACGAAATCTGGCCCGGAATGAAGACGCCGAGCAGCATGCAGGTGAACAAAGCTTCCGAACCTCTGAAGCGCCATTTCGACAGGATGTAACCGTTCATCGCGCCGACCGCCGTCGAGATGATCGTGGCCGGGATCGTCATCTTCAGGGAGTTGTAGAAGTTGCGCTGCATGCCCTCGCAGGTGCCGCCGATGCAATATGTGCTCCAGGCCTGGCCCCAGGCATCGAGGCGGAAGCTGCGCGGCAGCGAGATCAACCCGTTGCGCGCGATCTCCTGCTGGTCGCGGAATGAATTCAGCACCACCACCAGCAACGGGACCAGGTAGATCGCCGCGAAGACGACCAGCAGCCCATAGATGGCGAAGCGGGTGAGAAAATGCCGGCGCGACGCGACTGCGGCAGCGCGACGGTCGAGCGACTGGTCCAGGGAGACGTCAGCCATGGCCGGCTTCCTTGCGCCGGCGCCAGACCACCCAGAATGAATAGGGCACCAGCACCACGGCAACAGCGGCAAGCATCATGATGGCGGCGGCCGCACCTTCGCCGATCTGGCCGCGTTGGAACATCAGGTCATAGACGTAGATGGCGGGGAAGGTGGTCGAGATCCCCGGGCCGCCTTTGGTCAGGGCCGCCACGAGGTCGAAGGTCTTGATGGCGAACTGGATCTGGATGACGGCGACCGCCAGGAAGATCGGCGCAATGGTTGGCAGAAGCACCTTGCGATAGATGCGGAACGTCGATGCGCCGTCGATCTGCGCGGCCTTGACGAGGTCCTGATCCACCGAGCGCAGGCCGGCCAGGAACAGCGCCATGGCAAAGCCCGAGGCCTGCCAGACACCGGTGATGATCAGCGCGTAGATCGCATAGTGCCGGTCGCTGGCGAGTGCGAAACTGAAGCTCGCCCAGCCGAAACCGCGCACCATGGCCTGGATGCCGTCGGTCGGATTGTAGAGCCAGCTCCAGACCGTGCCGGTGACGATGAAGGAGACGGCCAGCGGATAGAGGAAGATCGTGCGCCAGGCCGCTTCGCCGCGCACGCGCTGGTCGATCAGGATCGCCAGCAGCAGTCCCACCGCCATCGAGCCGACGATGTAGAAAGCACTGAAGAAAAACAGGTTGTTGTAGGCGATGTTCCAGCGCCGGTTCGCCCACAGCGACGCGTAGTTCTCCAGGCCGACGAAGCCGTAGGTCGGCAGCAGCGAGGAGTTCGAGACAGAGATGTAGAGCGTCCAGCCGGTGAACACGAAGACGTAGACGAAGCTCGCCACGAGAGAGGGGCCGAGCACCAGCAAGGGCATCGCGGAGCCCAGCCGCTCGCGCCAGGGGCGGGCGGGTGCCGGTACCGACAGGATCAGGTCGTGATTTGACATTCAGGGCACGGAAATTGGCAGAGCACGGGACTGGAAGGGAGGACGGCCGGGCGGATAGGCATCGCGCCCGGCCGTTGCCATCTATTTCTGTGCTTCCGCCGCGTCGGCCATCGCATTGGCGCCATCCTCGGGCGACATGTCCGGCGTCGCCACGAACTCGGTAATGGAGTCCATGATCGCGCCGCGCATCTTCTGCGGGATGGTCATGTTGTGCGCCATCGAGCGGACCAGCGTGCCCTCCTTGATCGAAGCCTGCAGATCCTTCTGCGAGAGCTGCTGGCACGGATTGAAGCCCTTCGACAGATCGATATCCAGGCGTGCGGGGATTGAGCCCTTGGCCTGGTTGAAGACCGTCTGGAAGTCGGGCGACAGGATCAGGCTGGCCAGCAGCTTCTGGCCGTCGATGTAATCCTGGTCCTTCTGCTTGAAGAACACGACCGAGTCCGAGTTGAGGATGAAGCCGGGTTTGCCCCAATCGGTCGGCGCCTGGGCGCAGACATAGTCGGTGCCTTCCTTGAAGCCAGCGGCGGTCAAAAGGCCGATCGTCCAGTCGCCCATGATGTGGAACGCCGCGTCGCCCTTGCCGACGAGCGCCGACATCGAATCCCAGTCGCGGCCGACCATGCCCGGATCCATGTACTTGCTCGTCATCAGGCGCATCTGCGTGAAGGCCTTGACCATCCCCGGGCTGCGCATGGACTCGACATCGCCTTCGACGAAGGCCTTGCGGTAGAGATCGATGTCCTGGCCGTAGAGCACGACCTCGAACACCGTCGAATCCGTCCAGTCGGCGGTCGAATGCGAGATGCAGATCTTGCCTGTGGCGACGATCTTGTCGCAGGCCGCATTGAACTCGGCCCAGGTCTTCGGCATTTCCGCCACGCCGGCCGCCTGCATGACCTTGGGCGAGGCCCAGAGCCAGTTGATGCGGTGGATGTTCATGGGCGCGGCGACCCATTTGCCGGTCGGCTTCATCACCGGAAGCAATTCCGGCGCCACCACTTTCTCCCACCCTTCCGAGGCCGCCAACTCGTCGAGATCGGCGGTCATGCCGGTCTCGTTCCATTCGGCGATTTCCGGGCCCTTGAGCTGCACGGCAGGCGGGGCATTGCCGGCGATCACGTCGGCGCGCAGCTTGGCCAGCGTATTGGCGGTGTGGCCGGCGATCGAGGTCTGTTCCCATTTGCCGCCCTTGGCGGTGAACATCTCGCCGAGCTTGGCGATCGCCTGGGCGTCCGATCCGGTCGCCCACTGGTGCAAAAGGTTCGTCTTGGGTTCGGCGAAGGCTGCCCCGGCGAAAAATGTGCACGCAGCAGCGGCCGCAAGCGCGGTCATGACGGACTTCATCGTTTCACTCCCATATCGTGTTGCACGGTTCGTCTCGACCGCTTATGGCCGCGGTTTGAAGCCGCCGCCGGCGAGATGCGTCAATCTCGAGTTCTTTCCAAGATGACATATTGGAGCTATCAGTCAACGATGTTTATGTTGAGCCATGACAAAACCTTCGCTTAGAACCTGGCTGATCGACAGACCCTCCGCGTCGCCGGAGAGCATGATCGTGCGCTGCCTGAGCGAGCGCGGCGCACTCTCGGCGTTGCAGATCGCACGCGCCACCGGTCTGGCGCGCTCGACGGTGTCAACCGCGCTTAACGGCTTGAAAAAGTCTGGAATGGTGATCGAAGCCCCGACCAGCCGCGACGGCATCAGAGGCATCGGCAGGCCAGCCGCGGCGGTGACGCTCAATCCGACAGCGGGCACCTGCGTCGGCATTCACCTGGCTCTTCAGCAGATACGGCTCATCGTCGCCGATGTCTCGCATTCCGTCATTGCCGAACAAAATATTCCGATGGCGCTGGACTACCAGCCGCAACAGGCGGCCCAGGCGGTCAAATCGGCGATTGCCCAATCCTACAGGGAAAATGGTCTGCCGATGGCGGGGCTCCTGGGGGTTGGTGTCTCCGTCTCCGGCCCTGTCAGCCGCGATGGAGTGGTGCTGCGCGCAAGCATGGTTCCAACATGGGCCGGCGTCAACATACGAGATGTGTTCGGACCCGTCCTGGAACAGCCGATCTTCGCCGACAACGAGAGCAACTGCGCGGCCATTGCCGAGCTGATGTGGGGTGCGGCCGTCGGCCAGGACGATTTCGTGCTGTTCAAGATCGATCTGGGTGTCGGCGGCGCCATTGTCCAGCATGGCCGGCTGGTGACGGGCGTCGCCGGCGGCGCCGGCGAATTCGGGCACATCAGCATCGATCCCGGCGGCGACCTTTGCCGCTGCGGCAATCGCGGATGCCTGGAGCTCTACGCGAGTTTTACCCGGCCGCTGGAACAGATTTCGCGTGTCGTTGGGCGGCAAGTCACCATGGACGATGTCATCGCCATGGCCGAGCAGGGCGACGTCAGGGCGTTGCGGATGATCGAGGATACCGCCGAGATCGCCGGCCGGGGTCTCGGCCTGATCGGCTCGGTGCTCAATCCGCCGCTTATCATCATCGGCGGCCACATGGCTTTGGCAGGGGACATTCTGTTGACGCCGCTGATCGCGTCCTATGAACGCCATACGCTGATCAAGTCCCGCGATATCGCTCCCGCCCTGCGCACGCGCATCATCGTTGGCAAGCACACCGAGAACGATGCCTTGCTGGGCGCGGTCGGCCTCGTTTTGAGACACCAGACGAAGGAACTGTCGCTGGGGTGATCGTCAGGACCTGCCTGTGCTTGTTCAAGTCAATTGCACGTGTCAGCAGCCTTGAGCGCTTCGGCGCGGGACGATTTGGGCAAATCCGCGATCCGCCGGACAGAAGCGTAAAACCTTGGATAGTTGCCCGAACACAGGTCGAACAAGCGAAGAAAGGCCGGAACCTGTTCACCGTAGACAGAAGTTGCCGCGAGCTTGGCGTTGTTTATCGGGGCAGCGAACCAGGCGTCGTATCCCCGGTATCCCGCCCAGTGCCTGTCGCGCATCTGCCGGTAGCGCGCCCGCATCCTCTCGATCGCGGCTTTCTTTGCAGTCGCCATCTTTTCCGGGGTGCGGGGACTACCATAGACCTGCCTTAGCTCGTCGCGCGTCTTCGCCACCAGTCCAAGAAAATCGGCGCTGCGCTTGCGATCGGCTTCGTAGCGGCGCAATCCGGCCCGGTCGCCGGCGGCGCGGAGCCATTTCCTGACGCCGCTGGTTTCGACGGCAACGGCGAACGCCTCGTTGAATGCGGAATCGCCATCCACATAGAGGCGCTGATGCGCCAGCTCATGAAAAACAAGGCTGGCGAGATAGGTGTCGTCCTGACGCAGCATGGTGCTCAGCAGCGGGTCACTCGACCAGCCAAGCGTGGAATAGGCGGTGACGCCCGAGACATAGACGTCCAGCCCCTGTCTTTGAAGTTCGACTGCGTTCTCAGTCGCGGATTTCCGGGAGAAATAACCCCGGTATGGAACGCAGCCGAAGACCGGAAAGCACCATGTTCGTGGCGCAAGCGAGAATTGCGGCGCGGCAAAAACGGCCCAGGTCACGGCATCGCGATGGATGTCGACATAGCTGCGGTAGCTGTTGTTTTCGGGCAGTGCCAGCTCATCTGTCGCAAACCGTCTTATGGCGCTGGCCGACGTCAATTTGGCGCGCAATGCTTCAGGCGTCGAAGGATCACGGATGAGTTTTGCAATATTTTTGCGGGCGGCCATGATCTGCGCGTGACCCTGCAACGACTGCGCGTAGTAGGAAATGCTCGTGCAGCCGGTCGCCCCGGACGCGATGATCGCCGCGGCAAGCATCCGAAGAACGCGCTTCACTGTTTGCCCACCCTTGCCCATCTCCCCATGCAGCAAACGTCCTGGTCACCCTCAAACAGGAGGCACCGGTTTCCGTCAAGAGCTGCAGGGGCAGGGGGCGACACCGACCTGGGCAGGGCGATGCGGCCATTCGCCTACGATTGACGAAAGTCCGCCGCAGGGCGGAGCGAGCGAGATACGGACCGTCCGTCGAGGCGCGGTTCCCCCAAGCTGCCGCGCGCTACTGGTCCGAAAACCTCACGCTCACGCCGCGCTGGCGAAAATAAGCCTGCATCAACTTACGGCCCGAGCGGTTGTTCTGGGCCAATTTGGCCGGATTGAACACCGCCTGTTTTGCGCCCTCTCGTGTCAGCGCAGCCTTGAGCTCCGCGATATGGGCGTCGATGTCGGCATTGTCCGCCCGCAGCGAGGCATAGATACTTTCGGTCGCTTCAGCCACAGTCGGTTCGCTCACAGATGTCGTCCTTTGGTTGGTTGGGCGGCGGCTTTACCACAGATTTGCGGCTCCGACGATATCGACTGAACCGTCAGAGCACAGCGCCCAGGGCGCAAAACCGCAAAACGTATGTATTCGGCCCTGCTAAACATTGCCCGGCAGGCGAATGGGTCTAACTATCGCTAGGAAACGGGGGGAATCACGTGGCTGCCAATCGTCGAAACGACATCTCATCGTCCGAGCGAGGGCTAGGACGGATTCTTGCGGCAGGCAATGCCCATCCGCGCACAGCTCTGCCTACCGTGGCAACCATCGTCACGACAGTAGCTGCGCTGTATTTCGGTCGTGAGGTGTTCCTTCCCATTGCCATCGCGCTGCTTTTGACCTTTGCGCTGGTGCCGATGGTCTCCGCACTGAAGCGTGTCGGCTTGCCTCGGCTGCCCGCAGTGCTTCTGAGCGTGATTGGCGCATTCGCGGCCCTGGGCCTGTTCAGCTTCATTGTTGCGACCCAGGTAAGCGAGCTTGCTCAGAACATTTCCGTCTACCAGACAAACATTCTGACCAAGGTACGTTCCCTCAAGGAGACGGGCGTTGGTGGCGGCATAATTGCCAGGCTGAGCGGGGTGATCGAGCGTGTCGGTCAGGAGATCGACAAGCAGGATGTGGCGCCGCCTGCGGCCGACAAGCCCCGGCGCGAGCCTGTTCCCGTCGAGATCGTCGCCCGCGAGAGACCTCTGGAGGTATTGCAGAACATCATCGGACCGTTGATCAGCCCGCTGGCATCAGCTGGCCTGATCATCATCGTCGTCATCTTCATGTTGCTTGAGCGCGAGGATCTGCGCGACCGGTTTATCCGCCTCGTCGGCTATGGCGACCTCCATCGCACAACGCAGGCATTGCAGGATGCCGGCAAACGGGTTGGCCGCTATCTGATCATGCAATTGGTGGTCAATATCGTCTACGCGATACCAATCGCAATTGGCCTTTGGGTGCTCGGCATTCCCAACGCGCTGCTGTGGGGGTTGCTGGCACTGGCGCTGCGCTTCGTTCCCTATATCGGCCCTGTTATCGGCATGCTGCTGCCCTTGTTTCTGGCCTTGGCGGTTGCGCCCGGCTGGTCGCTGGTGCTGTGGACCGCCGCACTGTTTGTCGTCATGGAATTGGTAACCGGCAACGTCATCGAACCGTGGCTCTATGGCTCGCGCACGGGACTTTCTCCTTTGGCAATCATCGTTGCGGCAATTTTCTGGACATGGTTGTGGGGGCCGCTCGGCCTGGTCCTTTCGACGCCGCTGACAGTTTGCCTCGTCGTCCTCGGGCGACATGTTCCGCAGTTCGAATTTCTCGACGTCCTGTTTGGCAACGAGCCCGTCCTTGAATCTCACGCCCGGCTCTATCAACGGCTCCTGGCCGGCGATCCCGACGAGGCCACTGACCATGCCGAGGAGATCCTCGAGGAGAAGTACCTGATCGATTTCTACGACACTGTCGCCATTCCTGCTCTCCTGTTGGGCGAGCAGGACCGCATGCGTGGCGTGATGGGCGATCAACAGCGAAGGCAGGTGGCGGCGAGCGCCCAAATTCTTGTGGCAAATCTTGCCGACGATGCACAGGAAGAGGCAAGCGAGGAAGATGCGCCGGCAACCACCGCGGAAGGGAGCGCGAGCAGGGAAACAGATGGCGTCGAAGAGGAAGAGATCGAGCTGCCCGACGGCAAGGACATGTCGGTGCTTTGTGCCGGCGGTCGCGGCGAACTCGACGATGCCGCTGCCGCCATGCTCGCTCAGGTGCTGGAGGTGCAAGGTGCTACGGTGGCGAAGGCCAGTTTTGTCGATATGGAGCCGGCAGGTATTCGTCGTCTCGAACTAGAGGCGATCGACACCGTCGTGGTCGGTTTCCTGAACCGGGATTCGCTCAAGCATGCCCGCTTTCTGGTCCGGAGACTGAAGCGCGCCAAGGCAGGTTTGAGAATTGGGATTGTGTTCTGGTCAGACGCGGAGCAGGGCGATGTCGGGCAAGAAAGGCAAGCTTTGGCCGCCGACATCAGCGCCGATTTCGTAGCGCACGGCATGGTCAACGCTGTGCTTGGCGCACTTTCTCCAGCGCCGGCCGTTCCCCTCAAAGTCGTTTCGAAACGCCGTGATCGACGCCGTCCGGCCCCTCGAAAACGGATCCCGGCCCAGGCAACGGCCGCAACAGCCTAGCCGCACCGCCATGTCTCAGATTGCCGCGCCGGCGCTGGAATGCCTGGTGCGACGGCAAGATCGTCCCCACTCGCAAACCATGGAACAATCTCGCGGCCTTGCGGTTCCTAACATCGAAGGAGAACCCCCATGCTTAGATTCCTTATCCGCCTCGGCGCGATCTACGCGGCGTTCCAGATCGGCCGAGAGTTCGGCCGCAAGGAGACCGAAATCATGCTCCTGCCGCCGCCCGTTGACTACGAGCGGCAACCGACGTCAAGAAACGAAACCGATTTCGGAGAGGCATAGGACCGGTCAATCTGTCTGGTCGATCTGGCCCATGCTGGCGCCGTCCCTGCGCGGGGCGCTTTATCGTACGAACGGACCCGGCCACTTGGCTGTTGCCAGGATCGTTTCTGGCAACGCAATAATTGAGCCGCTATCTCTGTCGCTCAAACGCGGCACAGCGAGGTTGACCGTGCGTCGAAGAATGAGTCTCAGATCCTGGCGTTGAGCCGATGGAGAAGGCATGATCAGCACGGGCAAGGACGAGCACAACCCTAAGAAAGTGGAAGGGAATGAAGCACTGGTGCTGTCAACTGCCAAAGAGACCGGCATCACCGAGGATCAAGCGCGCGACCTTGTTCGCCTGATCGGCACCGGCCGCAATTCGCTGCTCCGTGAGGCACGGCAGCTGCTCCGGCAGCGCCTGGCTAGTTTAGACCGAAGGTGCTCAGAGCACGGCTATCCCGTCGCCTTCTGCTGCCCGGCGGTCATCGCTTTGAGAGCCCGGACCACCTCTGCAGGTCCGGCGGGTTTCATCACTCTTACGCCGGACGAGAACGCTTCGGGGGTTTCCTCGAGCCCCAGGCCGGAATAGACGATGAAAGGAACCGCCCGCCCTGCCAAGGTTTTTGCCGCGTCAACAGCCTCGCCGTCCGACAGCCTTACGTCCAGGATCGCTGCGGCGGGGGTATGGTCCGCAAGAAAACGTTTCGCCTGGGAACATGTCGCCGCCAATGCCACGGCAAAGCCCGCCTCCGAAAGAGTGGACTCCATATCCAGTGCTATCAAGGCTTCGTCGTCGACGACAAGGACCAAGGGTTTGCCCATGCGCGGATGATCGCACGTTTGTAGATGGAAGACGAGTCGAGGCTACGACCCTTTTAGGGTCCGGTTCCCGTACGCAGCGGGTCGAGACCGCGAGCAATGGGAACCAACTGATCCAAGCCGCATTATATTTGGTTGGACTGGACAAGGTGTTTGGGATGCATGAAGCAACACAGGCGAATGTTGTCGCCTTCGAAAACCCGGGGGTGTCCAGCAATGACGGTCTGGATTTCGATTACAAGGATTTCTTCGAAAACGGCGCCGTTGCCCTCCATCTGGTGAACGCAGACGGCGTAATCGTGCATGCCAACCAGGCTGAGCTCGACCTTCTCGGCTATCCCGCAGAGGACTACCTCGGTTGCCACATCGCCGAGTTCTATCCCGACCGGGACGTCATAGAGGACATTTTGGGTCGCCTTGCCAATGGCGAGAAGATCGTAAGATATCCGGCGCGATTGAGGGCCAGCGATGGATCGATCAAGCACGTCGAAGTCACCTCAAGCGGACATTTCCGGGACGGCAAGCTGATCAACACCCGGTGCTTCACGGTCGATGTAACCGACTTGGTGCACACCCGCTCGGAGCTCAGGCAGCATGACAGTACCTATCACCAGATACTCGACGGCCTACCCGTCGCCATCTACACGACCGATCAGGATGGGACGATCACCTACTACAACCGCGCCGCGGCCGATCTGGCAGGCAGGGAGCCTGAGGTCGGCAAGGATAAATGGTGTGTGACGTTCAAGCTGTTCAGTGCCGACGGCAAGGAATTGCCGCACGATGAATGCCCGATGGCCATCGCGCTCAAGGAGAACAGGCCGGTCCGCAATCAGCAAGCTGTTGCGCAGCGTCCCGATGGATCGTTTTTTCCGTTCCTGCCCTACCCGACACCGCTGCGGGACGAGCACGGCGCTCTGATTGGCGCCGTCAACATGCTGCTGGACCTGACGGACCGCCAGCGTGCCGAAGAAACCAGGCAGCACCTGTCAGCGATCGTGGAATCCTCATTTGACGCTATCGTCAGCAAGGATCTCAACACCATCATAAAAAGCTGGAACCACGGCGCCGAACGGCTTTTCGGCTATACCGCCGACGAAGCGATTGGCCGGTCGGTGACCATGCTGATCCCCGAAGACCATCAGGACGAGGAACCCCGCATCCTCCAACGCATTCGCCGCGGCGAGCGCGTCGAACCATTCGAAACGACCCGCCTGCGCAAGGATGGCAGCCTGGTTCCGGTTTCGCTGACGATATCGCCCGTGCGTAACGCAACCGGGCAGATCACCGGCGCATCGAAGATAGCGCGAGACATCACGTCGGCGAAGGAGAATGAATACCGCATCCGCATGCTGATGCGCGAGGTCAACCACCGGGTGAAAAACCAGTATTCGGTCATCCTGTCGATGATCCGGGAGACCAACAAGCGATCGGAGACGCCAAAACACTTTGAAACCCAGGTGCGCGAGCGCATCATGGCGTTGTCGCGATCTCACGACCTGCTTGTTTCGGCGGATTGGAAGGGTGCCACGATCAGCGACCTCTTGGCGGCCCAGGTCGAGCCTTTCCCGCGGGGGGATGTGATCGAAATGTCGGGCCCATCATTGGTGCTCAGTCCCAACGCAGTTCAGTATCTCGGGATTGCCTTCCACGAACTGGCGACCAACTCGGCCAAATACGGCGTGCTCTCAGGGGACAAGGGCCGGATTTCGGTCACATGGGGCATCACCGGTTCCGGTGCTTCGAGGCTCTTTCACCTCACCTGGGCCGAATCCGATGGTCCGCAGGTCCAGACTGTCGGACAAGGTGGCTTTGGAACCGTTGTGCTGAAGCGGGTTGCGCCCGCAGCGGTCAGTGGGCAGGGAATTCTCGAACACGGTCCGCATGGCATAACATGGAGCCTGGAAGCGCCTTTGGTTTCCGTGGCAGCTTCTGCCGACCATGAAGCTTAGAAGCAGGAAGCAGCCCTGCAACGAGCATTCGTCAATTGGAAGCCCTTGATGCGGCCTTTGCCGAGCGAAAACCCCGTTTCCGCTAAAGATCGCCAGAGCCATTGCTAAAGTCGGCAGAGCAAATCACCGGCAGAGGGCGCATTTCGTTGCACGGAACGGGACAGGACCGGCGTAGCCAGAGGCGAGGTAACTATGGACATCGACGAGTTCCGTGCGACCCTTCAGGGTGTAGAGCCCCCGGCGAATCTTGGGATGGCGCTCCACGCTCTATGGTGGGATAGACAGGGCGATTGGGAGCGGGCGCATGAGTGTGTGCAGGCCAACGAATCTGATCCGGCCTCTGTATGGGTTCATGCCTATCTGCACCGCAAAGAAGGCGACCTTTCTAATGCAGCCTACTGGTACCGCCGCGCCGGGCAGCCTGTGGCAACTGGCAAGCTAGACGCAGAGTGGGAGTCGATTACAGAATCACTTCTTGCAGGATAGTGAGGGTCGCCCAAGGGGCAGCCTAGCGCCTCATCGCCCCGTAGAGGCGAAACTCACCTCCGCCCGATGGGATCGGCTGGGCCCAGGAGGTCCGAACGTTTCCGCATAAATTCATGCAGCGAGATTGTTCTCGCGATTCCGTAAGGTCTCTGTTTAATAAGCTATATCTAATATTGACTATTTTCTGTCGCTCAAAAGTCGCAGACTTCATTTTACTGATCACCGTTAGCTTCTTGGTAGCTCTCACGACTATAAACTTCTTGCGGGCGAATAGCTTTCATGCTGCCTTCGCGCACTCAGGAATCAGGGAGCTTAGGCATGGCGGAGCGGATTGCGCGTGATGGGTTTTGGGTTTTGCATCTCGCGCGCTTGCCGCAAGTCGTGTCGCTTCGCTCCGGCACTTCCGCCTTGACGATCCTAACTGTTGCCCTTGCGCTGAGCGCCGCGCCGGCTCGGGCCGATGGCGGCAATGGTAGCAGCGCAGGCGCTGGACAAGGTGGCGTTGACGGCGCGCTCGCGAGTGCCACGGGTCAGAATGCCGCCAATGGCGCGACCGCTGGTGGCGGTGGTGGCGGCATTGACCTCACGACGGGTGACGGGGCGCCAGGAGGATCGGGAGCGGTAAGTGGGACAGCCAACAACCCAAATGGCGTTGCCGGTGCCACTGGTGCTACGGGTCTGGTCATCTCGACAGACGGGACCATTGCAACCAGCATCAGCGGCGGGGCCGGCGCTTTGGGCTCCCCTGGCACGAATGGCGTCGTCAGGAGCGGCGGCGGTGGCGGTGGCGGTGTGGGCGTCAGTGCCACGGCCGACGTTACAGTCACTGGCACAGGATCGGTGAGTGGTGGCACTGGCGGCCGAGGTGGGACCAATGGCAACAGCGGCAGCGGTGGTGGCGGCGTCGGCATATTCTCGTCCGCAAACGTGTTTGTAGAGGCGGGCGGCAGCGTTACCGGCGGCACGAGTCTTTCCACAATTGGGGTCCAAGCAGGTGGTGGCGGCGGCGCAGCTGCCATCGTCCTGATGGGCGGCGGGACAATCCAGAACAGCGGGAATCTGCTCGGGGGTGCCGGTGGAAGAACAGTTCTCGGCGGCGGTGGGGACGGTGGCGCCGCTGTTCTGCTGCTTTCAGGTGGAACCGTCATCAACAAGCTAGGTGCGACGATCGTTGGCGGCAGTGGCGGTCAGGGCTCCTTGGCAGGCGGCGATGGCGCCGCAGGGATCAAGGGCGCCAACATCGCGGTCATCAATGCGGGTACGATCAGCGGCGGTGCCGTCGGCACCGGTGGCGGAACGCCGGCAGCCGGCAAAGCCATCCAGTTCACCGGCGGCGTCAATTCGCTGGAGATTCAGGCCGGCTCCACCATCATAGGCAATGTGGTCGCTTTCAGCGCCGCGGATACATTCAAGCTGGGTGGCGATATCAGCGCCAGTTTCGGTGTGTCGCAGATCGGCGCTGGCGCCAAATATGACGGGTTTGGGTTCTACGAGAAAACCGGAAACAGCACCTGGACCCTAACGGGGACGACAACTGCCGTCACGCCTTGGACCTTGTCCGGCGGGACCCTGCAAATTTCGAGTGACAACAATCTGGGCGCCCTCTCGGGCGGCTTGACCTTCGACGGCGGCACGTTGCGCACGACCACCAGCTTCGCCACCAATCGCAATGTCCTGATCAATTCGACCGGCGGGTTCGACACGGTGGCAGGCACGCAGTTGGACGTGTCAGGCCAGGTGACCGGCACCGGCACACTGGTCAAGAGCGGCGCCGGCACGCTCAACGTCAGCAATTTGTCCAACAGCTATACGGGTGGCAACATCGTCAATGCAGGAACGCTTGCCGGCAACACCGTGGCGATCCGTGGCGACATCCTGGACAACGGCGCTGTCTCGTTTCTCGACCTCGGCCCCCACACCTTCGGCGGAAATATCTCCGGCTCGGGCAGCGTCGACATCGAAGGCTTCGGCACGCTGACGCTGACCGGTGCCAACACCCACAGCGGCGGCACCAAGGTCGGGACCGGCAAAAGCATCTCGGTCGCGTCGGACCAGAATCTGGGTGCCGCTACGGGCCTGCTGACACTCGACGGCGGCGAACTCGGCACGACAGCAAGCTTCGCCATGAGCCGCGATGTCAAGCTCACTTCCGCCTATGGCTACTTCCGCGCGGCGGCGGGTACGACGCTGACCGCGAATGGCGAGCTGAGCGGCGTGGGCGGCGTCTACAAGGAGGGCGCCGGCACCCTGGTGCTCAAGGGCGACAGTACCTATTCCGGCCGCACCACCGTCGACAGCGGCAAGCTTATCGTCGAGGGCTCGCTCGGCAGCACCGAAACGACGGTCAACAGCGGCGGCACGCTGGGCGGCTCCGGCTCGATCGGCGGCGCGGTGATCGTCGCCGATGGCGGTGTGCTGGCGCCGGGGTCCAGCCCTGGCACGCTTACGGTCGGATCGCTCAGCCTGAGCTCCGGTTCTATGCTCGACTACGAGCTCGGCCAGGCGGGCATTGTCGGCGGCGGTGTCAACGACCTGATCGAGGTGACCGGCGCGCTGACGCTGGACGGCAGCCTCAACATCACCGATGTCGGCGGCTTCGGGCCTGGCGTCTACCGGCTAATCAATTATGGCGGCGCACTCACCGACAATGGTCTCGAGCTCGGCAATCTGCCGGCCGGTGTCACGGCCGCCGACCTGACGGTGCAGACCTCCGTCGCCAACCAGGTCAATCTCGTCAGCAGCGTCGGCACCGACTTGCTCTTCTGGGATGGTGACGCGGCCGGCAATGCCAACAATGATCTGGTCGACGGCGGCAACGGCACGTGGACGGCGACAAGCCTGAACTGGACGACGAGCACCGGCCTGGTAACTGGCGCGATGAAGCCGCAGCCCGGCTTCGCCATCTTCCAGACGCTCGGCGGCACCGTCATCGCCGACGGCAGCGCCGGCGCGCTTGCGATTACGGGCATGCAATTCGCCGCCGATGGCTACCGCATCGAAGGCGACGCCATCACGCTTGATGGCGCTGGCGGCGAGAGCATCATTCGGGTCGGCGACGGCACGGTGGCCGGAGCAGGTTACACCGCCACCATCGCCTCCGTGCTAACCGGGACCAGCAGCCTGACCAAGACCGATGCGGGCACGCTGGTGCTGTCCGGCGCCAACACCTACACGGGCGGCACCACCGTCCTGGGCGGCGTGCTATCTGTTTCAGCCGACAACAATCTCGGCGTTGCCGCTGGCGGCCTGACGCTCTCCGGCGGGACGCTGCGCAACACAGCGGCGTTCAGCTCGGCGCGCGACGTCACGCTTTCGTCGGCCGGCGGCACCTTCGACACTGTGGCCGACCTGACCTTGTCCGGTGCGATCTCTGGCGCTGGCAGCCTTGCCAAGACCGGCGCCGGCACGCTGACGCTTACGGGAACGAACAGCTATGGCGGCAACACGTTGGTCAGCGCTGGCACGCTGGTCGGCGATGCAACCTCGATTCGTGGCGACATCGGCAATTCCGGCACTGTCGTGTTCGACCAGGCGGCGGACGCCAGCTTCGCCGGCGATATCTCCGGCACCGGCGCAATGATGAAGGATGGCGCCGGCGTGCTGACGCTGTCAGGCACGTCGCTGCTGGACTGGACCGTCAATCAAGGCGGCCTCGTCTCGGCGGCCGAGCGCTTCGGTGGCGATGTCGCGATCGGCGCCGGCGCCTCCTTCACATTCGACCAAGTCGCCTCCGCCAGCTATGCCGGCGTGCTCTCGGGCGCCGGTACGTTCATCAAGGACGGCCAAGGCACGCTGCTGCTTGCGTTGGACAACTCAGGCTTTACCGGCGCCACTGCGGTCAGCGGCGGCACGCTTGCCGCGGGCGCTGCGAACGCGTTCAGTTCCTCCTCGCAGTTTTCCGTCGCCTCGGGCGCCACGCTCGATCTTGCCGGCACGTCCCAGACGATTGCGGGGCTGAGCAACGCCGGAACGGTGCGCATCGCGGGTGGCGTCCCAGGCGACACACTTACCGTAAGCGGCGACTATGTCGGCAATAGCGGCGCCGTCGTTCTCAACGCTGCGCTCGGTGGTGACGGTTCGCCGACAGACATGCTGGTGATCGCCGGCAACACGTCAGGGACGGGTACCCTTCAGGTCGTCAATTTCGGCGGGTCGGGCGCCCAAACGGTCGGAGGCATCAAGATCGTCGACGTCGGCGGCGTCTCGAACGGCAGCTTCTCGCTCGACGGCAATTATACCTTCGAAGGCGATGCAGCGGTCGTCGCGGGCGCCTATGCCTACAGGCTTTACCAAGGCGGCGTCAGCACACCGGCCGATGGCGATTGGTATCTGCGCTCGGCCCTGGTCAACGGCGATCCCGATCCGCAGCCGCTCTATTCGCCCGGCGTGCCGCTGTACGAGGCCTATGAAGGGGTGCTGCAGGCGTTCAATGAACTGGGCACCATGCAGCAACGCATTGGCAATCGGTCGTGGGGCGAGGGTGCTACGCCGCAAGGTGCGGACCTGCCAGGCCAGGGCTCGGTCGACGGCAAGGCGATATGGGCGCGCATCGAAGCTGCCCATGCCGAGATCAAGCCGGAGACGTCGACCTCCGGCACGAACTATGATGTGACCACCTGGAAGCTGCAGGCCGGCGTCGATGGCCTGCTGCACGAAAGCGACGCCGGTACCCTGATCGGAGGGATTACGGCCCACTACGGAACCGCGTCGTCGGACGTCTCCTCGATCTTCGGGGCAGGGTCGATCGCTGCCACCGGCTACGGCGTCGGCAGCACGCTCACCTGGTTCGGCAGCGGTGGCTTCTACGTCGACGCGCAGGCCGAGGCGACATGGTATGACAGTGACATCCGGTCGGCCACGCTGGGCACCACGCTTGCGGACGGCAACAACGGTTTCGGCTACGGGCTGAGCATCGAGACCGGACAGAAGATCGCCCTCAACGGCAACTGGTCGCTGACGCCCCAAGCCCAGCTTGTCTATTCGTCGGTCGACTTCGACACGTTCACCGACCCGTTTGGCGCCGTCGTGTCGCCCGGCAGCAGCAACAGCCTCGTTGGCCGCCTCGGCCTCTCCGCGGACTATGAAGACCAGTGGGTGGACGAAGCGGGGCAGGTAAGCCGTACGCACATCTATGGGCTCGGCAACCTTTACTACGACTTCCTCGACGGAAATGATGTCGATGTGTCTGGCACGAAGCTGGTCAGCGAAAATCAGGCGCTGTGGGGCGGTGTCGGCCTTGGTGGCTCGTTGAGCTGGGCGGACGGCCGCTACGCAGTCTTCGGGGAAGGCACCGTGCGGACAAGTCTCAAGGATTTTGGCGACAGCCATGCCCTGGGCGCCAAGCTCGGGTTCGCTGTGAAATGGTAGCGGCGATCGAGATGGACATGTCGACCTTGGCTTGAGCGTCGTGTCCGGCACGGCTATGGAATCCGGACTAGCGGGCCACCCGGCTCGTCGGCCTCGGACGTTTCCTTACCGGCTGCCGGCATCAAGTACCAGGCTCGCATCCGAAGCACCCTGGCGCTCGATCACAGGGATGCCAGCGCGCTGGACATGCGCTCCAGCCCTTGGCGCAACAGAGCACGCGGGCAGCCGACATTCAGGCGAATGAAGCCTTCGCCGCCAGGCCCATAGACGCGGCCGTCATAGAGATTAACCCCGGCCCGATCGACAAAGAACTTCTGAATTCCACCCACTCGGCCATCGAGCGCGCACGCGTCCAACCACACCAGAAACGATGCGTCGGGCTGCATGGGCGTGATGCCTGGAAGGTGTTCACCGGCGAACTCGCAAACCAGATCGATGTTGCCGGCGATGTAGTGCGTGAGTTGGTCGAGCCATGGCGCGCCGCTGCTGTAAGCAACCTCCAAAGCCAGGCGGCCGAAAAAGTTCGCATTCACCATGAATGACGCCTGCATTGCGGCAAGAAGCGCCTCGCGGCGCTTTTTGCTGGCTACCGAAATGGTTGCCGAAGGAACCCCGGCAAGATTGAAAGTCTTCGTTGGAGCGGTGCAGATGAACGATTTCTCGGCAGCATCTTCCGAGATGGAGGAGAAGACGATGTGGGGGCGATCCGACAACCTTATGTCGCAGTGAATGTCGTCGGATATGACCAGGATGCCATGGCGCTCGCAGATGTCGTTGAGCGCCGCCAATTCTTCGAGGGTCCAGGCCATTCCGGCAGGGTTGTGAGGATTGCACAGCAGGAATGCCTTGGCACCGCCGGCCGCCAGTTTCTCGAAATCCTCCAGATCAAGTTCATATCTGTTGTTCTGCAGCCTCAGCCGGTTCGTAAGCAGAACCCGCCCGTTTCCCTGAACAACTTCGAAATAGGGCGAGTACACGGGCGACTGCACAATGACGCCGTCACCGGGCTTGGTGAAGGTTCGCAGTATCGCAGCCACGGACGGCATGATCGCCGGCGCGGGAAGCAAGGTCTCCAGTTTCGGCGACCAGTTGTGCCGGTGCGCGAACCACGATTGCACGATCTCATAGTGGCGCGGATCGCGGCGTGTGTAGCCGTAAATGCCATGCTCCGCAGCCTCGCGCAGTCGCGCGATGACGGTTTCCGGAGCGCGGAAGTCCATATCCGCCGTCCACAGCGACAGCAGGTCCTGGCCCTCGACCTGGGGAGAGAACTCGTCCCACTGGTTGGCCCATTTGACGGATCCGAACTGCCGACGGTCGTGGATCTGGTCGAAATCTATTCCCGCGATATGTCGCTGCCCATGCGCCGATGCGGGCGTGTCTGCACAAGCCATTTGATAGTCACCTTGCCGCGGGCATTGCTTGTGGCATCATCATCGCCTCCTAGGATTTGTGGCCACGCGCCAATTGGCGCTCCATAGATTGCGAGTAACGCGACATGCCGAAGCAAAAGCTCCAGTAGACCAACCCCGCAAAGAGGTAGCCGGTTGATGAGATCGTCGGGCCTGCCCAGTTCGGATCGACGCGCGCCGTTTCGACGGCCTTCAGGAAATCCGCGATGCCGACGATGGCGACCAGAGTCGTGTCTTTGAACAGACCGATGAAGGTCGAGACGATGCTCGGTATGACGATCGTCAACGCCTGAGGGAGGACGATCAGGCGCATCATGTCGAAGTAGCCGATCCCGAGCGCCTTGGCCGCTTCGTGTTGGCCCTTCGGGATCGCCTGAAGGCCGGCTCTCACGACCTCGGCCATATAGGCGGACGAGAACAACGCTATCGCGATGAGCGGGCGCAACAGTCGATCAGGCGTCAGATAATCCGGGACGAAGAGCGGCATCATGAAGTTCGCCATGAACAACACTGTGATAAACGGCACGCCGCGGACGACTTCGATGAACGTGACGCAAACCGTCTTGACGAAAGGGAGTTCCGACCTGCGTCCAAGCGCCAGGATAACCCCGATCGGAAGCGAGAAGACGATACCCACGATCGACATCAGCAACGTGATCAAGAGACCGCCCCAGAGCGTCGTATCGATGACAGGCAAATGAAGCCAGGCAACGCCGCGCACGAGAACGAACGCGGCCACGGGGTAGACGAGGAAGAACAGCAACGCCGCCACTTTGCGCCGCGGAGCCTTCGTCCACAGGAGCCAACCGATGAGGATGGCGCCGATCGCCTGCGCAAGGTCCACCCGCCACCGCTCGGAAACCGGATACGCGCCGTATCGCAGGTAGTCGAACTTCTCGGCGATGAAAGGCCAGCAAGCCCCCTGGCTGTTCGCACGGCAAGCTTCATGGCCGGCGCTCCAGACCGCGTTGAAGATCGCAAAGCTCAGGAAGTGATGCAGCAGCCACGTGGCGAGGAGGACAAAGCATATTGTCAGCGCGCCTGAAGACGGCGTCGAAAACAGGTTCTTTTTCATCCAGCTCACTGGACCCGGTCGAACGTCCGCGGGAGGCGCCATGGCTGGTATGAGCGCGCTGATCACAATTGGCGAACGCATGGACTGATCGCTCATCCGTCACCTTTCAACAATTGCAAAATGTTGGTTGCACGCGTTCATGACCAACGACGTGGCAAGGGAGATGACGAGATAGACCGACAGAGTAATCGCCATGACCTGGACGGCGGCTCCGGTCTGATTGAGCACCGTGCCGGCAAAGATCTGAACGAGGTCGGGATAGCCGATGAACACGGCAAGCGACGAGTTCTTGATGAGGTTGAGATACTGGCTTGTCAAAGGGGGAATGATGATGCGCAGCGCCTGGGGAACGACGACCAGACGAAGCGTCTTGCCCGGCGCCAGCCCCAACGCATGCGCAGCCTCGGTCTGGCCCTTTGGCACTGCCTGGATTCCACCTCGCACGATCTCGGCGATGTATGAACCGGTGTAGACCGACAGACCGATCAGGAGAGCGGCAAACTCCGGATAGAGCTGATGCCCGCCTTGAAAATTGAAACCCCGCAGCTGCGGAGCGACGAACGAGACCGGCTCGCCAGCCGCCAGGAAAAGGACCAACGGAAATCCTGTCAAGATCGCCAGACTGACCAGAAGCACCGGCAGCTGCTTGCCCGTCCGTCTCTGGACGCTCCTGGCGCGAAACCAGAATGCAACGCAGCAGGAAATGGCCGCAACGAATGCCAGGCCCACCAGACCCGCTCCCGGATGCAAATGAATCTCCGGAACGATGAGGCCGCGATTGTTGAGGTAGATGCCGCCGGGAATGGCGATGGACGCCTTCGGCGAGGGCAACGGCTTGAGGACGGCGTTGTACCAGAACAGCAGCTGCAGCAATAACGGAACATTGCGCACAAGCTCGACATAGGCGGTCGCCACCTTCGAAACGATCCAGTTCGGCGACAGGCGGGCAACGCCGATGACGAAGCCAAGCAAGGTCGCAAACAGGATTGCGAGGACACTGACGTAGAGGGTGTTGACCACTCCCACCCAGAACGCCTGACCGTAGCTGGACAATGCATCGTACGGTATCAGGGTTTGATTGATGTCGAAGCCGGCAGACTCATTCCAAAAGTCGAATGAGAGCGGAATCCCCCGGACCCGCATATTCGATGCAGTCTGCATGCCGATGCCCAGGGCCAAGGCCAGCAGGCAGCCGGCGAGCAAGAGCTGGTAGAAGATGCCCCGCACCTTCGTATCGTGCAGCGACAACCTCCTGCGCGACGGCGCGGGAAGCGACAAATGGGACATGGGCTGTTCCTATCGGGTCCGTGCAAGGCGCTGACGGTAACACGCCAGCGCCTTGCAACCATGCCTTTGCCTAAAGCGCGTCGCCATTGAACGGACTCAGGCGACGCGCTTTAGGGTCTTCGTTATGCATGTCGTGTCTCAAAACCGGGGCCATTTTTGAGCGACATGCGTTAGCGGATCGGCGGAGCGTATTGAACGCCGCCTTGGTTCCAGAGCGCGTTCATGCCGCGCTCCATTTTCAGCGGCGAATCCTTGCCGACATTGCGATCAAACACTTCGCCGTAATTGCCGACCTGCTTGATCACCTCGACCGGCCAGTTATCGCCGAGCCCGATGTCCTTGCCTATGCTGCCGTCCACGCCAAGCAAGCGGCGGATGCTGGGGTTGTCCGACGATTTCATGGCATCGACGTTCTTGGAGGTGACCCCGTATTCCTCCGCGGCCACCATGACGTAGAGCGTCCACTTCGCCACATTGAGCCACTGGTCGTCACCCTGCCGCACGGCCGGGCCAAGCGGCTCCTTGGAGATCAGCTCGGGAAGAACAATGCTGTCGTCCGGCTTGGCCATGCGAAGCCGCGACGCGTTCAAGGTGGAGGTGTCTGCGGACAAGACGTCGCAACGTCCCTCCTCATAAGCCTTCACTACAGCTTCCTCGTCTGCGAAACCAACCGTCGTGTACTTGATCGACTGCGAGCGAAAATAATCGGCAAGGTTCAACTCGGTCGTGGTGCCCTGGGTGACGCATATCGATGCGCCGTCAAGTCCCTTGGCTGACGTGATATTGTCCGCCTTGCGCACCATGAACCCCTGGCCGTCATAGAAATACGTGCCGGCAAACAGTATGCCTAGCGACGTATCGCGGGACGATGTCCAGGTTGCGTTGTGGGCGAGAATGTCGATCTCTCCCGACTGCAAGGCGGTGAAGCGATCCTTTGGCGTCAATGGGATGAACTTGACCTTTTGCGCGTCCCCGAGCACGGCAGCGGCCACGGCGCGACAATAATCGACGACAAATCCGGTCCATTTGCCTTCATTGTCGGGAAGGCTGAAGCCAGCCGTGGCCGAATTCGTGCCACAGGTCAGCACGCCATTTTTCTTGACATTATCGAGGGTTGCGGACCACGCCGAGGAGGCGGTGCACGCGATGGCGAGGGCAAGTAGGCCCTTGAACGTTGATCTCATTTCGGCATTCCCCTGTTATTGTTGAAGGGAATGTGCTCTCCAGCCCAAGTATTCGTCAAATCGATTGTTCTCATGGTGAAAATGAGCGCTGCTCATAGTTGCGAAGCACTCCCAGCTGAAAAGCGGTTGAGTGGTGAAGCAGCGCGCGCGACCTATTTTACGGCCGACCCCGGTGCTCCGACGGTGCCTTGGTGTCTCTTGCTCCGCGATTCGTTGTAGATTCCCACGATGATTTCCCGGAGCCACCTGGTTCCCGGGTCATTCGCCATCTGGCGGTGAACAATAAGCCAGGCATTCACATTCGCTATCGGAAGGGGTGGCGGGACCAACGTCACCTCACTCCTCTCATCCAGCATTTGCAGGATGGCATCACCGCAATGGGTAATCAGTTCAGTGCCGCGAAGCGCCCAGGGCAGCACCGGATAGTTCGAGATGGTCGCAACGACATTGCGGCGAAGACCCATCTGTTTGAGGGCGGCATCCGCGAGGCCTTCCGCCAGGCCATCTGCGGAAATCTGGAGGTGGGAACTGGCCAGATAGGTTTCCAGCGTCATTGCGCTTCTGGCGATCTTGCTTCCGCTCCACACTGCGCAAAACAATCGGTCCTGGCCAAGCTCCACCTTCAAGAGACCTGGGTCGTCGCGTATCGCTGCTCCCGTCAGCGCGCAGTCAACTTGTCTCAGATAGACCGATGAACCGATTTCGGGTCCGTTTGCGGGAATGACGTTCAGCGTCGCGCCAGGAGCTTGCCTGGAAAATTCTCGAATGAGGCCCGGGATGAAAACCATGGCATGATAATCTGTAAGTCCAACGCGAAAGTTGCGCCGCGTCGTTGCTGGATTGAAGATCTGATGCCGGTCGATCGATGCGCGGATCGTTGCGAGTGCGGCGGAAATATTCGACAGCAGCTCAACTGCCCGGGGAGTTGGCCGCATCTCGCCGCCATCTCTGGTGAACAATTCATCCTGCAATAGATACCGAAGCTTCGACAGGGAGTGGCTTACAGCTGATTGTGTTCTGCCCAATTCGGTAGCCGCCCGCGTCACGCTCCTTTCCCGCATCATCACGTCAAAGACCCGCAATAGATTGAGGTCGATATCGTTATAATTCATGGAATTACCTCATCTGCGACCTGAGACCGCACCAGGCGGCACTAACGCGTTGGTTGCGACGGTGACAGATGGGGCACGAAGAGTGAAGACAGAGGTCCGGCTACGCCTTTGAAACTCTGGCGGTTGAACAGGTGACGGCGACCGCCGGATCGCTCCGCGGCATTTCTGCGCCTGGCTTGGCGAGCAAGCCGGCAATCCGCCATGAACCCAGGGCGAGCATGTGAAGTAAAGTCAGCCGCACCCGCTGGGATGGAAAATCGCAGCGGTTTCAATGGCTTGATAATGGCGGAGAGAGCGGGATTCGAACCCGCGTTACGGTCTCCCGTAAACACACTTTCCAGGCGTGCGCCTTCAACCACTCGGCCACCTCTCCGTCCTTGCATTCGCGCCCGGCCGGTTTTGCCACGCGGGTTGGGGAGATGCATCCCTTTGGGATTTGCGGGAAGACCCGCTTGATGGACACCGCCAACCAGCGGATGCCCTTCCCGGCGCCCGTCAATCAAACAGGCGCGGGGCTCATCTAGTCGATCCGGCGCCGAATGCCAAGCCATAACGGCAGTCTATTCGCTTTGCCGGCCATGCATCGTTTCGCGGGGCGTTGAACGGCTCCGCTTCTAAGGCGCTTCGGTTCTGAATGGTGTGCACGGGCAAGGCGGCAGGGCCGGCCGCGCTTGACTTCGCCCCTCGCCACCTGTCGAGTGCGGCGGAGGCTTTGCGGGGGCAACGTCCAGACGTGACATCGAGCAATGAACAGCCGGCCAGCGGAACGCCGGCCGGAGGCATGCCAGGCGGGCTGACGCCCGCAGGGCCTCCGGACAGCGGGCTGTCCTTCGTGCCCGTGGTCTGGCTCCTCTTCGTCATGGCATGGTCGGTCTACTGGCTGGTCTCGGCGCGGTGGCTGTTCGAGAGTTCCCGCGTGCCGGACAGGATCTTCTATTTCGTGCTTGGCGGACTGGCCTTCGACATCGTCACCATCGTGTGGGGGCTTTATCTGCTCGGCCTCGCCTTCAGCCGTTCCGCGCGCTTTCCGCGTCATTTCACCATCTGGCAGATCACCACCATCGCCTGGCGGCTGGCCGAGCAGGTCTATGCGCTGACCGTGCCCGATTTCACCGTCTCCGCCAGGGAGCTTGCGATCGCCGCCACCGAAATCGTCATCGGCCTGTTTTGCATTTACCTGCTGCGCCGCCGCGACGAGGCCAAGGCCTTTTATGCAAGGCCGGAAGCGCAGGCACCGTCAGCCTTTGGTTCGATCGTCGCCGCGCTGGCCGGCATCATCCTCGGCGCCGTCGTCGGCACTGTCGCCGGCTTCGCGCTTGGCGCGGGGATCGCCGAAGCCACCGACATCAGCTGTTTCGAAGGCGGCTGCGGCTACTTCGCGGTGTTCATCGGCCTTGCCGGGCTGGTGGTCGGGGCCATTGGCGGCGGCGTCCTCGGCGTCTGGCTCGTCCATCGGCGGAGCCGAAAGGTGGCCATATAGGCGGGCGATAGGCTTCAAATTCGCGTATGGCGATTGCACGCGGGGCGTGCGCATTCTATTCCTCGCCTTTGACCGGAAGGTCCTCGGGAGGAACTTGAGGACCGGGGAAGATTTCGATGTTGCGTTTTTTGTTTCGCCTCGCGGCCATGATCGCACTCTCGGTCGCCGTCATCATGGCCGTGCTCGACGCGACGCGCTCGGTGGCGGCTTCCACATTGGTCATGACGCCGCTGAATTCGAGCTGGCTGGCGGTTTCGCCCGACACCCGCGCGGCCTTCGAGACCTTCGTGCGCGCCAAGGTCAATCCGACGATATGGGATGGCGGCATCGCCTGGGTGCTTGCCCAGCCGGGGTTTGCCGTGTTCGCGGTGCTTGCCTTCATCCTCTATGCGATCGGCTACCGGCGCCGGCGGCGCGGCGGAGAATTCGCGCCGGGCTGATGGGTTGTCCCAGCGGACTTGCGACGACAACGCGGCAATCGTCCACAGCTGTCACCGCATTGGGCATGTTTTTCCAACGGGGGGCATGCTTTTCCAAAAGGTCAAAATTCCGCGTGAATTTTGTTTCGGGCCGTGCCAGATTGCCTTGAGCGGGAGGGGAGTACACTCCTGGCTGATGCCGCATGCCTGCCGGAGAACCGGGCAGGCGGGCGGCGCGTAACGGAAAAAAATAACCGACAGGGTGTGGATCACATGAAACGTATCGTTCTCGGCCTCCTGGCCGCAACCGCAATGGTTCTTCCGGCTTTCGCCGCGGATGTCCAGCCGGCCATCCTCTACGATCTCGGCGGCAAGTTCGACAAATCCTTCAACGAGGCTGCCTATCACGGCGCCGAAAAGTTCAAGACCGAGACCGGCACCGCCTATGTCGAGTTCGAAGTGTCGAACGCCTCGCAACGCGAGCAGGCGCTGCGCCGCTTCGCCGAGGACGGCCGCAACCCGATCGTCATGGCCGGCTTTGCCTGGGAGGATGCGCTGAAGGTGGTCGCGAAGGAATATCCCGATCTCAACTTCGCCATCATCGACGATGCCGTCGATATGCCCAATGTCCGCTCGCTGGTCTTCAAGGAAAACGAAGGCTCCTATCTCGTCGGCATCCTGGCGGCGATGGCCTCGAAGTCCAAGAAGGTGTCCTTCATCGGCGGCATGGACATTCCGCTGATCCGCAAGTTCGAATGCGGCTATGTCGGCGGCGCCAAGGCGGCCGGTGCGACCGATGTCATCCAGAACATGACCGGTGACACGCCCGCGGCGTGGAACGATCCGGCCAAGGGCGGCGAGATCGCCAAGACGCAGATCGACCAGGGCTCCGACGTCGTCTATGCCGCGGCCGGCGGCACCGGCGTCGGCGTGCTGCAGGCGGCGGCGGATGCCGGCAAGCTCGGCATCGGCGTCGATTCCAACCAGAACGGCCTGCAGCCCGGCAAGGTGCTGACCTCGATGCTGAAGCGCGTCGACGTTGCGGTCTACACCGCCTTCATGGACGGCAAGAACGGCACCTTCAAAGGCGGCCTGCAAAATCTCGGCCTCAAGGAAGGCGGAGTCGACTACGCCATGGACGACAACAACAAGGCGCTGGTCACCGACGAGATGAAGGCGGCGGTCGAAAAGGCGAAAGCCGACATCATCGCCGGCACGATCCAGGTGCACGACTACACCGCCGACAACGCCTGCCCGTATTGATCGGCAAGTTATTTCTTTGTTTTGACGCAATTCCGGACGGAAAACCGCTTCACACTTTTCCTGAAATTGCTTTAGGTTTCGAACCGCCGGGTGAAAGCCCGGCGGTTTTGTTTTTGGAGGGTTGGAAGGACGTTGAAGATTGGCGAAGATCTCGGCGACGTCCGATCTCCCCCCTTGCGGGGGAGATGCCTGGCAAGGCAGAGGGGGGTGCTGTCCCTCGGCCTAACAGCCAATTCACCGTTCATTCCCAACGGAAGCCATTAAGGTTGGCGATCCTTCACACCCCCCTCTGGCCTGCCGGCCATCTCCCCCGCAAGGGGGGAGATCGGCAGTTCCGGCGTTGCGGGCTCGGCGAAGCTGAGACGGAGAGGGGAGCGCCGTATGCGGTTGGCCGTAGGTCAGGGCAGAAGCGCACTTCCTGTCGACAACAGACCGACGAGATAACCCACCGCAAACACCACGATCAGCGCGATGGCGATGACGGCGCCACGCCGGCCGCCGAGCGAATGCACGCCGACGCCATAGGGCTTCCGCTCCAGTCTGCTGATCACCGGCTTTACCTCGTCCTGGCCGACTACACGCATCTGCGGCAGTTCGGCGATGCGTTGCGAGATCAGCTGCCAGCGATCGCTGCCGCCCGATGGCCGCCCCGTGCGATCGAAGACATGCATACGCTCGGCCAGCCGCATCACCGTGTCGCGGAAGGCAGGGTCGATCTCAAGGTCGCGCTCGGCGCGCTCGCGGTCGCGATCGTTCATCAGGCCAAGCACATAGTCGCCGGCCCGCGCAACGCGATCGCTTTCACTGGCCATCGGCTGCTCCTTGCTACCAGTGCGGCGGTTTGGTTATCGGCACGTCGGGTGCCGACTGTTCCTCCAGCGCCATGAAGCGCCCGGTCAGGGCATCGAGCTTGCGCTGCATGCGTTCGATCGCCGTCCACTGTTCGGCGATCTGGCCCGACAGTTCCTCGATGGTCTTTTCCTGCTCGGCGGCGCGGATTTCCAGCGTCGTCAGCCGGTCGACAGGCATGATCATTAAAAAAATCCTTCGGTCCTGACGCACGCAGTCGCAGAATTATGCGACTGTTGAGCCTTGCATATTAGCGAATGTGAAGGTCTCCGGCCACGTTCGAAATTGACAATCGCACCGGGATTTGTCGAGAGTGGCCACTGCGCCGCCAATTGGCACGGGTGGGGCATCATGCTAGGCGTTTTGACCAAGCGATAAAAAAATAAGAGTGGGACAGGCTGCATGGCGCAAGCCGCAATCGAACTGATCGGCATCAACAAGAGTTTTGGCGCCGTTCGCGCCAATCGCGACATCAATCTGGAGATCGCACGCGGCACCATCCACGGCATCGTCGGCGAGAACGGCGCCGGCAAGTCGACGCTGATGTCGATCCTCTACGGCTTCTACCAGGCCGACAGCGGCGAGATCCGCGTCGGCGGCAAGCCGGCGTCTATCAAGACTTCCAACGACGCCATCGCGCTCGGCATCGGCATGGTGCACCAGCACTTCATGCTGGTCGACAATTTCACCGTGCTGGAAAACATCATCCTCGGCGCCGAAAGCGATGCGCTGTTGAAAAAGAGCATCGCCAAGGCGCGCTCCGAACTGGAGCGGCTCGAGCGCGAATACGGGCTGGAAGTCGATCCCGACGCCATCATCGAGGAATTGCCGGTCGGCCTGCAGCAGCGTGTCGAAATCCTGAAGGCGCTTTATCGCGGCGCCGAAATCCTGATTCTCGACGAGCCGACGGGCGTGTTGACGCCGGCCGAGGCCGACCATCTGTTCCGCATCCTCAGGCAATTGAAGGACCAGGGGAAAACGGTGGTGCTGATCACCCACAAGCTGCGCGAGATCATGGCCATCACCGACAATGTCTCGGTCATGCGCCAGGGCACGATGGTGGCGACGCGCGAGACCAGCAAGACGACAGTCGGCGAACTGGCCGAACTGATGGTCGGACGGCGCGTGCTGCTGCGGGTCGAAAAGGGCGAGACGGAGGCCGGCGCGGTCAAGCTCGCGGTCAAGAACCTGACGGTGAAAGACCAGCGCGGCGTCACCATGGTCGACGACATCTCCTTCGATATCCACGCCGGCGAGATCGTCGGCATTGCCGGTGTCGCCGGCAACGGCCAGTCCGAACTGCTCGAGGCGATTTCCGGCATCAGGCGCGCGGTTTCCGGCTCGGTGATGCTCGATGGCAAGCCGATCGACCTGACCGGGGCCGCCGATCCCGGCGAGTTGCGCGACCGTGGGCTCGCCCATGTGCCGGAGGACCGCCATCATGTCGGCCTGGTGCTGGCCTTCGAGGAGAACGAGAATTCGATCCTCGGCTACCATGACGACCCGCGCTACCTGAAAGGGCCGTTCCTCAACATCGACGCCATCATGGCCGATGCCAAGGACAAGATCGAGAAATATGACATCCGGCCCGGCAATCCGCGTCTGAAAACGGCGAATTTCTCCGGCGGCAACCAGCAGAAGATCGTGCTGGCGCGAGAAATGGAGCAGGACCCCGGTGTTCTGATCGTCGGCCAGCCGACACGCGGCGTCGATGTCGGCGCCATAGAATTCATCCACAAGCGGCTGATTGCCATGCGCGACCAGGGCAAGGCGGTGCTGGTGGTGTCGGTCGAGCTCGACGAGATCCGTTCGCTGTCCGACCGCATCCTGGTGATGTTTGCCGGGCGCATCGTCGGCGAACGCGGCCCGGAGGCGACCGAAGGCGAGCTTGGTCTGCTGATGGCAGGCGTCGATCGCCAGGAGGCGGCAGAGTGAGCACGCCTTACGCCAAGCTGCCGGCCTGGGCCGATTATGGGCTGATCCCGCTGATCAACCTGTCAGTGGCTTTCATCGTTGCCGGTTTCGTCGTCATGCTGGTCGGCGAAAACCCGTTTCGTGCCGCCGTCATCCTGGTCGAGGGCGCTTTCGGCAAGGGAACCGGCATTGCCTTCACGCTGTTCTATGCCACCACCTTCATCTTCACCGGCCTGTCGGTGGCGGTGGCCGCGCATTGCGGCCTGTTCAACATCGGGACCGAGGGCCAGGCCTATATTGCCGGCCTTGGCGTGGGCGTGGTCTGCCTCGCCTTCGACACTGTGCTGCCGTGGTGGCTGACCTTTCCGCTGGCGATCGTCGCCGGAGCCGCCGTCGGTGCGCTGTGGGCGCTGATCCCGGCCTATCTGCAGGCCAAGCGCGGGTCGCACATCGTCATCACCACCATCATGTTCAACTTCATCGCGGCCTCGATCATGGTCTACCTCCTGGTCGGGCCGTTGAAGCCGGCGGCGTCGCAGGCGCCGCAGACGCGCAACTTCCTCGCCGGCGCCGAACTGCCCAAACTCAACTGGATCATCGAACTGTTCGGCGCCAAGATCCGCTCGGCGCCGTTCAACATCTGCTTCCTGCTGGCGCTGCTCATGGCATTCCTGGTCTGGCTGCTGATCTGGCGCACCAAGCTCGGCTACGAGATGCGCACCTATGGCCACAGCCCGAAAGCGGCGCGCTATGCCGGCATTTCGGAGACCCGCATCATCATCATCGCAATGATGATTTCGGGCGCGCTGGCCGGCATGATGACGCTGAACCCGGTGATGGGCGACCAGCACAATGTGGCGATCGATTTCGTCTCCGGCGCCGGCTTCGTCGGCATCGCCGTGGCGCTGATGGGCCGACTGCATCCGGTCGGCATCGTGCTGGCGGCGATCCTGTTCGGCATGCTCTACCAGGGCGGCGCCGAACTTGCCTTCGAAATGCCGGCGATTTCCCGCGACATGATCGTCATCATCCAGGGCTTGGTCATCCTGTTTGCCGGTGCGCTGGAGCACATGTTCCGGCCCTACGTCCAGGCGCTGTTCGCCTCGTTCAGTCCAAGGTCGGTCGGCATCGAAGCGGTCAAAGGGAAGGGCGCCTGAGATGGACGTCTTCATCGCCATCGTGCAGATCCTGGACTCGACCATACGCCTGTCGGTGCCGCTGCTACTCCCTTGCCTCGCCGGCCTCTATTCGGAACGCGCCGGCGTTTTCGACATCGGGCTGGAAGGCAAGATGCTGGTCGGCGCCTTTGCAGGTGCGGCCGCCGCTTCGGTCTTCCATTCGGCCTTCCTCGGTCTCGGCATGGCGATCGTGATGTCGGTCGCCTTTGCCCTGGTGCACGGCTTCGCCTCGATCACCCATCGCGGCAACCAGATCGTCTCCGGTGTGGCCATCAACTTCGTCGCCGCCGGCTCGACCATCATTCTGGGCCAGGCCTGGTTCCAGCAGGGCGGGCGAACGCCGGCGCTGCAGCCGGGCGAGCGTTTCGAGGCCATCACTCTGCCTGGTGCTGCCGCGATCCACGATGTGCCCATCATTGGGCCGATCTATTCCGAGCTGCTCTCTGGCCATTCGATTCTGGTCTATCTCGCTTTCGCCATGGTGCCGTTCACCTGGTGGGTGTTGTTTCGAACCCGCTTCGGCCTGCGCCTGCGCGCCGTCGGCGAGAACCCGGCCGCCGTCGACACCGCCGGCATCTCGGTCGCCTGGCTGCGCTACCGGGCGCTGATCTGCACCGGTGTGCTGACCGGCATTGCCGGCGCCTACCTCTCGATGGTGCAGAATGGCGGCTTCGTGAAGGACATGACCGCGGGCAAGGGCTACATCGCACTGGCGGCGCTGATCTTTGCCAAATGGCGACCGGTCAACGCTATGTTCGCCTGCCTTCTGTTCGGCTTCCTCGACGCGGCGGCGATCCGCCTGCAGGGTTCGCCGCTACCGTTGATCGGCAAGGTGCCGGTGCAGTTCATGCAGGCGCTGCCCTATGTGCTGACCGTGATCCTGCTTGCCGGCTTCATCGGCAAGGCGATCCCGCCGCGCGCCGGCGGCGTGCCCTATGTCAAGGAACGTTGATCCGGGCGCCCAGGAGCACTGTGTCGAACATGCGGCTGGTGCTCGAAAGGCGCCAGGAAACGCAAATGGCCGGGTTTTGAACACGATCGTCGGAGAGAACGTCTAGATGTCGCATGATCTGTTCGAAGCCGCGCAGGAGGCCATGGCCAAGGCCTACGCGCCCTATTCGAAGTTTCCGGTGGGTGCGGCGTTGCGCACCGAAGACGGCCGTGTCTTCACCGGCGCCAACATCGAGGTCGCGTCCTATCCGGAAGGCTGGTGCGCCGAGACCACGGCGCTCGGCCATTACATCATGGGCGGTGGCGGCAAGATTGTGGAAATCGCCGTCATTGCCTCACGCATGGCCAAATGCTCGCCCTGCGGCGGCTGCCGGCAAAGGCTGGCGGAATTCTGCCGGCCGGACACAAAGCTCTATCTTTGCGACAACACCGGCGTGGTCGAGACCGTGACCATGGGCGACATGCTGCCCTACGGGTTTCGTGGCGACATTTTGAAGTGAGAGTTGGCTGATATGAAGGAAGCTCTGGACCACCTCGTTGAAAGACTGGACGGGTTGGCGCCAACAACGGCGATGGTGCTGGGGTCGGGCCTTGGCGGGCTTGTCGACCAGGTCGAGAATGCCGTGCGCATCTCTTATGCCGACCTGCCGGGTTTCCCCCGCAGCGGGGTGACTGGCCATGCCGGCGAGGTGGTCGCGGGGCTTTTCGCCGGCACGCCGGTGCTGATGCTGTCCGGCCGCGCCCATTACTACGAGCACGGCGTTGCTGCTGCAATGCGGCCGGCGCTGGAGGTGCTTGCCGGCATCGGCATCACCAAGCTGATCCTTACCAATGCCGCCGGCTCGGTCGATCCCGACATGCTGCCAGGATCGGTGATGCTGATCACCGATCACATCAATTTCTCCGGCTCCAACCCGCTGATCGGCGAACCGAGCGACCGCCGCTTCGTCGGCCTGACCGAAGCCTATGATGCCGGCTTGCGCGCGGCGATCGAACGGGCGGCGAAGGCGACAGGGACGGCGCTGCACAAGGGCGTCTATATGTGGTTTTCCGGTCCGTGTTTCGAAACCCCTGCTGAAATCCGCATGGCGCGCGTCATGGGCGCCAATGCGGTAGGGATGTCGACCGTGCCGGAGGTCATTCTCGCCCGCTTCCTTGGGCTTCGCGTAGCCGCCTGTTCGGTGATCACCAATCTCGCCGCCGGGATGACCGGGGCGGAACTGTCGCACCAGGAGACCAAGGACATGGCGCCGATCGGCGGCGCACGGCTGGCGACGATCCTTGCGCATGTGTTCCAGGATGGGTTGCCGGAGCCGAAGGGCGCTGCCTGATGCTTCCGCAGGAAATCATCCGCCGCAAGCGCGACGGCCAGAAACTGTCCCCGCAGGAGATTTCGGCCTTCGTCGCGGGCGTGACTTCGGGCAGCGTCTCGGACGGCCAGGTCGGCGCCTTCGCCATGGCCGTGTTCTTCAACGGCATGAACCGCGACGAGGCGGTGGCGCTGACGCTCGCCATGCGCGATTCCGGCGATGTGCTCGACTGGTCGGACCTGCCGGGTCCGGTCACCGACAAACATTCGACCGGCGGCGTCGGCGACAATGTCTCGCTGATGCTGGCGCCGATCGTCGCCGCTTGCGGCGCCTATGTGCCGATGATCTCCGGCAGGGGCCTTGGGCATACCGGCGGCACGCTGGACAAAATGGATGCCATCCCAGGCTATATCAGCCAGCCGGATATCGCGCGCTTCCGCAAGACCGTGCTCGAGACCGGCTGTGCCATCATCGGCCAGACCGCCGATCTCGCGCCCGCCGACCGTCGCCTCTATGCGATCCGCGATGTGACCGGAACGGTGGAATCGGTGCCGCTGATCACTGCCTCTATCCTGTCGAAGAAACTCGCGGCCGGCCTGCGGTCGCTGGTGCTCGACGTCAAGGTCGGCAATGGCGCCTTCATGGAGAAGTCGCGCGACGCGACAGCACTGGCCAACAGCCTGGTCGAGATCGCCAACGGCGCCGGCCTGAAGGCCTCGGCGCTGGTCACCGGTATGAACGAGCCGCTGGCGTCGGCGGCCGGCAACGCGGTCGAGGTGCGCAACGCCGTCGATTTCCTCACCGGAAGGTTCCGCGACAAGCGACTGGAGGATGTGACGCTGGCGCTGGCCGCCGAGATGCTGCAATCGGCAGGGCTGGCGTCGTCCAATCAGGACGGTCTCAGGCGCGCGGCCGAGACGCTGGCCGGCGGCCGCGCGGCAGCCGCCTTCGCGCGTATGGTCGCAGCCCTTGGCGGTCCCGCCGATTTCGTCGAGAAGCCGGAAAAATACCTGCCGAAAGCGGCGGTGGAGTTTGCGGTCAAGGCGACAGGCAACGGTTTTGCCACCGCTATTGCCACCCGCGATATCGGCCTTGCTGTGGTCGGGCTCGGTGGCGGGCGCACGCGGCCGGACGACAGGATCGACCATGCGGTCGGCATCACCAGGCTGCTGCCGCTCGGCGCCGAGGTGCGGACCGGCGAGCCGCTGGCGCTGGTCCACGCCCGCACGCAAGTGGAGGCCGAAGCGGCCGCAGCCGCCGTGCTTTCGGCCTATACGATCGGGGCGTCGAAACCAGCCGCCGACAAGACTGTCATCCGGCGCGTGCTGCCGCGCGGGTAGCGGAACGCGCTACTGCACCAGCAACAGTGTGCCGTTTTCGACCTGGTATTTTGCCAGCCGCTGCAAAAAGCTCATGCCAATGAGGTTGGTGCGCAGAGCCTTGTCGTCGAGCACTACCGCCTGGACGTTGTCGACGCTGATCTTGCCGATCTGCAGGCGATCGATGTTGACCACGGCGGCCCTGATCGCGCCATTGGCGGTGTTGACCTGCTGGTTGAAGTCCGACGGGTCGAGCGAGATGCCGATGCGGCGCGCCGTCGAGGTGTTGATGGCGACCAAAGTGGCGCCGGTGTCGATCATGCCGTCGACCTGGCGGCCGTTGAGCTTGAAGGCGGAGGTGAAATGGCCGCGCTCGTCAGCCGCCACCAATACTTTGCGCCCAGTGGGCAGCGGTGCGGCCGGCTTGCCGGGAACCGAGGCCATGTTCAGTTCGGGCTGAGGCTGCGCGGACGCCTTGCCGGCGACGGTCGACTTCAACAGGTTGTCGAGAATCTGCGGATTCGACTGATAGACGATCGGGATCGATGCCGACGTTCCGGCGAACACGCCCAGAATGACAAGCTTGCGCAGCATGAATGGACCTTTGTGAAGGCCCATTCTTGCCCACGTATGGTGTGTGCCGCTTTAACGCCAACCCGAAACCGCGGCTTTGCGTAAACGGGCGGTAAACGACTGGATGTCAGCTGGCCTTGCCAGCCGCCGTCATTTGGTTCCGTACATGCGGTCGCCGGCATCGCCGAGGCCGGGCATGATGTAGCCCTTCTCGTTGAGCTGGCGGTCGATGGAAGCGGTAAAGACCGGGACATCCGGATGCGCCTTGGTGAAGCGCTCGATGCCTTCTGGCGCCGCCAGCAGGCAAAGGAAACGGATGTTGGTGGCTCCGCGCTCCTTCAGCTTGTCGATGGCCGCGATGGCCGAGTTCGCGGTCGCCAGCATCGGATCGACGACGATCACCAGCCGGTCGGCGAGATCGCTCGGCGCCTTGAAGAAATATTCCACCGCCTCCAGCGTTTCGTGATCGCGGTAGAGGCCGACATGCGCGACGCGGGCCGCCGGGACCAGGTCGAGCAGGCCTTCGAGCAGGCCATTGCCGGCGCGCAGCACCGAGGCGAAGACCAGCTTCTTGCCTTCCAGCGTCGGCGCTTCCATGGTTTCCATCGGGGTTTCGATGGTCGTCGTCGTCAGTTCGAGGTTGCGGGTGACCTCGTAGCCGAGCAGCAGCGAGATCTCGCGCAGCAGCCGCCGGAAGCCGGCGGTCGACGTCTCCTTCTTGCGCATGATGGTGAGCTTGTGCTGGACAAGCGGGTGGTCGACGACGGTGACGCCCTGCATGGGTTGCTCCAGTGAATGGTGAATAGTGAATAGTGAATAGTGAGCAGGTTTGCGAGTCCCGATGGATCGATCATTGCGGTTGACAGGCCGAAGAGCCGGCAAACCATTCACCATTCACCATTCACCATTCACCATTCACCATTCACCATTCACCATTCACCATTCACCATTCACCATTCACCATTCACCTCTTCGCATCGAGCCGGGCAAGCAGCGCGCTTTTCGTCTTCCTGTCGACGAAAGCCGCCTCGATCGCGGTTCGGGTGATGGCGGCCAGCGCCTTTTCGTTCATGGCGAAATGCTCGGCGGCGATGTCGTATTCGCGCTTCAGCGAAGTCCAGAAATAGGGCGGGTCGTCAGAATTCAGCGTCACCTTGCAGCCGGCTGCCTGCAGCGCAGGGAAAGGGTGATCGGCGAAACTGTCGTAGACCTTGAGCGCGATGTTGGAGCCGGGGCAGCATTCCAGCACGATGCCCTCATCGGCGATGCGCCGCACCAGATCGGGATTTTCGATGGCGCGCACGCCATGGCCGATGCGCGAGGGGCGGATGTGGTCGAGTGCGGCCTGCACCGTCTCCCAGCCGGTCAACTCGCCGGCATGGATGGTGATGCCGAGGCCCGCTTCGCGGGCGATCTCGAAGGCCCTGACATAATCCTCCATCTCGCCCATGCGCTCGTCGCCGGCGACGCCGAAGCCGGTGACCAGCGGATTTCCGCAGCGCGCCGCAAAGCGCGCCGCCTGCTCGATCGATTCGACGCCGACATGGCGTACGCCGGTGACGATCATGCGGCCCTCGATGCCGGTCTTGGCTTTGGCGCGCAGCATGCCTTCGCCGAGCGCATCGGTATAGGCCTTGGGCGACAGGCCGGCCCTGACGGCATGGTCGGGCGAGGTGAAGACCTCGGAATAGATGGCGCCGTCGCGGGCAAGGCTGGTCAGATAATGGTCGGCGAGGCGGGCATAATCCTCCTCGGTGCGGAACAGGTCGGCGGAAAAATCATAAGCCGCCAGGAACGAGGTGAAATCATGCCAGACGAAGGAGCCGTTCTGGATATAGGGCGAGGTGTCCTTGCCGTATTTCTGCGCCTGACGGATGACGAGTTCGGGCGCCGCTGCCCCCTCGATGTGGCAGTGCAGTTCTGCTTTCAAAGGCATGCAGTTATCCCGTCTCATCAGTCCAGGCCGTAAAGCCCACCACCTGGAAGCGCGGCCGAACACCGCGCCTTAAACAATAGCGCCCGCACCATCGATCGGCTATGGTCCCGCCGGTTTTATGACGGATCAAAATAATGTCAGTTGAGAGAACCACGGCCGCGGGCGGCATGGAAACCTCCTATGGTTTCAAGAAGGTAGGGCCAGGCGACAAGCAGCCTCTGGTCAACGATGTTTTCCACAAGGTGGCGAACCGCTACGACCTGATGAACGACCTGATGTCGGCCGGGCTGCACCGGCTGTGGAAGGATGCCATGGTGACATGGCTCAATCCGCCGAAACGTCCGGGCTGGAAAGTGCTTGACGTGGCGGGCGGCACCGGCGACATCGCCTTCCGCATTGTAGACGCCAGCCATGGCAACACGCATGCCACGGTGCTCGACATCAACGGCTCGATGCTCAGCGTCGGCCGTGACCGCGCGGAGAAAAAGCGCCTGTCCGGCAACACCGATTTCGTCGAGGCCAATGCCGAGGAACTGCCTTTCACCGATAGCACCTTTGACGCCTACACCATCGCATTCGGCATCCGCAACGTGCCGCGCATCGATGTCGCGCTGACGGAAGCCTTTCGCGTGCTGAAGCCCGGCGGACGGTTCCTGTGCCTGGAGTTTTCCGAGGTCGAGATGCCGCTGCTGGACAAGGTCTACGAAGCCTGGTCGTTCAACGCCATTCCGCAGATCGGCAAGATGGTGACGGGCGAGGGCGAACCCTATTCCTACCTGGTCGAATCGATCCGCAAATTTCCCAATCAGCAGAACTTTGCTGCCATGATCACCCGCGCGGGCTTCGAGCGCGTGTCGTTCCGCAACTATTCCGGCGGCATTGCCGCCCTGCATTCGGGCTGGAAGCTTTGAGGCACCACAGTTTGCAGCAGCAGGGTAGGCGATGAGCAGCGTCGGCGCCGCCTTTCGGCTCGCACGGGCCGGCTGGGTGCTGGTTCGCGAAGGCGTGATCGCAGCATTGCCTGGCGACGAACTCGGCGGCCTGCCGAAATTCGGCTGGCGCATGGCCCGGCTCTTCACCCGCCGCCGCGCGCTCACTTATGAGCGCAGCGACCGGCTGGCCAAGGCGGTGGTCCGGCTCGGACCCTCCTACGTCAAGCTCGGCCAGTTCCTGGCGACGCGGCCTGATGTCGTCGGCAACGACATGGCGCTCGACCTCGCCATGCTGCAGGACAAGATGCACACTTTTTCGCAGGCGGAAGCGGTGGCGGCGATCGAGGGCTCGCTCGGGCGCAAGATCGGCGAACTCTATACGCAGTTCGGCGGGCCGGTCGCGGCGGCCTCCATCGCCCAGGTTCATCCCGCGCAAGCCATGCATGACGGTGTCGATACCAAGGTGGCGGTGAAGGTGATCCGGCCTGGCGTGCGCCGCCGCTTCTTCCAGGATCTCGAAAGCTATTTCCTCGCCGCTCGGCTGCAGGAGAAATACATCCCGTCGTCGCGCCGGCTGCGGCCGGTCGAGGTGACCGAGACGCTGGCGCAGACCACCAAGATCGAGATGGATCTTCGCCTCGAGGCGGCCGCACTTTCGGAACTGGGCGAAAACACCAAGGACGATCCGGGCTTCCGCGTGCCGTCGGTCGACTGGGAGCGCACCGGGCGCGATGTGCTGACCATGGAATGGGTCGACGGCGTCAAGATGAACGACATCGCCGGCCTCGCGGCGGCGGGGCACGATCTGAAGGCGATCGCCACCAACCTGATCCAGTCGTTCCTGCGTCACACGCTGCGCGACGGCTTCTTCCATGCCGACATGCATCCAGGCAATCTGTTCGTCGAGGCCAATGGCAATATCGTCGCCGTCGATCTCGGCATTGCCGGACGGCTCGGCAAGAAGGAGCGCCGGTTCCTCGCCGAAATCCTCTACGGCTTCATCACGCGCGACTATCTGCGCGTCGCCGAGGTGCATTTCGAGGCCGGCTACGTGCCGCGTCAGCACAATGTCGCGGCTTTCGCGCAGGCCATTCGCGCGATCGGCGAGCCGATCCATGGCCAGCCGGCTGAAACCATCTCGATGGCGAAGCTTCTGACGCTGCTCTTCGAGGTCACCGAACTGTTCGATATGGCCACGCGGTCGGAACTGATCCTGTTGCAGAAGACCATGGTGGTGGTCGAAGGCGTCGCGCGCACGCTCGACCCGGCCTTCAACATGTGGAAGACGGCCGAGCCGGTGGTCGGCCAGTGGATCGCCGGCAATCTCGGCCCGAGCGGCCTGCTGATGGACGCGCGCGACGGCGCCAAGGCGCTGCTGGCGCTGGCCCGCCAAGCGCCCGATCTTGCCGCCCGCACCGAACGGCTGTCGCGCGAGATCGATTTTATGGCCGAACACGGCCTGCGCTTCGACGAAGCGACATCGCGCGCCATCGGTAAGGCCGAAGCGCGCTACACCCGCTCCGGCCGCATGGCGCTGTGGGTCATCGCGCTGACGCTGGTGTATATCGCGTGGAAGCTGCTCTGATCGCTTGCAACGCTAGCAACTGTGGTGCTAGCGTTGCAGTCGCGCTATTGATGTCGCGGAGCAAGTCATGGGCACCATTACTGTCCGCAATCTAGCTGACGACGTGAAGCAGAAATTGCGTGAGCGCGCTGCGGCGCGCGGGGTGTCGATGGAGGAAGAGGCGCGTGATGCGCTTGCCAAAAGCGTGCTGTCGGCGGAAGCCGGCATGCCCGAGAGCGAAACCCTCCATGCAACAATCCGCCGCCTGGTTGAGCCTCATGGAGGTTTTGACAACGATCTGTCCCAGCGAGGTCAATCCACAAAAACGCACAGCACCCTCGACGGCAAGCGCATCCTGCTGATCATCGGCGGCGGCATCGCCGCCTACAAGGCGCTGGACCTGATCCGCCGGCTGCGCGAGCGCGGTGCGGCGGTGCGCGTCGTGATGACATCGGCGGCGCAGGAGTTCGTCACCACGCTTTCGGTCGGCGCGCTTTCGGCCGACCATGTCTTCACCGAACTGTTCGACCGCAGTGACGAGCACGATGTCGGCCATATCAGGCTGTCGCGCGAGGCCGACCTTCTGGTGGTGGCGCCGGCCACCGCCGACCTGATGGCCAAGCTCGCCAACGGCCATGCCAACGATCTGGCCTCGACGGTGCTGCTCGCCACCGACAAGAAGGTGCTGATGGCGCCGGCGATGAACCCGAAAATGTGGTCGCATGCCGCGACGAGCCGCAACCGGGCGACGCTCGCCAAGGATGGCATCGCCTTCGTCGGCCCGGCCAAGGGCGAGATGGCGGAAAGCAACGAGGCGGGCGAGGGCCGCATGGCCGAGCCGCTGGAGATCGTGGCAGTGATCGAGGCACTGCTCGACAGCAGGCCGAAGCCGCTGGCCGGCCGCAGGATCATCGTCACCTCGGGGCCGACGCATGAGCCGATCGACCCGGTGCGCTACATCGCCAACCGCTCTTCGGGCAAGCAGGGCCATGCGATTGCGGCAGCGCTGGCAAGACTGGGCGCGGATGTACGCCTGATCTCCGGTCCGGTCAGTATTGCCGATCCGGCCGGCGTTGTGACGACACATGTCGAGACCGCGGCCGAGATGAAGGCGGCCGTCGAACAGTTGTTGCCGGCGGACGCCGCGGTCTTCGTAGCTGCCGTCGCCGACTGGCGCACCGCTGGCACGGCCGGCGAGAAGATCAAGAAGGTGGCGGGCCAGGGCCCACCGGCGCTGCAAATGGTCGAAAACCCCGACATTCTCGCCAGTGTCGGTCATCACGGGCAACGGCCGGGGCTGGTTGTCGGCTTCGCCGCCGAGACGCAGGACCTGATTGCGAATGCCGAGGCCAAGCTGAAGAAGAAGGGCGCCGATTTCATTGTCGCCAACGATGTCTCGCATGAAAGCGGCGTCGGCCCCACCGGCGTCATGGGCGGCGACCGCAATAAGGTGCGCATCGTCTCGAAGGACGGTGTCGAGGAATGGCCTGAGATGGGCAAGGGCGAGGTGGCGGCGCGGCTCGCCGCGCTCATCGCCGAGCGTTTGCAAGCCTGAGCGGCCGCCGGTTCCGCAATCGGGCAGGCCATGGTCTTGCAAGCAGCCTTGTGGCCGAGGGCATTTGACGCCGACAGCGCCGGCGGAATGCTGTCGCCAAATTCTCGATCGGCCGTGCCCTCAGCCTGGCGCCAGTTGCGGCCGGCGTGCCGCCAAAGCCATCTTCAACGCCGCCAGGCAACCGACAATGCCGAGTGGCACGAAGGCCAGGTACAGCCAGCCGGCGACGTGCGCTGCTGCCTCGCGGTTCAGTCCGTCCGAAAAGCCGCTGGCATTGGCGATGATGCCGGCCATGGCGGCGCCCACGGCGTAGCCGATGCGCTGCATGGTCGGCACGGCGGCCGAGGCGATCGTCTGCTCGCCGTCGCGGGCCGAGGCGACGATGATGCGGGTCAGGAAGGGCCATGACACGCCGAAGCCACCGCCTTGCAACAAAGCGCAGAGCAGGATCAGCGGGATCGAGCCGGCGGGGATGGCATAGGCGAAACCCGCGAGGCCGGCTGCAATCATCAGCGCGCCGATGACGAGGATCTGCCGTTCGCGCTGCAGCGGCGCATTGGCGACGGCGATCGACAGGATCGACCAGGCGATCGATTCGGCGGCGATGATGTAGCCTGTGGTCAGGATCGGGATGCCGTGCAGCGTGGTAAGCAGAAGCGGCCCGTAGATGGAAAAAGAGACTGTCGCCACCGAGAAGGCGGCAACCATGGTCATGCCGCTGCCGACCGGCGAGCGCCATGAGAACAGGCCCGACGGGAACAGTCGCGATTGCGGCTTCATGGCGTCGACGAAAACGAACAGCGCCAGGCCGGCGAGGCCGAGGGCCAGCAGCAGCGACGAGCGCAGCAAGGCGACGTCGACGCCTGCGGTGGCGATCAGCACGACGGCGATGGCGAGGCAGCCAAGTGCTGCATAGGGGAAGGGCGGCGATGTGCCGGCGGCGGCCTGCGGCTTCGCCGCTTCCGGCGTGTTCAGGACGATGAAGCTTGCCGATGCCATGGCAATGCCACCCAGCACGAAGACGCCGAAGGCCCAGCGCCAGGACAGGAGCTCGACCATGATCGCGCCGAGCATCGGGCCGCTGAATGCGGCGACGCCCCAGATCGCCGACATTATGCCGAACAGCTGTGGCCAGATGCTGCGGTTAAACAGCCGCTCGACCGAGACGAAGGCCAGCGACACCAGCGCACCGCCGCCGAGACCCTCGACCAGACGGCCGCCAAGAAACACCGGCATGGACGGCGCGGTGGCGCAGATCAGTGCGCCCACGGCATAGAGCAGGGCGGCGACCGTGACGTTGGAGCGTAGAGCGACATAGCTGACCAGCCGCCCGGCCGCTGCGCCGGCGACAATGGCGCCGAGCTCGTAGACGGCCAGCGACCAGCCGACGAACTGCACACCGGCGAGGTCCCCGACCATGGCCGGCATGACCGTCGCCACCATCGTCTCGTTGGTGGCGTGCAGCAGGATGCCGAGGCTGATGAAGCAGAAGCGCGCGAGGTCGCCGCTTGCCCACAATGCCCGCCAGTCGACCTTGTTGCTGGTGATTCCAGTCATTCTTTTACCCTGCCTTTGCATATCTCGATGCCGGCGCATGGCGCCAGAAGCCAGTCAGGCTTTCCGGCGGGGCCATGCGCGCTGTTTCAGTCAGGCGAGTTGTAAAACCTCAAGCGCAGTTGAGCTCAAGTGGCTTTTTATCGAAGTGCAAACGGTCGAGATTGGCCGGAAGCCTCTCCGCTTGATGCGCCGGTCAGTTCTCAATGCTGCGCAGCTGAAACTGGCTGACGCCGATCGCAATGTTGATACCGGTCTGCGTCTGCAGGCTGAGCGGCTGCAGGGTGAAGGCCTGCGAGGAGCCGCCGACCAGGAGATTGGCGCCGGCGCCGACCGCCGCGGTCACTTCGGCGCTGGCGCCGATATAGTCGCCGGCCAACGCGCCGGGCGCATAGATGTTCCTCAGCGGCGTCAGCACCAGCCATTGCATGACGGTCTGCTTGGTGGTGCCGATGTCGAGCCCGTATTTGTTGACGGCGCCGAAATAGGCTTCCGGCGAAAAGCTCTTGTCGGCCGGCGTGAAGGTGCAGCTCAGATCCTTGCTGGAGCCGAAGATGAAGCCGGTGCCGCCGCCGATGGCGCAATCGAGCACACCGAGTTCGATACCCTGGCCTTGCGCTTGGGCCTGGGCGGTACAGATGATGGTGATAGCGGCGGCGATGGCTGGTTTCAGCACGGCGGATCCCCCAAAAAGCATGCGGCGCGAAACAGTAACCTGTTCCGCGCCGCGCGTAGAGGGATCAGTCGATCCTTATTTGCCCATGCTTATTTGAACGAGTGGATCAGCTCCAGGGAGGTCACGGCGACCGCTACATTGACGCCGGTCTGCGCCTGGACGCTGAGCGGCTCCAGCACAAAGGCGCCGTCCAGCCCGCCGACCAGCAGATTGCCGCCGCCGCCGGTCACCACGCTCGCCTCGGCGTTGACGCCGTAATAATGGCCGGCAAGGTCGCCCTCGTCATGGCCGCGGGTGGCGGCCAGAACCGCCCACACCAGCTGGCCCTGATGCGTCTGGCCGAGATCGACGCCGAGCTTGGAGATCATCCCCGTGTATTTCTCGGACGGCCCATGGTGATAAGGGCGGAACGTGCAGTCGACGCCCTTGTTCGACGTGATGACGTAACCGACGCCGCCGTCGATGGTGCAATCGAGCGTGCCGAGCTGAAGCTTGCCGGCGCTGGCGGGAACGGCAAGCAGCGTCGTGGCAAGTGCCGCGGCACAGATGATTTTCTTGATCATGGGTCAGTCCTTTCGAAAATGCCTTCAACAACGGTTGAATGGCCCGGAGCGTTCCGCTGAAAACTTGGCGCGATCAAGGCAGGGGTTAACGCTTTGCCCCTGGTGGTTAAGATTGGGTGATAGTGGGGTTTTCTGGATACGCAATCTCAAGGGGAAGCGCTCTGCGCTTTCCCTTGGGAGAAACCGCTCACGCGGCGCACTGCATCAGGAATAGAACGTTGTTATAAAAGGCCGCCGATGGCGGCGCGCCGGCTGCATCTCAGCCGGCGGTGGCGCCCGATGTGCGCGACAGGCCGTCCTTGGCCGGCTGGTAGGTCGGGTCGAGATGGACGGCTTCGCGGTAGGCCTTCGAGGCCTTGACCTTGTCGCCGCGGCGCTCGTAGATCAGCGCCTGGTTGGACCAGGCTTCGGCGTTCTTGCCGTCGAGCTTGATGGCCATGTTGAAGTCGGAGAAGGCGTTGTCCTCGTCATTCATGGCGAGATAGGAGAGGCCGCGGCCGTTATAGGGTTCGGCCGCGTCCGGCGCCAGGGAGATGGCGGTCGAGAAATCCTCGATGGCAAACTTGTGCTGGCCCTGGCTTTGATAGATCAGGCCGCGATTGTGATAGGCGCGGGCATCCGTGGTGTCGAGCTGGATCGCCTTCTGGAAATCGTTGAAGGCCTGCTGGGTCTGGCCGGCCTTGCGATAGAGGTTGCCGCGGCCGATATAGGCGGCGTCATAATTTGCATTGATCTGGATCGAGCGGTTGTAGTCGGCAAGGGCGGCCGCCTGGTTGCCGAGGAAGCGCTGGATCAGTGCCCGGTTCGAATAGGCCTGGTAGAAATTCGGGTTGAGCTGGATGGCGGTGTCGAAATCCTTCAGCGCCGCCTGGTACTGGCCGCCACGGCCATAGGCCGAGCCGCGCACATTGTAGCCTTCCGGATCCTGCGGATTGCGCTGGATCACCGCCGACAGCGAGGAGATGTTCTCGCTTGAGCCTTGCGCCTTGTCGATGTTGTTGAATTCGCCGGTCGGAACGCTCTGGCAACCGGCAAGCACCAGGCCGGACATCAGGGCTGCCGCCAGGGCCAAACCGCGCATTGTGGTTTTGCGCTCTACGCCGATTGCGTTCATGTCTGCCCTGTCCTCACTTCAGCCGCGCCGTCCAGGTCCCCCTCCGGGCCGGGTCACAGATTGTCGTAACAAAATCTAGAACGCCGTTTGCGCGTTCAAGGGAACGGCCTCCAACAGAATGGCGGCGCTCCAAACAAAAAGGTGGCGGCGATTCCGCATCGCGCCACCTCAGAGTATCCTTCGAAAAGGACGAAAAATTGGCGTCAGAACCGCGGCGGACGCGGAGCACCACCAGGACCACCGGCGGCGCCGGCAGCAACCGGGCGCGGCGTCATCGGCAGCAGGCCTTCGCGCTGGGCGCGCTTGCGGGCCAGCTTGCGGGCGCGGCGAACGGCTTCGGCCTTTTCACGGGCGCGCTTCTCGGAAGGCTTCTCGTAATGGCCGCGCATCTTCATTTCGCGGAAAATGCCTTCGCGCTGCATCTTCTTTTTGAGAGCGCGAAGCGCCTGATCAACGTTATTGTCGCGGACGAGTACCTGCACGGGCAATCCTGTCTTTCGGGTTTGATATCAACAGGCAAGTGACCATAGCCACATGCCTCCGCGGCGCTTTACACCACGAATTGTGGCGGCTGATAGCAGAATCAGGCCGCGCTGTCCACACTGGAAATGAAGGACAACCGCCAATTTGCCACGGCAGCCCCGAGATAGGGCGCCAACTAGGCGCTGGCCAGATGGAGCCGTGCGAAATCCTCGAAGAATTCGCCGTAATCGCAGGTAATTTCCTCGCCGGCTGATATATCTCGAGTGGCGGTGGCGCCGCCATATTGCGAAAAATCCGTGTTCGGCCGCTCGGCGTGGTTCATGAAGCGGCCATTATCGACTTCATAGACCATGAAGCCGGGACGGTCGGGGCTCGGATAGGCATAGCGGTCGAGCAATTCCTTGAGGTGCGGCGGCGCCGCCTCGTATTTGTCCGTCGGGATCAGCCGGTCGAAATCCGGATCGAGCCGCCAGATCGAGGCGCCCTTCCTGATCGGCTCGGCGGCGAACACGCCGACGCCTTCGATTGCGCTCTGGGCGACATAGGTCCTGATCAGCAGCATGTCCGTCCTCCTCACCCGAAACCGAATCGCCAAATCGCGTGGAAAAAGCAAGTCCGGTTTCGGGTTCTATGGCTGATCGGCGCGGGCGATGACCCGCGAAATGCTTCACGTCCGGGTGATCGAGACGCCGCCATCGGCAAACAGCGCCGATCCTGTGGTGAAGCTCGACGCATCCGATGCCAGGAAGAGCGCAGCGCGGGCGATCTCTTCAGGCACAGCGACACGTTTCAAGGCATGCAGGTTTTCCACGAAAGCGCGTGATTCCGGCGTCTTGAATGTTGCCGACGGGGTGTCGGTGCCACCCGGCATCAGCGCGTTGACCCGCACGCCCCTGGGGCCGTATTCGGCGGCCAGTACCTGCGTCAGGCCGATCAGTCCGGCCTTGCTCGCGGCATAGCTGGTCATGCCCGGCATGCCGACTGTGTGACCGACGAAGGTCGAGGTGAAGATCAGCGATCCGCCGCCGCGTTCGACCATCGCCGGCACCTGGTATTTCGCGCCGAGAAAGGCGCTGGTCAGATTGGCGTCGAGCGTCTCGCGCCATCCGTCCAGCGACAGTTCCGAAATCGGACCCATCGTTCCGACGGAGCCGACATTGTTGAAGGCGATATCGAGCCCGCCGAATTTTTCGACGGCGAGATCGACGAGGGCTTTTGCATAGGCTTCGTCGCGGACATCGCCGGCAAGCGCGACTGCCGTGCCGTCGGCGTCCTCGATTTCGACGACCAGCGCATCGAGTTCGGCCTGGCGGCGGGCGGCGATGACGACCCTGGCGCCTTCTTCGGCGAAGAGTTTTGCGGTGGCGCGGCCGATGCCGGAACTGGCGCCGGTGACGATCGCTATTTTATTGGTGAGTGCGAACATTTTTTGCATCCTTTCATCGCGCCGGCTGTGCCGGCACCCGGGATGTTGATCGCAGTTCGGGACGGTGCTAGCCACCCGATACGTGCTCGACTTGCTGAATGGCTTCGCAGCGGCACAAGCGCCGCGCGCCGGACTATTGCTTCAGCAGCCAGCCGAGGCGATCGAGCGAAAATGCGTAGCTGATGGCGATGAGCAGCGTGATGACAACGCCCGTGGTTGTGTGACCGGCGGCATAGAATCCGGCTGCACCGCCAAACAGGATGGCCAGTTCAAGCACCAGCCTGACTGCGCCTGGTACAGGAACCGGCGCGCGTCCGGACCGGCTCGGATCGCCGCGCACCGCGAAGGTTCCCCACAGCGCAGCTGCAATGAACGGCAAGGCCAAGGCGAAGAGCCAGCGCCACCATCCGCCGGAGAGGCTCCAGCCGGCAAAGCCGAGGCCAAGCAAGGCGGCAAGTTCCAGCAGGAAACGCAAGGTTAGATTCCACCAGGCGTTGCCCATATCCGTCCTCCAGAGTCTCGCGATCGCCAGTGTGTCCGAACGCAGCCATGCCTGCCAGCCCGGGCAGGTCTTTTCCACCGCGGCGCAAAACGGCAAGCGCCGTCGCAAACAGCGCAAGGGTGGAAGCGCCGTTTCGCTAGTGATACACCTCGCGCGCCGGGGCTGCGTAAAATACCCCATCGCCATTTGCGAGGCTGGAACGTTGAAAAAATATTCGGTATTCGCCATCGCCCGCGAGGCCATGCGCGGCCACAAGGGCTGGGAGGAACAATGGTCCTCGCCGGAGCCGAAGAAGGAATATGACGTCATCATCGTCGGCGCCGGCGGTCATGGCCTGGCCACCGCCTACTATCTCGCCACCGTGCACGGCATCACCAATGTCGCGGTGCTGGAAAAGGGCTGGCTAGGCGGCGGCAACACCGGGCGCAACACCACCATCATCCGCTCCAACTACCTTTACGACGAGAGCGCCGGCATTTACGACCATGCGCTGAAGCTGTGGGATGGGCTCTCCCAGGAACTCAACTACAACGTCATGTATTCGGCGCGCGGCGTCATGATGCTGGCGCACAATGTGCACGACATCCAGGTGCTGAAGCGCCATGTCCATGCCAACCGTCTCAACGGCATCGACAATGAATGGCTGACGCCTGAGCAGGCGAAGGAATTCTGCCCGCCGCTCAACATTTCCAGGCAGGCGCGCTATCCCGTCGTCGGCGCCGCCTTGCAGCGGCGAGGCGGCACGGCGCGTCACGATGCGGTGGCCTGGGGCTATGCGCGCGGCGCTTCGGCGCGCGGCGTGCACATCATCCAGAATTGCGAGGTCACCGGCGTCAAGCGGGCGGCCAATGGCGCGGTCATGGGCGTCGACACGACGCGCGGCTTCATCGGCGCCAAGAAGGTCGGCGTGGTGGCTGCAGGCCACTCCTCGGTGATCATGAACATGGCGGGCGTGCGCATGCCGCTGGAAAGCTATCCGCTGCAGGCGCTGGTGTCGGAGCCGGTCAAGCCGGTGGTGCCTTGCGTGGTGATGTCGAACACGGTGCACGCCTACATCTCGCAGTCCGACAAGGGCGAGCTGGTGATCGGCGCCGGCACCGACCAGTATGTCTCCTATTCGCAGACCGGCGGCCTGCACATTTTGCAGCATACGCTGGACGCCATCTGCGAGATGTTCCCGATCTTCACCCGCATGAAGATGCTGCGCTCGTGGGGCGGCATCGTCGACGTGACGCCCGACCGTTCGCCGATCCTGGCCAAGACGCCGGTATCAGGCCTCTATGTCAATTGCGGCTGGGGCACGGGCGGCTTCAAGGCAACGCCCGGCTCAGGCCATGTCTTTGCCCACACGATTGCCAAGGACGATCCGCATCCGATCAACGCGCCCTTCACCATCGAGCGCTTCCGCACCGGGCGCCTCATCGACGAGGCAGCAGCGGCGGCGGTGGCGCACTGATGATGGTGGAACTGGCTGTAGCGGTGCCGCTGGTGCTGGCGGGGGAGCAGGACCTGTTCCATTTTCCGTCACCGGACGAGGTGCGGACGCAGCCGATCAGCCGCGCCGGCAACGAAGCCAATTGGCCGTTTTCGATCGACGCCGGCATTCTGGCATGCGTGTGGAGCGGTGGCCAGAAGGTGGTCATCTTCATGGAGAACAGGCCCTCCGATCTCGGCGAGGACGACACATTCGATGCGCGCAGCGTCATCGTAACGACCGATCCGTTTCAGCTCACGATCGGCAACATGGCGTATCGCGAGCTGTTTCGCCCCGCCGCAAGTGTAGAGGAGCGCATTCGGCTCGTCGCGCCTTTTGCGGCGATGGGCCAGAGGCTTTGCAACCAACCGGCCGGCGCGCATGTCGGCCACGGCGAATTGTAGGAACGAACGATAATGCTTCTCATCCGCTGCCCCTATTGCGAGGAAGAGCGCCCGGAGCTCGAGTTCCGTAACGCCGGCGAGGCGCATATTGCGCGTTCGGCCAACATGGCGGGCGAGAGCGACGACGACTTCGAAAAGTTCTTCTTCATCCGCTCGAACCCCAAGGGCATCATCTATGAGCGCTGGCGCCACATCCATGGCTGCGCGCGTTTCTTCAACGCGGTGCGCGACACCGTCACCGACAAGTTCGTCATGACTTACAAAGCCGGCGAGCCGAAACCGTCCAAGCTGCCCAAAAACTCCAACGAAATGGCTTCCAAATGAGCGGCGCGTTCCGCATTCCGAGCGCCGGCCGTCTCAGCCAGGCCAAGACCGCGCGGTTCTCTTTCGACGGCCAGTCTTACACCGGCATCGAAGGCGACACGCTGGCCTCGGCGCTGCTTGCCAATGGCGTGCATCTGGTGGGACGTTCGTTCAAGTATCACCGTCCGCGCGGCTTCCTGTCGGCCGGAGCGGAAGAGCCAAATGCGCTGGTCGAGGTCAAGCGCGACGCGGCACGCAAGGCGCCCAACATCCGCGCCACGGTGCAGGAGCTCTATGACGGGCTCGTCGCCAACTCGCAAAACCGCTGGCCGTCGCTCGCCTTCGACGTCGGCGCGGTCAACGATCTGGCATCGCCGCTGTTTTCGGCCGGTTTCTACTACAAGACCTTCATGTGGCCGAAGGCGGCCTGGAAGAGTCTCTACGAGCCGAAGATCCGCGCCGCGGCGGGTCTCGGCGTTTCGCCCGACAAGCCAGATCCCGACCATTATTCCTCGCGCTATGCGCATTGCGACGTGCTGGTGCTGGGCGGCGGTGCGGCCGGCATCGCGGCAGCGCTTGCCGCTGCCGAAACCGGCGCGCGTGTCATCCTCGTCGACGAGCAGGCCGGCTTCGGCGGCAGCCTGCGTTTCGAGAGCGGCGCCAGGATAGACGGCCATGACGGCTTTGGCTGGGCGCAAGCAGCGGTAGCCAAGCTTGCCGCCATGGACAATGTCCGTGTGCTCTCGCGCACGACGGCGTTCGGCTATTACGCGCAGAATTTCGTCGGCCTGGTCGAGCGGGTCAGCGACCATCTGCAAAACCCCGGCCACGATTTGCCGCGCGAGCGCCTATGGCAGGTACGCGCCAAGCGCGTGGTGCTGGCGACCGGCGCCATCGAACGCCATATGGTGTTTGCCGACAATGACCGGCCCGGCATCATGCTGGCCTCGGCGGCGCGGACTTATCTCAACCAGTACGGTGTCGCGGTCGGCAAAAATGTCGGCGTCTACACCGCCAATGACTCGGCCTACTCCGCCGCGATCGACCTGAAGAAGGCCGGCGTCAACGTGGCGGCGATCGTTGACCTGCGCGACCATCCGACCGGACCTGTGATCGACGAGGCGAGGGCGCTCGGGATCGAGGTCAATTTCGGCCGCGCGGTGATCCGCGCCGGCGGCAAGTTGCGCGTGACCTCGATGACGGTGCAGCCGAAGAATGGGGGCGGCGAGCGCACCATTCCGGTCGACGCCATCCTGATGTCGGCCGGCTGGACGCCGTCGGTGCATTTGTTCTCACAGTCGCGCGGCAAGGTCGCCTTCAATGACGAGACCAAGCGCTTCGTGCCGGGCATCTATGCGCAGGACTGCGTTTCGGTCGGCGCCTGCAACGGTACGGATGGGCTCTCGGCGTCGATCGACGAAGCCTATGCGGCCGGCGCCAAGGCGGCGAAGGATGCGGGCGGCAAAGTGGCCAAGGGCGTTAAGCCGAAGGTCGACGCGTCGGAAAGCTGGTCGCGCGGCATGCTGGGCGCGGCGCCCGGCGCCGGGCCGGACAAGACGGTCAAGGCCTTCGTCGATTTCCAGAACGACGTCACCGCCAAGGACATCCGCCAGGCGGTGCATGAAGGCATGCGCTCGATCGAGCACGTCAAGCGCTTCACCACCAACGGCATGGCGACCGACCAGGGCAAGACCTCCAACATGCACGGCCTGGCGATTGCCGCCGAGACGCTGGGCAAGCCGATCCCCGAGGTCGGGCTGACCACGTTCCGCGCACCCTATACGCCTGTCACTTTCGGCGCGATCGTCAGCCATTCGCGCGGTCCGCTGTTCGACCCGACACGCAAGACCGCGATCCATCCCTGGGCGGAAGCTCAAGGCGCGGTGTTCGAGGATGTCGGCCAGTGGAAGCGCGCCTGGTATTTCCCCAAACCCGGCGAGGACATGCACAAGGCGGTCGACCGCGAATGCGTCGCTGTGCGCAGCAATGCCGGCCTGTTCGATGCCTCGACGCTGGGCAAGATCGAAGTGGTCGGACCGGATGCGGCCAGGTTCATGGAACTGCTCTACACCAATCCATGGGAGAAGCTGGAACGCGGCCGCTGCCGCTATGGCATCATGCTGCGCGAGGACGGCTTCATCTATGATGACGGCGTCGTCGGCCGACTGGCGCCGGATCGTTTCCATGTGACGACGACAACCGGCGGCGCGCCGCGCGTCATGAACCACATGGAGGACTATCTCCAGACCGAGTTCCCGCATCTCAATGTCTGGCTGACGTCGATCACCGAACAATGGGCGGTCATCGCCGTGCAGGGGCCGAAGTCGCGCGACATCATTGCACCGCTGGTCGAAGGCGTCGACATGTCGGACGAGGCGCTGCCGCATATGTCGGTGCGCGAAGGCAAGATCTGCGGCGTGCCGACCAGGCTGTTTCGCATGTCGTTCACCGGCGAGCGCGGTTTTGAAGTCAACGTGCCGGCCGATCACGGCCAGGCCGTCTGGGAAGCGCTGTGGGCCGAGGGCCAAAAGCATGGCGCGACTGCCTACGGCACCGAGGCGATGCACGTGCTGCGCGCCGAAAAGGGCTACATCATCGTCGGGCAGGACACGGACGGTACGGTGACGCCGAACGATGCCGGGCTCGACTGGGCGGTCGGCAAGAAGAAGACCGATTTCGTCGGCATTCGCGGCCTGACGCGGCCCGATCTGGTCGCCAAGGGCCGCAAGCAGCTGGTCGGCTTGAAGACCAAGGACCCGAAAGTGGTGCTTGAGGAAGGCGCGCAGATCGTCGCCGACCCGAAGCAGGCGATCCCGATGAAGATGATCGGTCACGTCACATCCAGCTACTGGTCGGAAAATTGCGGTCGCTCGATCGCGCTGGCGCTGGTTGCCGGCGGGCGCGACCGGATGGGCGACACGCTCTATGTGCCGATGCCGAACGGGATGATCGAAGTGGAGGTTACCGGCATGGTGTTCTTCGACGAGACGGGAGGGCGCCTCAATGGCTAAGGCTGCTGCAAAGAAGACGGCCCCAGCTGCAGCGCCGTCGGTCGAGCGCCGCCCGGCCCTGGCTGAACGCGTCGTTTCCGCAACGGATGTCAAGGTCGAGGTGCTGCCGCCGGCGGAGCGCATGTCGCTGCGCGCGCCGGAGGCTTCCGTCGCGGCGCTGTCGAAGGCGCTCGGCCTGACCTTGCCGAAGCAGCCGAAAACTTCGGCGTCGAAGACAGGGCGCACGGCGCTGTGGCTTGGCCCTGACGAGTGGCTGGTTATCGATGAGGCTGGCAAGGATCCGCTGGCCGATCGTGCTGGGGTTGCCGCATTGCATTCGGCGGTCGGCATCTCGCACCGCAACGTCGCCTTCGCCGTCACCGGCCCGGCGGCTGCCGCCGCGATCAATGCAGGCTGCCCGCAGGATTTGTCGCTCGAGGCTTTTCCGGTGGGCGCGGCGTCGCGCACCATTCTCGGCAAGTGCGAAATCCTGCTGTTGCGCACGGCAGCCGACGCTTTCCGGGTCGAGTGCTGGCGTTCCTTCTCGGACTATGTCTTTACTTTCCTGTCGGAAGCAGCCAGCGACGCGGCGGCGTAGGAACGTTTGACGGGTCAAGCCGTTCTGCTTCCCCCATCAGGGAGAACATACGATGCCGTCGAAAGCGCCGCCGAAGTCAGCTGGCAAGACGTCCGCCGTGCGCTCACTCGAACATGAGCAGCATCACGAGGTGACTGCCGAAGAAGAGGAACTCGAGGAAGGCCTCGAGGACACGTTTCCGGCCAGCGATCCGGTGTCGATCACCTCGACCGCCATCCCAGGCGCGCCGGCAAGACCCGGCAAGGCCAAGACGGTGCCGGGTCGCAAACCGCGCAAGAAATAACCCGTTCGGCTACGCCAGGTTTGAACTCAGGAAAAGCCGGCTTGCGCTGAGGAAATGGGGGCGCTGAGGAAAAAACGGGCGGCCGGGATTATCCTGCCGCCCTTAAATTAATCGTTGTGCTGTGGTCGAGCCCGATCAACTTAGAACGTGCTCGGCACGATCCATGGGTTGATCTCGATGCCGAGACGCGGGCTCTTGGCCTTGACGTCGGACTTTTCGACCGAGCCGGTCACGGCGCAATCGAGCTTGGCATTGGTCGTGGTGTCGACGCAGGTGGCGGCGGGGGCCTGCTTGGTCGAGTGTGTGTTGTTGGCGGCGAAAGCCGAGCCGGAGAGAGCCAGCACGGTGGCGAGAGCGAGAAGGGTCTTGTTCATGTCTGTCTCCATCGGTTAAATTCTTTTCGTACATGTACGATACAACGTACACATACGCCCACCGAGATGGGTTTTCAAGTCGAAAAGCGTACGCGTACGACAAATTTTTTTGAATGCCGAAAATTGCGGCGCACTGACACAGCCGAAGCTGTCAGGCCGGACGTTGAATTGGAGGGGCGGGGATGCTCAGCAGTCGACCGGGGTCTCGGTCAGCGGCGGCACATTCTGAGTGCTGAGCGTGGCGAGTGTGAAATCGCACATCCGCGTCACGAAAGCCTGCGGATCCCCGAAGGGGTAGAACGGGAACGTGATCAAAAGCGAGATGGTGCCGTGGCCGACTGCCCAAAGCATGGTGGCGATGGCGCGCGGATCGCCCTGCAGCTTGCCTGCAGCAACGCAGGCCTCGACCCTGGATATCAGCGCTTTCATCGCCGGGTTGGCCTCTTCCATGTCCTCATAGCTTCTGCCTTCCGGCAGCTTGGTCTTTTCGGTCATGAACACGGTGCGGTATTCGTTGGGGTTGCCGAGCCCGAAGGCGGCATATTCGGTCATCACCGCACGCAAGGCCTCGATCGGATCGTCGGAAGGATGCTCCTCGATGCGGCGGGCAAGTGTTTCGAAGGCATCCTCGGCCAGCGCAAACAGGATGTCTTGCTTGTCGGCGAAGTAGGAATAGACCGACATCGGAGCATAGCCGACCCGCTTGGCCAACTTGCGGATGGTCAGGCCTTCATAGCCCTCTTCCTTGACGAGCTTGTGGGCTGCGTCGAGCAGTTCGGAACGCAGTTCGGCCTTTTGTTTCTCGCGGCGTTTCTGAACGCTCAGTGGCAAGATCCGGTGCCTTTGGTTGGTTGTGCATGACTGAATATATACGCTGTACGGAAACGGGCAAGGGCGCTGTCAGGGACATCAAAAAGCGACCTCAAGCTTTCTCTCGAATAGTCGTGCCCGTCTGGTCCATTTCGCCGGCATCTATGTCACAGCATGTGTAACCTGGGCGCACGCAGGCAACATCGGACTGTTACAAACAAAGCCTATTTGGCGGCTCTGCAAGAAATTTCGGTTTTCGGGGGCCTCTATGGCTGCGATAGAGCTTTCGTCCGGGCTGCCGGGCGCACATCCACTTTCTCATGGCGCAAGGCTGGCGCTCAGGCGAGTCGTGATAGTCGCATGGCTGGCGATCGCAATCGGCTTCGCCATGGAAGCGCTTATTCTGACTGCCGGATTTGCGGCAGGTTCGCACCCGGCCCCGACCCAGGTTCTGATAGACTTGGCGCAAGGCGTGACCTGGTCATTCTTCGTCTGCGCCGGCGTCAGCCTCGGCACGGCGATCACCAAGGTGCGAGCCTCGCTTGGCGGCCTTATCGCCATGATCTCGGGGCCGCTGGCCATGGGCATCGCCAAAGGTACGCAAAAGGTGATGGTGAGCGCGCTTGATGTATCGGCAAAGCCCGTGATCCTGTCGCTCACCACGCTCGGTATGTTGCGGGCGATCGAGTATGGCTTGCTGGGCTGGATGCTGGCTTCGCTGGCATCCAAGGAAAAACCTCGCTCGCTGCATTTCATGCTGGCGGGTGCCTTGGCCGGCGCGGTGTTCGGCGGCGGGATCACGGCGCTGACGATCGAGACCGCCGCAGCCAAGGACATTGCGCTGGCATTGCCGCAGGCTGTCGCCACCGGCCTCATTGAGATCGTGTTTCCGATCGGATGCTCGCTGGTCGTCTACATCGCCCTGCAAGTCAGCCGGCACATGAAGTTCATTTCCAGCGATGCGCGCAGAGCCGGATGATTTCAGGTCGAATTGACCTGAATCTGAATCCGGCTCTAAATCAAATAGATAGAGCATGATGTCGTCCGAAAACCGCTTCACACTTTTCGGCATCATGCTCTGTCTACAGACGGTGATCGGTTTGCGTCCTGTTTCCAGGCCGGTTGCCACCGCCTCCGTGTGGGCTTGCTCCCCGGTCGGGGAACGGAACTGATCCGATCTGTCATCAAATCGCGCCGACCACACTATCTCATTGTCTACTCAGGTTCGGTCGATCAGCTTGGCGGCAAGGTGCGACAGCAGCTTCACCGCTTCGCCATAGGTCCTGGCCTTTTCGGGATTGGAGGCGTTGCCGTCGAGCGCCCGTTTGTAGACGCCCTGACAGATGGCCGCCAAGCGGAAGAAGGAGAAGGCGAGGAAGAAGCTCCAATTGTCGATGCCGCCCAGCCCGCGCCGCCGGCAATAGGCGGCGACGTACGCGTCCTCGGAAGGAAGGCCGAGGGCGGCGCGGTCGACGCCGCCAAGACCGCGAAAGCCCGAGGCGTGCGGCAGGCGCCATTGCATGCATTGATAGGCGATGTCGGCGAAGGGATCGCCGAGTGTCGACAGTTCCCAGTCGAGCACGGCCAGCACTTTCGGCTCATTGTGCGCGAAGATCATGTTGTCCAGCCGGTAGTCGCCATGCACGAGAGATTTTCGGCCGTCATCGGCCGGAATATGCGTCTCCAGCCACGCGATCAGCAGGTCCATGTCGGCGACCGTGCCGGTCTCCGAGGCGCGGTACTGGCTGGTCCAGCGTGCCAGCTGGCGTTCGAAGTAATTGCCGGGTTTGCCGAAATCGCCGAGCCCGACCGCCTCGACATCGACGTCGTGCAGGGCGGCCAGGGTGGCGTTCATGGCATCGTAGAGGGCGGCGCGCTCATCGTTGCCAGCGGCCTCCGGCACTGCCGGATCCCAGAAGATGCGGCCGTCGAGAAAATCCATGACGTAGAACATGCGGCCGATCGGCGTCGCCTCCGCCGACAGATGCAGCATCGCCGGCACCGGCACGGCGGTGCCGGCCAGCGCCTTCATGACCGTGAATTCGCGGTCGACCTGATGCGCCGATTTCAGCAACTGGCCCGGCGGCTTGGCGCGCAGGACATAGCGGCCGCTGGCCGCGGTCAGCAGATAGGTCGGGTTCGACTGGCCGGATTTGAATTTTTCGATTGCGGAAAGCCGTGCAAAACCAGGGATGTGCGCCTCGAGGTAAGGGGCTAGCGCTGTCTGGTCGAGCGTATTGGCGTCGCTCATGCGGTCTCCGGCTCACGCTCGATCAGCGTCAGCGTCAGCCAGCGCGCGGTCAGCGCCGGCTTCTTCGAGCCTTCGATCTCGATGGTCACGTCATGCGCCGTCTGCACCCAGCCCGACGGCCTGACCTTGACGTCGGCCAGCACGAAGCGGGTGCGGATGCGCGCGCCGGTCTTCACCGGCGCCAGGAAGCGCAGCGAATCGAAACCGTGGTTGACGCCCATCTTGCCCTTTTCCAGCGGCGGCATGGTCTCGAAGGTCATCGCCGAGAGCAGCGACAACGACAGGAAGCCATGCGCGATGGTGCCGCCGAACGGCGTCTCGTTTTTGGCCCGCTCGGGGTCGCAATGGATGAACTGGTGGTCGTCGGTGGCGTCGGCGAACTGGTCGATCATGGTCTGTGTGACCTCGCGCCATGGCGAGACGCCGACTTCCTTGCCGACGCTGGCCAGAAGCACATCGAGACTGATCGGTTCCACTGCGGTGTCCTCCCCTTGCCGCCGACCGCGGCTCATTCCTTGAACAGTGTCAGCCCATGCTGCACCGACTGCCCGCCGTCGATCGGCAGGATGGCGCCGGTGACATAGGAGCCGGCGCGGCTGCACAAATAGAGCGTTGCGCCGCCGATGTCATCCGCCACGCCGATACGTCCGATCGGCACATGGCTGCCGACATGTCTGGCCTTTTCTTCGGTGCCGGTGGCAAAGGCGGTCATCCGGCTCTGGAAGGGGCCGGGCGCGAAGGCGTTGACGGTGATGCGCCGCGCCGCGAGCTCGATCGCCAGCGTGCGCGTCAGGTGGTGAACGGCGCCTTTGGACGCGGTATAGGAATAGGCGTCGTCGGCCAGCGGCTGCGTGCCCATCACCGAGCCCAGATTGATGACGCGGGCCGGATCGGCATCGCTCGCGGCGGCTTCCAGCAGCGGCAGCAATTCGCGCGTCAGATGGAAGACGGCGGTGACGTTGACGGCGAACACCTTGGCCCAGCCGCTATAGGGAAAATCCTCCAGGGAGGCACCCCAGGATATGCCGGCATTGTTGACCAGAATGTGCAGCTTCTCGGTGCGCGCCTTGACCTCGCTGACCAGCGCGGCAATGCCGGCTTCGCTCGAGACGTCACCGGCGAAACCTTCGGCACTGCCGGAGCCGCCGAGCCCGTTCAACTCAGCGGCGACCTTGATGCAATCCTTGCCCTTGCGCGAGGCGATCATCACGGTAGCGCCGGCCTGGACCAAAGCGGTCGCAACCATGCGGCCGATGCCGGTCGCGGCTCCCGTTACCAGCGCGGTCTTACCCGCGACTGAGAACAGTTCTTCCAGATAGCTCATCGCAATTCCTCCGCGCCTTTCTGCTCACGGTCCGGGGCGAAAGGGCTCGCGTTGACAAGGCTAACCGAAGTACGGTCATCCTTGCCACGGGTAAAGTGCCTGGATGCGTGAAAGGGTTGGAGACCGATGGCGGACATCAATCTCGGCATGACCGAGCGGCTGAAGCCGATCCACGCCCGCGTCGCCGCTATGGTGCGCGACGAGATCATGCCGCTCGATCATGAGTTTTTGAGCGAGGTCGGCAAGGGCGGCGACCGCTGGGTCTATACCGCGCGGCAGACCGAAATCCTCGAAGGGTTGAAGAAAACGGCCAAGGATCGCGGCCTGTGGAATTTCTGGCTGACCGGCTCCGAGCGCGGCTATGGGCTGTCAACCGTCGAATATGCCTATCTGGCCGAGGAGATGGGCAAGGCGCATCTCGGCGCGGAGACCTTCAATTGCTCAGCGCCCGACACCGGCAATATGGAGGTGCTGGAGCGCTATGGCTCGGAGGACCACAAGCAGGCATGGCTGGCGCCGCTGCTCGAGGGGAAAATCCGCTCGGCCTATCTGATGACGGAGCCGGATGTCGCCTCCTCCGACGCCACCAACATCGCCATGCGCTGCGAAAAGCAAGGCGGCGACTATGTACTCAACGGCGAGAAATGGTGGGCGTCGGGGGCCGGGGACCCGCGCTGCGCCATCTACATTGTCATGGTTCGCACCGGCGAAGCCGAGACGCAGCACCGCCGCCATTCGATGATCCTGGTGCCGTCCGGCACCAAGGGCGTGACCAAGCTGCGGCCGATGCAGGTCTATGGCGACGACGACGCGCCGCATGGCCACATGCATCTTCGCTTCGACAATGTCAGGGTGCCGGCCGGAAACCTGATCCTCGGCGAGGGCAGGGGGTTCGAGATCGCCCAGGGGCGGCTTGGCCCCGGCCGCATCCACCATTGCATGCGCGCCATCGGCCAGGCCGAAATGGCGCTGGAGCTGCTGTGCCAGCGCTCGGTGCGCCGCGAGGCCTTCGGCCAGCCCTTGGCCAAGCTCGGCGCCAATTTCGACATCATCGCCGAATGCCGCATGGAGATCGAGATGGCGCGGCTGCTCTGCCTCAAGGCGGCGTGGATGATCGACCAAGGCGATGCGCGCGCAGCCGCGCCCTGGATCAGCCAGATCAAGGTCATCGCACCGCGCGTCGCGCTCAAGGTCACCGACGAGGCCGTGCAGATGTTCGGGGCGCAAGGCATCAGCCAGGACACGCCGCTGGCACGCTCATGGACGCATCTGCGAACCCTGCGCCTCGCCGACGGGCCGGACGCCGTGCACCGCCGGCAGGTGGCGCGTACGGAGCTCAGGAAATACACGCAGGAAAAGGTCTGAGCGGATGAAGGCCATTATCGCCCGCGATTTCGCGCCGCTCGGCCAGCTCGTCCATGCCGACAATCTGAAGGAACTGGTCGGCTGGCATCTCGCCGGCAAGGTTCGGCCGGTCATCGAAGGCACTTATCCGCTGGCCGATGCCGCCGCCGTGCTGACGCGCGTGCTTGGCCGTGGCGCATCCGGCAAGCTCATCCTCAAACGTTAAGGAGCCCCGCCATGGCGATACCTTCAGACATGAGAGCACTGCTGCTGATCGGCGACGGCTACACCAGGACGCCCTCCGGCAGCGTGCTGGAGGCGATGGAGCCGTATCTCACGCTGGGCAGCATCGGCGTGCCGACGCCCGGACCGAGCCAGGTGCTGATCAAGGTCAGCCTCGCCTCGATCAACCCGTCCGACGTCATGTTCATCAAGGGCCAGTACGGTCAGCCGCGCGCCAAGGGCCAGCCGGCCGGCTTCGAGGGTGTCGGCACGGTCGTTGCCAGCGGCGACGAGCCCTATGCGAAAAGCCTGATCGGCAAGCGCATCGCCTTCACCACCGGCGTCACCAATTGGGGCGCGTGGGCGGACTATGCAGTTGCCGAAGCTGCCGGCTGCATTCCGCTGCTCGACACGGTCCGCGACGAGGATGGCGCGGCGATGATCGTCAACCCGCTCACGGCGCTCGCCATGTTCGACATCGTCAAGCAGACGGGCGAAAAAGCCTTCATCATGACCGCCGGCGCCAGCCAGCTTTGCAAGCTGATCGCGGGTCTCGCCAAGGAGGCTGGGTTCCGGCCGATCGTCACCGTGCGCCGCGACGAGCAGATTCCGCTGTTGAAGGAGATCGGGGCTGCCCATGTGCTCAACGAGAAGGCGCCGGATTTCAAGGCAGCACTACGCGATGTGGTCAAGGCCGAGCAGCCGCGCATCTTCCTCGATGCCGTGACCGGGCCGGTGGCCTCGGCGATCTTCGACGCCATGCCGAAGCGCTCGCGCTGGATCATCTATGGACGGCTCGATCCGGACACCACTGTCATCCGTGAGCCCGGCCAGATGATCTTCCAACACAAGCACATTGAAGGCTTCTGGCTGGTCGAATGGATGCGCCAGTTCCGCGACAAGCGCGGCCCGGCGATCATGGAAGCACAGAAGCGCTTTTCGGATGGGCGCTGGTCAACCGACGTGACGGCGGTGCTACCGCTGGATGAGGCGATGGCGAAGGCCCCGGCGGAGCTGGCCAAGCCGAACGGGAAGGTGTTTATTAGGCCGTGACTTTCTACCCTCCCCCTTGTGGGGAGGGTCGACGAAAGAGCAATTTTGCTCGTTCGTCGGGGTGGGGGTCTTGGCTCCACCTCTGTTATTCGCGGGAGCGCTGGACCGACGTTAGTTGGCGCTGCACCCCCACCCCGGACCTGCGGTCCGACCCTCCCCACAAGGGGGAGGGTAAGCGGAGCTACTCCGCCGGCTCGACATTGGCGTACGCCGCTTCCTCAAGCTCCCGCTTCAGCCTCGCTTCCTCATGCGTCTTCGGCGTGACGAAGCGGCCGAGCAGGAGGTAGGCGACCGGGGTCAGGAACAGCGTCGAGACGGTGGCGAGACCCAGCCCGCCGACGATGACCCAGCCGAGCGCGATGCGCGCTTCGGCACCGGCGCCGGCGGCCAGCACCAGCGGGACCCCGCCGAGGATGGTGCAGATCATCGTCATCATCACCGGCCGCAGGCGGATGATCGAGGCCTGCTCGATCGCCTCGCGCACGCCGAGGCCGCGGTCGCGCAGCTGGTTGGCGAATTCGACGATGAGGATGCCGTTCTTGGCCATGACGCCGACCAGAAGCACGAGGCCGATCTGGCTGTAGGCATTGAGGCTGGTGCCTGACAAAAGCAGCGCAAAGATTGCGCAGGCAAGGCCGAGGGGGACCGTCGCCATGATGATGACGGCGCTGACGAAGCTTTCGAACTGGGCGGCGAGCACCAGGAGGATGATGACCAGCGCGAAGCCGAAAATGGTGATCATGGCGCTGTTGGTCTCGCCGAGCGTCGCGGCTTCGGCCAGCGGCAGGACGCGGCTGCCCGGCGGCAGCAGCGGGGCGGCGATCTGCTCGGCAACGCCGAGCGCGTCACCCAGTGCGAAATTGCCGTTCAGGTTCGAGGTGATCGCCACCGAAGGCTGCTGCTGTTCGCGGGTCAGCGACGGCGGCACGGCGCGCTCGGTCAGCGTGGCGATGGTCGACATTGGCACGAAGCGGCCGTCGGCGGTCTTCAGGAAGATGTTTTCCAGATCGGTCGGATCATTGATCGGGTTGGTGGTCGAGACCAGCTTCACGCCATAGCTGCGGTCGGCGATGTAGACATCGACGACATCGTTGCCGTCGAGCATCGCCTGCAAGGTGTTGGCGAGCCCCGATATGTCGATGCCGAGATCGGAGGCGCGCTCGCGGTCGATCGCCACCGCCAGCTGCGGCTGCGTCGGGTCGATGGAAAGCCGCGGCGTCTGGAAGCGCGGATCGGCCTGCATCCGGGCGATGATCTTCACCGCCGCGTCGCCGAGCGCCTTGCGGTCGTTGCCGACCAGCGCGAATTGCAGGCCGTTGCCGGCGCCGCGAATGCCGAGGCTATTGGCCTGCACCGGGAAGATGCGCACGGATGGCACCTGCCGGGTCAGCTGGCTTATCTGCGCCATGATCTCCTGCTGGCTGCGCGTGCGCTCGTCCCACGGCGCCAGCGTCATCACCATGAAGCCGGAATTGTAGGCGCCGTTCTGGCCGGCGTTTTCGAAGGTCGAGACGATCTCGCCGGAATCGCGCAGCGGCTGGATCAGCCTCTCGATCTTCTGCATCTGCTGCGTGGTGTAATCGAGGCTGACGCCTTGCGGCGCGTTGATGCGCAACAGCACGACGGCGCGGTCCTCGCTCGGCGTCAGTTCCTGGCGGATGGTGCCGAACAGGCTGAAGGCGACGCCCGCAAACAGCACCGCAACCAGCAGCACGATCCACGGCGCGCCGAGGCAGGCATGCAGGGCGCGCTTGTAGGCCGCGTTCAGCGCGCCACCGACGCGCGCGCCAATGCCGTGACCGCCTTCATGGTGGAGCGATGCGCCGGTCAACATGCGCGAGGCCAGCATCGGGCACAGCGTCAGCGCCACCACGCAGGAGAGCAGCACCGACATGGCGAGGACGAAGCCGAATTCGCGAAACAGGCCGCCGGTCTGTCCCGGCAGGAAGGAGATCGGCACGAAAACGGCAACGAGCGTCAGCGTCGTGGCGATGACTGCGAAGAACACTTCTTGGGCGCCGAGCACGGCGGCGGCACGAGGCCCCATGCCTTCGTTGCGCCGTCGCACGATGTTTTCCAGAACGACGATGGCGTCGTCGACGACAAGGCCGGTTGCCAGCACCAGCGCCAGAAGCGTCAGGATGTTGATGGAGAAGCCGGCGAGATAGATGGCGGCGATGGTGCCAATCATGGCGACCGGCATTGACAGACCGGGGATCAGCGTCGCGCGCCAGTCGAGCAGGAAGATGTAGATGACGATCAGCACCATGGAGATCGACAGGCCGAGCGCGATCTCGACCTCGTGCACGGCGCCGTTGACGAAGACGGCGTCGTCGCTGGTGATCTTGATCGACATGCCCTTGGGCAGGTTTTCCTGCAGCTTGGCGACGGCTGCCTTCACTCCGGTGGAAATATCCAGCGTGTTCGATTCCGCCTGGCGGATGATGCCAAGGCCAATGCCGGTCTTGCCGTCGGAGCGCAACGAGGTCTGGCCGATGTCGGGACCGAGCGTGACGGTGGCGACGTCGCGGATGCGCGTCGTGCCGCCGATGATGATGTTTTCGAATTCTTCCGGCGTCGTCACATCGGCCGTGGTGCGGACGATGAGATCCTGGTTGGTGGTGGTGATCGAACCGGCTGGTGAATCGAAAGCGACCGAGGCAAGCGCTGCCCTCAGATCGGCCACAGTGAAGCCGAGGCTGGCGAGCTTGTTCTGGTCGACATCGATGCGGAAGATCTTGTCGCGGTCGCCATAGACCTGAACGTCGGCGACGCCAGGCACGGCAGCCAGTTCGTCCTCGATCTGGTCCTGGACGATCACCGTCATGTCCTGCACCGACATGGTGTCGGAGGTGACGGCCAGTCGCATCACGGCATCGGAATTCGCATCGGCCTTGACGATGCGCGGCGGGTCGGCGGTCTCCGGTATCATGTTGGCGACACGGCCGACCGCGTCGCGCACGTCGGAGGCGGCGACGTTCAAATCGACGCCGTCGTTGAACTCGATGGTGACGCGGCTCTGGCCGAAGGAAGAGGTCGACGAGATCGACTTGACGCCGGAGACGCGGGCGACCGCGCCCTCGATGGTGTCGGTCAGTTCACGGTCGACGGTTTCGGCGGCGGCACCCTCGAAGGCCGTCGACACGGTGACCACGGCGCGGTCGACATCGGGCAGTTCGCGGATTTCGACGCCATAGAAAGCGGCAAGGCCGGCCACTGCGATCAGCGTGTTCAGCACGAAGGCCATAACCGGCCTGCGGATGAAGAGTGCGGTGAAGCCGGTTTCGCTGGCGGTGCTGACGGGTGCAGTCATGAGCCTTCGGCAGCTTCCGCGGCGCGCTGATCCTGGCCGGCGATGCGGACCGCGCCGCCTTCGCTGACGCTCTGGGTGCCTTCGGTGACGACCATGTCGCCATCCTCGATCTCGGCGTCGATCAGCACCGTCTCGGTGTTGCGCTGGATGATGCGCACGGGAACGCGCTTGGCCTTGCCGTCCTCGATCTGCCAGACATAGGCGCCGTCGGAACCCCACAGGATTGCCAGCGGGCTGACGGCCGGATAGGTGTCGCCGGGGAAGCGCATGGTGATGCCGAACGACATGCCGGCGCGCAGCGAATCCGCCGGATTGGCGATTGCAGCCTTGACCAGCAGGGTGCGGCTCTTTTCGTCGATGTGGTTGTCGATGGCCGACACAGTGCCGGTATAGGCCTTGCTCGGATTGGCGATCGGCGTCGCCGACAGTTGCGCGCCGACCTTGACGGCGGCGGCGAAGCGCTCGGGCACCAGGAAATCGACCAGGATGGAGGAGCGGTCGTCAAGCGTGGCGATCGCCGACTGGCTGGTGACGTAATTGCCGGCCGATATCGGCAGGATGCCGACCGTGCCGGCGATAGGGGCGACGATCGAACGACGCTGCAAGGCGAGTTCGGCATCCTGCAGCGCCAGTTTGGCGCCGGCCAGCACCACTTGGGCATCGGCGACGGCGACCGGGGTCGCGGCGTTGGAGGCCCTCAATGATTTCACCCGCTCGAGCTTGTCCTGGGCATCCTGCAAGGCGAGCTTGGCACGATCCTGCGAGATCACCTCGGTCTCGGAATCGAGAACAGCGATGATCTGCCCCTTGTCGACGCGGGTACCGGACTGGACGAGGAATTCAACCAGCCGGCCGGAGCTGTACGGGTTGACCGTCACCGAGGCATTGGCGCGGCCGGTGCCGATCGCCTGCAGGCGATCGTTGATGGTGGCCGTGCCCGCCGGCAAGGCAACGACATTTGCCGGCCGGCCGGCAGCGTTGCGACCGCCTGCCTGTTTCGTCGTGTCGACCGCGCCGGTTGTGGCGGGCGCCGAAGCATAGGTCCAGTCGATGCCCCAGCGTGCCAGAACCTCCGGCGCGCCCGGGAAGAATCGCGCCCAGGCGAGGACAGCCGCGACCAGGATCACAAGCGCAAAAACGATCTGTTTCCAGGCGACCATCGACACTCCGGTTGGCAAAACGTCTACGGGTTTCGCCAAGCAAAAAAACGCGCAGCGACGCACCCGGTATGTGCGAAGCCGCCGCAATATCATGGCTTTATGGCAATTCTGCCGCTTCCATGCACATTAAATCTGCGTAATTTTGCGCACCTGCGGCGGGGATTGAACGTGTCAGCGCAGGCTTTCGAGGTCGCGGATGCGCCTGGCGCTGTCGGCCTCGAGCTGCCTGGTGACGGCGCCGATCAGCGTCTCGGCGACAACGAACAGAGCGGCCGAAGAGTCCCACGCCGAAGGCACGGCGGTGCGTCCGGCAATGACATGGCGGGCGAAGCGGGCGATCGGCGATAGCCACTGGTCGGTGAACAGCACGATCTGCACGCCGCGCTGATGCGCGGTCTCGGCAAAGCGGACCAGACTGTCCTGGTAGCGCCTGATGTCGAAGATCACCAGCACGTCGCGCTTGCCCATGTCGATCAGCCGGTCGCGCCAGATGCTCTCCTGGCCGGCAAGGTGATAGACATCGGGCTGGATGATGGCGAGATGGGCGGCCATGTAGCGTGCCAATGGATCGGTGAAGCGGCCGCCGATCAGGAATGTCTTGCCGCGCCGGTCGGCAAGCCTTGCGGCGATGTCGGCAAGCTGTCTGTCGGAGAGATGCCTGAAGGTCTCGCGCATATTGTCCAGCGTCGCCTCCAGCATTGGCGATACTGCACCGCTTGGGGAGGCCGGGTTGAGCGTGCGCGATGCCGGCGACTGCAATTGCGCCGCCAGTTCGTCCTGCAGCGCCGACTGGAATTCGGGATAGTTCTGGAACCCCAGCCTGGAGACAAAGCGCAGGATGGTCGGCGACGATACGCCGGCGGCGGTCGAGAACTCGGCGACCGTCTTCAGCCCGATCAGCGGATAGTTCGCAATCAGCGTTTGCGCGGCGCGGCGCTCGCCAGCCGGCATCGTGCCGATGCGGTCCGAAATCAGTTCGGCAATGCTGGAAATCATCGTTTTCCCCACCCCTGAGCCCGTCCAGACCGCTTCCCCGAAATCGCGTTTGACAAAGCCGGACAAACTGTATGAAATCATCCAGAGGGACGCAATGAGGCAAAATACGTAACATAAGATACAGCGCTCCCCAGGGGACGGCAGATTATGGAGAGAGCACGGCCCGCCAGCCTTGCATCGTCTGATACCGTAGGGGTGACGAACCCCGGCGGGTCCAGCCCTTTCGTGCTGACCTGCGACCACGCTTCCAACTTCCTGCCGTCGGCATTCGGCACGCTTGGCCTGCCGGCCGAGGACCTCTCCCGCCACATCGCCTGGGACCCCGGCGCGCTGCCGGTGGCCCGCCGCATGGCGGCAGCGCTCGATGCGACGCTGGTCGAAACCCGCATCTCGCGCCTGATCATCGACTGCAACCGTCCGCTCGACGCACCGGACCTGGTGCCGCCCGTCAGCGAGACGACGGCCATTCCGGGCAATGCCGGCCTGTCGGACAGTGAGCGCGCCGAGCGCATCGCTTTGTCGTGGCGGCCGTTCCACGACACGATCGCATCGATCATCGACGACCGGCAGGCGCGTGGGCAGGAGACCCGTCTGGTGTCGGTGCATTCCTTCACCCCCGTCTACAAGGGCAAGAACCGGCCCTGGCATATCGGCATCATCCATGATGACGACCGCCGGCTGGCGTCGCCGCTGATAGCGGCGCTGCAGCGGCTCTCCGGCGTCAGTGTCGGCATCAACGAGCCCTATTCGCCGGCCGACCGCGTCTATTTCACTTTGGAGCGCCATGCACGCTCGCGCGGCCTTGCCTGCGCAATGATCGAAATCCGCAACGACGAGATCTCCGGCGAGACCGGGCAGCGGAAATGGGCGGATCTGCTCACAGGCATTTTTTCTGACCTGGAACCCGAGGAGGCCAAGGGTTCCCGGCGACACGCAGTGGGAAAGTCAGTTCAATCGGCCAGCTAGAAAACAGGGGACGAAAATGGCAGGACCGGACAAATCAGACGCTGAAAGATCGGAGGATGTAAAAACCCTCCATAGCATGGGCTATGCCCAGGAGTTGGCTCGCCGCATGAGCGGCTTCTCGAACTTCGCAATTTCCTTCTCGATCATTTGCATTCTTGCAGGCGGCATCACGTCCTTCCCGCTGGCCATGGCGACCGGCAGCGGCTTCGAGGCGACTGTCGGCTGGGTCATCGGCGGCGTCTTTGCACTTGTCGTTGCCGCGTCCCTTGGCCAGATCGGCTCGGCCTACCCAACGGCCGGCGGTCTCTACCACTGGTCGTCAATTCTCGGCGGGCGCGGCTGGGGCTGGGCCACGGCCTGGATCAACCTGCTCGGCCTGGTCTTCGTCGTCGCCTCGGTCAATGTCGGCGTTTATGCGCTGTTCAAGGACCTTGTCTGGTCCGGCGTGTTCGGTCACGACGTATCCGCGTGGGGCTATCAGGAGCAGGTGATCGGCGTTGTGATCATCACGGTCGCGCAGGCGCTGATCAACCATTTCGGTATCAGGCTCACCACCATGCTGACGGATTTCTCGGGCTACCTCATTCTGGTCGTCGCCGTCGTGTTGACCGCGATGTTCCTGATCTGGGGCGCAAGCTGGGATTTCTCGCGGCTCACCACCTTCGTCAACAACACCGGTGATCCAGGCGCAGGCTACGTTCCGACCGCACGGACGGCACTCGTCGCCTTCCTGATCGGCCTGCTCTACCCACTCTACACCATCACCGGCTTCGACGCTTCGGCCCACACGTCCGAAGAGACCCACAATGCCCGCGTGGCGGTGCCGCGCGGCATGATCCATTCGGTCCTGTGGTCGCTGGTGTTCGGCTTCGTCATGGCCGTTTCGTTCGTACTGGCCAGCCCCGATCTGGCAGCGACGGCCAAGGATGGCGCCAATGCCTGGTTCAATCTCTTCAACAACCTGCCGGCACCATTCCTGCTGAAGAGCATCATTGCCATCGCAATCGTGCTGGCGAACTTCATCTGCGCTCTCGCCGGACTGACGTCGACCTCGCGCATGATCTTTGCCTTCGCGCGTGACGGCGGCCTGCCCGGTTCGTCGGTGTGGAAAACCGTCAGCCCGACATGGCGCACGCCGGTGGCGGCAATCTGGCTCGGAGCGGTGCTCGCGGTCGCAGCGACATTGTACTCGCCGGCTTTTGCCGCACTGGCGGCCGGCTGTGCATTGTTCCTCTACGTGTCCTACGCCATGCCCGTGGCCGCCGGCCTGCTTGCCGAGGGCAAGAGCTGGACCGAATTCGGCCCGTTCCGCCTCGGCATCTGGTCCAAGCCGTTCGCCGTCATCACGGTGCTTGGCGTTCTGGTGCTGATGTATGCCGGCATCCAGCCGCCCTTCGACATCCTGATCAACTATGCCATCGGCCTGATCGTTCTGCTCGTGGTGCTGTGGTTCGGCATCGAATCGCGCCGCTTCAAGGGCCCGCCGATCGGCGCCGACATTGCTCGCCGCGCTTCCGAGATCGCGGCCGCGGAAGCAGCCGTCGGCCAGACGGCAGGCTAACAGCAAAGACTAGATGCTCCGGCCGGCGCAAGCCGACCGGGGCAGGGCCGGCCAGTTAAGAATGCAAAGGGGACTACAATGGCAGCACCGGGTTATTCAGACACAGACAAGGCGGAAGACGTAAAGCACCTCCATTCCATGGGCTACGCCCAGGAACTTGAGCGGCGGCTAAGCCGCTTCTCCAACTTCGCCGTTTCCTTCTCCATCATCTGCATCCTGTCGGGCGGCATCAATTCGCTGGCGCAGGCAACGTCGGGCGCCGGTGGCATCGGCATCGGCATCGGCTGGCTGGTCGGCTGCTTCGTCTCGCTCACCTTCGCGGTCGCCATGTCGCAGATCAGCTCGGCCTATCCGACGGCCGGCGGCCTCTATCACTGGGGTTCGATCCTCGGCAATCGCGGCACCGGCTGGGTGACGGCCTGGCTCAACCTGCTCGGCCTGATCACCGTGCTCGGCGCCATCAATGTCGGCACCTGGACGTTCTTCATCGGCGCCTTCGGGCCGACGCTCGGCATCGAGGGTACGCTGACCAATCAGATGATCTTCCTGGTCATCATCACCGGCGCCCAGGCCCTGATCAACCATCTCGGCATCAAGCTGACTGCGAAGTTGACCGACTTTTCGGGCTACCTGATCTTCTTCGGCTCGATCCTGATTGCTGTCGTCTGCCTGTTCTCCGCCGAGACCTGGGATTTCAGCCGGCTCTTCACCTTCCACAACTACTCGGGTGAGGCCGGCGCCAGCGTCTGGCCGTCCGTCTCGAACGCCTGGGTGTTCGCTCTCGGCCTTCTGCTGCCGATCTACACCATCACCGGCTACGATGCTTCGGCACACACTTCCGAGGAAACCATCAAGGCGGCCTCATCGGTGCCGCGTGCGATGGTGATGTCGGTTATCTGGTCGGCGGTCTTCGGCTATTTGTTCCTGGCCGCCTTCGTACTGATGATCCCCAACATGGACGACGCCGCCAAGCAGGGTTGGAACGTGTTCTTCTGGGCCTTCGACCAGCGCGTCAGTCCCGGCCTCAAGGAGTTCGTCTACCTCGTCGTGTTCATCGCCCAGCTGTTGTGCGGCCTCGCAACCGTCACCTCGGCTTCGCGCATGATCTTTGCCTTCTCGCGTGACGGCGGCCTGCCGGGCTCGTCTGCACTGGCCAAGGTCAGCCCGACCTATCGCACGCCGGTGGCGGCGATCTGGACGGCGTCGGTCCTGTCGGTGCTGTTCGTCTGGGGTTCGACGCTGGTTTCGGTCGCCGGCACCTCGGCCTACACCATCGTCGTGTCCTGCACCGTCATCTTCCTGTTCCTGTCCTTCACCGTGCCGATCGTGCTCGGCATGGTGGCCTGGGGAACGCCGAAGTGGGACAAGATGGGACCGTGGAACCTGGGCCGTGGCATCTTCATGCTGTTCGGCGTTCTCTCGATCGTGTCGATGATCCTGATCTTCATCATCGGCATCCAGCCGCCGAACGACTGGGCGCTGTACATCACCGTCGGCTTCTTCATCCTGACGGCGATTGTCTGGTTCGCCTTCGAGCGCAATCGCTTCCAGGGCCCGCCGCTGGGGGACATCATCGCGGCACGTCAGGCAGCGATCAAGGCCGCCGAACAGGCGGTCGGCGAAACCGGCCACTGACGTCACCATCATGGCCATGGCCGGCGTGCAGCCGGCTATGGTTTCGTCCTCAACGACCAAGCACTGGAGTGCCAAAGGAAATGGCCGGAAATTTCTCGTTCGATCAGTTGAAGAAAGCGGTCTCCAGTGGCGAGATCGACACGGTGCTGGCCTGCATCGTCGACATGCAGGGGCGGCTCGCGGGAAAGCGTTTCCTGGCGCAGTACTTTGTGGATTCTGCTCATGACGAGACGCATGGCTGCAACTATCTGCTCGCCGCCGACATCGATATGGAGCCGGTGCCGGGCTACAAGGCGGCAAGCTGGTCGAAGGGCTATGGCGACTTCGTCATGAAGCCGGACCTTGCGACGCTGCGGCGGATTCCGTGGCTGGAAAAGACCGCGCTGGTGATCTGCGACGTGCTCGACCACCACACCCATGACGACCTTCCGCATTCGCCGCGCGCGATGCTGAAAAAGCAGGTCAAGCGGCTCACCGAACGCGGCTATATCGGCTACTTCGCCTCCGAGCTCGAATTCTACCTGTTCAACGAGACCTACGATTCCGCCCGCAAGAAGCACTGGCAGGGGCTCGACACCGCGTCGCCTTATATCGGCGACTACCAGATCGGCATCACCACCAAGGAAGAAGGCGTCATGCGCCGGCTTCGCAACGAGATGGAAGCGGCGGGCATCCCGATCGAAAACTCCAAGGGCGAATGGGGCCCGGGCCAGGAAGAGATCAATGTGCGCTATGCCGAGGCGCTCGACATGGCGGACCGCCACGTCATCCTGAAGAACGGCGCCAAGGAGATTGCCGAGTCCGAAGGCAAGTCGATTTCCTTCATGTCGAAATACAATTACGGGCTCGCGGGCAACTCCAGCCACATCCACAATTCGCTGTGGAGCGCCGATGGCAAGACGCCATTGTTCTTCGACAAGAAGGCGGACTGGACTTTGTCCACGCTTGGCCAGCAATGGGCGGCTGGGCAGCTCAAATACGCCAGGGAGTTTACCTGGTTCCTGGCGCCCTACATCAACTCCTACAAGCGCTTCCAGGCCGGCACCTTCGCACCGACCAAGATCATGTGGAGCGAGGACAACCGCACCGCCGGCTTCCGCCTGTGCGGTGAGGGCACCAAGGGCATCCGCATGGAATGCCGCATCGGCGGCGCCGACCTAAACCCCTATCTCGCTTTCGCGGCGCTGATCGCCGCCGGCCTTGCCGGCATCGACGAGAAGCTCGAACTGCAGAAGCCGTTCGTCGGCGATGCCTACCAGGCCTCGCGCCTGCCGGAGATCCCGAAAACGCTGCGTGACGCCACCGAGACGCTGGCCAAGTCGAAGATGCTGAAGCAGGCGCTCGGCGACGATGTGCTCGAACATTATGTCCACACCGCAAAGTGGGAGCAGTTCGAATACGACCGCCGCATTACGGATTGGGAACTGCACAGAGGGTTCGAGCGGTACTAAAACTTTATACAGCTTTAATGTTGACAATGTGGTGAAGTTAGTACCATATGGTACCTGTAAACTGCAGTGCGCTACATTGAGGAGTTTGCAATGTCCAAATATGCGCCGCTCAAGGACTTTCTCATTGCCCAGAATGTCGATCGCGTTCCGATGTCGTTCGCCGAAATCGAGAGAGTGCTCAATCTGCCGCTGCCCGCATCGAAGCAATACCCTGCATGGTGGAGCAACAATCCGAGCAACAATCCCATGACAAGGGAGTGGCTTGAGGCTGGGTTCGAGACCGAATCCGTCAATATAGGGAGTGGGAAACTGGTATTTCGCCGCGTTCGCAAAGAGCCCATTTCGGCGCCGCCCAGTGGTAGCGTGCCTGCCGCGCCAAAGGAGGCGCGCGCGGATCGCCACCCCGGTTTTGGTTTCATGAAGGGCCTAATAACGATCGAAGCCGGATTTGATATCACCAAACCTTTCGATGACGAGCCATGGGACCGGGGCTATCTGGGCGGTGAGGCTGACGCGCGTGACGGCAAACTTGCGGTGCGTAAATGAGCGAAGGGCCAAACCTGCTTCTGGATACATGTGCGGTGATCTTTGTCGCCAACGATAGTCTGATCGATCCGCACGCAAGCCGGGAGATTTCGGAAGCGGCCTATGACGGCCGTCTGTATCTTTCACCGATGTCGGCATGGGAGATCGGAATCGGCGTAGCCAAGGGTCGGCTCAATCTGCCATTGGCACCACTCGACTTCGTGGAGCGATTCATCGAGCGAATGTCGGCAAAGCTCAGCGCTATCTCACCAGCCATTCTGATTGCGTCATCCAACCTGCCTGGTCCGCCTCATGGTGATCCCATCGATCGGATACTGATGGCAAGTGCGAGAGCGTTGGACATGGTTCTGGTGACGCGTGACGAGCCCATCCTTCGCTATGGCCGCAATGGCCATCTGCGCACCCTAGCCTGCTAACTTGGAGTATCCTTTGGAAACCGTAAAACTCAAATCGCCCATCGATGGTTCGATTTACGCCGAGCGGCCGATCGCGACCGACCAGGCGATCAATGCCGCGGTCGAGCGCGCCAAGGCGGCGCAGGAGAAGTGGGCGCTGACACCGATCGTCGAGCGCGGCAAATTTATGCTGGCGATGCTCGAAGCGCTGGTCGCGATGACCGACGAGATCGTGCCGGAGATCGCCTGGCAGATGGGGCGACCGGTGCGCTATGGCGGCGAGTTCGGCGGCGTCAGGGAACGCACCAATTACATGGTCGAGATCGCTGAAGCCGCGCTGAAATCCGTGCCGGCATCCAACCCGAAGGACGGCTTCCGACGCTATGTGAAGAAGGATCCGCTCGGCGTCGTCATGGTGATCGCGCCGTGGAACTATCCCTATCTGACCGCCGTCAACACCATCGTGCCGGCACTGATGGCCGGCAATACCGTTATCCTCAAACATGCGGCGCAGACGCTGCTGGTCGGCGAACGGTTCCAGCAGGCGTTCGACAAGGTTGGGCTGCCCAAGGGCGTGTTCCAGAATGTCGTGCTGAACCATGCCCAGACCGAGAAGCTGCTCGGCTCGGGCAAGATCGACCATGTCAATTTCACCGGTTCGGTCGGCGGCGGCCGCGCCATCGAGAAGGCGGCGGCCGGCACCTTCATGACGCTCGGGCTCGAACTCGGCGGCAAGGATCCGGCCTATGTGCTGCCCGACGCCAAGCTCGACCATGCGGTGGCCAATCTGGTCGACGGCGCCTTCTACAATTCCGGCCAGTGCTGCTGCGGCATCGAGCGCGTCTATGTGCATGAGAAGGTCTACGACCAGTTCGTCGAAGGTTTCATCGCCGAGACGAAGAATTATGTCGTCGGCAATCCGCTGGAACAGGAGACGACAATGGGGCCGATGGCGCAGGCGCGCTTTGCCGACCTGATCCGCGAGCAGAAGGCCGAGGCGCTGCGCAAGGGTGCAATCGCACACATCAATATGAAGGTGGCTAACGACAAGGCCGGCTCGCCCTATCTGGCGCCGGAAGTGCTGACCGGCGTCGACCACCAGATGAGCGTCATGCGCGAGGAAAGTTTTGGCCCGATCGTCGGCATCATGAAGGTGCGTAACGACGAGGAGGCGATCGCGCTGATGAACGACAGCCCCTACGGGCTGACCGCTTCGATCTGGACCGGCGATATCGAGCATGCGGTGGCGATCGGCGACCGCGTCGAGACCGGCACCGTGTTCATGAACCGCTGCGACTACCTCGATCCGGCGCTGGTCTGGACCGGCGTCAAGGACACCGGCAAAGGCGTCGCCCTTTCGGCGCTCGGCTACGACAATCTGACCCGGCCGAAATCCTTCCATCTGCGCGAAGCCATCTGATTTTTTGAAAGACAAGACATGTCCAAGCTGATCTCCAAATGGAACTACCCGACCACCGTCCGCTTCGGTGCCGGGCGCATCAAGGAACTGCCTGAGGTGCTCGCGGCCACCGGCATTAAGCGGCCGCTTTTCGTCACCGATCCGGGGTTGGCGAAACTGCCGGTCGTCGCTTCGACGCTGAAAATCCTCGACGACGCCAAGGTATCCTATGGCGTGTTCTCCGAGGTGAAGCCGAACCCGGTCGATTCCAACCTCACCGCCGGGATCGCCGTGTTCAAGAAGGGCAAGCATGACGGCGTCATCGCCTTCGGCGGCGGTTCAGCGCTCGATCTCGGCAAGCTGATCGCGTTCCAGGCTGGCCAGACGCGGCCGATCTGGGACTTTGAGGATGTCGGCGACTGGTGGACGCGCGCCAATTCGGATGCCATCGCGCCGATCATAGCCGTGCCGACCACTGCCGGCACAGGCTCGGAAGTCGGGCGTGCCGGCGTCATCACCAATGAGGCGACGCACACCAAGAAGGTGATCTTCCATCCGAAGCTTTTGCCGGCAATCGTCATTGCCGATCCGGAACTGTCGGTCGGCATGCCCGGCTTCATCACCGCCGGCACCGGCATGGATGCGCTGGCGCACTGCCTCGAAGCCTATTGCGCGCCGGGCTATCACCCGATGGCCGACGGCATTGCGGTGGAAGGTGTGCGCCTGGTGTTCGAGAACCTGCCCAAGGCCTACGCCAACGGCAAGGACCTTGTCGCGCGCGCCCACATGATGAGTGCGGCCGCCATGGGTGCTGCCGCCTTCCAGAAGGGTCTTGGCGCCATCCACTCGCTGTCGCATCCGATCGGCGCGCTCTACGACACCCATCACGGCATGACGAATGCGGTGTTCATGCCCTATGTCTTGGCCTTCAATCGCGACTCCATCGAGGAGCGGATTGCCCGGCTCGCTGCCTATTGCGGCATCAAGGGTGGCTTCGACGGCTTTGCCAAAGCGATCATCAAGCTGCGCAAGGAATTGAAGGTGCCGCATGCGCTGCCCGATCTGATCAAGGGGCTCGACATGGACAAGAAGCGCAAAGGGCTGATCGCCGACATGGCGGTGGTCGATCCGACCGCCGGCGGCAACCCGGTCAGGCTGACCAAAAAGGCGGCGCTGACGCTGCTCGAGAACACTATCGCCGGCACTGTCTGAGGCGGTTTCTGCGCCGGACGTGATCTAAAAACGAAGGGAAAGGAAGGGCAAGGGGGCAAAAAGCAAGGCTATAAACCATTAGCCGGGAAATTAAGTGCAGGCTAATTGCTACAGCCTGTTAAAAAGAGTTAACTTTTCGTGCCGCCGGGCGCCTGTTTCAAAAAGCTTTCATCTGGCTGTCACACGAAATCGATACCGCATCGCAGGCGTCCAGGACGCCAGTTCAACGGAGAGAACACATGTTCAAGTTTACAGGGAAAGTGCTTTCCCTTTCGGCCGTCGCCCTCATGGCGACTTCTGCTATCTCGTCGGCCCAGTCCATGGACGAACTGGTTGCCGCTGCGAAGAAGGAAGGCCAGCTCACCACCATCGCGCTGCCGCATGACTGGTGCGGCTACGGCGCCGTCATCGACGGGTTCAAGGCGAAGTATCCTGAGATCACCATCAACGAACTCAACCCCGATGCCGGCTCCGGCGACGAGGTAGAGGCGATCAAGGCCAACAAGGACAACAAGGGCCCGCAGGCGCCCGACGTCATCGACGTCGGCCTGTCCTTCGGTCCGACCGCCAAGGCGGATGGGCTGCTGATGCCCTACAAGGTGTCGACGTGGGACTCGATCCCGGACAGCGCCAAGGATGCCGATGGTTACTGGACCGGCGACTACTATGGCGTGCTATCCTTCCTGGTGAACAAGGACCTCGTCAAGGAAGCGCCTGCTGACTGGGCTGACCTGCTGAAGCCGGAATTCGCCAACACCGTGGCGCTTGCCGGCGACCCGCGCGCCTCGAACCAGGCCATCCAGGCCGTCTACGCGGCCGGCATTTCCGGTGGTGCGGCTGCCGGCGAAGCTGCTGGCACTGCTGGTCTCGACTTCTTCAAGAAGCTTAACGCCGCCGGCAATTTCGTGCCGGTCATCGGCAAACCGGCGACCCTGGCACAAGGCCAGACGCCGATCCTGGTGACCTGGGATTACAATGCACTTGCCGGTCGCGACACGCTGAAGGGCAATCCGCCCGTCGACGTCGTCGTGCCCAAGACCGGTGTCGTTGCCGGCGTCTATGTGCAGGCGATCAGTGCTTTCGCACCGCATCCGAACGCTGCCAAGCTCTGGCTGGAGTATCTCTACTCCGACGAAGGCCAGATCGGCTGGCTGAAGGGCTATTGCCACCCGATCCGCTTCAACGATCTTGCCAAGAACGGCAAGCTCCCGGCGGACGTGATGGCCAAGCTGCCGCCGGCCGAGGCTTACGCTGCCGCGGTGTTCCCGACGCTGGACGAGCAGGGCAAGGCAAAGGAAGCCGTCACCAAGAACTGGGATGCCGTCGTCGGCGCCAACGTCAAGTAAGGCTTGAAACCAACCGGGCGGCCTCGCGGCCGCCCGGTGTTCCTCGGAGACGGTAGCCGGCGCATGACAGATATCTCGCTTTCCGATCACGCAGTTGCCGGGAAGACCGCGCCCCCCAGCGAGGCGCGTGCAATGCGACTGCCGACGCAATGGCTCGGCGTTGCGCCATTCTTCATCTTCGCCATCATGTTCCTGATCCTACCCACGCTCTATCTGATGCTGGGTGCATTCCAGAACGATGCCGGCGAATTCACGTTCGAAAACATAGCAGCACTGGCGCAGCCATCGATTGTCGCCGCCTACTGGATCTCGCTCAAGGTCAGCCTTTCCTCGTCGCTGATCGGCGCCTTCGCAGGTCTCGGCATCGCCATCGCCATCGTGCGCGGCGGCCTGCCGGAGTGGATACGTTCGGCGACGCTGACATTCTCCGGCGTGGCTTCCAATTTCGCCGGCGTACCGCTGGCCTTCGCCTTCATCGCCACGCTCGGACGCCTCGGTCTCGCCACGGTGCTGCTCAACACCGTGTTCGGCCTCAACATTTATGCGCACGGCTTCAACATCCTATCGTTCTGGGGCCTGACGCTGACCTATGTCTATTTCCAGATTCCCCTAATGGTGGTCATCATCACGCCGGCGATCGACGGCTTGAAGAAGGAGTGGGGCGAGGCTGCGGCGACGCTTGGCGCCACCCAGACGCAATACTGGCGCATGGTGGTCATCCCGGTGATCTGGCCGAGTTTCCTCGGCACGGTCATCCTGCTCTTCGCCAATGCCTTCGGCGCCATCGCCACCGCCTATGCGCTGACCGGCTCTTCACTCAACATCGTGCCGATCCTGCTCTATGCGCAGATACGCGGTGACGTGCTGCACAATGCCCATCTCGGCTATGCGATCGCCTTCGGCATGATCGTCATCACCGGGCTGGCCAATGTCTTCTACATTTGGTTCCGGACGCGCTCGGAGAGGTGGCTGAAATGAAGTCCGGAAAATTCTGGGCCTGGGTCGTCTTCGGGCTGGGCGCGGCCTATTTCTTCATTCCGCTGATCGCGACGGTGGAATTTTCCTTGCGCATGCGGCGCGGCGCTTATTCCTTCGACGCCTATCAGATCGTGCTTGGCGACCCTCGTTTTCAGGCGACCTTTGGCTACTCAGTGCTTGCCGCCATCTTCACCATCATTCTGGGCGTGTTGATCGTGGTGCCCGCCGCCTACTGGATTCGACTGCGCCTGCCGCAACTGCGGCCGATCGTAGAGTTCATCACGCTGCTGCCGCTGGTCATTCCCGCCATCGTCATCGTCTTCGGCTATATCAGGATGTACGGTTCGAATTCGCCGCTGCCGTTCCTGGCCACCGACATGGGCACAAATGCCTTGCTGGTCATCGGCTATGCAATGCTGGCGCTGCCCTACATGTATCGCGCGGTCGATACCGGACTGCGCACCATCGACGTCAGGACGCTGACCGAAGCGGCGCAGATCCTTGGCGCCGGTTGGGGCACGATCATTGGTCGTGTGATCCTGCCCAATGTGCTGATCGCCGTGCTGTCGGGCGCCTTCCTTACCTTCGCCATCGTCATTGGCGAATTCACCATGGCCAGCTTGCTCAACCGGCCCGCCTTCGGCCCCTATCTGCAAAACGTTGGCGCCAACCGCGCCTATGAGCCGGCGGCGCTTGCCATCATCGCCTTCGCCATCACCTGGGGCTGTATGTCGCTGATCCAGATCCTGTCCCGTTTCGCGCCGAGATCGGCGAACCGCCCGAACTGATCGACAAAGTACTGATCGAAAGAAAAAGCCATGGCCGAACCATTCCTCTCCATCCAGCATGTGCGAAAATCCTTCGGCGCCACCACCGTGGTCGAAGATTTCAATCTTGATGTCGAGCCGGGCGAGTTCGTTTCCTTCCTTGGGCCATCGGGTTGCGGCAAGACCACCGTGCTGCGCATGGTCGCCGGTTTCGAAGAGCCGTCGGCGGGCAAGATCGTCGTCGCAGGCAAGGACATCACGAGGCTAAAGCCCAACCAGCGCAATGTCGGCATGGTGTTCCAAGCCTATGCGCTGTTCCCCAACCTGACGGTGGCGCAAAACATCGGCTTTGGCCTGAAGGTCGCCGGCATGCCCAAGGCGGACATCGACAGACGCGTGGCCGAGATGCTCGACATCATCAAGCTGCCGCAGATGGCCGACCGCTATCCCTACCAGCTCTCCGGCGGCCAGCAACAGCGCATCGCGCTGGCCCGCGCCATCGCGCCGAAGCCGAAGCTGCTTTTGCTCGACGAGCCGCTGTCGGCGCTCGACGCCAAGGTGCGCGTCTCGCTGCGCGAGGAAATCCGCTCGATCCAGAAGAAGCTCGGCATCACTACCATCTTCGTCACACATGACCAGGAAGAGGCGCTGTCGATCTCGGACCGCATCGCGGTGATGTATGGCGGCAAGGCCGAGCAGGTCGGCACCCCGTTCGAGATCTACAACCGGCCGGCGACCAAGTTCGTCGCCAATTTCGTCGGCACGCTGAACGTGCTCGAAGGCACTGTCACCGATGCCGCGTCCGGCAAGGTGCGCGTCAACACGCAGGAAGTCTCGCTAATGGGCAAGCTCAACGGCTCGAAGTCCGGTGACACGCTGTCGCTGGCGCTGCGACCGGAGGCGATTTCGCTCGGACGCCAACCCGGGCGCGATTCAAGCCTGTCGGGCGAAATCTCCGAAGTGCACTTCCTCGGCTCAGTCATTCGCGTTCGCGTCGGCATCGGCGGCAACACGGTGTCGCTCGACACCTTCAACAGCCCGGCAACGCCACCGCCCGCGGTCGGCGAGAAGGCCGACATATCGTTCTCATCAAGCGATATGCTGGTGCTGCACTAGCAAGCAGCATTTTGGCGCGACCGAGGCGGTCGATTCGAGCTGGCGCGATGAACGGCCGTATCATTGCCGGACCCCGAGTGCTGGATAATCAACAGCATCTTGCCATCCAGCCACTGCCCATGATGCCGCTTCGCCGCTACGATAGGCCATGGCGCTATTCGAACTTACCCTCATCCTGCTTCTGGCTGCCGTCGCGCTGACGGCGCTGTCGCGGCGGCTGGAAATTCCCTATCCGTCCCTGCTGGCTCTGGCCGGGGTCGCGATCGCCTTCGTACCCGGTGCGCCGACGATCGAGATCGATCCGGAACTGGCGCTTGCCCTGTTCATCGCGCCGGTGCTTCTCGACGCCGCCTATGACACGTCGCTGCGCGACCTCAAGCGCTACCGGCTGTCGCTCGCGCTGCTGGCGCTAGGCGCAGTCGTCTTCACCACCGTGGTGGTTGCCTTCGTCGGCTGGAAGATGGCCGGCCTGCCGATCGCGGCGGCAATCGCGCTTGGCGCCATCGTCGCGCCGCCGGATGCGGTGGCCGCATCCGCCGTGCTCAGCCAGTTCAAGGTACCGCACCGCATCACCGCCATCCTGCAGGGCGAGAGCCTGCTCAACGATGCCACGGCGCTGCTGATCTACCGGCTGGCGGTTTCGGCGGCGCTTGGCACGATCATGCTCAGCAACGCCGTTCCGGTGATCCTGCTGGCAACGATCGGCAGTGTGATCGCGGGCTATCTGTTTGGCCGCGTCTCGCTGCTGGCGCTCGGCCGCATCGAGGATGCGGCGAGCAGCACGGTGGTGCAGTTTGCCGGAACCTTCGCCGTGTGGATCATCGCCGACAGGCTGGGCCTTTCCGCCATCATCACCATCGTCGTCTATGCCATGACCATTGCGCGCAGGGCGCCGCGCCAGTCGTCGGCGAGACGCCGCGTCAGCACCTATTCGGTCTGGGAGTCGGCCGTGTTCGTGCTCAACGTGCTGGCTTTCGTGCTGATGGGCCTGCAGGCACGCACGATCGTTGGCAGGCTGGCCGGCGACGGGCAAGGCGAAGCATTCCTTTTCGCCGCAACGGTGCTGGTCGTCGTTATCGTCGCGCGCCTTGTCTGGGTGGCGAGTTACGTCGCGATCATCCGGTGGCTTGCCCGCTTCGGCAGCCAAGAGGCAAGGCGGGAATTGCCGACGTTCGGCGGCGCCGTCATTGTCGGCTGGTGCGGCATGCGTGGGTTGGTGACGCTGGTGGTGGCCATTGCGCTGCCGGCCGATTTTCCCGGCCGCGACCCGATCGTGCTTGCCGCCTTCGCGGTGGTGCTGGGCACGCTGGTACTGCAAGGCATGACGCTGAAGCCGCTGCTGCGCTGGATCAACTTCGACCCCGATAGAACCGTCGACAATGAGGTGGCGCAGGCGCGCGTCGCCATCATGCAGGCAGCACTGGACGTGCTGAGCCGCAAGACATCTGCGGCCGCCGCCGTCGTGCGCGAACAGTATGAAGCGCAGCGCCTGATTGCGGAAAACCCGGAGGACGCTCAGGCCGCGACCGAATACGACCGGCTGCGCCTCTATGCCATCAACCGCCAGCGCGACACGCTCGAGGAGTTGCGCAGCAACGGCACGATCGGCGACGAAGCCTACCACCGGCTGGAGGAAGAGATCGACTGGGCCGAACTGGCGGCATCGCCGGCGGGCCGGTTCCAGCCGCTGACCACATCATAGACGCTGGCCCAGTTCCGCCGTCGTGCCGGTACATTGCAACCCATCTGCCGAACCGCTACTGCCAAAGCGAAATTGAGCCGGATAAGCAATGAAGCTGGTCAGCTACAACATCCAGTACGGGTTCGGCGGTGATGGCCGTTACGATCTTTCGCGCTGCACCAAGCTGGTCGACGGCGCCGATATCATCGCGCTGCAGGAGGTCGAGCGGCATTGGCAGCGCACCAATGAGGACGACCAGCCGGAGGTCCTGTCCAAGCTGCTGCCTAGCTATTACTGGGTCTATGGCCCGGCCTTCGACATGGACGCCAGTGAGCGGCGCGACGGCCGGGTCGTCAACCGCCGCCGCCAGTTCGGCACCATGCTGCTGTCGAAGCTGCCGATCGCCTGGTCGCGGCTGTACGCGCTGCCCATGCGCCGCACGCTCAAGCCGCTCAACACCCGCAATGCGGCGCTCGAATGCATGATCCGCACACCCGCCGGACCGGTAAGGGTGCTGTCGCTGCACCTCGCCCATGTCGCGGCGGAGGAGCGGCTGGAGCAGATCGACTATCTCTTGGCCGAGCATCGCCGCGCGCCGTCCGAGGGCGGCCCGTGGAGCGGCGCGGACGATGAGCCTTCGCGCAACTGGACCAGCGGCGAGGCCGAGCCGGAGAACCCGACAGCTGCGATCTGGATGGGCGATTTCAACATGGAGCCGGGCAGCGCCGAATACAGCCGCATCGTCGGCAGCACGCCCTATCATCGCGGGGCAGCTTATCTCGACGGATTTGTTGATGCCGCTGCCGTCGCTAGCGAGCCGGCTGCCGATTTCCACACCCATGTGAAAACGATCGACGGGAAAGTGGCAAAACGCCGGCTCGACCATTGCTTCGTCGGCGGTATGTTCGCGGACCGTGTGCGCTCGGTCAGTGCCGATATAGGCGAGATCGCTTCAGACCATTTTCCGGTCCGGATCGATATCGATCTCGAAACGCCTTTGAGCTCGGGAGATCGGTGAGCCCTCGATGACGCTTTTCGTCTTTTTCGCGGTGCTTGCCGCCGCCGCCATGCACGCGATCTGGAACGCGCTGGTCAAGGTGCATCTCGATCGCTTCCTGTCGATCACGCTGATGACGCTGGGCATGGGTTTTGCCGCACTGTTCGTGCTGCCCTTCGTCGAGTTTCCAAAGGCCGCGGTATGGCCCTTTATCATCGCCTCGGTGCTCTTTCACATGGGCTACCGGACCTTCCTGATCGGCGCCTACAAGGCCGGCGATTTCGCCCAGACCTATCCGCTGGCGCGCGGCACGGCGCCGCTTTTGACCGCCCTCGGCGGCGTTGTCGTGGTGCAGGAGATGCCGGCGCCGTTCGCCATCCTCGGCATCCTGCTGCTGTCGGCCGGCACGCTGGTGATGTCGTTTCGCGGCGGCGCGCATCTGGAGCGGATCAATGTGCGGGCGGTCGGCTTTGCGCTCGGCACTTCGATCTTCATATCCAGCTATACGCTCTCCGACGGCAGCGGCGCGCGGCTGGCCGCAACGGCAACGAGCTATGCCGCATGGCTGTTCATCTGCGATGCCACGTGGGCGCTGGTGCTGTGCCTCATCTTTCGCGGGCCCAAGGCGCTGCCCGTGCTGGCGCGTGACTGGAAGGCAGGCCTGTTCACCGGCGTGCTCAGCGGCGCGGCCTACTGGATCGTCATGTGGGCGATGACCAAGGCGCCGATCGCCTCGGTGGCGTCGTTGCGCGAGACGTCGATCCTGTTTGCCATGATGATCTCGGTTTTCGCGCTCGGCGAGAAGATGACAGGCTGGCGCGGCGCCGCCGCGCTCGGCATCGTCGCCGGTGTCGTGGCCCTCAGGCTGGGCTGAGATTCTGATACTTCAGCCGAGCACCGTCATCACCTGTCCGCGCCGTTCCGGACTGAAGCGGATGACGAGGATGATGCAGACGGCGACCACGCCGGCAAACAGCGCCAGCGCGTAGCCACGAGATTGGGCGAGAAGGCAGCCAGCGCGCCGATCACCGAATAGCTGACGATGTTGAGCATCAGAATGGGCTTGCGCCCATATTTGTCGGCCAGCCTGCCGAAGAAGAAGGCGCCGATGAAGCGTGTCGCCAGCGTCAGGAACAACGCTTTGGAGACTGCCGGAACGTCAGTGTTGAATCAGGTTGCGATATCGGTGAGCAGGAACGTCAGAAGGAAGAAATCAAAAGCGTCGAGCGTCCAGCGGAGGAAGGAGGCAAGGACGGTTTTCTTCTGCTGCGCGGTGAGAGCCACGACGTTCCTCCTAAACGCCCCCGGGGAACGATATGTTCCTTGGGGCGCAAAAGAGAACAGGCGTCAGCCGGCTTTCGAAAGAAAAGCGGTCACTTTTTCGTAATGTCGAGATCGAACACCATCAGCCCGTCGGTGCCGCCTTCGAGCGCTGCGACCAATCGGGCGCCGGCGCGCTGATGCGCTTCATGCACGAGATAGGCGTCGCGGGCGGCGGCATCGCGGAAGTCGATGGTGAAGGCATGGCTGAAGCCGCGCGCGAACGGCTCCGGGCTGACATTGGTGCTGAAATGGACCGTGTCCATGCCGTCGACGACGGAGCGCAGTGCTTCGAGATCGGCGTGGATTGCCGTGCGCTCGGTGGCGGGCACATCGCCGCGGAAGCGTACGAAGACGCAGTGTCTGATCATTGGTTCGTTCTCCTAAGTGGCTATGCGGCCCGATTGCCGGAGAACACCGCCGGCGGAAGCGGCTCGCGGCCGAGGATGATGTCGGCGCCTTTTTCGCCGACCATGATGGTCGGCGCATTGGTGTTGGAGGAAGGCACGCGCGGCATCACCGAGGCATCGCAGACGCGCAGGCCCTCGATGCCGCGCAGGCGCAGGTCCGGTGTGACCACCGCCATATCGTCATGGCCCATGCGGCAGGTGCCCACGGGGTGATGGTCGGTCTTGGCGGTGCGGCAGGCATAGTCGATCAGCTCGTCGTCGCTGGCGAGCGATGGTCCGGGCAGCACCTCGCGCAACACGTAAGGTGCAAGCGCCTTCTGCCGCATGATCTCGCGCGCAAGCCTGAGGCCCTTGATCGACATGGCGCGGTCATAAGGGTCCGACCAATAGTTGGGATCGATCAGCGGGTGGTCGGCCGGGTCGGCGCTGCTCAGCCGCACCGTGCCGCGCGAGCGCGGGCGCAGGAAGGCCGAGTTCAAGGTCACGCCGGGGTTCTTCAACCTCTCGACGCCGGCCTCGATGCCGGAGCCCAGTCCCAGATGGAACTGGATGTCGGGCGAGGCGGCGGTCGGATCGGCGTACCAGAAGCCGCCGGTCTCGAACAGGCTGGAGGCGACCGGCCCTTTCTTCAGCAGTAGATACTGCAAGCCGGCCCACGCGGTGCGGTGCAGCTTGGCGTAGTTGTCATAGGTGTGGTCGCCGGTGCATTCGGCGATGACGAACAAATCGAGATGGTCCTGCATGTTGGAGCCGACACCGGGCAGATCATGCACCGGCGTCACGCCGACCGATTTCAGGTGATCAGCCGGGCCGATGCCCGACTGCATCAACAGCTTCGGCGAACCGATGGCGCCGGACGAGACGATCACTTCGCGCTCGGCGCGCATGATGGTCTTCTCGCCGCCGGGTTTGTCGACGATCTCGACGCCAATGGCGCGGCCTTTCTCGACGACGATGCGGGTGACCAGCACATCGGTTCGGACCGTCAGGTTCTTGCGGGCGCGGATGGGCTTCAAATAGGCGACCGAAGCGGATGAGCGCCGGGCGTCCTTCTGGGTCAGCTGGTAGTAGCCGACGCCTTCCTGGCTAGCGCCGTTGAAATCCGGGTTGAAGGGGATGCCCATCTCTTGGCCGGCGCGGAAATAGGCCTCGCAAATCGGCAGCGGCGAAATCGGGTTCGACACGCCGAGCGGCCCCTGGTCGCCGTGAAAATCGTTGGCGAAGCGCTGGTTGTTCTCGGCGCGCTTGAAATAGGGCAGCACGTCGCGATAGCCCCAGCCCGCGAGGCCCTCTTCCTTCTCCCATGCGTCGTAGTCGCGAGCGTTGCCGCGCGTGTATATCTGGGCATTGATGGACGAGCCGCCGCCGACCACCTTCGCCTGCGTATACCAGAAGACGCGGTCCTGCATGTGCCTCTGCGGCACAGTCGACCAGCCCCAGGAAGCGATTCCCTTGGTCATCTTGGCAAAGCCCGCCGGCATGTGGATGTAGGGGTGCCAGTCCTTGCCGCCGGCCTCGAGCAGCAGCACGGAATTCGCTGAATCCTCGCTCAGCCGGTTGGCCAGAACGCAGCCGGCCGGGCCGGCACCTACGATGATGTAGTCGGTCATAACTCTATCCACCTACAGTCGAGGCACGGAGAGCGCGCCGTCGACATTGATAATCGAGCCTGTGGAAAAGCCGAGCTTGCCGGCGGCAAGCGTCGCCACCACGGCGCCGATGTCCGATGCTTCGCCCCAGCGTTTTGCCGGCACCAGGCCGCTGTCGATAAGCGCGTCGTATTTGGCTGATACGCTCGCGGTCATGTCGGTGCGAATGATGCCCGGCCGCAGTTCGAACACGCCGATGTTTTCCGGCGCAAGCCGTAGCGCCAGGTTCTTCACCCACATCGAAAGGCCGGCTTTCGAGATGCAGTAGTCGGCGCGTTCCGGCGAGGCCATATCGGCGCTGACCGAGGTGATGGTGATGATCGAGCGCGGATGATTGCTGGGAGCCGCCAGCATCGCCTTGGCGACGGCCTGGCTAAGGAATACGGTGCCGCGCAGATTGATGCCGAGCGCACGGTCGAAGTTTTCGGGCGTCAGTTCCAGCAGGTCGCCGCGCACCATGGCGCCGACGCCGGCATTGTTGACAAGGCAGTCGATTCGGCCGAACTCATGCGTGGCGGCGTCGATAAGCGATGCGTGATCGGGAAGGCTGGCAATGTCGCATCGGTGGTAAGCGAACTTTGCGCGGCGCGCGATGATGTTTTCAACAAGCCGTTTGGCGGGGTCGTTGGCCAGGTCAGCGACGAGAATGTCGAAGCCTGCATCGGCCAGCGCCTCGGCGCAGGCCAGTCCAATGCCGCGCGCGCCGCCGGTGACGATGGCTGCGGGGCGGGTCATGCCGCGAGGTCCGTTCGGCGAATATGCTCGGCCACGCGCAACGCCTGGGCGGCAATCGACAGCGCCGGATTCACGGCTGCGGAGTTCGGCAGAAAACTGGCGTCGACGACGAACAGGTTCGGGTGGTCGAAGGCGCGGCAGAAGGGGTCGAGCGGCGACGTCGCCGGGTCATCGCCCATTTTCACCGTGCCGCACTGGTGCGAGGGCGTGCGCTTGTCGAAGGGACGCGACAGCACGATGGGATAACCGCAGGCGCGGAAGTTCTCACGCATCACCTTGGTCAGCCCGTCCAGCGACTGCATGTTGGAGCGCCGCCATTGCATGACGATGTCCTTGCCGTCGACCATGATGCGGCTTTCCGGATCGGGCAGATCCTCGCACATCAGATACCAGTCGACGGCGCGACCGGCCATGTAATCGAGCGCGAATTTCGGCACGCGTTTGACGTTGGCCTTCAACATGTTGCCGTCGATCTTGCCGAGCAGTTGGACGTTGCCGAGCGGCTTGCCGCCTTTGCCGTCGGAGAGATAGTAGTCATTCAGCATCAGCGTCTTCTGGTAGACGCTGTCGTTCCTGCGGCGCGGATCGATCGCCAGCATGGCGCTCGAATTATGGTTCATGAAATTGCGGCCGACCTGGTCGGAGCGGTTGGCGAAGCCTTTGCCATCTGGTGAAGGCGAGCGCAGCAGGATGACGGCGGAATTGACCGCGCCGGCGGACAGGATGACCAGCTTCGGCGCGACTTTCTTCAGCTCGCCATTCTGACGGTAGTGAACGGCAGCGATGCTTTTGCCGTCGGACGACGCTTCGAGATATTCGACATGGCAGCCGGTTTCGAGTCGGATATTGCTGTCCTTAAGTGCAGCCGTCAGCGGTCCGGTCTGCGCATCGACCTTGCCCTGGGCGGTGTTGGGGAATGCGTCCCAGCCGGTCTTGCCCTCCTTCAGCCAGGTGTCGATGTCGACGCCGAGCGGCAGCGAGGCGGGGTGCAGGCCCAGTCCCTTCAGCTCGGCGCGGGCGCGCGCAATCGGCGCTTCGTCGGGCACCGGCTTGAAGGCATAGGGGACCGAGTGGAACGGTTCGGTCGGGTCCTCGCCAAGTGAGCCGCGGACGCGAAACAGCTGCTCGGCTTTCGAATACCAAGGCTCGAATTCATCGTAGGAAAACGGCCATGCCGGCGAGACGCCACCGAAGTGCTCCACGGCGGCGAAATCCTCTTTGCGGTAGCGGATCAGCACCGCGCCGTAGAATTTCGAATTGCCGCCGACATAGTAGTAATTGCCGGGGTTGAAGGCGGCGCCGCCGGGCTCGCGCCACATCTCCTTCGGACGGTAGTGGCCGTCGACGAAGATGGAGCGCGTGTCGCGGGCATGCGGCGTTGCCGTCAAGGGCTCGCCGCGCTCCAGCATCAGGATCGAGGCGCCGCTGCCCGCCAGACCGGAGGCGATCGTAGCGCCGCCGATGCCGGAGCCGATGATGACGATATCGGGGCTGACCATCTCGATCAGCGGATGCGGTGTTCGGTCGCCGGATCGAAGAACACGGCCTTGGTCAGGTTGAAGGCGAGCGGCGTGCTGGTGCCCGGCTGGATGTTGGCGTCGGCCCGCAACCGCGCCACCACGCCCTTGCCGCCGAGATTGGTCACCGCGAAAGTATCGGACCCTGCCGGCTCGACCACTTCGATGTGCAGGTCGGCAGTGGCAATGTTGGAGGCGTTGCGTTCCGCACCTTCCGGATCGGTCAGCGCTTCCGGGCGCACGCCGAAGATGATCGGCTTGCCCTGGAATGCCGAAAGACCCGCCGGCGCGTTGGCCATCGGCAGCGTGATCGGCTCGCGCGCCTCGCGCTCCAACACGACGGACAGCGCATTTCCCGACGTGGCAATGGTCGCCGGGATCAGGTTCATCGCCGGGGAACCCATGAAGTCGGCGACGAACAAATTGGTCGGGTTGTTGTAGATCTCGGCCGGGGTGCCGAACTGCTGCACCTCGCCGTCGCGCATGACGGCGATCTTGGTAGCCAGCGTCATCGCCTCGATCTGGTCGTGGGTGACGTAGACGATGGTTGTGCCGGTGGTGGCATGCAGGCGCTTGATCTCGATGCGCATGTCAACGCGCAATTTGGCGTCGAGGTTGGACAAAGGCTCGTCGAACAGGAACAGCTTGGGGTCGCGCACCAGCGCCCGGCCCATGGCGACGCGCTGGCGCTGGCCGCCGGAAAGCTGGCTCGGCTTGCGCTGCAGGAGGTGGCCGATCTGCAGGACCTTGGCCACCTTGTCGATCGCCTTTTGGCGTTCGTCGGCCGGCACGCCGCGCATCTCCATGCCGAAGGAGATGTTTCCGGCCACCGTCATGTTCGGATAGAGCGCATAGCTCTGGAACACCATGGCGATGTCGCGCTTGGATGGGTGCAGATCGTTGATGGCGCGGCCGTCGACGCGGATTTCGCCCTCGGTGATCTGCTCCAGGCCGGCAATCGTGTTGAGCAAGGTGGACTTGCCGCAGCCGGACGGGCCGACCAGCACCAGGAAGCCGCCCTTTTCGAGCTCGACATCGATGCCCTTCAGGATCTCGACATTCCCGAAGCGCTTCTTCAGCCCATCAATTTCCAGAAAAGCCATGGTCGTTCCTTCCGAATTGATCAGCCCTTGACCGCGCCAGCCATCAGCCCGCGCACGAAATAGCGGCCGGCGACGACGTAGACGATCAGGGTGGGCAGAGCCGCGATCATCGCGGCCGCCATGTTGACGTTGTATTCGACGACGCCGGTCGAGGTGTTGACGACGTTGTTGAGCGCCACCGTCATCGGCATGGAGTCGCCTGTGCCGGCGTAAGCCGAAGCGAACAGGAAGTCGTTCCAGATGTTGGTGAACTGGTAGATGACGGTGACGACGAAGATCGGCATCGAGTTCGGCAGCATGATGCGGCGGAAGATCTGGAAGAAGGAGGCGCCGTCGACCTGTGCGGCCTTGATCAGTTCGTTCGGGAACGCCTCGTAATAGTTGCGGAAAAACAGCGTGGTGAAGCCGATGCCGTAGACGACATGGACGAAAACCAGGTTGACCGTCGGATTGCCGAGACCGAAGGTCGTACCCGTCGCATTCTGCAGCTTCACGCCGAAACGTCCCAGGCTGCCGAGGATGGTCGCCATCGGCAGCAGCACCGACTGGAACGGAATGAAGCAGGCAAACAGCATCAGCCCGAACACCAGCGTGGCGCCGCGAAAACGCCATTTGGTCAAGACGTAGCCGTTGAGCGCGCCGAGCATGGTCGAGATCAGTACGGCTGGAACCACCATCTTGATCGAGTTCCAGAAATAGCCCTTGATGCCGGCGCAGGTTAGGCCGACGCAGGTCTCGCCCCAGGCCTTCAGCCACGGGTCGAAGGTCGGCGCCTTGGGCAACGCCAGCATGTTGCCGTTCTGGATCTCGTCCATGGTCTTGAACGAGGTCACCAGCATGACGAACAGCGGCATCAGATAGAACAGCGCAAACAGCGCCAGAAGCCCGTAGATGACGATGCGGTTGAGGGTCTTGGTGCTGATGCCGCCGGAGGCCTGTCGGGAAGCAGCGGGACGGGCAGGGGTGGCGACAGCGCTCATCGCGGCTTCTCCCGCAGTTCCGAATAGAGATAAGGCACGATGATGGCGACGATGGTCATCAGCATGATCACGGCACTGGCCGAGCCGACGGCCATTTCGTTGCGCTTGAAGGTGTACTCATACATGAAGTTGGACGGCAGCCAGGCCGAGCCACCGGGGCCGCCGCTGGTCAGCGCCACCACCAGATCGTACGACTTGATGGCGAGGTGGGCGAGCACGATGAAGGCCGACAGGAAGATTGGCCGCAGCAGCGGAATGACGATGCGGCGATAGAGCTGGAAGGTGGTGGCGCCGTCGATCTGCGCCGCCTTCATGATCTCGCCGTCGATGCCGCGCAGGCCGGCCAGGAACATCGCCATGATGAAGCCGGAGGCCTGCCAGACGCCGGCAATGACCACCGTGTAGATGACGAAATCCTTGTTCTTGATCCAGTCGAAATGGAAGCTCGTCCAGCCCCACTGATGCAAGGTCTGCTCAAGACCGAGGCCGGGGTCGAGGAACCATTTCCAGGCGACGCCGGTGACGATGAAGGACAGCGCCATCGGGTAGAGATAGATCGGCCGCAACACGCCTTCGCCGCGAATCTTCTGGTCGAGCAGGATGGCCAGGAACAGGCCGAGCGCCAGGCAGATGGCGATGTAGAGAAGGCCGAAAATGCCCATATTGACGATCGACGTGTACCAGCTCGATGGCGGGTCGGAGTCGAACGTCCAGCCCCATAGCCGTAGGTAGGCGCGCGGTCCGGTGATGACATAGGACGGAAAAGTCTTGGAATTGGTGAAGGACAGATAGACCGTCCACAGGATGAAGCCATAGACGAAGACGATGGTGATGGCGAAGCTCGGCGCCAGCACGATCTTCGGCAGCGCGTCCTGCAGTCGCGCGCGCACGGAGGGGCGAGACCGCTCGGGCGTCAGCTTGATCTGGGTTGTCGCTACACTGCTCATAGGGCTCCTCCCGTTCGGGTCGTCCGTGCCTGCCGTCAGGCGGCAAGGCGGCCCCGTGCATACGGGTCTCTGGTCGGCATGGTGTTCAAGAGGGTTTCACCGTTTCACGGAAACGGCGAACCTCTCTACTCTTTCTTTTACGTAATTCCGGCCGGAAAACCGCTCACACTTTTCCTGGAATTGCGCCAGCCGGCCAATCCTGAGGCGAACCTTCCCCGCCGAAGCGGGGAAGGTGTCTTGCTGGCCAGGGCTTACTTGGCGTCGTCGATTGCCTTGACCAGTTCGGTCACGGCTTCGTCCGAGGTCTTGATCTGACCGTGGACGAACTTCGAAACGACGTCCTTGTAGGCATTGGCGACCGCCGGAGGCGCGCCATAGCCCTGGGCAAGCGAGCCGAACAGCGTGCCGCCTTCGTTGGCAGCCTTCAGGTCGGCGATGCCCTTCTTGCCGCACGCGTCGAAGTCGGTGTCGGGAACGTCGGTACGGGCGGGAACCGAACCCTTGACGACGTTGAAGGCCGACTGGAAGCTCTTCGACAGGGTGGCGGTGGCCAACGCGACCTGGGCGGCCTTGCGGTCGTCCGGAACGTTGAACATGCCGAACATGTCGGAGTTGTAGACCACCGAGCCTTCCGTGCCCGGGAAGCGATAGCACAGGAAGTCGGTGCCCGGCGTTTTCTTGGCGGCGTTGAACTCGCCCTTGGCCCAGTCACCCATCACCTGCACCAGGGCATCGCCCTTGATGACCATGGCGGTGGCAAGGTTCCAGTCGCGGCCCGAGAAGTTCGGGTCGACATAGGTGACGAGCTTGGCGAGGTTATCGAACGACTTCTTCATCGTGTCCGACTTGAGGGACTCGTCGTCGAGGTCGTTGAAGGCCTTCTTGTAGAACTCAGGTCCGCCGGTCGACAGCACAACCGAGTCGAACATGGTGGCTTCCTGCCAGTTCTGGCCGCCAAGGGCGAGCGGGATGACGCCAGCCGCCTTGGCTTTGTCGAGCAGGGCGACGAAGTCGTCGAAGGTCTTTGGCTCGGTGCCGCCGATCTTGTCCATCACCGCCTTGTTGATCCACAGCCAGTTGACGGAGTGGACGTTGACTGGAGCAGCGACCCACTTGCCGTCATAGACGGAGAACTTCTGCAGGGCTGCCGGAACCGACTTGTCCCAGCCTTCCTTCTTCGCCGTCTCGGTCAGGTCGCCCATCACGCCGGCCGCCGCATAGTCGAGCACGGTGTAGCCGAGCATCTGCGACGCGGTCGGGTAATTGCCGGCCGCGACCATCGCCTTCAGCGCAGTCATGGCGGCGTCGCCGCCACCACCGGCCACCGGCACGTCCTTCCAGGCATAGCCTTCCTTGGCAAGGTCGCCCTTGAGGACATTGAGAGCAGCCGCTTCGCCGCCCGACGTCCACCAATGCAGCATCTGCACTTCCTTGACGTCCTCGGCATGGGCCGAGAAAGCAAAGGCCGTCGCCAGAGCCGTTCCGATAAGCAGTTTGCGCAACATGTTCTACCTCCCTTGTTGCATTACACGACCGGTGGAAGCCCACCGGGTTCTTCCAAACTCAGCCGACCCACCAACCGGTGCGCTGGCCGCGATGAAACTGGATTGTCTTTTCCTCGGTATAATCCTCGACAGCGCGTTTGCCGAGTTCGCGTCCGATGCCGGACTGCTTGTAGCCCCCGAATGGCAACTCGGGAAAGCCTTCCATGAATGTGTTCACCCAAACGGTCCCCGAACGCACACCACGCGCCACCGACATACAAGTGTCGATGCTGGCGCTCCACACCCCTGCAGACAGACCATAGGGCGTGTTGTTGGCGATGTGCAACGCCTTTTCAATCGATCCAAAAGTTAGCACGGAGAGCACCGGGCCGAACACTTCCTCGCGCGCAATAGCCATGTCTTCGGTAACGCCGCGGATGATGGTCGGATCGAGGTAGTGGCCGGCATTGGACGCCAATTGGCCGCCACCGCTATAGACATTGCTGCCGTCTTTTGCTGCTGCCGCAACGTAATCCGCGACCTTGGTCAGATGGTCGGCGGAAATCATCGCGCCAACCTTGGTTCGGTCGTCGAGTGGGTCGCCGACCGTTACCTTGGCGGTCAGGGCCTTGACAGTGGCGAGGAAATCGTCGGCGATGGCTTCATGCACGATCAGCCGACTGCCGGCATTGCAGCATTCGCCAGCGTTGAAGAAGCCGCCGAACACTGCTGCGTCAGCGGCCGCCTCGAGATCGGCATCGGGGAAGACGATCTGGCCGTTCTTGCCGCCGAGCTCCATCGAGACTTTCTTCAGCGACTGCGCGGCGGAAGCCATGGTCATCTTGCCGACGCGGGTAGAGCCGGTGAACGACACCATCTCGACCAGCGGATGGCTGACCATCGGCCCCCCGACATCGGCGCCGAGGCCGGCCAGGATGTTGACGACGCCCGCGGGCAGGCCGGCCTGCATCAGGATGTCGCCGAGCACGAAGGTCGAGGCCGAGGTCATTTCGCTCGGCTTGACCACCGCGGTGCAGCCGGCGGCGAGCGCGAAGGGCAGTTTCTGGCTGACGATCAGGAACGGGAAATTCCACGGGGTGATGATCGAGACGACGCCGATCGGCTCGCGCAGGACGACGCCCAGCATGGCGTCGCCGAGATTGGCGTAGCTCTCGCCGTGCAGCGTGCGGGCGAGCGAGGCGGCATAACGCCAGATGTCGACGGCGCCGCCGATCTCGCCACGCGCCTGGGCGATCGGCTTGCCGGACTCCAGCGCATCGAGGCGGGCGATGTCTTCGAGCTGGGCCTCGATCAGGTCGGCCGTCTTGAGCAGGATGGCTGCGCGCTCGGCCGCCTTCGTGCGCGGCCACGGGCCGGTCTCGAATGCCTTGTGCGCGGCCTGCATGGCCGCCTCCACCTCGGCCTCGCTGGCCTGCGCATAGCGCGAAACGGTGAAGCCATGGCCGGGGCTGTTGCGCGCAATCGTGCGGCCGTCACGGGCATCGACATGCTTGCCGTCGATCAGGAGCTTGTAAGCCTTCGGCGCCTTGGACGCCTCGGCCGGCATGGAAATGTTGAGCGGTGCGTTCATCATGCTTTCTCTAGGATCTTGAAAAGGCCAGCTTCTGCTTGGCCTTGAAGGCGCTCACGCCGGCTTTGAGGTCGCCGGTCAGCGCAACGAAGCCGCTGGCGAGCGCCTCGGTGGCGGCCGCACTTTCCTCGCCTTCGGCGACTGCGATCATCAGCTTGGCGGCTTCGGTTGCGAGCGGCCCGCGCCCGGCGATTTTTTCGGCCCAAGTCCTGGCCTCTGCCAGCGCCTGGCCGGTCTCGACCACGCGGTCAACGACGCCGAGGGCAAGCGCGTCGGAGGCGGCAAAGAGCTCGCCGCCGAGTGCCATGCGGCGCACGATCTGGGCCCCAAAGCGGCGCACGGCGCGCTGCGTGCCGGACCAACCGGGGACGACGCCGATCGATGTCTCGGGAAAGCCGAGCTTCACCTGCGTTTCGGCGACCCGGAAGTCGCAGGCGACTGCCAGCTCCAGCCCGCCACCCAACGCATGGCCGGAAAGCACGGCGATGGTCGGCTGCCGCAGCCGCGCCAGTCGGTCGAAGACGCGGTGCCCGTAACGCACCCATTGCACCTGAAAGTCGGCAGCGCTCATCTCGCCCCAGGCCTCGACGTCGCCGCCGGCGCAAAAGCCTTTGCCTTCGCCGCAGATCAGCACGACGCGCACGCCTTCAGCCATTTCGGCTTCGTCGAGCGCTGTGTCGAGCGCGCGCAGCATCGGAATGTCCAGCGCGTTGAACTTCTCCGGCCGGCGCAGCGTGACGATGCCGATGGCGCCGTCCTGCTCGAAGGTGACGAGGCGCTCAGCCATGCGCGCATCCGAGAGAAGCGCCACCATTCAGCGACAGGCCGATCGGCCGATCCTGGTACAGCGCCGCCGGTGTCACCTTGAGGTCGTTGGCGACGCCGAGCGGTGTTTCGGACTGCGCCAGCACATCGCGTTCGAGGTCGATGCCAGGCGCCAGTTCCGTCACCATCAGACCGTCCGGCGTCAGCTTCATCACGCAGCGCTCGGTGACGTAGGTGATGTCCTGCCCTTGTGCGACGGCGCGCTTGCCGGAGAAGGAGATGTGCTCGACCTCGTTGACCACCTTCTTCACCTTGCCTTCCGCATCGATGCGGATGCCGCCATCGGCGAGCGACAGTTTTGCGCCGGCATTGAAGAAGCCGGAGAAGACGATCTTTTTCGCCCGTGCCGTGATGTCGACAAAGCCGCCGGCCCCGGCGGTGACATGTGGCCGGGCCGAGAGTTTCGACACGTTGACGGAGCCATGGCGGTCGATCTGCAAGAAGGAGAGCAGCGAGGCATCGAAGCCGCCGGCCTGGAAATAGATGAACTGGTGCGGCGAGGGCATGATCGCCTCGGCATTGGAAGCGCAGCCGAACTTGAAGTCGAGCAGCGGCACGCCGCCGACGGCGCCCTGCTCGATCACCCAGGTGACTTTGCCGTGCTGGCCTTCCTCGAGAAGGATACGCGGCACGTTTGCCGAGATGCCGAAGCCGATATTGACCGCCATGCCGTCGCGCAATTCCATGGCGACGCGGCGCGCGATTACTTTCTGGACGTTCATCTCAGCGTTGCGGAAGCTGGACAACGGCCGGAAGATCTCGCCCGAAATCGCCGGGTCGTAAGGCGTCAACGTCGTCTGCAACTGGTCCGGCGCCACCACGATGTGGTCGACCAGGACGCCGGGCACGCGCACGTCATGCGGCTTCAGCGTGCCGTTCTCGACGACGCGCTTGACCTGCGCAATGACGATGCCGCCATTGTTGCGGGCGGCGAGCGCCTGTTCGAGGCCGCCCAAATAGGCGCCTTCATGCTCGTAAGTGAGGTTGCCGCGCTCGTCGGCGGTGGTGGCGCGGATGATCGAAACGTTGGGCACGATCGAGCGGAAATAGAGCCATTCCTCGCCGTCGAACTGCTGCACCGAGACGATCGGCTCGCTTGCCGCCGCGTTCATGGCGCAGCCCTGGTGGCGCGGGTCGGCAAAAGTGTCGAGGCCGACCTTGGTCAGCACGCCCGGCCGCTTGGCGGCGGCCTCGCGGTGCATGTCGAAAAGGATGCCGGAGGGCACGTTGTAGGCGGCGACCGAATTGTCGCCGATCATCTTCCATATCTGCGGCGGCTCGGACGAGGAGGGGCCTGAGGGATAGGAGCCGCAGAGCGTGCGCTTCAACAAGCCGGGCTTGGCCAGATGGTCGATGCCCTTGATGCCATACATGTCGCCGGCGGCGATCGGATGCAGCGTGGTGATGTCTTTCGGATGGCCTTCGGCGTCGAAGCGCTCGCCGATGGCAGCCAGGACGGCGTCAGGGCAGCCAAGGCCGCTCGACGACGAGACGGAGACGGTCATGCCGTCCTTGATGAGGCTTGCTGCTTCAGCGGCGGAGACGAGCTTGCTCACACAACACCTTTCGGATCGATAGTGACGGCCTTGCCGGACTTTGCCGACTGCAACGCTGCTTCGGCTGAGGCCAGCGACCAGACGCCGTCCTCGCCGGTGGCGGAGGGCTGGCCTTCTCCACGCATGGCGGCATGGAACTGGCGCAGCGACCTGGCGTAGAGGTCTTCTCGGTCGAAGCTCAGTTCCTCCTCGCCTTTGGCGGTGCGTAGCAGCACCGAGCCGACTGGCTTCTGCGTCATCACATTTTTTGCGATCAGCGAACCTTCGGAACCATGCACCTCAAAGCCGGTATCGGCGAACTTGGTTGTGAAGCCTTCATGCGACTGGGCGATGATGCCCGACCCGAAGCGCCAGATGCACATGGCGCCGTCTTCCAGCCCGCTGCTGGCCATGCCGGCCAACTGGGTGAAGGCCGAAATCTCGACCGGGTCGTCGCCGAGCACGAAGCGCAGCGTGTCGGCATCATGCACGGTGATGTCGAGCACCACGCCGCCGCCGGCCTCAGGCTTGGTAATGCGCCAGCCCTGCAGGTTTTCCGGCAAATAGACGGAATGGAAGACGCGCGCGGCAATCGGCTTGCCGATATGGCCGGCTGATATGGCGTCGCGCATGGCGCGGTGGGCGCCGGCATTGCGCAGATGATGATTGGTGCCAAGCACGACACCGGCTTCCTTGGCGGCGGCGACCATTGTGCGCGCGTCGGCGCTGTTCAGCGCCAGCGGCTTTTCGCACAGAACATGCTTTCCCGCCTTGATCGCAGCCAATGCCTGTTCGAGATGCAGTTCATTGGTGGTCGAGATGTAGACGGCGTCGATTTCGGCGCCGAGCAGGTCGTCCAGCCTCGAGACGGCAAGCGGAATATTCTGTTCCGCGGCATAAGTCTTGGCGCGCTGCGGACTGGAGCTCATCACCGCCGCGATCTCGCCACCCTCTTGCGCGCGGATGGCGTTGATCATGAACTGTTTGGCGATCGTGCTGGCGCCGATCAGTCCCCATTTGACGCTCATGCCGCGTCTCCCATTCCTGCTGATGTGTCCTGGGCGCCGCGATCGGGACCGCAGCTGTCCCTGACGACCAGATTGACGGCGCCGATATGGTCCTCGGCATGCGTGATGCGCGACTGGATCATCTTCAGCATGACGTGAGCGGCGCGTTCACCGAGGCCGGGTGTGTCCACCGAGACGCTGGTCAGCGCCGGCATATAATGCTCGGCTTCGACCACGTCGTCGAAGCCGACGACAGCAAAGTCCGCGCCGGGCTCCAGCCCGCGCTTGCGCAGCGCCAGCATGACGCCGAAGGCGACGGCATCGTTGAAGCACAGTGCCGCCGTCGGCGGCTCGGCCATGGCAAGGGCGGTTTCCAGGCACGCGATGCCGCCCCTGCGGCTGGTCTCGCCTTCGACGACAAGCACGTCGCGCCTGGCAATGCCCAATGTTTGGCAAGCTTCACGAAAACCGCCCAGGCGCTCCTGATAGACGACCAGGTCGGAGGTGCCGCCGAAGAAGGCCAGCCGGCGATGGCCCTTGCCGATCAGATGGGCGGCGGCGAGATACGCGCCGCGATGGTTGTCAGGAGCGATCACCGGGATGCGGCTGTCCGGCAGGCGGCGCATGGCGAAGACGACCGGCACGCCCGCCATCTCGAGGCGACGGAAGGCGCCCGGCGTGGTGCCGCGTGCCGGTGACACGATCAGGCCTGCGACGCCCTGTTCCATCAGCGATTTCAGCACTTCTTCCTGGCGCACCGGGTTCTCCGCCGTGTTGGCGATGAAGGGCACGATGCCGGCCGACTGGAAGACGCGCTCCATGCCGACCGCCAGCTCGGCGAAAAAGGGGTTGGTGAGATCGTTGATGACCATGCCGATGACGTTGGAATGGGCTTTGCGCAGATTGGCGGCGCCGCGGTTGTAGACATAGCCGACATCCTCGATCGCCTTGCGAACCTTGACCGCGGTTTCAGGCCGGATCAGCCCTGAGCCTTGCAGCACAAGCGACACCGTCGATTTGGACACACCAGCCTCGCGGGCGATGTCCAGGATCGTTGCCTTGGCCCGGCTGGCCATGTCGGTGGTTTCCTCCGCTTAAATGGGCAAATCTATTGGAACGTTCTAATCACTCTGCCAACCGAGAGTCAATCGGGATTCTTGCGGAGATCGAAAAGGTGATGAATGTGGTTCCTAGCAAGGACTCTTAGCCTTCTTCGGCATTTGGACCGGTTCAATCGCCGCAATCATAAAGGTTCTTGATTTATTGGAACGTTCCATTTATAGGATGCCGAAAACGGAGGTTGCCATGGATATCACCCTGCCTACGCAGAATGGCGGCCGCGTCAGCTACAAGCTGGCGGGCAGTCCGGTCGAGCCCGTAATCGGTGCGGTTTTCCCGCGTATCGCCTATGCCGCGGCCCATGTCGTCGCCGATCCTTTCGCGATGACCGACCCCTGGTCGAAGCCTGCGGTCGATTGGGACAAGACGATGGCGTTTCGGCATCATTTGTGGCGGCTTGGCTTCCGCATCGCCGAGGCGATGGACACCTCCCAGCGCGGCATGGGTTTCGACTGGGCGAATGCGCAGGAATTGATCCGCCGCTCGATCGCCGAGGCGCGCAGCGTCGAAGGCGCAGACCTCGCCTCGGGCGCGGGCACCGATCATCTGGCGCCGGCCGCTGCCAGAACGCTCGACGATGTGATCGCCGCCTATGAGGAGCAGTTCACCTTCATCGAAGGCGAGGGCGGCAAGGCGATCATGATGGCCAGCCGGTCGCTGGCGACGGTCGCAAAAGATCCGGACGACTATATCAGGGTCTACGATCGCATCCTCAGCCAGGCATCCGGCAAGGTCATCCTGCACTGGCTGGGCGACATGTTCGATCCGGCGTTGCAGGGATATTGGGGCAGTGGGAATTTCGAGGCTGCGCTCGACACCGTCGTCGCCATCATCGAGCGCCATGCTAATAAGGTCGAGGGGATAAAGATATCGCTGCTCGATGCCGGCAAGGAAGTTGCCTTGCGCAACCGGCTGCCGGAAGGCGTCGTCATGTTCACTGGCGACGATTTCAACTATCCCGAACTGATTGCCGGCGACGGGAAGCGGCACTCGCACGCTTTGCTCGGCATATTCGATGCCATCGCGCCGGTCGCCAGTGCGGCGCTGGCGAAACTGGCTGAGGGCGACCGCGCCGGCTATGACGCGCTGATGGCGCCGACAGTGCCGTTGTCGCGCAAGATCTTCGAGGCGCCGACGGAGTATTACAAGGCCGGCATCGTCTTCATGGCCTGGCTCAACGGCCATCAGGACCATTTCGCCATGGTCGGCGGCATGCAGTCGGCGCGCGGCATCCTGCACTATGCCGACATCTTCCGCCTTGCCGACCAGGCAGGGTTGCTCGCCGATCCCGAGCTTGCGCTGGCCAGGATGAAGCATTTCTGCGCGGTTGCAGGTGCCTGAGAACGACACAATCGCTGGCTGAAACCTGTCTCCCGTATGGGGGATTTGCGTTCTCGCGCCAAATCTGTATTCGGTTGCCGGGATTGGATGCGGACGGAGCGGCAATGACGGAAAAAGTGGCGCTCATCACCGGGGTTACCGGGCAGGACGGGGCCTATCTCGCAGAATTGCTTCTGCAGAAGGGCTATATTGTCCATGGCGTCAAACGCCGCTCGTCCTCGTTCAACACCGAGCGCGTTGACGACATCTATGTCGATCCGCACGAGCGCGGTGCGCGTTTCTTCCTGCATTATGGCGACCTGACCGACGCGACCAACCTTATTCGCCTGGTGCAGGAGACACAGCCCGGCGAGATCTACAATCTCGGCGCCCAGAGTCATGTCCAGGTGAGTTTCGAGACGCCGGAATACACCGGCAATGCCGATGCGCTGGGAACACTCAGGCTGCTCGAGGCGATCCGCATCCTGCGCCTGGAGAAGTCGGTGCGCTTCTATCAGGCATCGACGTCGGAGCTTTACGGCAAGGCGCGCGAGGTCCCGCAAAGCGAGGCGACGCCCTTCCATCCGCGCTCGCCCTATGCCGCGGCCAAGCTTTACGCCTACTGGATCACGGTCAACTACCGCGAGGCTTACGGCATGTTCGCCGCCAACGGAATCCTGTTCAACCACGAAAGCCCGACACGCGGCGAAACCTTCGTCACCCGCAAGATCACGCGGGCCGTCGCCTCGATCCATCACGGCCTTCAGGCCACGCTCTATCTCGGCAATCTCGACGCCAAGCGTGACTGGGGCCATGCGCGCGACTATGTGGAGGGCATGTGGCGCATTCTGCAGCACAGTGAAGCCGACGATTTCGTGCTGGCGACCGGTGAGGCGCATTCGGTGCGCGAATTCGTCGAACTGGCTTTTGCCGAGACCGGACGCACCATCCGCTGGCAAGGCGAGGGTGTCGATGAAGTCGGTGTCGATGCCGGTTCGGGCACTGTCCTGGTGCGCATCGATCCGCGCTATTTCCGGCCGACCGAGGTCGACCTGCTGCTCGGCGACCCCGCCAAGGCCAAAGCCAGGCTGGGGTGGTCGCACACGACCGGCTTCAGGGATCTGGTGGCGGAAATGGTGCAGGCCGATCTGGCGCGCACCGCCGGCGGCACGCGGCAGAACAGCCGTTCTGCGTGAGGCAGGTTCATGGACGCGACATTTGATCTGAAAGGCAAGCGTGTCTTCGTCGCCGGGCATCGCGGCATGGTCGGTTCGGCCGTCGTGCGCCGGCTGGCGAGCGAGGACTGCGAGATACTCACCGTATCGCGCGACGGGCTCGACCTGCTTGACCAGGCAGGGGTGCGGCGCTGGATGGCCGAGCACAGGCCGGATGCGGTGGTGATGGCGGCCGCCAAAGTCGGCGGTATCCTGGCCAATGACCGGTTCCCTGTCGATTTCCTGCAGCAAAACCTGGTTATGCAGGGCAATGTCATTGACGGCGCCTTTCGCAGCGAGGTCGGCAAGCTTTTGTTTCTCGGCTCGTCCTGCATCTATCCAAAGCTCGCGCCGCAGCCGATCAGGGAAGACGCCCTGCTGACCGGTCCGCTCGAACCCACCAATGAATGGTATGCGATCGCCAAGATCGCCGGGCTCAAACTGTGCCAGGCCTATCGGCGCCAGCATGGCGTCGACTACATCTCGGCGATGCCGGCCAACCTTTACGGTCCTGGCGACAATTTCGATCTCCAGTCCAGCCATGTCGTGCCGGCCCTGATGCGAAAGGCGCATGCGCTGGCGCTGAGCGGCGGCAACAGCCTCGAGGTCTGGGGCTCGGGCACGTCACGGCGTGAATTCCTGCATGTCGACGACGCCGCCGATGCCTTGGTCTGGCTGTTGAAGAATTATGCCGGCGACAGCCACGTCAATGTCGGTTCGGGCGAGGATGTCACCATTGCCGAGCTTGCCCAGACCGTCGCATCGGTCGCCGGCGTCGAGGCTGATATCGCCTTCGATACGACCAAGCCAGATGGCACGCCGCGCAAGTTGATGGATGTTTCGCGGCTGTTTGCGACTGGATGGCGCCCGCGCTACGCGCTTCGCGGCGGATTGGAACAGACATATGCGTGGTTTCTCAACCATATTGGGAAGGGTGGTGTCCGCCTCGGCGCGGCCTGATTCCAATTTTCCTTGAACCATTTCGCTGCCGCTGGCGACCAAGCGGTGTGTAGCAAACACGGTCCATCAAGGAGAACGTCAATGTTTATCACTTCAAGAAACGTCTTTCTCGCCGCCATCGCGGTTTCGGTGCTGGCAGGGTGTCAGACGGCACCGCCGAGGGAATGCGAGAAGACCAAGCCCGGTGTCACCTACAACGGCAAATGCTGCGGCATCGGCACACCGTGCCGTGAAGGCAACAACACCCCTCATGACAAGCCCGACAGGCCCGATCCGCGGCCACAGTGATCCGCGAGCCAGAAACGTCCCGGCACGTGCCGGGACGTTTCGTCCCCCGACAGGGTGGATTTACGGATCGGAAGGCCGCTACCCGGTTCCTTGCTGGCCGGCATTTTAATACGAAACGGGACGGCGGGGCAGTAGACGATGCGGTCGCGCAGATCGCGCGAAAACTTCCCGCCGGATCTGTACTTCAAGGGGCTGTTCGACTGTTCGAAGGGAAGGTCCCGGAGAAACTCAGATTTCGCTTTCCGTCGATGCGAAGGATGCTACTAAAAAAAATTCGAGATGCTCTTGAACTCATTTGGGGCGCCTCCTAATTCGATTTCCGCCAAGGCCATAAGGCTCGGCAAAAAATGGCGGCGCCGCACGGGGCGGCGTCCTTGTACCCATGTTGCTTCAAGGAGGATGTGGCTATGAGAACCTTTGATACCCTCTATCGGACCACCGTCGGTTTCGACCGGCTTTTCGACATGCTCGACAGCGGCACGCGTCCGGACTGGCCGCCCTATAACATCGAGAAGGTCGACGAGAACGATTACCGTATCTCGATGGCCATCGCAGGCTTCAGCCAAGATGAGGTTGAGCTGACCCAGCATGGACCCGAACTGGTCGTGGTAGGCCAGAAAGCTGATGATCAGAGCGGACGCCAGCTGCTGCACCAGGGCATTGCCTACCGCAGTTTCAGGCAGACGTTCAAGCTTGCCGACCACATGAAGATCAAGGCAGCCAAACTGGAGAATGGCCTCCTCTCGATCGACATTGTCCGCGAGATTCCCGAAGAGCTGAAGCCGCGCCGCATCAGCATCGGCGTGGGCGACACGCCAACGGCCGCCACTCAGATCACGCAAGACACGGACCGCGCGCGTAAAGCCGCGTAATCCTGTCGATCTGTCACACTTTGAACTGCGGGTCCGCCTCCCGGTTCCGGCCGGGAGGCTGTGATTGCGGAGAAACGAAGATGATCACTGCAGGACCTACTGGCGCGCCTCTGTCGCGCGCCTGCAGTTGGCCTGGACCGCGCAAACCATGAAACTCAATGGTTCGTTCAATTTGGAGGATCATATGAACGATCGGATGTTTGACAGCGCCGTTTTCGTGAAAAGCGGCGACAACCTTGTTCAGGAAATCACGTGTCTCGAGGACGCTCTGGAGTTCCTCTATGAATGGCCGAAGGACAGGCGCGGCCCCATTCACCAAACCGCATTGCGGGCCTGCCAGCGAGCTTTCGATAGCGATTATCCGCTTTCCGCAGCCAGAGACGCGTTCAGCGGTTTTGCGAAAGCAGCCAGAATCCTTGAGGAAGTATCCACGACAATGCCGTGGATGATGGGCAGAGGTGGCGAAGGCGGAGGAGTGACTGCCTAAAGCGCGTCGCGAAACGGATTCATGCGACACGCTTTAAGTCTTTGTTTTGATGCATGTCGTTGTCCCAGAACGGCGGCATACTTCTGGGTGACATGCATTAGGAAAGGAGGTCATGATGCTATCGAAACCTTTTGAAAAGCCAGTCCGGGTGTGGGTGGGATTGGGCTTTCCCCGCCAACTCAACACGGTCGCAGATGCCTATCAATTCGCAGCCGAATGGTGTGGCAACAGCCCGGAGCAGAGAGCTGCTATTCGCGCTTGCAAAGCCGCTCTGATTGGTGATGTGGAACCCGAGACAGCACGAGGCGTCTTCGTCGCGTTCGCTCGCAAGAAGGATATTCTTATGGAGGACGGCATCGAGCCTGCGCCTTCAAGGACGCTAAGCCCGCACCACGTCTAAAGCGCGTCGCGTTTGAACGGACTCAGACGACGCGCTTTAGGTCTTTGTTTTTATGCATGTCGTCGTCTCAAAACCGGGGCCACTTTTGAGCGCCATGCATTAGAATGTCCACAAACACGAGGCGGCTGCCACAAGCGGTGGCCGCCTTACCGGCTAAGTCGTCGAAGGGGTGCGCCAAAAACGGGCTTGGCTAAGTTATTGAAAGGATGGTGGGCGTGACAGGGATTGAACCTGTGACCCCTGCAATGTCAATGCAGTGCTCTCCCGCTGAGCTACACGCCCATCCGAAGCCGCGCATACACCATTTTTGGTCCAGCGCGTCAATAGCCGGAAAGGGAAAGAAAGGCTCGTTTTGTCGCGCCGCCGACGAAGCGGCGAGATCACACTGTGCGTGCTTCAGGCGGCCTGCAGCATTTTTTCGACCTCGTTGACGAGATCGCGCAGGTGGAAGGGCTTGGACAGCACCTTGGCGTCTTTCGGCGCCTTGGAATCGGGGTTGAGCGCGACGGCCGCGAAACCGGTGATGAACATCACCTTCAGGTCGGGATCGATCTCGGTGGCGCGGCGGGCGAGTTCGATGCCGTCCATCTCCGGCATGACGATATCGGTCAGCAGCAGGGAGAAAGGTTCTTCGCGCAGCCGCTCGTAGGCGCTGGCGCCATTGTCAAAATCGCTGACGTGGTAGCCGGCCCGCTCCAGTGCCTTGACCAGGAACCGGCGCATGTCGTCGTCGTCTTCCGCCAGCAGAATGCGTGCCATCTTGTCCCGTCCGAATCACCCCAGCCAAGCCTGCCGTCCGGCAAGCCCGTTAACCATCCTGTATATGAGGAGCTGACGGTAAACATCAAGTGAACGTTGGCGGCATTAATCCTGATTTGACGGGGTTCCTGACATGCCGAAATGCTGGACATGCGGCCGATGAGGTGGCAGTTTCCCATCATGATGCATTGCTGTTTCCGGGTTCGTTCAAATTGACGACGGCAGCCGAAGATTTTTCGGTCGTTCCACCCTTCGAAATCCGATCGGGCGCCGAGCAGCGCGTTCCCTTCGTCTTCAACTCACCGCATAGCGGCCGCTATTATCCAGACCGCTTCCTGGCCATGGCGCGGCTCGACCGGAACGCCATCCGCCGCTCCGAGGATTGCTATGTCGACGAGCTGTTCGGCAGCGCGGTGGCGCTGGGCGCGCCGATGCTGGCGGCGAATTTTCCGCGCGCCTATCTCGACGTCAACCGCGAACCCTGGGAACTCGACCCGCGCATGTTCGCCGAGCCGGTGCCGTCCTTCTGCAACATCCGCTCGGCGCGCGTCGCCGGCGGGCTCGGCACCGTGCCCAAGCTGGTGGGCGAGGGGCTCGACATCTATTCCGGCCGTCTGCCGCTGGCGGAGGCCGTCCAGCGCATAGAGGTGGTCTACAAACCCTATCACGAGACGCTGAAGCGGCTTTTGACCAGAACCCATGCCAGGTTCGGCTATGCCGTGCTGATCGACTGCCATTCGATGCCGGCGAGCATCAGGGTGGGCGACAGCGGCCTGCGGCCGGATTTCATCGTCGGCGACCGTTTCGGCATCTCGGCCACGGCGGCCCTGACCGAGACGGCGATCGGCCTGCTCATCGGCATGGGCTACACCGTCGCGCACAACAAACCCTATGCAGGCGGCTTCATCACCGAGCATTACGGCCGGCCGGCGCGCCATCTGCATGCGCTGCAGATCGAGGTCAATCGCGGCCTCTACATGAATGAGCGGACGTTCCAGAAATCGGCCGGCTTCGATGCGCTGGCCGACGATATGGCGCGCTTTTCGGCCGACCTGATGGCGATGCCCGACCACCACTTCATAGACCTGCCGCTGGCCGCCGAATGACACGGAGCGGCGGCTGTTCATGAGATCCCGCGCTGGCCATCCCGCAGCGTAAAAAAAGACCGCATCGTTTGCACGACACGGTCGAAGTCTAGGGAGGAAACGCCCAAGGAGGGCATGGACAGGAAAACCTGTCCGAGAACAAATTTATTGTGCGATGCACAAATGTCAATCGATCCCACGCTTTTTTGATTCACTCTGATGTGAAAATGCGTTTCGATGGCGCCGATGTGTGACATTTCGGCAACGCTGATGTCTCTAAAATCGATAAACCGGCTTGTTTTGGCGGGAAAGTGCCTGCAGACCGGGTTGGCACTCTGCAATGCGGGAGAATCACGTGGACATCAGCATCGATTTCATGCGCCGGATCGCGCAAGCGGCGGCGGCTGAAACCTTGCCGCGTTTTCGCGCACAGGGCGCGGTGGCCAACAAGGAAAAAGGCAGTTTCGACCCGGTCACCGAGGCCGACCGCGAGGCCGAGCGCGCCATCCGGGCGCTGATCTCGGCTGAGTATCCCGATCACGGTATCCTTGGCGAAGAACATGGCAGCGAAAACATCTCCTCAAGGCATGTCTGGGTGATCGATCCGATCGATGGTACCCGCGCCTTCATCTCAGGCCTGCCGGTGTGGGGAACGCTGGTCGGATTGACGGTCGACGGTGACGCCGTCGCCGGTATGATGGCGCAGCCGTTCACCGGCGAGCTGTTCTACGCCAACGCTTCCGGCTCCCACTACGAAGGCCCCGGTGGGCCGCGGAAGCTGTCGACCCGCAAGAGGACGAAGCTTGACGAGGCGACCTTGTTCACCACCACGCCGGCGCTTTTCAAGGGCGAGGCGCGCATCCGCTACGACGCGTTCGAGAAACAGATCCAGCTCGCCCGCTACGGAGCCGATTGCTACGCCTTTGCCATGATTGCCTCGGGCAGCGTCGACATCGTCGCCGATCCCGGATTGAAACCCTACGACATCGTGGCGCTGATCCCGATCATCGAAAAGGCCGGCGGCGTCGTCACCACATTCGTGGGCGGTCCGGCGGAAAAGGGCGGCGACATCCTGGCCGCCGCAACGCCGGAGCTTCACGCGGCTGCAATGGCAGCCCTGCGGGGCTGATAGTCGACCCGATCAGCGCGGCTTGATCGAGCGCTGGAATTCCGCCGGCGTTCGCCCGTAGACCTGCCTGAACGCTGAGCTGAAATGGCTGTGGCTGGAGAAGCCGAGGTCCAGGCCGAGCGTGGTCAGATTGTCGTAGCGGCCAAGCAGGTCGAGCGCGCGCGCCAGCCGCAGGCGCAGATGGTAGCGATAGAGCGGCATCGCCTCGACCTGCTGGAAAACCTGCGTGAGATAAACCGGTGATACCCCGACTTCAGCGGCGATCTCGGCCAGCGTCCAGCGCCGCGAAAGATCCGAGGACAGGACGAGCTTGGCGCGATCGACCAGCTTCTGCCGGCCAGCGCTTGCGCCGGCCGGCATGCGAGGTGCGCTCGCCGAGGGAGCGCCGCACCAGCGTCAGCGCCAGGGTTTCGGCCTCCAGCGTTTCGGCAATGTTGCGGCTCAGGCTGTGGCGCAGCACCGCCACCAGCGCCTGAGCCCGCGGGTCGATGCGGCGGCGCTGACGACGAAACGCCACGGCGCTGCCCGAGCGCAACTGCTCCTTCGGCGTCAGCTCCTGCAGTTGCGCCTCCTCGACAACGAGATCGAGGCAGGAATCGCCACCCTCGACGGGATGGCTGATCCGGTAGCCTTCGGCGTTGTTGAAGAACAACAACTGGTTGGCTTCGGCGACCGCATCGTTGCGGCCGACATGGCGCACGAAGACGCCGCGATAGGGAAACACAAGATGCGTGGCAGCGGTGCACTCTTCTTCGCTCTTGTGCCGGCATTCGCCGCTGCAGAGGACATCCCTCACCATGACGGTGCCGGTGTCCAGAAGTGTCTGTACCGTGAACTGCGACATGGTGAGCTGAGACATGGCCGTGGCATTCTACCCTTGCACCGAAAGCTGCTCCGGCACATTAGGCGATTGACCTGTCCAAACCTGTCAGGAGACTTCACCTGTCGGGCCCTTTGTAACGGCCATGGCTCAGTCCCACAAACGGCGCATGTATTCGCAGTGAGCTTGGCTGCGCGACAGGCCGATGTCCTTGAGCTGTTCGTCGGTCATTTCGAGCAAGGCAAGGCGGCTTCGGCGCCTTTCCAATTGACGGCCGATCCAGTTGGCCGCCGCGATGCCTTGTGTCCGCAAGGACCGCCGGAACGTCGCGGTTTGAGTTGTCGGCTGATGTGCGAGGCATTGCGCCGCATGATCGGGGCGCATCGCTCAGGCTTCCCCGTTGCCGGCGCCGGCCACTGAGGCGCCGGCTTCGTTCAGCGCAATCGCGCATTCCTCGCAGCAGACCTCGACGGTCTTGCCGCCGACCTTGACGCGGATCGGGTTGGCGTCCAGCTGGCAATCGCAGGCAGCGCAGGTTTTCTCGGTCATGACGTCATCTCCTTGGCGTTCGGTTCGACCCGGAGAGATGAGCATTCCGGGGCGGCACCGGCTGTCAGAATCTTTAGCTCTTTGGATGCTGCCGGCGCTGCTCCTGACAGTAGGCTGTCAGCAGGCGACGCAAGCTCAAGGCGCCGCAACATGCAGCGCCGGCGGCATCAGGCTGTCGGGTCGCCGTTGCCGGGTATGAAGGCGTCGAAGGCGGCGAGCAACTGCTCGCGATAGACATCGGCCTCCTGCAGGATCTCGTGTTTCGAGCCATCGATCATCAGCAGCGAGCCCAGACGCAGACGCCTGGCATAGGCTTCCACGGCCTTGGTCGAGACGACCTGATCGGCGCCGGCGGCGATCATCAGCAGCGGCACCTGGATCCTGGCCATGAAGTCGGGCTCGCTGATGGCTTCGCCTGCCTTGATTGCCGCCTGCAGCCAGCGGATCGTCGGCCCGCCGAGCGCCAGTTGCGGATAGTGCTCGTAGATTTTCGTGTTGCGCTGATAGCGCCCGGGGTCCGATGTCACCTTGTTGAGGGCGAAGGGCAGGGTTTCCCTGGGACGCGGACCCCAGGCGGCGTAGAGCCGGCCGAGGCCGAGAAAGCACAATACCGAGCAGACGCGGCGCGCCGTTTTTGCCGACACGGGCGAGTCGGGCACCGTCAGGAAAGGCGCAATCAGCACCATGCGACGCACCCGGTTGACCATCGACGGCGCCGCGAGCAGCGCGATCACGGCGCCCATGGAATGGGCGAGGATGTAATACGGGCCGCGGCAGTCGGGCAGCACGATATCCTCGAAGAACTGTTCGAGGTCGCCGGTGTAATCGTAGAAGGAGCGGACATAGCCGCGTTGCGGGTCGGCGATCAGCCGGTCGGAATCGCCCTGGCCGCGCCAGTCGAGGGTGGCGACGCCGAGGCCGCGGTCGGTCAGGTTGCGGATGGTTTCGAAATATTTCTCGATGCACTCGTTGCGGCCGGGCAGCAGCACGACGGTGCCTTTCAGCGGCCGGGTGACCGCGGCAAACAGGCCGTAGCGGATCTTCTTGCCGTCGCGCGTGGTGAAAAAGCCGCCGCCGACATTTTGCGGCGGCGGATTGCCTGGCGTGGGATGGAAGAGATCCGTCATTAGGCGCTTGCGTCTTCGTGGTGTCTCACCCGGCAGGGCGTCGGCATGGTGATAGACGCCAATGGATGAAAAGCAAAGGGACGACGCCAAGGGGGCGGACGAACGACAAGCAAGGCCGGAAGCAGCCTGCGGCGGCGTGCTTCCGGCCTCTGTCGATCCGGGAGGAAGGGACGTTACACCCGGTCGGCCTCGTCGCGGCGCTTTCATCCGGCGCCGCCTGGTTCTTTATCGTGGGGCACTCTAGCGCCGGCCGGCTGAACGGGCGCCGAAGCGGCGGTTCATCTGCCGTTCATCGACGCCTCGATTGGCGCTCTTCAAAAATCCTTGAAATGCGCTTTTGCGCTCCCCAAATGTCGGATGCAGCCGCCGATGTCGGGGCTGCTGGTCCACCCGAAACGCCTTTCCAGGGTTTCGCACCGGCCACACGCAAACATGTTGCTCAACAGGAGAACACCTCATGCGTCACGTTGATTTTTCCCCGCTCTATCGCTCGACCGTCGGCTTCGACCGCCTGTTCACCATGCTCGACTCGCTGGCCCAGCCCGATGGCGCGCAGACCTATCCGCCCTACAACATCGAGCGCACCGGCGAGGACGCCTATCGCATCTCGATGGCGGTTGCCGGCTTCTCGGACGAAGAGATTTCGATCGAAGCCCACCGCAACGTGCTGACCGTCAAGGGTGAGCGCAAGGAAGAGGGCAATGGCGAAGGCTCCGAGCTGCTCTACCGCGGCATTGCCTCGCGTTCGTTCGAGCGCCGCTTCCAGCTTGCCGACCATGTCGAGGTCGTCGGCGCCACGCTGAAGAACGGCCTGCTTTTCGTCGACCTTAAGCGCAACATCCCCGAGGAGCTGAAGCCGCGCAAGATCGCGATTACCGCCTCTTCGGCCAACGCCAAGCAGATCGAGGCCAAGAACGCCGCGTGATCAAGACGGCGGCGTCACAACGCCCAAGGTTAAAAGCGTTTCCTCCCGAGACGAAAGCGGCGCCGCGAGGCGCCGCTTTTTTTTCGCCGCAGCCTCTGTCACCCCAACCGAAGAGTTCTGGCTCTTTTGCGGCGGGCGCCGTCTTCCCATGAAGGGCGATGTCTGATCTCTCGGCTGATTTTTCCCTGGCCCTAACGGCAACCATTGCGGTGACCTTCCTGCTGGCCGGCATCGTCAAGGGCGTTACCGGTATGGGACTGCCGACGTTGGCGATGGGGCTGCTGGGCACAATCATGCCGCCGGTCGCCGCGGCTTCGCTGCTGATCGTGCCGTCCTTCGTCACCAATATCTGGCAGCTGTTTGCCGGCCCGAGCTTCGGATGGATCCTCAGTCGGCTGTGGCTGATGATGGTCGGCATCGTCGCCGGCACGCTGGCCGGCTCATGGCTGCTGGCCAGCGACAATGTCAAATGGACGACGGCCGGCCTCGGGGCGGCGCTGATCGTCTATGCCGTCTATACGCTGCTGGCGCGGCAGTTGACGGTTCCCGCGTCAGCCGAGCGCTGGTCGTCGCCCATCGTCGGTTTCCTTACCGGCATCGTCACCGGCGGCACCGGCGTGTTTGTCGTGCCCGCTGTACCTTACATTCAGGCGCTGGGCTTGAGCCGTGACGATCTGATCCAGGCGCTCGGCCTGTCCTTCACCGTGTCGACGATCGCGCTCGCTGCCGGCCTTGCCTCGCACGGCGCGTTCCAGGTCGGGCATGTCGCCATGTCGTCGCTGGCGGTTGCGCCGGCCTTGCTCGGCATGTGGCTCGGACAGTTGCTCCGGCAGCGGATCAGCCCGGCGACCTTCCGGCGCTGGTTTCTTGTTTTCCTGATCTTGCTTGGCCTCGAGCTTTTGGCGCGGCCTTTCCTTGCTTAGCGACCGGTGCCGGTTGCGAGAACGGCCTCGACGTTTTGCCGGTGGACGGGCTCGTACAGCGCGAAGTACTCGACAGCGCCCGTGGCGAACATGTCGGCGCCGAAGGTTTTCAGATCCTGCTTCGCAAGATCAGGCTCATGCCGGCAGCGAAGCAGTTTTTGAACGTAGGCTTGCGTGGCGGCGATGAGGCCTTTGTCGTAGCCGCCTCGCTCAATCGCTTCGAGCGAGCCGTGATTGGGCAAGATGCGGTCTATCGGCCACCCGCTCATGCGTTCGAGATCGACCAGATGTTGCGCCAGCCGATCCGCCTCGCTGACATACGTGATCGGATCCTCGAGCGTGTCGCCCGCCAGGAGCAGGCCGGTTTCGGGCATGAACAGCACCGTGCCGTCATGGCTGTGGATTTCGACCTGACGCAGTTCGACGGCGATCGATCCAACGGCGAGGTCAAGACTGCCTGCGAAGGTCCTGTTCGGCAGCACGAGAGGCTTGATAGGTGGAACACCGCTTTCGATCTCAGCCCGGTTGTTCGCAAGCGCCGAGGCGGTGAGCGTGTTGGCGATAATCTCGCAATCCTGAAACACCTCATTGCCGGCAATATGATCGTCATGCCAGTGGCTGAGCACGACCCGGATCGATGTTGCGCCCATGTCTTCGAGCGTCTGCCTGATGAAGCGCGCGTGAGGCAGCGAAATATGCGTGTCGTAGACAAGCGCCTGCGAGCCATCGACGATAGCATAGGTGCAGATGCCGAGGGCATAGGCGCCGTCGTCCAGCCAGTTCGGCTCGTCCGACCAGGCGCGAACGCCGTCAACGCGGCCATCGTAGAAGCCGAGCACGTTTGGCGCCGGGCGAACCAGCCGCATGGTTGAGCCGAGAGGCATTGGCGCGGTCTCGCGGGTTCAGGCGATCATCTGGCCGAAGCGATCGACCTCATCTGAAGTCGTGGCAAAGCTGGTGACGAAGCGATAGAGCAACTCGTCCTCGCCGACATGGCCGTCGAAGCCGTGCGGCCGGTGCCAGTCGTAAAAGGCGGCGCCGACGGATTGCAGCCTTTCGGCTTCCGCCTTTTTCATCACCGCGAACACCTCGTTGGCCTGCGGCAACCAGGCGAGCTTAGCCGTTGCCGAATCCTCGATCGCAGCCGCCAGGCGCGCGGCCATGGCATTGGCACGACGGGCCATGTCCAGCCACAGGCCGTCCGTGAAGTAGGCGTCGAACTGCGCTGCGATGAAGCGCGACTTGGAGAACAGCTGTGCGGCGCGCTTGCGCAGGAAGGACAGCTCCTTGGCGCGGTTTAGATCGAACAGCACCACCGCTTCGGCGCACCAGCAGCCGTTCTTGGTGCCGCCGAACGAGACGATATCGACGCCGCGCTTCCAGGTCATTTCGGCCGGCGTCGTCTCAAGCGCGACCAATGCGTTGGCAAAACGGGCGCCGTCCATATGCAGCGGCAGGGAAAAGCGTTTGGCGATCTCCGAAATGGTGGAAATGTCGTCGAGCCCGTACACTGTGCCGACTTCGGTCGATTGGGTGATCGAGACGGCCGTCGGGCGTCCCCAATGGACGATTTCGGGTGCGAAACGGGCGACGGCGCGTTCAAGATTGTGCGGATCGATCTTGCCCAGGGCGCCGTCGACAGCATGGAGACGCGAGCCGCCGCTGAAATATTCCGGCGCGCCGCATTCGTCCTCGATGATGTGCGATTCGCGGTGCGCAAAGGAAATGCCGCCGGGCTTGTTGCAAGCGGCCAGGGACAGCGAGTTGGCCGCCGTGCCGGTAGCGACGAAGAACACCACGACCTCGCGTTCGAAGATCTCGCTGAAACGCTGGTAGACGGCGCGGTCGAGATCGCCATCGCCATAGGCGGTCGAAAAGCCGCCGGCATTGGCTGACAGCCCGGCGGCAATGTTGGAATGGACGCCCGCCCAGTTGTCGGATGCAAAGAACATCAGGAAAGTCCCTGTCTGGTTGAGAAAGTCTGGTTGCGACAAGAGCGCGACCATGGCCGTTTCGGGGTTTGACGCGCAAGGGCCAAGGGCTGAAAAAGCGGTAAAGCCAAAGGCGATCACGAAGGAGCGCCGGGACCGAAATTTCGTTTCAACAGCGCCTGACGTAATTTTCTGTCGCCAAACGTCCGAGATTTGGTGAATCGGTCTTGTGTGCGCCCAGGATTTCTGCCATAAAAATTTAGGACAGTAGTGCTGTCTTATTTTGTCGCACAAGTCAGGCTGGATTGGCGTATCATTTGGGCCACTCCGGCCGTTGCCGCGAGCGACGGGTAGACGGCTCGGCTGTGGCCTGTACGATACCGGATACGAACCGGCGGTGCACCGCACGCTCCGCCAAGGATTTCGAAAAGACGTGCCGCAAGAATGAGAGCGGAAGCCAGTCGCTTCCCAAGGTAGACCAGCGACCCAAATGCTAGACGTGCAAGGGGCCGGAACGGAGGACAGGACGATGACGGAACTGACGCCATCTGCGATTATCGGCCAGGCCGCGCAGACGAAAGCGGCAGCCGTTAAAAATACCGTTCTGACCAAAGAAGGCCGAACCACCAACGGCCTGACCGGCAACGGTATGGCCGCGCAGGGTCTCTACGATCCGCGCAACGAGCATGACGCGTGCGGCGTCGGCTTCATCGTCAACATGAAGAACGTGAAGTCGCACCAGATCGTCAAGGACGGGCTCTTCGTGCTCGAAAACCTGACGCATCGCGGCGCTGTCGGCGCCGATCCGCTGATGGGCGACGGCGCCGGCGTGCTGGTGCAGATTCCCGATCATTTCTTCCGCGAAGAGATGGCGGCCCAGGGCGTCGAACTGCCGGCGGCAGGCCAATACGGCGTCGGCCACTGGTTCATGCCGCAGGATGCGGCACTGCGCGCCCATATCGAAGAGATCATCGCCGAATCGGCGCTGTCAGAAGGGCTGCCGCTTTTAGGCTTTCGCGACGTGCCAGTCGACAATTCATCGCTGTCGAAGGCGCCCGATATTGCGGCCTCCGAACCGTTCCATCGCCAGGTCTTCATCGGCCGCACATCGGACATTCCAGATGACGAGGAATACGAGGCCAGGCTGTACCTGCTGCGCAAGGTGATTTCCGGCCGTATCTACGCCGAGAACAACAACAAGGATATCGGCGCCTACTGTGTGTCGCTATCGGCGCGTACCATTGTCTACAAGGGCATGTTCCTGGCCTACCAGGTCGGCGCCTATTACAAGGATTTGTCGGATCCGCGTTTCGAGACCGCGCTGATCCTCGTCCACCAGCGCTTCTCGACCAACACCTTCCCGTCCTGGAAGCTGGCGCACCCCTACCGCATGGTCGCGCATAATGGCGAGATCAACACGGTGCGCGGCAACAACAACTGGATGGCGGCGCGCCAGGCCTCGGTCGATTCCGAACTGTTCGGCAACAACATCTCGAAGCTGTGGCCGATCTCCTATGACGGCCAGTCCGACACGGCGTGCTTCGACAATGCGCTCGAGTTCCTGTTCCAGGGCGGCTACAGCCTCAGCCATGCCATGATGATGCTGATCCCCGAAGCGTGGGCCGGCAACAAGCTGATGGATGCCGACCGCAAGGCTTTCTACGAATACCATGCAGCCCTGATGGAGCCGTGGGACGGGCCGGCCGCGGTCGCCTTCACCGACGGCCGCCAGATCGGCGCCACGCTCGACCGCAACGGGCTGCGGCCGGCGCGCTACATCGTCACCGACGACGACCGCGTCATCATGGCGTCAGAGGCCGGCGTGCTGCCGGTGCCGGAGGAGAGGATCGTCAAGAAGTGGCGGCTGCAGCCCGGCCGCATGCTTCTGATCGACCTCGCCAAGGGCCGCATCATTTCCGACGAGGAGATCAAGTCGGAGATCGCCACCAGGCATCCCTACAAGACCTGGCTCAACAACACGCAGCTGATCCTCGAGGATCTGAAGCCGGTGGAGCCGCGCGCGCTGCGCAAGGATGTCAGCCTGCTCGATCGCCAGCAGGCTTTCGGCTACACGCAGGAAGACACCAAGCTGTTGATGTCGCCGATGGCGACCACCGGCCAGGAAGCCGTGGGTTCGATGGGCACCGACACGCCGATCTCGGCGATGTCGGACAAGTCGAAGCTGCTCTACACCTATTTCAAACAGAATTTCGCCCAGGTCACCAACCCGCCGATCGACCCGATCCGCGAGGAGCTGGTGATGAGCCTGGTGTCGTTCATCGGGCCGCGGCCGAACATCTTCGACCTGGTCGGCAATTCGCGCCGCAAGCGGCTCGAAGTGCGCCAGCCGATCCTGACCAATGGCGATCTGGAAAAGATCCGCTCGATCGGCCACACCGAGGACCGTTTCGACACCAAGACCATCGACATCACCTACGGGTCGAGCGAGGGCGCGGCCGGCATGCAGGGCGCCGTCGAGCGTCTGTGCGAGCGGGCGGAAGCCGCTGTCGCCGGCGGCTACAACATCATCATCCTGTCCGACCGCCAGGTCGGTCCCGACCGTATCGCCATTCCGGCACTGCTGGCGACGGCTGCCGTGCACCACCATCTGATCCGCAAGGGTCTGCGCACCGCGGTCGGCCTGGTCGTGGAATCCGGCGAGCCGCGCGAAGTGCATCATTTCTGCTGTCTCGCCGGCTACGGCGCCGAGGCGATCAACCCCTACCTTGCCTTCGATACGCTGCTCGACATGCACAAGCGTGGCGAACTGCCGGCTGAGGTCGACGCCTACGAGGTGGTCTCGCGCTACATCAAGTCGATCGGCAAGGGCATCCTCAAGGTGATGTCGAAGATGGGCATCTCCACCTACCAGTCCTATTGCGGCGCGCAGATATTCGACGCCATCGGGCTGAAGTCGGATTTCGTCGAGAAGTACTTCACCGGCACAGCGACGCTGATCGAAGGTGTCGGTCTGGACGAGGTCGCGGCCGAGACGCTCAGCCGCCACACCGACGGTTTCGGCAACGATCCGGTGCTGCGCAACAGCCTCGAGGTCGGCGGCGAGTACATGTACCGCATGCGCGGCGAAGCCCATATGTGGTCGCCCGACGCCGTCGCCACCTTGCAGCACGCCGTGCGTCAGGGCTCGTGGGAGACGTTCAAGGAGTATTCCGCGCAGATCAACAGCGAGACGGCCCGTGCCCAGACCATACGCGGCCTGTTCAGGATCAAGCTTGCGGAAGAGACCGGCCGCAAGAAGGTGGCGATAGAGGACGTGATGTCGGCGGCCGATATCGTCAAGCGCTTCTCGACCGGGGCGATGTCGTTCGGCTCGATCTCGCGCGAGGCACACACGACGCTGGCGCGCGCCATGAACCAGATCGGCGGCAAGTCGAACACCGGCGAGGGCGGCGAAGAGGCCGACCGCTATCTGCCGCTGCCCGGCGGCAGCAAGAACCCCGAACGTTCGGCGATCAAGCAGGTCGCCTCGGGGCGCTTTGGCGTCACCGCCGAGTATCTCGTCAATTCCGATGTCATGCAGATCAAGGTCGCGCAGGGCGCCAAGCCCGGTGAGGGCGGCCAGCTGCCCGGCCACAAGGTCGACGCCACCATCGCCAAGGTCCGGCACTCGACGCCCGGCGTCGGCCTGATCTCGCCGCCGCCGCATCACGACATCTATTCGATCGAGGATCTGGCGCAGCTGATCTACGATCTGAAGAACGTCAACCCGGCGGCCGACGTCTCGGTAAAGCTGGTGTCGGAAGTCGGTGTCGGTACGGTTGCGGCGGGCGTCGCCAAGGCGCGCGCCGACCACATCACCATCTCCGGCTATGATGGCGGCACCGGCGCGTCGCCGCTGACCTCGCTCAAGCATGCCGGCAGTCCATGGGAAATGGGCCTTGCCGAGACGCACCAGACGCTGGTACTGAACGGGCTGCGCTCGCGCGTTGCGCTGCAGGTCGATGGTGGCTTGCGCACGGGGCGCGACGTCATCATCGGTGCGCTGCTCGGTGCCGACGAGTTCGGCTTCTCGACCGCGCCGCTGATCGCGGCCGGCTGCATCATGATGCGCAAGTGCCACTTGAACACCTGCCCGGTCGGCGTCGCGACGCAGGACCCGGTTCTGCGCAAGCGTTTCAAGGGCACGCCCGAGCATGTCATCAACTTCTTCTTCTATGTTGCGGAAGAGGTGAGGGGGCTGCTGGCCGAGATGGGCTACACCCATATCGACCAGATCATCGGCGACAGCGACCTGCTGGAAAAGCGCGAGATGATCCAGCATTGGAAGGCGCGCGGGCTCGATTTCGGCAAGATGTTCTTCAAGCCGGACGCGCCGCATGAGGCGGTGCACTGGACCGAACGGCAGAAACACCCGATCGACGATGTACTCGATCGCAAGCTAATCGAACTGGCGAAGCCCGCGCTCGAAAGCAAGCAGCCGGTCAAGATCGAGGTCGACATCCGCAATGTCGATCGCTCCACGGGCGCCATGCTGTCGGGCGAAGTCGCCAAGCGCTTCAGGCACAAGGGCCTGCGCGAGGACACGATCCAGGTGAAGCTGACCGGCACCGCCGGCCAGTCGTTCGGCGCCTTCCTGGCGCGCGGCATCTCGTTCGATCTCGTCGGTGCGGCCAACGACTATGTCGGCAAAGGCCTGTCGGGCGGACGCATCGTCATCCGGCCGCCGGAGGAGTCCAGGATCGTCGCGGCGGAATCGATCATCGTCGGCAACACCGTCCTCTATGGCGCGACCGAGGGCGAGGCCTATTTCGCAGGTGTCGCCGGCGAGCGCTTCGCGGTGCGCAATTCGGGCGTCGCCGCCGTCGTTGAAGGCGTCGGCGATCATGGCTGCGAATACATGACCGGCGGCATCGTCGTCGTCATCGGCCAGACCGGTCGCAACTTCGCTGCCGGCATGTCGGGCGGCGTGGCCTATGTTCTGGATGAGGCCGGCGATTTCGCCGCGCGCTGCAACATGGCGATGGTCGAGCTGGAGCCGGTTCCGGAAGAAGACGATCTGATGGAAAGGCTGCTGCATCATGGCGGTGACCTCGACCACAAGGGTCGCGTCGACGTCTCGGGCGACATGACCACCCATGACGAGGAACGGCTTTACCAGCTTATCTCGAACCACGTCCATTTCACCGGTTCGGTACGCGGCCGCGAGATACTCGACGACTGGACGACCTTCCGGCCGAAATTCCGCAAGATCATGCCGGTCGAATACCGCCGCGCGCTGATCGAGATGGAACGCATGCGCATGGGCGTGGCGGCGGAATAGGTTTTTCGACTTGCCGGGAGGCGCAGGCTTCCCGGCGGAACTTTCAGCGACAGTTTGACCTCGGATGCAAGGTTGCCACGGCTGCCTCAAGGGGTTAACGGGTGCGAAAACCGCACCATCTGGACAGCAGGAACTGGACTATGGGCAAGGTAACAGGCTTTCTCGAAATCGACCGGCAGGTGCACAAGTACCAGCCGGCCTCCGACCGCATCCGGCATTTTCGTGAATTCACGCTGCCGATGTCGGACAAGGAGGTCGAGAAACAGGCGGCGCGCTGCATGGATTGCGGCATCCCGTTCTGCCACGGGCCGACCGGTTGCCCGATCCACAACCAGATCCCGGACTGGAACGACCTCGTCTACAATGGCGACTGGGACAATGCGATCCGCAACCTGCATTCGACCAACAATTTCCCCGAGTTCACCGGCCGCATCTGCCCCGCGCCCTGCGAGGAAGCCTGCACGCTGAACCTCGAGGACATTCCGGTTGCCATCAAGACTGTCGAACAGGCAATCGCCGACAAGGCTTATGAAACCGGCCATATCCGGCCTTATCCGCCAGAGAAGAAGACGGGCAAGCGGGTCGCTGTCATCGGCTCCGGCCCGGCAGGGATGGCGGCGGCGCAGCAGCTTGGCCGCGCCGGCCACGAGGTCAGCGTTTATGAGCGTGAGAGCCGTCCCGGCGGGCTGATGCGCTACGGCATTCCCGACTTCAAGATCGAGAAGCACTATATCGACCGCCGCATCGAGCAGATGCAGGGCGAGGGCGTGACCTTCCATTGCGGCGTCAATGTCGGCGTCGACAAGCCGGTGGCAGAGTTGCTCGCCGGATACGATGCGGTGCTCTATTGCGGCGGTTCGGAATCGCCGCGTCCGGCCAACATTCCGGGCGACGATCTCGGCGGCGTCTATGACGCCATGCCCTATCTGGTGCAGCAGAACCGTCGCGTCGGCGGCGAGCCGATCCAGTCGGTGGCCTGGCCGTCGCATCCGATCATCGCCGGCGGCCAGCATGTCGTCGTCGTCGGCGGCGGCGATACCGCGTCCGACTGCGTCGGCACCGCCTTCCGCCAGGGCGCGGTGCGCGTCACCCAGCTCGACATCCGCCCGCAGCCGCCGGAGAAGGAAGACAAGCTTTCGGTCTGGCCTTACTGGGCGACCAAGATGCGCACCTCGTCCTCACAGGCCGAAGGTGCGGAGCGCGAATTCCAGGTGGCGACGCTCGAATTCATCGGCGAGGACGGCCAACTGACCGGCGTCAAATGCTGCGAAGTCGACGAGAAGCGCAAGCCGATCGCCGGCACCGAATTCGTCATCCGTGCAGACCTCGCCTTCATCGCCATCGGCTTTGCCGGACCGGCTGCCGCCGGCGTCGCGAAAGAGCTGGACGGTGAGATGAAAATCACCACCGACAGCCGCCGTTCCCGCAATGTCGAAGCCAACGATCGCGACTACAAGACCAGCGTCGACAAGCTCTACGCCGCAGGTGATGTGCGCCGCGGCCAGTCGCTGGTTGTGTGGGCGATCCGCGAAGGCCGCCAGGCCGCGCGCTCGATCGATGAAGCGCTGATGGGGTCGACGGTACTCCCCCGTTAACGGTTGATCGCCGTCGTCGTATCCGTCGCGGCAGCGGCCTTGGGCGGCCAGGAGAAGTCGTCGGCGCGGCCGGGCGAGGCCTCGGGCGCCTTGCCTTCGAGGATTAGTTTTTCGCCGGGCAGATCCGGATTGGCTTTCGGCGCCGCCGCCGCACCGAGAAGCTCGGTCCCGCCGTCGAGCGCCGGATCGTTGAGCAGCATTGGAACGGTGCGGTCGACCACGATCGGGGCGGCGGGCAGCGACGGCGCCTCGACCGGGGCGCCGGCCGGCGCGGCAGCCGTCACCACGCTTCCCGGCGCTGCCAGGCCGAGGATCTTGGCCAGCGGCTTTTCGGTGTAGAAGGCGAGCTTTCGCTTGCCGGCTTTCGAGACGTTGATGCCGTCGTCGGAGCGCAGCCGCACGGCCTGGCCGTTAATGTCGGGGCCGGTCGAGACAAAGGCGCCGTTCTCGTCGACGAACCCATCCCAGACATCGACGAATTCGCCGCCGTTCTTCTCGGCTGCCGAGTGGTAGATGTCGTTGAATGCCAGCATGTCGGAGGTCATCTTCGGCGTCTTGAAGGCTGGCATGCCGACCCACAGATAAGGCACCTTGGTCGCCGCCAGTGCCTTTCCCAAGGCTTCGGTCCGGCGTTCGTATTCCTTGGTCCAGTTCTCGGAGCGCGGCTGCTCGCGCACATCGTTGACGCGCATCTGCTGGCGGTCGTTGGAGCCGAGCATGACGACGACCACGGAGGGTTTTTCGGTCTCGACCAGCGATTTGACCTGTTCGGGCCAATTGTAGACATCATCGCGCACGAAACCCGAAGAACCGTTGGCGCGCTCGACGATCCTGACGTTGGCATTGTCGGCAAAGGCTGTTTCGAGGCCCTCGGCCAGGCCGTTGGCCATGAAATCGCCGATCACCAGAACGACGCGGGCATCCGGTGTCTTCTCGACAATCGGAGCGGAAGGTTCAATGGGTGCACGGGGCTTCTTCTTGACCTTCGGCTTTGCCTTGCGGACGTCGAGCGGCGGCTCGATGCGTTCGCTGCGGCGCGGGAACAGAAGGTCGCGCAGCGACCAGCCGCGGTTCTGCGGTTGTTCCTGCGCCAAAGCCGGTGTGTGGAAACTGCCGGCGAGTCCCGTCGCCAGGACGACGATGGCCAGAACGAGGATCGGCAAGCGGAAAACGATCACACGGATACGCGTTGCCGAAACCAAGCACCCTCTCCATCCCTTGGTGCATGGCCCTCGCAGGGGATCATGCACAGACCGATGCTACGGCATCCCTTGCGCGTCGCAGATGCGCGCTGCCGTCGCCGGCTCTATTTCTTTCTGAGCCATTTGAGCACTTCCATGCTCGGATACCCGTCCTGGGTCAAGCCGACCGTTGCCTGATAGGTCATGATCGCGGTTTTTGTGCCGTCACCGATCTTGCCGTCGAACTTGCCGTCGTAAAGTCCGTGCTGCGAAAGCCGCTTCTGCAACTCCTGCCTTTCCTCGAAGGACAGTTTGGTGAAAGGCCGCTTCCAGTCCTGCACCAGACCATTAGAGCCGGCGATTTCGTCGGCAAGAAGGCCGACGGCCAGGGCATATTTGTCGGCGTTGTTGTAGGCCTTGATGACGGAGAAGTTCTTGATCATCAGGAAGGCCGGTCCGCCGCGGCCGTCCGGCACTTTCAGCGTCGCCTTGTCGGTTGCGTTCTTGAACGGCTTGCCATTGGCCCTGGCGACGCCGAGCGCCTGCCACTGCGCCAATGTCTTCGAGCCGGCCGGCAGTTTGCCCGCCGGAATGGTGACCTCGTAGCCCCAGGTCTTGCCGCCCTGCCAGCCATTCTTCTTCAGCAGATTGGCTGATGTCGCCAACGCATCGGGGATCGAATTCCAGATGTCGCGCTTGCCGTTGCCGTCCATGTCGACGGCATAATGCTGGTAGCTGGTCGGGATGAACTGGGTCTGGCCCATGGCGCCGGCCCAGGAGCCCATCAGGTGGCTTTCGTCGATGTCGCCGGTCTGCAGGATTTTCAGCGCGGCGACCAATTGGGTGCGGGCGAATTTCGAACGCTTCGGGTCGCCATAGGCGAGGGTTGCCAGCGAGCGGATGACATTGCGCATGATGTCGTCGCGCTTGAGGATCTCGCCATAATTCGATTCCATCGACCAGATGGCGAGCAGGATGTAGCGGTCGACGCCGAACCTCGCCTCGATCCGTTCCAGCCACGGCTTCCATTTTTTGGCCATCTGCTGGCCGACGGCAACGGACTGGTCGTGGACGCGGTTGTCGAAATAGTCCCAGGCAGGTGCGGTGAATTCGGGCTGGGTGCGTGCCTTTTCCAGCACCACCGGGTCGGGCTCATTGATGCCCCGGAACGCTCGGTCGTAGACCCCGCCGGAAACGCCGCCCGCCACGGCCGTGGCGCGGAAGCCGGCGACCCATTGCCGAAAACCGGCATCGGCGAAGGCCGGTCCGGCCGGCATCAGCAAGGCGAGCGAGAGGCTGGCCGCCGTCAGCACGCTGGTAAAGAGTTTTGCGGCACTGCGAACGGACATATTTTCCCCTTTCTCTATCTCAGGAAAGACCATTCATCGCCGAACCGGGTTAGCAATTGGTTTACCATAGGCGGCGCCTGGAACGAAAAGACACCTGGATGCTTTACCGGTTGATGTTTCCCTCAATGGCCCGATAATCCACAATTCCGGCGCGAAAATGTCGCGAGGCCGGGCACGCCCTCAAACGGATAATTGACGCATGAAGCGAGTTCGCAAGGCAGTTTTCCCGGTCGCCGGTCTCGGCACACGGTTTCTCCCGGCCACCAAGGCCATTCCCAAGGAGATGCTGACCGTCGTCGACCGGCCGGTCATCCAGTATGTCGTCGATGAGGCGCGCGAGGCCGGCATCGAACATTTCATCTTCGTCACCGGCCGCAACAAGGCGGTCATAGAAGACCATTTCGATATCCAGTTCGAGCTCTATGATACGCTGGCACAGCGCGGCAAGGACGATCAGCTGGCCCGCTTGCAGCGGCTGCAGCCGGCGCCGGGGCAGACCTCGTTCACCCGCCAGCAGGTGCCGATGGGGCTCGGCCACGCCGTCTGGTGCGCCCGCGAACTGGTCGGCGATGAACCCTTCGCGCTGTTGCTGCCCGACATGATCATGCAGTCGGAGAAGAGCTGCACGAAGGCCATGGTCGAGCTCTACGAGGAGACGGGCAACAACATCATCGCCGTACAGGAATGCGATCCGGCCGAGACCCACAAATATGGCATTGTCGGCCGCGGCGAGGACACGCATCACGGCTTCCGCATCACCGAGATGGTCGAAAAGCCGAAGACCGGCACCGCGCCGTCCAATCTCTACATCAACGGCCGCTACATCCTGCAGCCCGAGATTTTCAAGATCCTCGAAAGCCAGGAAAAGGGCGCCGGCAACGAGATCCAGCTCACCGACGCGATGCTGAAGCTGGAAAAGCAGCAGCCCTTCTTTGGCTACCACTTTCAGGGCCGCACCTTCGATTGCGGCTCGCCGGAAGGCTTCGTCGAGGCCAATGTCGCCTTCGCGCTGTGGCGCAGCGACATGAACGAGAACATGGCCGGCGTCATCCGCACGCTGCTCGATGAGATGAAGCCGTCCGAGCGTCGCGGCGCTGCTTTTTAGCTACCGCTGCAGCTTCAGCCCCAAATAGATGCTGTTGGCGGTGTAGTTGCGCCCGGGCAGATTGCTGGTCAGCTTTTCGGTGCGGGCGCGGCTGGTGAGGCCGACATAGCGGTTCAGCCACCAGGTCAGCCCGGCCTCTGCACTCAGCGTCATGTCATGGCCGTCGGAGCCGGTGTAATTGCGCCAGTCGAGCCCAAGGGCTGCGTTGCCGGTCAGGTCGGCGCGGATCTGCCGCTCGCCGGTGAGGCGGCCGGAATAGAGGATGTCGCCGCTCTCACCGGCATTCGTTGTGCCTTCGACCGTGGTTCGCCCGGTGAGGCCGATGATGGTACCGCGCTCGGGCGACCATTTGAGGTCGGCATTGATGGTGGCTCCCGAAATCGCCTCCAGGTTCTTGTCGTCGATCGCCTCCCTCAGCCAGCCGGCCGAGAACTCACCCTTGAGCTTCTCGCCCATGTCGACTTCGATACCGGCGCGTGCGCCAAGCCGGGTCGAAGAGCGCTCGAAGCCCTTGTTGTCGATCCGTTGGTCATATACCCGGCGGCCGAGCTCAATCTCGGCAAAGGGCGTCAGAGCCGGGGAAATTTCATAGCCGGTCCGCAACGTTGCGGTGTAGAGCGTGTTGTCCTGGTCCTTCTGCGACAGCGAGGTGCCATCGGTAAGTTCGGCATCGCCATAGATGTCGTGGGAGACGGCGCCGGTCAGCGCAAAGCGCATCTTGCCGACGTCCTTCTCGACGCCGAGGCTGCCGTCGACCGTCTGGCGGATCGGCTGCGATTTGACGCCGGCAATGGCGTCGGGCGCGGAGGCCGATTCCGGCGCAATCTCGTAGCCGAGCTTGGCGATGGCACGCAGTTCATTATCGAGGTCGACATTGTACGTGCCTTGGATACGGCCGCGTGCCTCATTGATCTTCTGGCCCGAAATGGTGTTGCGGAAATTGCCGTAGCCGTCGATGACCGCCGAATTCTCGCGCCAATCGGAGGCGGCGGAAAAACGCAGCGCCGTTTCGGACAGCACCGCCGACTTGCCGCCAGCGCTGGAATCGGCGTTCGACGTGACGGCAACGCCCTGCTCGAGCGTCGGCCGCAGCAGGAACGAGCCGACCTTGATGCCGGTTGCCGCGTACGGGTCGTCCTCGAGCTTCTTCTTCTGGCCCTCGATGGCGTCGGTGCGCTCGGCGCCAGGGTCGAGCTTCTGCCGGTCGACGCTGTCGACGGTGAGGACACGGCGGTTGGCTGTGTCCTGATCGGCGTCGTCTGCCGCAGTGCCGTCCGGAGTCGTTCCGGTGGTGGTCTGGTCCGTGGCTTTGCCAGGCTTCTTCTTGTCGGCAGCCTTGGTTTTGTCCTTGGCCTTGTCTGCATCCGCGGAGGCGCCTTGTTTTGCCGTCGATGGCCGGCGTGGCTGGACGGTTGGCGGCTTGTCGGCGCCCGAATCGTCGATGGTCGCCGGCGGGTCGAAAATGCTGTTTGCGCCGGCCTGGGGCGGGTCGGTGTCGTCAGGCAAGGCGCCATCGCTGGCCGGCACATAAGCGGTTGGCGTGTTTCCCGTGGGGGCGGTGTCGGCAGGGGCGGGCTTGACCTGCGTGTTGGCCTTGGTCAATTGCCTGGCCCGGCGCTGCTGGTCGGACAGGATCGCCGATTCCGAAACCTCGCCGCGCAGCTCGGTCTCCTGGGCATGAAGCGCAGTTGGCCGCAGCAAAGCGAGCACGCTCGTCGCCAGAAGCAGAGCGCAAAAGGCTCTGCCCGTTCGACCTTTTTTCTCTTGAGGCTGGGCCCGCGACATCGTCACCACTGCTTGCGCGGCGCAAGCGCGCCATACTTACCGAACCGTAAACGGGGATGGTTAACGGAGGGTTGAAGGTGTGCCTGTACGACATGGCTGGACGGCAATTCTGTTGGACAGGCGAACGGCAAAGCGCTAATCGCATCAGCCATGCATGCGGGATCCCCAGAAAAGAAGCCTTTGGAGGCTTCGGTCGCCTCGGCGCTGAGAACGGTAGCCACGGAACAGGCCGGCGTGGCGGCATTGGCCGCCGCGCTGGAGAACGAACTGGCCGAACCTTTCGCCCGCGCCGTCGACATGGTGTCGCGCATCAATGGCCGCGTCATAGTCACCGGCGTCGGCAAAAGCGGCCATATCGGCACTAAGATCGCGGCTAGTCTGGCTTCGACCGGCACGCCTGCCTTCTTCGTCCATCCGGCGGAGGCCAATCATGGCGACCTTGGCATGATCGCCAGAGACGATGCCATCATTGCCATGTCATGGTCCGGCGAGAGCAAAGAGTTGATGGGCATCGTCGCCTATTCCAGGCGCTTCTCGATCCCGCTGATTGCGATTACCGCGGGCGCGGCCTCGGCGCTGGCGCGCGCGGCCGACGTGGTGGTGCTCCTGCCGTCCGCGCCGGAAGCCTGCCCGCACGGTCTGGCGCCGACGACATCGACCCTGCTGCAACTGGTGGTCGGCGATGCGCTGGCCATAGCGCTGCTCGAAGCGCGCGGCTTCACGCCCGACCATTTCCGCACGTTCCACCCCGGCGGCCAGCTCGGCGCCAACCTCACGCAGATCCACGAGATCATGCATGTCGGCGACAGGCTGCCGCTGGTGTCTTCCGGCACGGGCATGCGCGAGGCGATCCTCGAATTGTCGAACAAGGGCTTCGGCTGCGTGGCGATCGCGACGGCGGATGGCGCGTTGGTGGGCATCATCACCGATGGCGACATCAGGCGTCACATCGGCAGCAATCTCATGGAAATGAGCGTCGATCAGGTGATGACGAAAAAGCCGAAGACGGCCACACCGGACACGCTGGTGGCGACGGCGCTGCAGATTATCAACAATTCGGCCATTACGAGCCTGATGGTGGTCGAAGGCAGGCGGCTCGTGGGACTGGTTCATCTGCACGACCTGCTGCGCATCGGCGCCGCCTGAAAAAATCAAAGGACGCGTCGCGTTCGGGAAGCCCTAGGCGACGCGGCCTGATTTTTCCGGATCGAAAGCGCCATGCGCTTTCGAAATGTCAAACTGCCTCGACGGTCAGTTCCAGATCGGTGTCGGCCGAACTGACGACGCGCACCTGCGTGCCGGCCGGCAGGTCGGGACCGGAGACGCGCCACAGTGTATCGCCGAGTTTGATGCGGCCGCGACCGTCCTTGATCGGCTCGGCCAGCGTTGCCATCCTGCCGACCAACTGCGCGCCGCGCCGGTTGAGCAGCGGCTGGTCGCTAGGGGTATTACGCCCACCAACCAGCTTCTTTCCGGCAAAGGCCGAGACCAGCGACAGGGCCAGGAAGGCGAGGACCTGGACTTCCCAGGCCCAGAAGCTTGCGTCCCAGACGAGCAGGGAAATCACACCGATCACCAATGCGGCGATGCCGATCCACAGCATGAATATTCCTGGCGCGATGACCTCCATCACCAGGAGGACGAAGCCCAGAACCATCCAGTTCCACGGACCAAGTTCGGAAATGATGCGGTCGAACATGGGAGTGCGCTCCTATGATCTCAGTTCTCAGCTAGCCTCAATTCTCGCCTGGGCGAACCACCGGAGGGCGGGCGGCCTGCCTGGCGGCGCCGGCGGTGCCTTCGCTGCGGAACACCTCCCTGGCGATCTCGCTTATGCCGCCGAGCGTGCCGATCAGCGCCGAGGCTTCCATCGGCATCAGCACGACCTTGCTGTTGTTGGCGGTACCGATCTTGCCCATCGCTTCGGTGTATTTGAGCGCCACGAAGTAGTTGAGTGCCTGCACGTCGCCCTTGGAGATGGCTTCCGATACAACCTGGGTGGCTCGCGCTTCGGCTTCGGCCGAGCGTTCGCGCGCCTCGGCGTCGCGGAAGGCGGCTTCCTTGCGGCCCTCGGCCTCGAGGATCTGCGACTGCTTGAGGCCTTCGGCGGCGAGGATCTGCGCACGCTTGTTGCGTTCGGCGGTCATCTGACGGCCCATCGATTCGATGAGGTTGGCCGGCGGATTGATGTCCTTGATCTCGACGCGGGTAATCTTGATGCCCCACGGATGCGCCGCTTCGTCGACGACGCGCAGCAGCCGTTCGTTGATGGCGTCGCGGTTCGACAGCAGTTCGTCGAGGTCCATCGAACCCATGACGGTACGGATGTTGGTCATCGTCAAATTGAGGATGGCGTTCTCCAGGCCGGCGACCTGGTAGGCGGCCTGGGCCGCATTGAGGATCTGGTAGAAGGCGATGCCGTCGACGCCCACAATGGCGTTGTCGCGCGTGATGATTTCCTGGCTCGGAACGTCGAGCACCTGCTCCATCATGTTCATCTTGGCGCCGATTCGGTCGACGAACGGCACGATGAGGTTGAGGCCGGGGCTTAGTGTTTTGGTGTAACGACCAAAGCGCTCCACCGTATAATTATAGCCTTGCGGGATTGTTCGGATGCCTTTGATAAGAAGCACCAATACCAGAAAGGCAAGCGCACCAATCGCAATACCGAAACCACTGAAGTCCATTTGAATCTCCCTCAGATGCCGGCCATGGCGTTGATTCCATGCAACCGACTTCACCAAACACTTAGGTGTGTTTCAATAATGTTACAATCAGGTGATCGTTGATTATTAGTGCATGGAATAGCGCAACTGCGGCGATCGATCGCCGCAACGTGGCGGCCTCAGACCCAGCCCGACAGCTCGCGCCGCACCATCGCCTCGATCACCGCCATGCCTTCTGCACTGTCGTTGAGGCACGGGATGTGGGCGAATTTCTCGCCGCCGGCGTGATGGAAGGTCTCGGCCGCCTCGCGGCCGATTTCGTCCAGCGTCTCGATGCAGTCGACGGAAAAGCCTGGGTTGACGATGGCGATCGATTTCACGCCGTCCTTCGCCAGTTTCTCGACCGTCTTGTCGGTGTAGGGCTGCAGCCATTCCTGGGCGCCGAAGCGCGACTGGAAGGTGATGATCAGCTTCTTTTCATCCCACCCCAGTCGTTCACGCAACAGCCGTGTCGTCTTCTGGCAGTGGCAGTGATAGGGATCGCCCTTCTCGAAATAGGGCTTCGGGATGCCGTGATAGGAGGTGATGACCACCTCGGGCTCGAAGTCTAGCGTTGCCAGATGCCGTTCGATCGAATGGGCGAGCGCCTCGATGTAGACCGGCTCGTCATAGTAGGGCGGAACACTGCGCACGGCAGGCGCGCGGCGCATCTTCATCAAGGCGCGAAACAGCTGGTCGTTGGCGGTCGCGGTGGTGGTCGCGGAGTATTGCGGGTAGAGTGGGAACGACAGGATGCGGTCGCAGCCTTGCTCGACCAGCCTTTGAGCGACGCTCGCGGTCGAGGGGTTGCCGTAGCGCATCGCCCAGTCGACCACGACATCGGGTAGGTCGATGAGCGCTGCGGCCAGCTTTTCGCCCTGCGCGCGGGTGTAGGTGCGCAGCGGCGACTCGTTCCTCTCGCGGTTCCATATCCTGGCGTAATTGGCGCCGGACTTCTTCGGTCTGGTGGTCAGCACCAAGCCGTAGAGGATCGGATACCAGATCGCCTTGTTGAGTTCGATGACGCGCGGATCGGACAGGAATTCGCGGAGATAGCGCCACATCGGCTTGAAATCGGTACCGTCCGGCGTGCCGAGATTGACCAACATGACGCCGATCTTGCCTGCCTTTACCGGCGGATGTCCGGCCGGCAGCGGGTCGAGCGCTTTCGCGGCTTTGGGGTCGACAGGCGTGGAAAGCGTCATGAAGGTCTCCCGACACCGCGAAACCGACGATGTCGGGCGAACCTAGCGATGTGGCGCGAGTTTTCAATGCCGCGTCTGGCCGCACCTTACCCTGAAAGCCAAAAACCCGTCCGGTTACCCGGACGGGTTTTGCTGGTCGCAAGTGCGAAGCGAGGTTACTTCGCCGGAATGGTCAAGGTCGCGCCGACAGGAAGCCGGCGTGGTTCGTAGCCTTTGTTGGCCTCGGAGATCACCTTCCACTTGGCGCCGTCGCCGTAGGCCTTCTTGGCGAGATCCCAATAGGTATCGCCGGCGACGATGACATGGCTGGCTTCGGCCGGGGCGGCGTCAGCCGGCTTTGCCGGAGCAGGTGCGGCTTCGGCCGGTTTTGCCGGTTCGGCCGGAGCCGGCGTTGCCGGGGCGGTTTCCGCCGGGACAGTCGGCGGCGTGGTGGTGATGTCGCCGGAGCCTGCCGGCAATGCGGGCATCGCCGGCTCCGCCGGTGCAGCCTCGGCCGGTTTTGCCGGTTCCGCTGGAGCAGGTGCCGGTTCGGCTGGTTTTGCCGGCTCGGCGGCCGGGGCAGCCGCTACGGTTGCCGCGACCTCGGTGATGCGGCCGTCGAGCTTCGGCGTATAGGGCCGGTGCGCCGCGAGATAGTCGGCAACCACCTGTTCGAGGCCGGGGCCGTAATCGTAGGCGTTCTTGGCCTTCTCGGCGAAGACCTTGTAGCCGTCGCCGCCCTGGCGGACGTAATTGTTGGTGGCGACCAGATAGTCCTTGTCCGGATTGATCGGCGCCCAGGCACCGTTCTGCATCACCTCGACCGACTTGACTCGGCCGGCATTGGGCGCGACCGACTTGTCGAAGGAGTATTTCAGACCTGCCACCTGCGGGAAGCGGCCGCCGCCGTCCTCGACCTGGCTGACGCCGTTTTCCAGCCCGGCAACCAGATCCTTGCCGGAAATCTGGAAGGTCGCCAGCGTGTTCTGGAAAGGCAGCACGGTCAGCACCTCGCCCATGGTGACGGTGCCCTTGTCGATCGAAGCACGCAGGCCGCCGCCATTGGAGACGACGATCTCGACGCCCTGTCCCTTGACGCGGTCGAGAATGGCGTCGGAGACGAGATTGCCCATCGCGCATTCCTTGGTGCGGCAGCTTTCGCGGCTGCCGTCGATGGCCTCGGTGGTCTCGGCCACTTCCTTGTTCTTCAGCGCCTCGATCGGCGCGCCGAGCTCCTTGATGCGGGCAAGAACGGCCGGATCGGGGATGATCGACTTGTCGAGGAAGATCGGGTCGCCGCTGGCTTCCTTGACGCTGCCGTTGTCGTCGAACACGACCTTGAATTCGCCGAGATATTTCGAATAGGACGCGGCCTGCACGACAGGCACCTTGGAGCCGTCGGGGTTGTCGACCATCGTCGGATAGGGGCCTTCCGCCTTCGGGTCGGTGTTGGACAGAAGCGAATGGCTGTGGCCGCCGACCACCACATCGATGCCCGGGATCTTGGCGATGACATCGCGCTCGCGCCTGTAGCCGATATGGGTGACGGCAATGATCTTGTTGACGCCTTGCGCCTTCAGCTTCTCGACCTCGGCGGTGATCGACTTGACGTCGTCCTCGATGGTAATGCTGGGGCCGGGAGAGGCGAGTTCCGGCGTGTCGTTGGTCACGGCGCCGACAATGCCGATCTTCTGGCCGCCGACCTCAAGCACAATCGACGGCTTGATCTTGCCTGCGGCGCCGGACTTGTCGTTGGGCACGACATTGGCGCTGACGATCGGGAACTTCGCCTTGTCGAGATAAGGCACCAGCGCGCTCTCGCCATCGTCGAATTCGTGGTTGCCGAGCGTCACCGCGTCGGGCTTGATCTGATTGAGGAATTCCTCCTCCGCCGTGCCCTTGTAGGTGATGTAGAACAGCGATCCCTGAAAGCTGTCGCCGGCATTGAGCAGCAGCACGTTCTGGCCTTCGAGCTTCTTGCGCTCCTGTGCGATCGCGGTGACCAGCCGGCCGGCGCCGCCGATGCACTCACCCTTGGTCTCTTCCTCGGCCGAGCAGGTCGACTCGTATTTGTTGTTGCCTTCGATGCGGCTGTGCCAATCGTTGAAATGCAGGATGTTCAACGTGTAGTCGGCAAAGGATGGTGCGGCCGACAGGCCGAGTGTCGAGGCAGAGAGGGCGGCAATGGCGGCGAGCTTCTTCATCTTCGTCTCCCGGATATGATCAAAGGCGTTTAACGCTCTTGCCCGACTGCAGGATAACAGCCAGCATTTCGGGTATGTTCACATCGCGGTTGTGGCGATGCAAGAAGAATCAGGGCGGATAACCGGCATCGGTTTTGCCGGCATAAAAAAGGTGGCGGCGTCGCGGCGCCGCCATCCGCAAAGCCGCATGGGAAAGGTTCAGCCGCGCCTGGTCAGCACGAAGTTCTGCCCGGCGGAGCTGGTGCAATTCAGCTGGTTTATGGACACCAGCAGGCAGTTGAAAGCGATTGGCTGCTGCCGGATCAGCGAGGTTCCGTTGATCTCGACCGAGGTGGCGCCGGTCTTGGTGTAGCTGCCGTCAGCGAATTTCTCACCGGTCTCCGCCGAAACGGTGGTGAAGACGCCGCCGTTCAATGTCGAGACCGCCTTGCCTTCGGCGTTCAGCCATGAGCCTTCGACGCCTCGCGCCTGCGATGAGATCGGTGGCCCGTCGGAGCCGCCGGTGGTGCAGGCGGCAAGCATCGTCGCAAGAACGCCCGCCGCGCCCGCAGAAAGAATTTTGCGCGCAATCGTCATATCAAATCCTCTCCTGACGCATCGGCCCAATCGTCACGACGTTTTGGGGAACACGATGTGCGTGGCCTCAAGTTTCCAGAGCCGTCCCTCGTGCGTCCAAATGGATGCACACTGCTCTCGTCCGCATCCCTTCAATCGCCCGATTTCCGGGCGATTGCAAGGCAGTGAGGCAGGGGTATGGAACCGCTATCGAACGAGGATGTTGCGGAATTGCCACGGGTCGCTTTTGTCGAGGTCTTCGGGAAACAGGCCCGGACGGTTATCGAGCGGCGTCCAGTCGGTGTAGTAGCCCTTGACAGGTCCGAGATACTGGGACTGCACTTCCAGGCAGCGCTTGTAGTCCATCTCGTCGGCCTCGACGATGCCGGCTTCCGGGTTTTCCAGCGCCCAGACCATGCCGGCGAGCACGGCCGAGGTGACCTGCATGCCGGTAGCGTTCTGGTAGGGCGCCAGCTTGCGGGCTTCGGCCAGCGACAGCTGCGAACCGTACCAGTAGGCGTTCTTGGCATGGCCGTAGAGCAGCACGCCAAGCTCGTCGACGCCGTCGACCAGCTCGTTTTCGTCGAGCACATGGTGGACCGGCTGCGGCTTGCCGGCAGCGCCGAACATTTCGTGGAGCGACAACACGGCGTCGTTGCAGGGGTGATAGGCATAGTGGCAGGTCGGGCGGTATTGCACCTTGCCCTTCTTACCGCGCACGGTGAAGAAGTCGGCGATCGAGATCGCCTCATTGTGCGTCACCAGGAAACCGTATTGCGCGCCCGGCGTCGGGCACCAGGAGCGCACGCGGGTGTTGGCGCCGGGCTGTTCGAGATAGATCGCAGCCTTGGAGCCATGCTTGTGCTCCTTGCCGTTCTTCGGCATCCATCTCTCATGCGTGCCCCAGCCGAGCTCGGCCGGCTGCAGCCCTTCCGAGATGAAACCCTCGACCGACCAGGTGTTCCAGAACACGTTCATCGGCTTCGGCTTCTTGGTGCGCTGGGTGTCGCGCTCGGCGATGTGGATGCCCTTGACGCCGGCCTTTTTCATCAGCTTGGCCCAGCGGTCACGGTCGTCCTGCGCGGGTTCGGAAAACTCGAGGCCGAGGTCGCCGGCAAGGTTCAGCAGCGCCTGCTTGACGAACCACGAGACCATGCCCGGATTGGCGCCACAGGTCGAAACCGCGGTAGCGCCGCCGGGCTTGTCGTGCTTCTCCTTGATCAAGGCTTCGCGCAGCGCGTAGTTGGTGCGGCTGGCATTGTCGGCCCTGGCGTCGAAATAGAAGCCGAGCCACGGCTCGACGACGGTGTCGATGTAGAGCACGCCGAGCTTGCGGCAGAGCCGCATCAGGTCGACCGAGCCGGTATCGACCGACAGATTGATGCAAAAGCCCTGGCCGCCACCATTGGTCAAAAGCGGCGTCAGCAGTTTCTTGTAGTTTTTCTCGGTCACGTGCTCCTGCACGAAGGCGATGCCGCGCTCGTCGAGCAGCTTGCGGTCGGTGTCGAGCGGGTCGATGACCGTCATGCGCGACTTGTCGAATTTGAAATGGCGCTCGATCAGAGGCAGCGTTCCCCGTCCGATCGAACCAAAGCCGATCATCACGACAGGGCCGGTGATTTCACCGTAAACGGGCCAGTTTTCATTCGCCATTTTATCGAGCACTCCTTCAAGCAACGCGCCAAAACGGCCGTTCGACCGCCGCGCGACAAACCATAGATCATTGTCACAATAAAGCGAAAAGCAGGGATAAGGTTAGTTCCCGACGGCGCAGATGCGCGCCTACGGTTCGAGCAGTTTCGCGAATTCCGGTGTGAACAGCGCTTGTGCTTCGGAGACCGGCATTTCAACGAGATCGTCGCCGCAAGCCTGGATGACGTTGGGCAAACCTTGCAGCCCGAAGACCAGAACCTGCCTGTCGCCATCGCGCTTCAGGCTGGCGCCGAGATAGTCGCTGATCAAATCGTCGATGCCGCATTCGGCCTCGTAATCCACCTCGGTCTGGTCGCTTGGCTTCTTGCGGTTTTCCCTGACGAAGGCGGCCAGCGAGGGGCCTGGCTTGCCGTCGCCCGTATCGGAAAACATGTCCTGAAGGGTAAGCAAGGCGCCACGGCGCACGTCCATGACATAGGCGTCGGAATAGTTGTTCGGATGCGCACCGCCGCAATAGAGGCTGCCGGATTCCGACCAGCTCATCAGCTTCGGCGTCAATGACGTCACTTTGGACGTCGTGTCTTCGTAGCCGCCAAGCGAATCGTCATCCATGCCCTCCATCGGTGGTCCATCGTGGAAGCCGGCGTATTGCAGCGCCGCGCAGGTCAAGGCGCTGAGGCTGTCATGCCAATGGCGGTTCTGCAGCAAGGCATTGGCGGCTTCGATCGGCGCGCCGCCGGCGAGATCGACGATGCGCGGCCTGGCGAATTTGGTGCGTGGATCGGTGACATAGTTGTAGGCTGCATCCGGCCAACCTTCCTTGGCGTCTGCCTCGGGCGCGAAATCCAGCTTGAGATAGTCGTAGGGCGATGCCGCCATGGTGATCGGCGCATCGTCACCCGAGAATGTCATGTCGGTGAAATCATAAAGATCGCGTGGCGTCGTCGCCGGCGTCTCCGTCTGGGCACGGCTGGCGATCCTTGTCAGCTTCAGCGGCAGGGTCTTTTTGGCCGTCCAGGTGCCTTCCAGCGTCTTGCCATTGTCGGCGGAACTCAATCGCCAGACGGCGCCGATGGGTGGAGCCTGGCCGTCGCCGCACTTCTTGGCATCGCAGGCTTCTTCCTCGGCCAATTGAAAGGTGGCGCCCTTGCTCGACTTCGCCTGCAGAGGAATATCGACGCCCTTGGAGCGGTAGAAATAGCGGCCCGCCAGTGCCTCTCCAGCCGTCGCCGGATCACCGGTAAACTCGACGACGATGTCGATGTTGCCGAGCTTCCCCGCATAGGTCACCGGTTCCGCATGCGCTGTTGCCGGCAACGCCAGCAATGCACCGAGCAGGACGGCTAGCTTCAGAACATGTCGGATCATCGTCACTCCTGAGCCATGGTTTGCAGGCGTTGCACCAGCCGGTCACGGTCTGATGTCATCCCCTTGTAGTCGAGTTGAGCCTCATCCAGCGCCTGCAATTGCGCCGCGAAAGAGGCGGCAAGCGTTGCCCGGTCGGGATGCCGCGCCAGCACTTTCAGCGGGTCGAGATGGATGCGGATGGTGAACAGGATGTCGCGCGAGACGGGGAGCTTGCGCAGCGTCTGGCGCTCGACGCGGATGAAGGCGTGGGCGTTGACGTCGCCGTCGGGAAATCGCGAGGGGCGGTTGGTGGCGCGGTCGATGCGCTCGACATTGGAGAGCGGATGATAGAGCGCGTCGTCGGCCTGGATCGACCAGTTGAAGCGTTCGACAGCCTGACCCTGCAGGCCGTCGAACATGCGGTTGATGAGCTCGGCCGGCCTGGTGCCCGGACCGAAGCCCGGCACCGGTGCGTGGATCTGCTGCAGCGGCCGGCCGAATTTTTCGACCAGCGACCAGGATGACGGGAAGCACAGCGAGCCGGCGGCGAGTCGCCAGCCGGTGTCGTCACGGCGCATCAGGATCAGGTCTTCCTGGACGAGCAGCGACGCTGCGACCAGCGGGGCATCGGGGAAGGTGGCGTCAGAGTCGGCTTTGGCGCCAATGACCTCAACCCCGGCATTGGTGCGCCGGTACATCCCGGGAAATGTCGACAGCAGATGTGCTTCGATGAGGCCGCGCACTTCGCGCTGGGCGTCGCGCGTGCCGTCTTCCTCGACAAACACCTTGTCGGGGATTTCGGCATACAGCCGGCGCTTTTCGGCGAGATGGTCGAAGAGATACCGGTCGACCTCGATCCACTTGTCGAGTTCGAGCGGCTTCAGCCCGATGGTGAAGAGCTTTGAGGAGCCATCATAGGGCGTGTGCGTGGGCTGACGAGAATTCATGCTTCGCTAGAAAGTGTCCAATGCCGGCGGTTATTCTCGCAGCCGCTTCGTATCAGGCCAATGTTGCCGGGATCAAGCCGCGCAGAGAATTGCCGACGAACAGTGTTTTGGCGGATTTCAACTCGTCATAGCTGTAGATCGCCTCCTGGGCGCGGCCTTCGTCCAGCAGCTCGGCGCGCAATACGCCAGGCAGCAGGCCGCAGTCGAGCCTGGGTGTCATCAGCATGCCATCACCGAAATCGGCGAAGACGTTGGTGATGGTGCCTTCGCAGATTTCACTGCGCTCATTTGCGAGCAACACTTCGTCGGCCTGGGTGATCAGATATTCGGAGCGGGCGTGAGTGTAGACTTGCCGCCGGCCGGTCTTGTGGCGCAGCAGCGTGTCGGTGGAGGAGAGCCGCACCCGTGCCAGCTGCAGCCGCCAGACCTTGTCGGCGGCGAACGGCTCATAGGGCTGGACCGAGGCGGTCACTTCGCCATCGCGCTGCAGGACGAGCCGGGTGCGCAGCGCCTTTTGCTGCGGCCCGATAGTATTCGCCAGCACCTCGCCGATCCGCTGCGGATCGCAGGCAAAGCCGAGTTCTTCCGCCGAGCCATAAAGGCGCACGAGATGGCGTTCGAAGCGCAGAAAGCCCTGGCCGGGCTCCCAGCGCATCGTCTCGATCAGCTCGAAATCGGCGGTGTCCCCGTCGCGAAGCGCGCCTTCAGCAGACACTCCTGATACTCCTCTTGCGCCGTCGAATCGAAGACGATGCCGCCGCCGACATTGTAAACGGCCTCGCCACTGGAAAAGAGCGATATGGTGCGGATCGCCACCGAAAAGCGCATCATGCCGGCAGGCGCGATCCAGCCGATGGCGCCGCAATAGACGTCGCGCGGTGTCTCTTCCAGCTCGTGCAGGATTTCCATGGCGCGGATTTTCGGTGCGCCGGTAATCGAGCCACAGGGAAACAGCGCGCCAAAGATTTGGCGGATGCCGAGATCAGGCAGAAGCTTCGCCCGCACACGGCTCACCATCTGATGGACGGTCGGGTAGCTCTCGATGCGGAACAGTTCCGGCACTTCCAGCGTGCCGATCTCGCTGATCAGGGAGATGTCGTTGCGCAGGAGATCGACGATCATCCGGTTCTCGGCCTGGTTCTTTTCATCGCTGCGCAAGAAGGACTTCAACCGCGCGTCCTCGGCCTTGGTCGCGCCGCGCGGTGCAGTGCCCTTCATCGGATGGGTTTCGATCATGCCTAAGGCATCGATCTCGAAGAACAGCTCGGGCGAACGCGACAAGATGATGGGATCGCCGAGCGAAATCAGCGCGCCATACTTGACCGGCTGGCGTCCTGTCAGTGCGTCGAAGGCAGCAACCGGATCGCCCGACCATTGGGCACGGACCGGAAAGGTCAGGTTGCCTTGGTAGCAGTCGCCCTTGCGGATGTGGTCGTGAAGGCGCGCGAAGCGTTTGGCGTAGTCCTGAGCGGACCAACTGGCCCTGGCGTCGAAGATGGGGCCATTGGTGGCCGGCGCATCGTTGCGCGGCACGGCCTCTTCGACCGGAGCATCGAACACACCCAGACAAACCAGTGGCGCGCGCCGGCCTTCAGGCAGCAGCGGCACCAGTTTCGGTTCGAGCAGATAGCCCGCTTCGTAGGAGAAATAGCCGGCCAGCCATTTGCCGGCATCGCTCGCCGCCTGCGCGGCCACCAGCGCCGGCAGAAAATCCTTGGCATCATAGGCAATGATGATGTCGGCCTGGTGGTCGAAGACCAACTGACGGCCGCTTTCATCGTTGCGGAAAATGGCAGAGGGCAGGGGCATGGGGCTCGGGTACTGCGGTCGATGACGCCAGAACCGCTCTATATGGGGGCCGGGCGGCGTGCAATCGAGGGAGCGGCGTCGCAGGGCGCAAAGACAGTGGCGAATGCAAAAACAAAGACGGCGCCCGAGAGCGCCGCCTTCTGGTTATGTTGCCGATGACAGATCAGCTGTTGTTGGCGGTCCCGGCGCTCGGGAATTGGCGTGCGAACTCCTTTTCGTCGCCGGCGGCAAGCAGCTTGGCCTGCTCGACCCACTTTTCGCGGGCGATGCGGCCGTCGAAATTCAGCGTGTCCTCGATGCGCTTGACATCGGCCGCGGTCCAGCCGGCGATCTGCGCGTAGGTCGTGACGCCAAGGCCCTTGAGCAGTTTGTCGTTGACCGGGCCGATACCGATCAGGCGGCGCAGATTGTCGGCCTTCCCAGCTGCCGGGGCGGCCTTCTTCGGGACGGCGGCGGGCTTTGAAGCCGCGGCTTTGGGCGCGGCCTTGGCGGCGGCAGGTTTGCTGGCCGCTGGTTTTGCGTCCGCGGATTTGGCCGCAGCTGGTTTGGCCGCGGCGGGTTTGGCGGGGGCCGGTTTCGCGGCCGGGGCGGACTTGGCCGTTGCCGCTGTCGACACCAGCGCGGCCGGCGCCGAACTGGAAGGCTTGGCGGATGGAGCCGATGTTTCACGCAGCCGGCGTTCGAGATCGGCGCGGGTCTTGCCGCAGGCGTCGAGTTCGCCGGTCAGGCGGTCGGCGTCGGCGCGCAGTCTGTCCCGCTCGCTGCGGGTGCGGTCGAGATCGCCGCGCAGGCTGTCAAGTTCGCCGCGCAGCCGGCCCCAGATAAACCAGCCAACCAACACACCTACAAGGAACGCCAGGACAATGTAAAAGAAGGTCATCGTCTCTCTCCAGTCGGATCCGTCCGCCGCCGTCCCAAGTCATGACCTTGGCAGATCGGATCATCCAATGTGGTTCGGCGGCTCAGGGAACAGCCGGTCTGTCGTCGAGTGTCGGCGTTCGGCTTTGCCGCCCATTGCCAACCGTCGCTGTCGCATTCGTCAGACCGCTGCCATGGGCCGGGATGCTGTCCGGCCTTAAGCCGCGCGCCCGGCTGAGCTTCGGTCGGAAAGCTATCATACGGCTTCGGGAAAGCTAACGGAAAATTTCGCCGGAGAGTTATTCAAGAACAGGTATTTAGAACAAGAACAGCGCTGCCGTCACATGCATCCCGGCTAAACTGTTCTGCGATTCTGCAAAGTCGAGGCCGCTGCTGAACCTGCCACTCTGCGCCATCGGTCCAATGGGTGCGCGCATTAACTGTCGAGCGCTTCCAACTCGTCGATCAGGCCGCCGATCACGCCAAGCCCGATCTGCCAGAAGGCGGGGTCGGTGGCGTCGAGGCCGAAGGGCGCGAGAAGCTCCGAGTGATGCTTGGTGCCGCCGGCGCGCAACATCTCGAAATACTTATCCTGGAAGCCATGCTCGGCGTTCTGGTAGACCGCGTAGAGCGAGTTCACCAGGCAGTCGCCAAAGGCATAGGCGTAGACGTAGAAGGGGGAGTGGACGAAGTGCGGGATGTAGGTCCAGAAGACCTCATAGCCCTCGCGCAGCTTGATCGCCGGCCCCAGGCTTTCGGCCTGCACCTCGAGCCAGAACTGGCCGAGCTTGTCGGAGGTCAGTTCGCCGTTCTTGCGCTCTGCATGCACCTTGCGTTCGAACTCGTAGAAGGCGATCTGGCGCACGACCGTGTTGATCATGTCCTCGACCTTCTGGGCGAGCATCGCCTTGCGCTCGCGCTTGTCGGTGGTCTGGTCGAGCAGCGAACGGAAGGTCAGCATCTCGCCGAACACCGAGGCCGTCTCGGCCAAAGTCAGCGGCGTCGAAGCCATCAGCGCGCCCTGGCCGCCGGCCAGCACCTGATGCACGCCGTGGCCGAGTTCATGCGCCAGTGTCATCACATCGCGCGGCTTGCCCATGTAGTTGAGCAGCACATAAGGGTGCGCCGAAGGCACGGTCGGATGGGCGAAGGCGCCGGGCGATTTGCCGGGCCTGACCGGCGCGTCGATCCAGTTGCGGTCGAAGAAGGTGCGGGCGATCTGCGCCATGTCGGGGGAAAAGCGCTGATAGGCCGATAGCACAGTGTTCCTGGCATCATCCCAAGGAATCACCGCTTGCGGCGTTTCGGGCAAGGGCGCGTTGCGGTCCCAGTGGTTCATCACCTCCATGCCCAGCCAGCGCGCCTTCATCGCGTAGTAGCGATGAGACAGGCGCGGATAGGCCTCGCGCACGGCCGATGCCAGCGCGTCGACCACGCTGCGCTCGACACGGTTGGCGAGATGGCGTGAGTCGGCGATGTCCTCGAAGCCGCGCCAGCGGTCGGAAATCTCCTTGTCCTTGGCCAGCGTGTTGGTGATCAGCGTGAAGGTGCGCAGGCTCTTGCGGAAGGTTGTGGCCAGCGCTTCGGAGGCGCGGCGGCGGACCTCCCCATCGGCGTCCTGCAGGCGGTTCAGCGCCGGCTCCAGCGTCAGTTCCTCGCCGTCTATGTCGAAGCGCAGATCGGTCATCGTCTCGTCGAACAGCCGGTTCCAGGCACCGCGTCCGGTGATCGATTTCTCATGGAACAGCTGCTCGACCCGGTCCTCGAGCTGGTAGGGCTTGTCCATTCTGAGGTCGAGCACCCAGGGGCGGTAATGGGCAAAGCCGGCGTCGGCGGCGAGGGCTGCTTCGAGCGCCTTGTCGTCGATCAGGTTCAGCTCCAGCGCGAAGAACAGAAGATGCGCGCTGGCGTCGGTCATCTTCTCCTGGATGTCGCCATAGAGCTTTGCGCGCTGCGGATCGGCGGTGTTGCCGGCATAGATCAGGCCGGCATAGGAGACGATGCGGCCGATCAGTTCCTCCAGCGCCTCATAGGCTGTCAGCGCCTCGCCAAGCCTGCCGGCGCTGCCGCGCCCGGCCTCCGCAGCCAGCGTGCCCTTCCAGCGGTTCTCGAAGGCGACGGCATCGGCCGCCGCCTTGGCAAGGTCGCGCTTCAGTTCGGGTGCTTCCATGCCGGAATAGAGGTCGGCGAGATTCCATTCCGGCAGGTCGCCGAGTTCCGCCGCGCCCTGACCGGACGCTACCGCCGCAAGCTGCCGACCGAGAATCCTGCGCATCAACAATTACCTTCTGGAATCAAGGGGAAAGGACAAGCCGGTCAAATCCTAAGGAATTCATTCACCGGGTTTTTTGAAACCTTGTTTAGAACCCTGTGCCAAGATGATCCATGGGAATTTCCCAGGCGGGCAACTCAAATCAGTCATGACAGGTTCCATTCTTATAGTCGATGACGATCCCGTGCAGCGCCGGCTGCTCGAGGCGGCGGTGACGAAATTCGGCCACAGCGCCATCGTTGCCGATGGCGGCGAGGCCGGTCTGAGCGCGCTTGACGGACCCAATGCGAGGGATATTTCGGCAGTCATCCTCGACCTTGTCATGCCGGGCCTCGACGGCATCGGCGTGCTGAAGGCGATGCGCGAGCGCGGCATCACTGTTCCCGTCATCGTGCAGACTGCGCAGGGCGGCATCGAAACGGTGGTTTCGGCGATGCGCCACGGCGCCTTCGATTTTGTCGTCAAGCCGGCGTCTCCCGACCGGCTGCAGACCGCGGTCGGCAACGCGCTCAAGGTCGAGGCGGTCGAGGACGAGGTCAAGCGCACGTCGCGGCGTCGCGGCGGCCACCTGACCTTCAAGGACATGATCACGCACAGCCCGGCGATGGACCGGGTGATCCGCCTCGGCCAGAAGGCTGCGGCCTCCAACATCCCGATCCTGATCGAGGGCGAATCGGGCGTCGGCAAGGAATTGGTGGCGCGCGCCATCCAGGGCAGCGGCGAACGCCGCACAAAGCCGTTCGTCACCGTCAATTGCGGCGCCATCCCCGACAATCTGGTCGAATCGATCCTGTTCGGTCACGAAAAAGGTTCGTTCACCGGCGCCACCGAAAAGCACACCGGCAAGTTCGTCGAGGCGCATTCGGGCACCCTGTTCCTGGATGAGATCGGCGACCTGCCGCTCGACGTGCAGGTCAAGCTGTTGCGCGCCGTGCAGGATGGCGAGGTCGATCCGGTCGGCGGCCGTTCCACCGTCAGGGTCGACATCAGGCTGATCTCGGCCACGCACCGCAACCTTCTGCAGCAGGTCAAGGACGGCAAGTTTCGCGAGGACCTGTTCTACCGGCTCAACGTTTACCCGATCGTCGTGCCGCCGCTGCGCGACCGCCGCGACGACATCCCCTATCTGGTCAAGCATTTCATGGACAAGGTGGCGCCGGCGGGCAATCGCCTGCACGGCATCTCGGATGCCGCACTGGCCATGCTGCAGGCCTATGATTGGCCGGGAAACATCAGGCAGCTGGAAAACGCCGTGTTCAGGGCCTCGGTGCTTGCCGAAGGCGATGTGCTCACGACTGACGAATTTCCGCAGATCCGGGCGCAGGTCGACGGCACCGTCAATCTCGACGCCGATGCGTCCTTGTCGGACCCCGGCATGGCCTTGAGCACCGGATCGCAAGGCGATGGCGCGCAGACTGATGATGCCGGTACTGCAGCTGCCGAGTTCGCCCCTCCGGCCAGGTTGCTTCAGCGTTTCGGCACATTGAGGGCGCTGGACGAGCGTGGCAATGTGCGTGCGCTGGCCGATGTCGAACTCGAAATGATCAAGCTCGCCATCGACCATTACAACGGCCAGATGAGCGAGGTCGCACGGCGTCTCGGCATCGGCCGCTCGACGCTCTACCGCAAGCTCAAGGAATACGGCATCGACCCGGAAACCGGCCGCCTCGACCGCCTTGCCTCCTGAACGCCGAATTCCACAGCTTGCCAACGCAAGGCCGGGACCAGCTTGCCATGCCACATCCGGCGCTGCATAAGGGTTGGGGCGGGAATATGGCTGATGCGGACAGCGTTGTTCACGCATTAAGGCCAGCGGTAACAGATCGTGTAGCGGGAAAAGGCTGAATCTTGATCTAAACCAGCAGTTTACCAAGAAATCCTGTGTATTATTTTTGACGGGATATCGCCACGGTGTTACCGCATTTCGGCTTCAATAAGCGATGATTAACCATTAGGATCGATATTCGGATGTGAGAACCACGCATCCGTTTGGACAAATCCGGGGACAAACGGCAGCCTGCAAGGCCTTTTGATTTGAACAAAGTCGAACGACACAGAAACGGGTGGCGCGATCACATGGGCGTCTGGCCGAGATGGCTGGCAGCGTTGATCGTTGCGTTCGCTTTCCTCGCCGCAACTGCTGCCGGCGCCAGCGCTGAAACGCGCTCGCTCAAGCTCTATCACCTCCACACGCACGAAAAGGCCGAGATCGTCTACAAGCGCAATGGCCGCTACGATCCGGCAGGCCTCAGGAAGATCAACATCATCCTGCGCGACTGGCGTCGCAACGAACCGACCAAGATGGATCCGCGCCTGCTCGATCTGGTCTGGGAAGCTTACCGGCAGGCCGGCGCCACCGACTACATCCAGGTCGTTTGCGGCTATCGCTCGCCGTCGACCAATTCGATGCTGCGCAGCCGCAGCCGCGGTGTCGCCAAGGAAAGCCAGCATATGCTGGGCAAGGCGATGGACTTCTACATTCCGGGTGTGCCGCTGAAAAAGCTGCGCAACATCGGCCTGAAGATGCAGGGCGGCGGCGTCGGCTACTATCCGTCGTCGGGTTCGCCCTTCGTCCACATGGACGTCGGCAATGTGCGGCATTGGCCAGGCATCAGCCGCCAGGAACTGGTCAGCCTGTTCCCCAATGGCAAGACGCTGCATGTGCCGAGCGACGGCAGGCCGTTGCCGGGTTATGACCAAGCGCTCGCCTCCTACAAGGCGCGCAAGGGCGCCGGTTCTCCTGCCATCATGATGGCCAGCGCAGGCGGCAGCACCAAGAAATCCGGTGGCTTCCTGTCCGCGTTCTTTGGCGGTGGCGGTGAAGACGAAGCCGACGACAGCGCCGATGTCGCTACCGCCGCGCCGCCGCCGAGAAGCGTGAAGCCGGTGCTGGCTGCCACGAGCAACAACAACAGCAATCTGCCTGGCATCGCGATCGTGTCGCCGCAGAACGCCAAGCGCGCCAACATTCCGCAGCTTGCCGACGACAGCGCTGACGATTCGGAGCCGCAGGACACGCCGGAGACGATCATCGCCGCGCTGCCCGCCAAGGAAGTGCCGCTGCCCGCTTTCGCACCGCGGCCGAAGGCCGATGTCGGCGCGCAACAACCTGAGACCGTGCCGTTCGGCGTGGCCGATGCCACCACCGAACAGACGGTGGCGACGGCGCAGGCGCCGGCCAATGTGCCGTTCGGCACGGCCGATGCGAGCAATGCCGACCAGGGGGCCGATCAAGCTGCCGCTCCGGCGCAGGTCGCGGTCAACGTCCCGTTGCCGACCTGGCGTCCCGACCGCTCTTCGCCGCCGGCTGAGCTTGCGCCGCAGGACAAGGGCGTTCTGCTGGCGCTGGCCGATACGGCTGCCCACAAGCAGACCGCAACCGACGCGTTCTCGGTGCTGCCGTCGCAGCGTCCGGACGAGGTCAAGGCGGTTCTCGAACAGGCCAGCGCCGCCGATACAGCCGGTGCTACCGACGACTATCAGGTTGCGTCGCTCGAGCCTCGCTCGGCGTTCAACGATCCGTCAGGTGTCGATGCCGCATCGCCGCGCGGTGCTATTGCTGCCCGTCCCGCCGGTACCGATCCAGCCTCGGTGATCGGCGCCGGCGTCAAGACGACACGCAAGGAAGCAAGGGCTTCGGCTCGCGACCTGAAGCCAGGACCGAAGGCAGTGGTGGTGGCGGCCGAACCGCAGGCGACGCGCTGGGCGCTGAGCAGCGGCGACAACATCGCCACCGTTTCCAGCCCGACGACTGCGCCGCGCTATGCCTACAACATCGTGCATACGCCGCCGAGCGAGGTCTACACCGCAGGCTTCCAGGCGGACAACCAGATGGCCGATGCCAACCGCTTCACCGGCAATGCCGTAAAATTCCTTTCGGTCGCCCGCTTCCAGACGAAGTAAGGGCGTGACCGGGGCGTTATCGACTCGAAGCCGCGCTGGGCAACCCGTGCGGCTTTTGTTTTTAGCGAGATCTCGAGCACTGGCTTCCATCGCCACAGAATGCTAACCACCAAGCTGCATTCCCGCTTCGTCTAATGGTAGGACAGCGCCCTTTGAAGGCGTGAATCGAGGTTCGAGCCCTTGAGCGGGAACCAAAATCTCAACGCGTAGCAAACCCGGTCGGCGCAGCTGGCGGGTTTTTGTGCCGAGTGCAATTCCGGGAACACTGTGATTTTCCCGGGAAAGCGCGGAGCGCTTCCCTTGGGATTGCGCAAAGATAAAGTAGCGGAGGTTATTTTCCGAGCTTGCTCGCGGTCTGTGCGAGCGCCTCGATCTCATCCCACTTGCCGGCCTTGACCAACTCGTCCGGCGCCACCCACGAGCCGCCGACGCAGATAACGTTGGACAGGCTGAGATAGTCGGCGGCGTTCTTGGCCGAGATGCCGCCGGTCGGGCAGAATTTCACGTCGGCCAGCGGCGAGGCAAAGGCCTTCAGCGAGGCGATGCCGCCGGATTGTTCGGCCGGGAAGAATTTCAGGAACCGCAGGCCGGCCTCGCGGGCAGCCATGATCTCGCCGGGCGTGATGGCGCCGGGCAGCAAGGGAACGTCGCTGTCCTTGGCCGCCGCCAGCAACTCGCGCGTGATGCCGGGGCTGACGATGAACTTCGAGCCAGCCGCCGCTGCCTGGTCGAACTGCTTGGCATCGAGAATTGTGCCGGCGCCGACAATGGCGCCCTCGACCTCACCGGCCACGCGGCGGATCGCTTCCAGCGCATCGGCGGTTCTCAACGTGATCTCGATCGCCGGCAGGCCGCCGGCGGCCAGCGCCTGGGCGAGCGGGACGGCGTCCGCGACATTGGCGATCTTCAGCACCGGAATGACCGGCTGGCCATTGAGCAGCGACAGGAGCTTTTCGGTCTTGCTGGGCATTGGCTTTTCTCTCCCTGGGTGATTTCAACCGATTAGCAGAAGGCCGATTCCGAGTCCACGAAACTCGGCCTGCCGCGATGTCACATGTCGGCCAACGAGCCTGCGGGCGAATACCGACGAAGTGTCTTTAGCTCTGCCTTGAATCCGCTTTGACCACGGTCTAGTGGCTTGGCGATGACCAACCATGAACCCGTGCGCGTCGCCGCGCTCTACAAATTTGCGAGGCTGGGCGACTTCGACGCGCTGCGGGTCTTGCGCACGCCGCTTGCCGCCTTCTGCTGCGGGCGCGGCATCAAGGGCACGCTGCTTCTGGCGCAGGAGGGCATTAACGGCACGGTCGCCGGCAGCGAAACCGACATAGCCGACCTGATCGCTTATCTCGAGGCCATCGAGGGTCTTGCCGATCTCGAGGTCAAATACAGCACTGCCGCCGAAATGCCGTTCCATCGCATGAAGGTGCGGCTGAAGCGCGAGATCGTCACCATGGGCGTCGAAGACCTCGACCCGGCGACGGGTGCGGGGACCTATGTCGCGCCGGCCGACTGGAACGCGCTGATCTCGGACCCCGGCACCATCGTCATCGACACACGCAACGCGTACGAAGTGTCGATCGGCACGTTCGAGGGCGCGGTGGACCCGCGCACGTCGAGCTTTCGCGAATTCCCGGCCTGGGTGGAAAAACACCGCGACCAACTCGACGGCCGCAAGGTTGCGATGTTCTGCACCGGCGGCATCCGCTGCGAAAAGGCGACGGCCTATGTGAAGTCGCTCGGCTTCGAGGATGTGTTCCATCTCAAGGGCGGCATCCTCAGATATCTCGAAGAGGTGCCGGCCGAAGACAGCCTGTGGCAGGGCGAGTGTTTCGTCTTCGACGAGCGGGTCTCGGTGTCGCATGGGTTGACCGAAGGCGAGGCCGAACTCTGCCGCGCCTGCCGGCATCCGCTGACGCCGGAGAACCGGCTGTCGCCGCATTTTTCCACCGGCGTGTCATGCCCGCATTGCTACGAGGCACGCTCGGATGAGGATCGCACCCGCTATGCCGAGCGCCAGCGCCAGGTCGAACTTGCGCAGGCGCAGGGCAGGGGACATATCGGCAGTTAAGTGCCGCCGACGCCCTGACTGGATCACCACACGACAGAATAGCGGTCGATCACCCACAGCCATGTGCCGTCGGCCTGCCGGCGCGCGACCTCTGAGGTTATCGAGCCGTCGGCAAGCCTGGTCGACGTCAACGCGAGTTCGCCGTTAATGGCCGCCGGGCGCTGCTCGCCGCGCTGGAATTTTCGCCAGCTCGCGGCAAAGGCTTCGAACAAAGCGCGGATCGCCTCATGGCCACGCGTCAATTCGGCTGCTCCGGTGTCGATGACGGCATCGGGTTCGAACAGCGCTACCATGCCCTCAATGTCTCCCGCCCATTGCCGATCAATTAGCAGGCGCTCCAGATCCTGGGGATCTCGTGCTTGGTCGCGGTCTGGCTGATCGGTCACGGCAAAACTCCTCCCTCGCCGACGTTGCGGCGACACTAACCGAAGCCGAGGCGGGTTTCGACACATCGAATTTGATTTGCGGCATTGCCGGCGCCGATAGCAAAGCGCCGGTCCGTCATTGTAATGTCAACAATCGGGACCTACGTCTGCAACGTCCAAAACCTGCCCGTCCACGTTGGCGCGGGCCCTTTTCTGGAGGCACCATGTTCGACCCCAAGAAGCTTCTCGACGATCTGCTCGGCTCGCAAGTTCCCGGCACAACCGGCACCGTTCGCGACAAGGCCGGGCAGGCTGTGCAGATGGCCAAGGACAATCCGCTGGCCGCCGGTGCGCTGGCCGCGGTGCTGCTTGGAACCGGCACGGGACGGCAGGTCACCGGCACGGCCGTGAAGCTCGGCGGACTGGCTGCGATCGGCGGTCTCGCCTACAAGGCCTACCAGAATTACAAGGCCGGCAATGCACCCGAGCAGGCGCCGGCGGCCGGCCAGCCGGAATTGCTGCCGCCGCCCGCCGACACCGGCTTTCATCCTTCACAGGCGCCACAGGGGGAGGACGAGTTCACGCTGACCCTGGTGCGGGCGATGATCTCGGCGGCCAAGGCCGATGGCCATGTCGATGACGCGGAACGCCAAAAGATCGCCGGCAAGCTCAGTCTGGCCGGCATCGGCACGGAAGCGGAAAAGTTTCTGATGGCCGAGCTGGACAGCCCGCTCGACCTCGATACGCTGGTCGCAGGCGCCAAGACCGATGAGCAGAGGCTCGAGCTCTACACGGCGTCCCGACTGACGATCGACCCCGATACGCGCGCCGAACGCGGCTATCTCGACCTGCTCGCCGGCCGGCTCGGCCTGCCGGATGCGCTCGTCGATCATGTCGAGGCGACGGTGTCGGCGGCCAAGGTGCCGGTTCCGTCAGGCACGGCGCCGAACCCGCGCTGGTAGACAACGCAGCCGCGCGCCTGGGGCAGGGGCGCCGAGGCCGGAAAAAATGCGTTAACGTCTCGTTTACCGAGGAAGCGCATGATTTTAGTCAGTCGGATCGGCTTTTCCTCCTCCCAAGCCCGGTTCAGATCAGGGGGCGGTCGCCAATGACCGCCCTTTTTGTCGGACCGATCACATAAAGCGCGTGGCGCTTCATGTTTTTGTCCTGATGCATGTCGTTCTCTCAGAACCGGGGCCACTTTTGAGCGACATACATTAGTGTCCGGCTTGCCATGATCGCCCTCATTTGCGATGGGTCGGTGCATTCGGATGCACCCCGATCTGTGCCGGGGATGCGCGGCGCGCAGGAGCAAAATCATGACAGTCCTCACAGAGAAAACCGCCATTGTTACCGGCGCCGGCACCGGCATCGGCAAGAGCGTCGCCACGGCGCTGCTCAAGGCGGGCTGGAACACGGTGTTTTGCGGCCGCCGCAAAGCGGTGCTCGATGCCGCCATTACCGAGGCCGGGAAAACGGACGCCAAGGCGCTGGCGGTTGCCTGCGACATCAGCAAGGCCGGCGAAGTCGATGACCTGTTCGAGACGGTGGCCGCAGCCTTCGGCCGCGTCGACCTGCTCTTCAACAATGCCGGCATGAGCTACAAGTCGACGCCGATCGACGAGATCCCGGTCGAGGTCTGGAACGATATTGTCGGCGTCAATCTCACCGGATCGTTCCTATGCGCCCGCGCCGCCTTCGGCGTCATGCGCAAGCAAAAGCCAATGGGCGGCCGCATCATCAACAATGGCTCTGTGTCGGCCTATGCGCCACGGCCGGGCTCGGTGCCCTACACCGCGACCAAGCACGCCATATCGGGGCTGACCAAGACGCTGGCGCTCGACGGCCGGCCCTATGACATCGCCTGCGGCCAGATCGACATAGGCAACGCGCTGACCGATATGGCGCACGCAATGACGGTCGGCGTGCCGCAGGCCAATGGCACCATCGCCGCCGAAGCGGTGATGGACGTCCAGCGCGTCGCCGACGCCGTCGTCCACATGGCCAGCCTGCCGCTCGATGCCAATGTGCTGTTCATGACGGTGATGGCGACCAAGATGCCGTTCGTGGGGCGTGGGTGAAGAGCCGAAGGCCTACCTCTTCAAAAACGACTCGATCCGCTCCAGCGCGCGCAAGATGTTCTCTTCGGAATTGGCGTAGGAGAGCCTGATGTAGCCTTCGCCGAGAATGCCGAAATCGGGGCCGCCGATCAGCGCCACGCCGGCCTCCTCGAGCAGTGCCGAGGCGAGCTTCTTGGCCTTCCAGCCGGTCTTCGAAACATTCGGGAAGGCATAGAATGCGCCCTTGGGCGTGATGCAGGAGACGCCGGGCAGCGCGTTCAGCCCCTCGACCACGATCTTCCTGCGGTTGTCGAAGGCGCGCATCATCTTGTCGACATCGTCCTGGGGGCCGTCGATGGCGGAGATGCCGGCGAACTGGCTCGGCGCGTTGACGCAGGACCAGCAATTGACCGCCAGCTTGCGCACCTTGTCGTAGAGATGCGCGCCCTTGTCGCCATTCGGCCAGATCGACCAGCCCATGCGCCAGCCGGTCATCGCCCATGTCTTCGACCAGCCGTTGAGCACGATCAGCCGGTCGCGAATTTCCGGAAAATTGAGCAGCGAAAAATGCGTCTCGCCGTCATAGGTCATGACGTCGTAGATTTCGTCGGAGAGGATAGCGACCTGCGGATGCGCTTGCAGTCCCTTCACCAGCTTCTCGATCTCGGCGCGCGGCGTGACGCCGCCGGTCGGGTTGGCCGGTGAGTTGAGGATCAGGAGCCTCGTCTTCGACGTGATCAGCGCCAGCGTCTCTTCTGCCGAGAAGGCAAAGCCGTTCTCCTCGCGGATCGGCACCGGAATGGGCGCGGCGCCGGTGAACTCGATCATCGAGCGGTAGATCGGAAAGCCTGGGTCTGGATAGAGGATCTCGGCGCCGGGTTCGCCGAACATCAAGATGGCCGCGAACATGGTCGGCTTGCCGCCGGGCAGGATCATCACATTTTCCGGCGAGACCTCGACGCCGGTGGTGGCCAGCGTGCGCCGCACCACCGCTTCGCGCGTCGCCAGCAGGCCGTTGGCCGGGGTGTAGCCATGGTGACCGTCGCGCAGCGCCTTGATCGCTGCGTCGACAATGTGCTGCGGCGTTTTGAAGTCGGGCTGGCCGATGCCGAGATTGACGATGTCGCGGCCCTGTTGAGCCAGTGCAGTGGCGCGCGCCAGCACGGCAAAGGCGTTTTCCTCGCCGAGGCGGTCGAAGGCCGAAATCGTGTGGAGCATTTTTCCCGTCCGTGTGGTTCTTGCTGTTAGGTCGCGTTTTTGTGAGCGTCTGCTCACAAAAGTCAAACGGATTGGAGTTTTGCGTGTCGGAAAATCTCAAAGATTGGCAAGCGCGTCCGCGGCCCGAGCGCAAGCCCATTGACGGCCGCTATGTCCGGCTCGAACCGCTGAGCGCCGAAAAGCACGGCGATGGGTTGTACGAGGCGTCGTCCGTGCCCGACATCGATGGACGCTTTGCCTGGCTGCCCGACTACCCGCCGCAAACCCGCGCCGATTTCCAGCCATGGCTGGATAAGGTCGAGGCGAGCGAGGATCCGCTGTTCTTCACCGTCATCGACAAGGCCAGCGGCAAGGTCGCCGGGCGACAGACGCTGATGCGCATCGATCCCACCTATGGCGTCATCGAGATCGGCAACATCTATTGGGGGCCGCTGATCTCGCGCAAGCCGGCAGCGACCGAGGCGCAGTTCCTGTTCATGAAGTATATTTTCGACGGGCTCGGCTATCGCCGCTACGAGTGGAAATGCAACAACCGCAACGAGCCGTCAAAGCGCGCGGCGGAACGGTTCGGCTTCAAGTTCGAGGGCATTTTCCGCCAGCATCTTGTGGTCAAGGGTGAAAACCGCGATACCGCATGGTACTCGATCATCGACAAGGAATGGCCGGCGCTGCGCAAAGCCTATGAGGCATGGCTCGATCCCGCCAATTTCGATGGCGAAGGCCGGCAGAAGCGGCGGCTCGAGGATTTCCGCGCCGAGTTCGGCGCGTAACAGGAGTTTTTTCCGATGGCGCACAGCCATGATCATGGTTCGCATGCTGGGCATGGCGCCGGCCACGTGCATGGCTCGACCGACAAGAAGCGTGTGCTGATCGCAGCCTGCCTGACCGCCGGCTTCATGGTGGCCGAAGTGCTTGGCGGCCTTTTGACGGGATCACTGGCGCTGCTGGCCGACGCCGGCCACATGCTCGCCGATTCGATCGCGCTCGGCCTTGCCTGGTATGCCTTCCATCTTGGCGGACGGCCGGCGACCGTGCGCCTCACCTATGGCTTCGGCCGGGTCAAGACGCTGGTCGCCTACACCAACGGCATCGCCATCTTCGCCATTGCGCTGTGGATCGTCTACGAAGCCTGGGGCCGGCTGATGACGCCGGCGCCGGTGCTGGGCGGGCCGATGCTGGTGGTGGCGATCATAGGGCTCCTGGTCAACATCGCCTCGTTCTTCGTGCTGCATGGCGGCGACCGCGACAGTCTCAACATGCGCGGCGCCATCCTGCATGTGCTGGGCGACCTGCTCGGCTCGGCGGCGGCGATCGTGGCGGCGCTGGTCATTCTGGCGACCGGCTGGACGCCGATCGACCCGATTCTGTCGGTGCTGGTCTCCGTGCTGATCTTGTCCACCGCGTGGTCGCTGATGCGCGAAGCCGCTCATGTGCTTCTCGAAGGCGTGCCGGCAAGCCTCGACCGCGACCTCATCGCCAAGGACATTGCCGGCACCGTCAAGGGCGTGCGCGAGGTGCACCATATGCATGTCTGGTCGCTGGACGGCTCCAGCAACATGGCGACGCTGCATGCCTGCCTCAACGATGGCGTCGATCCGCACCAGGCGGTCAGCGCCATCAAGAAGCGGCTCGCCGCCGAACACGGCATCAGCCACGCGACGGTCGAACCGGAATTCGGCCAGTGCGCCGACAGCCATGACGAGCACGATCATGACCACGACCATGGTGCGCCACCGCATCACGGCCATTATCACTGACAGGGAATTTCATGGCATTGGCATCCGAGTTGACGAGTTCCCGCTGTGGCGGGACGGCATGATGGATCGCGACACGCGAAACGCGCTGATTGCCGCAGCCTGGATCATGCTGCTGTTCGGCATCGCGGCGTTCTATCTGCCGACCGTGATGCTGGCCGTCGGCAATGTCTCGACCGTACTTGCCGGCATCGTCGGCATCGCCTTCGTGCTGGCATTCTTTCTGGTGTTCTGGTTGCGGGGTCGCAGCCAGAACAAGGGCAAATAAGAGGCTTTGAAATGCGCATCCTGATTACTGGCGCCGCCGGCATGGTCGGCCGCAAACTTGTCGACCGGCTGGCCAAGGACGGCACGCTCAACGGCCGCAAGATCACCGGGCTCGACCTGCACGACATCGTGCCGCCGCAGGCGCCGGCGATGGACGGCGTCAGCATCGCCACGCATACCGGCGACCTTGCCGACGCCGGTGCTGCCGAGAGCCTGGTCGCCTCACGCCCCGACGTCATGTTCCATCTCGCCGGCATCGTGTCGGGTGAGGCGGAAGCCAATTTCGATCTCGGCTACCGCGTCAATCTCGACGGCACACGGGCGCTGTTCGACGCCGTGCGGCTGGCGGGCTTTTCGCCGCGTCTGGTCTTCACCTCGTCGATCGCGGTGTTCGGCGCGCCGTTCCCGGATGTCATCCCGGACGACTTTCATCCGACGCCGCTGACCTCCTACGGCACGCAGAAGCAGATGAGCGAAGCGCTGCTGGCCGACTATTCCAGGCGCGGCTTCTTCGACGGCATCGGCATAAGGCTGCCGACCATCTGCGTGCGGCCCGGCAAGCCGAACAAGGCGGCGTCAGGTTTCTTCTCCGGCATCATCCGCGAGCCGCTGAGCGGCCACGAGGCGATCCTGCCGGTGCCGCGCTCGGTGCTGCACACCCATGCCAGCCCGCGCTCTGCGGTCGGTTTCCTGATCCATGCCGCCGGGCTCGACGGTGCCGCTGTCGGGCCGCGCCGCAACCTCACCATGCCCGGCGTTGCCGTCACCGTCGGCGAGCAGATCGAGGCGCTGGAGCGCACTGCAGGCGCCGAGGTGGCGAGCCTGATCCGTGAGGAGCCCGACGAAACGATCTGGGCGATCGTCAAGGGTTGGCCGACGCGCTTCGAGGCGCGCCGTGCAAGGGACCTCGGCTTCAGCGCCGAAAACAGTTTCGATGAAATCATCCGCGCTCATATCGAGGATGAGCTGGGCGGAATGATCGCGGGTCAGGCCTGACCCGCCGAGGTCACACAGCTCCGGACAGGCTCGCCGACAACAGCAACAGCCCGAACAGGAAGACGAAGGCGGCGCCGCCGATTTCGACGACTGTGTGGATGCGGTTGCCCATGCGGCCGTCGCCGGCGAAATAGACCGCCCAGTTCTTGGCTGTCACCGCGATCGTCGCCAGCGCCGAGACTGTGATGGCGGTGCCGATCGACATCGCCAGCACCGAGAGCAGGCCGCCGAGCCACAGGCCGTTGAGCAAAGCGAAGCTCAGCACAATCAGCGCGCCGGAGCAGGGGCGGATGCCGACGGCGGCTACAGCCGACCAGGCCGTGCGCCAGTCGAAGCGGTCGCCCGACAGCAGCGCCGGATCGGGCGCATGTGAGTGGCCGCACGTATCACAGACCTCGCCGGCTGGGTGATCGTGAGCGGCGTGATCGTGATGAGCGTGGTCGTGATGGGAATGATCGTGCGTGTCGTGGTCGTGCGCAGCGTGATCGTGATGATCATGCGAATGGTCGTGATGCACATGCAAGGCATGCGAATGCGCATGCGCCGCGTGGCTGTGAGCGGCATGCGAATGGCCGCCATGGGAATGACCGGCGTGGGCTGCCGACAGGCTGTAGGCGGGCGCCCTGCCGAACCAGCGCTGGACCGTGGGCCTAAGCTTGCGCCACAGCAGCCAGGCGCCGAACAGAGTGACGAAGACATAGCTCATGATCTCCATGAACCAGGCTGCGTCGGTCATCGAGATCGCGGTGCCGCGCAGGACGAAATAGGCAAGCAGCATCACCAGGATCGCGGTCAGGCCCTGCAGCAGCGCCGAGACGAAGGACAGCAGGATACCGCGCCTGAGCGCCACTTCATTGGCCACCATGTAGGACGAGATCACCGCCTTGCCGTGGCCGGGGCCGGCGGCGTGGAAAATGCCGTAGGCGAAGGACAGGCCGATCAGCAGCCACATCTTGCTGCCGTCCTCGCGCATTGCTTTCATCGCCGTGGCCAGTGCGCGGTAGAATTCCTGCTGGCGCAGATTGATCCACATCAGGATGTGGGCGAACGGGCCGGTGGTGGGCGCCATGCCGTCATTGACGCCGATGCCGAGTGAGCTCTGGGCATGGGCCTGCCCGAGAAAGTGCGTCATCAGCAGGGCAGCGGCCACGAGGCCGAATGCCAAACGCAGGGACGGTTTCATCACCGGATCTATCCTTCTGGCGGGCAATTCAGTTCGAGCTTGGTGGCGAAGATCTTGCTCATGTCGGTGCCTGTCGGGTCGTTGAAGAACGCGTCCGTCAGGGTCTTCTGGTTTTCCTTGATCGCCTCGTCTGGATCAGGCCGGATGACGCTCTTGGTGCAGTTCGAGGGCAGGCCTTCCACCGTGATGTTGCTATCCTCGGTGAAGTCGATCGCTGTGTAGAAGGTTGGATCGTAGACGCCGAAATCGATCTTGCCGGCGAGCTTGATCGGCACCTTGGGTTCGGATTCGAACAGGATGATCAACTGGTCGTTGTCGAAATTGGCCATCAGATGCGGTGGCGGCGTCATAGGCACGTCCTTGCCGTCGACGGTGACGAGCTGGAAATAGTTGAATTCGGCCAGCGAGGCATGAACTGTGTCGGCGACATCCTTCAGCTCCTTGTCGTCAAGCTTCAGGTCGGAGTTCTTGTCGAACTCCATCATCACCGTACTCGAAAACAGATCATCGAAACGCCAGAGGTGACGCAGCGCTTTCACACTTTGGTGATCCGGCGAGAGGATCACGTCGAGGCGGGCCTCGGCGAAGACATGAGGATGCGCTCCAGCCGCTCCGACGGAGGCAAAAGTCGTCGCCAGGGCCGAAGCCAGCATGATTGCGTGCCGTTTCAGATGCATTCTCGGTCGCTGTTCCATCGGCCTCGGAGAGATTTCGAGAGGTTACCAGAAACGGGGCGAAATTGGGACCGCGGCACGGCAGGACCGGCTCAAGCGCTCTCGCGGTTCTTGAACCATTGCACCAGGAAATCGACGAAGACACGGACCTTGGCCGGCAGATAGCGACGGTGCGGGTAGACGGCGAAAATGCCGCTGCCCGACTGGATGCGGTCGTCGAGCAAGGACACCAGCAGCCCGGATGCGAGGTCGGGCGCGGCGATGAAATCCGGCAGGATGGTGAAGCCCAGACCGGACACGGCGGCGGCTCGCGCGGCCATCGGGCTGTTGACCTCGATCGGACCCGATACGTTGACACTGACTGACTCCTCGCCATCGCCCCTGAAGCGCCAGTTGGCGAGCGAGCGGCCATTGGTGTCGACGATGCAGGGCAAGTTGGCGAGATCCTGCGGGCGCGTCGGCTTGCCGTGCTTGGCGATCAGCTCCGGCGAGGCGCAAAGCTTGATCGAAAACGGCCCCAGGCGGCGGGCGATCAGCGATGAGTTCTCCAGGCGCGAGATGCGCACGGCAAGATCGAAACCTTCCTCGACCAGATCGACAAAACGGTCGTCGAGATGGATGTCGAGCACGATGTCGGGATGCTGTTTGGCGAAGTCGATGAGCGACAGGCCTATCGGCGCGTCGGCGAAGGTGCGCGCCGCGGAGAGCTTGATCCTGCCGCGCACGTCGCCGGAGGATTCGCGCACGGCGTCGGCTAGGCTGTCGACCTCGCGCACGATTTCCGAAGCGCGGCTGTAATAGGTATGGCCAGCCTCAGTCAACGAGAACTGCCGCGTGGTGCGGTTGAGCAGCAGCGCGCCGAGTTCGTCCTCGAGTTCGCGCACATATTTCGACAGCAGCGCCTTGGAGCGACCGATCTTGCGCGCGGCCGCCGAAAAGCCTTCGGCCTCGACGACGTCGATGAAGGCGCGCATGCGGGTCAGTGTATCCATCATCAGGCCTTTCGTGCCGCATCGAGAATTCGCCGGCCGAGCCGTATCAGGGCAATGTCGCTGCCGGGAGGGCCGAGCAGCGAGAGGCCGAAAGGGGCACCGTCAACCGAGCCCAGCGGCAGGGTGATTTGCGGAAAGCCTGACAGACCCGAAAGGCACAAAAGATGCAAGGCCCTTTCGCGGTAGGCCTGGAGCTGCTGCGGCTCGCTTTTGACCAGAGGTGCGGGGCCTGGAACGGTGGGCAGGACAAGAAACCCGTCCTGGCCGAGCAGCGCGGCTAGCTCGGAGCGGAACGTCAGGCGGCGCACCGCCTCGGCCCGCGCGGTCTTTTCGTCGATCGTGCGGCCAAAACCAAAGCGCTCCTCGACGCCCGGCCCGAGATCGCGCTCGCCAGAAATGATCCAGGCGCCATGCTGCTGCCAGGCCTCGGCGGCCTGGAGGCGGCGAAAGCACCAGTAGAGCTCGTCGGGGAAGGAGGCGAAGCTGTACTCTTCCGGCGCCGGCTCACCGATAAGACTGGCGGCCAGCGCTCTCATCCTGGCATATTCGGCTGCCTCAGCGGGGCCGGCCACGAAAGCGTCCAGCCAGCGGATCGAAAGCGGCCGGGTGAGCGGATACGGATGCGGGTCGCGGCCGAGCAGCAATTTGCCAATCGTCTCATAGGTCTCGATGTCGTCGGCGAACCAGCCGAATGTGTCGAAGCTCGGCGCCAGCTTCATCGTGCCTTCGAGCGAAATGCGGCCATGCGTGGTGCGCAGCCCGATCAATCCGCAAAAGCTCGCCGGGGCGCGGATCGAGCCGCCGGTGTCCGAGCCGGTAGCGATATCGGCAAGCTTGCCGGCCACCGCCGCCGCCGAGCCTGACGAGGAACCGCCGGTGACGCGATCGGGAGCGGCCGGGTTCACCGGAAACGGAAAATGCGCGTTCTGGCCCATCAGCGAGAAAGCGAACTCGTCGGTCTGCGTCTTGCCGATGAAGCGCGCGCCGGCGTCGAGAATCATCTGCACGGCCGGTGCCGTGCTGGACGCGGCATGCGCCTCGTCGAACTTCACCGGATTGCCGCAACCGGTGCGGTAGCCGGCGACGTCGTAAATGTCCTTTACCGCCAGCCTGAGCCCGGCCAGCGGCCCCAGTTCCGCATTGGCGACCGGCATGCGGCGCAGGTCAAGAAAGGCGTTGAGCGGGCCGTGCGTGCCTGGCATCGTTCGATATCCGTATACAGTAGGCCCAGCATTGTTCGATGCCGGAAATTTTACAACCTGGGATACGATTTTTATTGATTGTGAAATCTTTCGATCTTATATCGCGCTTGCCCAAAGTCGCACGTGCCTGTGGGTGTCCGCCGATCCTCGAATGGTGAGGGAAATCGGTAAGGTAACTGGAGCTAACCCCTCCAGTCGGTCTAGCGGCCAACCGCCAGCCCGAGGACACCTTGAAGCAACGACGGTGCGGGCCTTTCTGGTGTTCTGCCGGTCGTCCAAAGACCGGGGTTACTGAAGAGGCACACCTTCATTGCCGGCAGTGCGGACGGGTCTCCCATCCAAGCCAAGGCAGACAAAGCGAACCGAGGCCGGGCAAGGCCAAGGTTCACCGCCGCGAGACGGCGTTTCATGGTTCCGGGGTCTCCACCGGCTGGTTCCATGAATTTCCGTCCCGCCTTTGTTTGACCGCGCGTCGCGAGGCCGAGAGCCCGCGTCCGCAGCCTTATTGCGCGCCGCAAGGCGTTAATGGAGAGACCCCGATGGCCACTCAGCGCATCCTCGACTTCCTCGCCACCCGACGTCCGTCCGGCCCCTGCCTCGTCGTCGACCTCGATGTCGTGCGCGACAATTTTCGCGCCTTCGAAAAGGCGCTGCCCGATTCCCGGATCTACTATGCGGTGAAAGCAAATCCGGCGCCGGAAATCCTGCGCCTGCTTGCTGCGATGGGCTCATCCTTCGACACCGCTTCCGTTGCCGAGGTCGAGATGGCGATGGACGCCGGTGCGCCGGCGGACCGTATCTCCTTCGGCAACACCATCAAGAAGGAGCGTGACATTGCACGCGCCTACCAGCTCGGCATTCGGCTGTTTGCCGTCGATTGCGTCGAGGAAGTCGACAAGATCGCCCGCGTCGCTCCCGGCGCCCGCGTGTTCTGCCGCGTGCTGACCGACGGCGAAGGCGCCGAGTGGCCGCTGTCGCGCAAGTTCGGCTGCGTGCCGGCGATGGCCGTCGACGTGCTGCGCCATGCCAGGACGCTCGGCCTCGACGCCTATGGCGTGTCGTTCCATGTCGGCTCGCAGCAGACCGACCTGACGGCGTGGGACCGTGCGCTGGCCGACGCCAAGAAGGTGTTCGCCACGCTCGCCGATGAAGGCATCGTCCTCAAGATGGTCAATATGGGCGGCGGTTTCCCGACGCGCTATCTGCGTGACGTGCCGGCGGCCCAGGCCTATGGCCAGGCCATCTTCTCGGCGCTGCGCAAGCATTTCGGCAATGCGATCCCTGAGACCATCATCGAGCCGGGTCGCGGCATGGTCGGCAATGCCGGCGTCATCAAGTCGGAAGTCGTGCTGATCTCGAAGAAGGCCGAAAACGACAATGTGCGCTGGGTGTTCCTCGACATCGGCAAGTTCGGCGGTCTGGCCGAGACGATGGACGAGGCGATCCGCTATCCGATCGTCACCCGCCATGACGGTTCGGAGACCGCACCTTGCGTGCTCGCCGGCCCGACCTGCGATTCGGCCGACGTGATGTACGAGAAGACGCCGTATCCGCTGCCTCTGTCGCTGACCATCGGCGACGATGTGCTGATCGAAGGCACCGGCGCCTACACGACCACCTACTCGGCGGTCGCCTTCAACGGCTTCGAGCCTCTCCGATCCTACGTGATCTGACGGCTTCGGCCTTCAGATCACCCCAGGCGGACGTTTGCGTCCGCCCGGGTTCGCCTGTGGAACAAGCTCCGCTCGTGAAGGATCGCGGAAATGGACATTGTAAATTACATTGACGGCATTGGATTCTCCCCCCCCGAGGGGGAGATGGCCGGCGCCATTCCCATCGTCGCCGAAACTGCGGCAGACATTGGATCGCGTGAAGCGTTGCTCGATCGCGCCATGGGGCCGATGCGGCGCAAGAAATCGTCGGAGAAGCTGCGGCGTGGCCGCCGGCCTTCCGAAGGTCTCGCTTTTGTCGTGCGGGATGCCGCCGGCGCGGTTGCCGGCACGGTGCGGCTGTGGGACGTACGTCTGGGCGAGGGCGGCCCGGGAGCACTTCTGCTCGGACCGCTCGCCGTCGATCCGGCGCTGAAGAACGCCGGCATCGGCTCGGCGCTGATGCGCCATGCTTTGGCCGAGGCCGCGCGTCTCGGCCATGCCGCGGTGCTGCTGGTCGGCGATGCGCCTTATTACGGTCGCTTCGGCTTTTCGGCGGAGAAGACCGGCGCGCTAGCCATGCCTGGTCCGTACGAGCGGCACCGCCTGCTCGCGCTGGAACTGATCGATGGTGCGCTCGACGGCGCGCATGGCACGCTGAAGGCTGCAGGTCGCAAGCTCAAGACACAGAGGCTCTCGCTGGCCGCCTGATTGGTCACAAACAAACGCCGCCGGTCCTTTGCATTTCAGCGAGGGCGGCGTTTTGTTTTTGCGAAGGGCTCAGCCGATCAGCTGGCTGAGCGCCATGGCGACCGACATATCGCCTTCGACCTTTATCTTGCCGGACATGAACGCCATGGTCGGATTGAGGTCGCCGGCGATCAGCGAATCCAGATCGTCGAGCGACAGCTTGATGGTGCAGTCGGTCGGCGCATCGGTGTTTGAGACGGTCGCGCCATCGATGACGATGACGCCGTCGGTGCCGGTGTCGAACTTCACGGAATGTTCGAACCCGGCGCTCGCCACGCGCGACCTCATCTTCTCGGCAATGTCCTGAACGCTCATGACTGTTCTCCTGGTCTCGTTGCGTTTTGCCGCGCTTCAGTGACCGGCCTCCGCCGAAGTCGCTGTCTCGCGCGTACCGCGATCCTGGTCGCTTGGCGCATATAGCTTCGAGTTGACGTAAACGTCAACGCGCGATGCGTCATCTCGTTTCAGTCGGAAGGAATGCGGCAGAGACATTCACCCTGCGATGAAGGTTAGTGTTCAGCAGCGGACTTCGCTGCCTCGGCCTGGGCCGATTCCGCCGGGGCCGGTTCGGTCGGCGTGGCCGGATCCTTGCGGCGGCGCATGGCGTTGTCGCGGATTTCGTCCTTGGTCAGGAAGTTGACCTGGTCGATCAGCACTTCATGCACCAGGTCGGCGCCGACGCGCGCGTTGACGGTGTCGCGTATGGCCTTGCGGAAGGCATCGAGATCGATGGTTTCCTTCTTGGTGAAGTCGATCTGAGGATTGGAGTAGAGATAGGAATAGACCTGATCGGTCATCAGGGCTTCGGCCGGAATCGACATCTTCTTTATCTCGGCCGGCTCGACCGTGTAGACGAGCTTGGTGAGGAAATAGCCGTCGATCTTGGAATCGCGGATCAGCGGCACCGAGATGATGTCGGTCTTGACGTAGTCGAGGCCACCCAGCATCGGTTTCGGCGTCTCGCCGACGCCGCGCTCACCGGCCGCCTGGAACGAATAGAACACGGCGCCCAGCGTGGCGGCGCAGATCCAGATCGCGGCGGCGATGAATTTGATCACCGGTTGTTCCCGCCTGGTGCCGAGATCATCAGCTCGCCCAACCGAATTCGCCGGCCGAATAGGTGCCGTCGGCTTCGGCGCGCTGAATGGCGTTCTTCAACAGCGTGGCGACTTCGTTGACCGCGTTGAGGTGGGCGAGGATTGCAGCCTCGTTTTTCGCGAGCTTCTGGCGCAGCCGCGCCAGACTGTCGCGATGCTGTTCCAGGAATTCGATCTCGTTGGCGCCCTTCATGGCGCGGGTCAGCTCATAGAGGTAGCGGCTCTTGCGGGCGTTGGAGGCCTTGAGGTCATAGCTGGTGTCGTTCTTCAAACCGGCCGTCTCTTCCTCGACCGCTTCCTCGATGCGGCCGATGATGGCGGCAAGGTTGCCCGGCCGTGCAAACGGGATCGGCGCTTCGGACGTACGCGCCGGCAGGTTGGAAGAGTATTTTGAAAAATCGGCCATTGAAAATCCTGGTCTAGATCTTGATTTCGGTTTTGATGGTCGTCTCGTCGCCGGTCATCGACCGTGCGGCCTTGCGCTGCAATTCCTCGACCAGCGAGGTGGACAGCCGGGTCTGCTGGTCGATCTCGGTCTTGTGCGGCCCGGTTGACACCGGGCCGATCGGCACGGTGCGCTTGCCGTCCTTGTAGTGGTCGGCGAGCAGCGATTTGGCGATGCCGATCCCGCCGCGCTCGGCCATGACGTCGGCGACACGCTCGGCAAGCTGCGATTTCCACATGTCGCCGGCCAGCCCCTTGCCGTAGACGCCCTCGGTGTCCTTGGGCAGCATGTTTTGGATGAAGGTCTGCAAGACCATCGCCTCGAACTTCTTGAACTTGCTGGCGGGATCGGCATTTGCGGCGGCCTTGTCAGCGGTAGCGCGCGACAGGATCGAGCCGGCATCGACCGAAGCAGCCATGTTGACAGAAAAATTACCGCCAACGCCGTTGGCCCGCTTGGCCAGCGCGGCACGGGCAGCCTCGATATGCGCCGGGTCGACGGCTCGGGCAACATCGAGAACGATGTCACTGGGTGGAGAAATCGCCAAGAAAGTCCGCCTCTTTGCCGGGTTTCCTGAGCGACCATGCCGCAACAAGCTTGTGGCAGGCTTGCGAGGGAGAGGGGAGGCGGAATGCTGTCAGCTCGTCTGCTACGAGCCAATAGCGGCCGTCCACACGGGTGGTCTTCAATGACCCCGACGGTGAAGGCCTGCTTACCGAAGCCTGTTCGACGAGGCGGCTATCCCACTTGTAATCCCGGCCCAATCCTTTACCGCACCCGTTGTGCGGTTTATCACCGCCAGAGTGGCGGATTCAGTGAGATCCCAAAGTGAAAAGAAGACGCCTCTTGTTTGTCGGCGGGAGCGGGGATCCTGGCGGTCTTCATATCCATACCGCCGACGTGGCCCACACCGCCGCTTCGCTTGGGTTTCCCGTCAAGATCATTTCAGTCAACACCGACTATTTTTCCGACCTTCTTCCCCCTGAGACAATCGATGTAGAGCTTGTCGAGGGCCTTTCTTATCAAAGGCTCATCGTCAAACCGAGACGGTTCCCGGTCTCAAGATACATCCTTTGGGGGTCTGTGCTGGTCAGGCATCCCGGCCATGACATCATTTTCTGCCGGGGGGCTTTCGCGGAAACGCCTGTCGTCGAGTTGCTCATGGCCAAGGCCGCGGGCCGGCGAATTTACACCATCGAACACAGGCCGCGCGAGGCCGCGTGGCGATCCATGTTTTCGAAGCGCAGATATGGCGCGGTCATGAATGCCTGCGTCCAACGCGCCATCGGCGTGTCGAGCGAATTGTCAGAGATCGCGACGAAAGAGTTTGACATGGCTCCCCATAAGGTCCGTGTCTGTGCCAATTGGGTAGACCCCAACTTCGCACCTCCGACTGCCAATGAAAGGCGCCAAGCGCGCGAACGGCTTGGACTGTCAAACGATGTGCGGACGATCGGCTATGTCGGCCGGTTCGGGCCGGAAAAAAATATCGACGTGCTGATTGATGCTTTCTCGGCTCTTCGCGCGAGTCGGCCCGCCGCCAACGTCGCTCTGATCATCGCCGGGGATGGCTGGTTTCGCTCCGAAGTGGAAAACAAAGTGCGCTCGTCCGGAGCTGCTGACCGGATCAAATTGCTCGGCTGGCAAAACGATCCGCGTGCGATCTACCATGCGCTTGACCTCTTCGTCCTGGCCAGCTCAGTCGAGGGTTTTTCCCTCAGCCTGCTCGAGGCGATGGCCACAGGCCTACCCTGTGTCGCCCATCCCATGGCGAGCGCGCTGGAGCTGATCAAAGACGGCAGTAACGGCTTTGTGTCCGACATATCGACGGCGAGCTTGTTGGGCGAAAAGCTGAAGGAATTTCTGGACGCCGAAGCAGCGACGGTGAGCCGTCTTGGTCAGGCTGCCGCGCAGACCGTGGCGACCAGCTTCTCACGCAGCGCACGCTTGCCCGCAGTCCTTAGGGCACTTGACATCCCGCTCGATGGCTCAGGCCTGCCGCAGCCATTTCCGCGCGTTCTCACCTATCGGAACGCACAAGCCCGATCGCCCGCCGCAGGCTCGAAATCCAGTGCTTGAGCCAGAGGGTTTTCCGGCCTGTCCGCCAGGCGGCCCTGGCACAATTTTTGTCAAAATAGTCGAGCCGGTCTTCCATCAGAGCGTTAAGCGCTGGAGAAAGTCGGTATTGTTTTCGAATGCGCAGCATGAGCGCGAGATGGTGCTTCCACTCCGTGTATTCGTCGTGATGTCGTGATTCTGAATGCGTCTGGTAGCGTTCGCCTTCTGCCGTATCGCGCCCAGTGACGTCATAGGTCGCCAATTGCCGGTCGATATAGACGAAGGGTCCGCGCGTGTTGAGCCGCAGCCAAAGGTCGATGTCCTCGGTGCGGGCGAGGCTTTCATCGAACCCTCCCGCCGCCAGTATCGCGTCGCGCCGAACCATCGTCGAGGAGGTGTGAATCCAAAGGTATCCGGCGATGGTCGTGGTCAGCACGACATCAGAGCGGGCCAGCAGAGAACGGTCCGCCTTGAGTTCCCGGCATGGCAGAAGAGATGCGGTCCGATCATAGGTTTCCCACCACGGCATCATGGTACCGAAGATCATGTCGCAGGCGGTCATGGACGTGTCGGCAAGCTCGTCGACCATGCGATAGTCGCTGCCAATCAGGATCGCGTCGGGCCGGGTGTTGGCCGCCGCAATGAATTGCGCCAGCTTGTCGTCGTCCCACCGATCATCGCTGTCCAGAAACGCGATATACCGTCCGCGCGCCTCGCGAATCGCGGCGTTGCGCGCGCCGGCCGGTCCGCTCGTGCCGGGGTTTCGCAGAATGCGCAGACGTGGCTCGGCCAGAGAGAGCGCAGTGATAGCGGCCAAGGTGTCGTCCGTGCTTCCGTCGTCGACAATGAGCAGCTCCCAGTCCCCGAACGTCTGAGCCGTAACCGAGGCGACCGCCTTCAGCAGATAAGGCAGGCGATTGTAGGTTGGAATGATGACCGTGCAGGCTCGCTCTGACATAAGGGCTCTTGCGTTGAAAGCCGGTGCCACGACGCGCTGTTGCGCCTTGCAGGCCCTGGACAGCAGGTTCACCGGCAGGCTTGTCACTCCTCGCGCCGCTTTGCAAGTCGCAGCGCCTGCCTACGGACCACAGCGCTTTCTCCGCCTGCTGCGAAACCACGTTGCAACGGCGTCGGAAACGGGGGACCGCTCCCAGCGCCATCTTTACGAGACAATCGCCTTTCATGGTGGCGCTTCACAGGGTGGCTGGACGGCAGGGACAAGCGTCGCCTTTACTCGGCAAAGAGCCCGTAAACCTCAGTTCCGCAACCGGGCAAATTCGAAGTGACGCAATCAATCAAAACCCTGATCGTGTCGGAGTATTTTCCCCACCTGCCGGACCAGATGGTCCATGGCGTCTTCCAGAGGCTCCGGCGTCACGCCGATGCGCTGGGTAGTGTCGGTTCCGTCGATTTCGTTTTCATGTGGCCGTTGCACTGGTCCGAAAACGAAGACCGGCAACGTCAATCCGTCGAGGATTTTCGGCGGTCATGGTCTGTTGCCGGGCGGATCATACTGATTTCACCGCCCGCTCTGCCGTCTTGGTTCCGGCGCTGGCCGCGCGATCTTGGCATCCGCGACGTGATCGCCGCGACGCGCGGCGCAGTCAGTTTCACGGAGGGCCGGGTCACGATGCGGTCCAGCCGTATGGCGGAAGTTTCCCGGCTTGAGCGGGCGATCCGCGAATTGAAGCCCGACCTCATCCTGGCGCATCGATTGGCGTCGACAGCGGCTCTGATCCGCACGGTGATGGATTTGCCTCCGGTGCTGGTCGACTTCGATGACCTCGAACATGTCGCCCTTGGCAGGTCTCGCCAGATGGAGCGCTCTCCCGCGAAACGCCTTAAACTGAGCCTGGTGTCCGCGGTCGCGCGCCGGACAGAAAGACTCGTCGCGGGGTTTGCGACGGTGGGCCTCGTGTGTTCCGAGCATGATCGCAAAATCGTCGAAGAGCTTTCGCCGGGCGCCCGCATCGAAGTCGCACCCAATGCTGCCGTGATGACCGGCCGTTCCCCGATGCCTTCCGAGCCAACGGCTCTTTTTGTCGGCTACACCCGATATCCACCGAATGCCGAGGCTATCCTCTGGCTTGTTGGAAAGGTTTTTCCGCTGGTCCGGGCACGGCTGCCGCGAGCGCGGCTCCTCATCGCCGGTGATGGCGGCCGCGAACTTGGAATAGATGACGCCGGCCCAGGGGTAGAGACGCTAGGATTCGTCACGGATCTTTCATCTGCCTATGCGAGGGCAAGGGTTGTTGTCTGTCCGGTCAAGCGTGGCGGCGGCACACGGATCAAGATCATTGAGGCTGCGCTGTACGGCCGACCGGTCGTTTCAACTTCCATCGGAGCGGAAGGGCTCGGTTTCATCGATGGCAAGGAAGTGGTCCTTGCCAATGAGGAAGGGGCCTTTGCCGAAGCGATGGTCGAGTTGATGAGCAGCGATGAAAGGTCGGCCAGCATCGGCGCTGCAGCGGAGGAACGGGCACGCCAACTTTACGGCGCGGAACAGGTGCGATCCAATCTGGCAGCGTTGGCAAGGTCGATGGTCGATCCGGACACTGCGCAGACATCGAAATCCGAACTGGACATCGATGCAACAGTGAACACGCCGATAGCGTACCTATAATCCAACGTGTTTCACGCAGTTGGTCGCGATCCACCATTGCATACCGGAGCCCCTCACAAGGCTCGAAAACTCCGAGGTTTTTTCACCAAAGCGTGAACGCTACATTCTTGTTTTTGTCGCATTCCTTGTTTTCAAAGCGTTTCGACTGTGGGGGCCAAATATAGTGTTTTGCCGGGATTACTTCCGTTCCGAGGGCTGGTGAATGCGCTTCGGGATAGCGATCAGCAACCTGTCGACTTTCGGCGGGCTGCAAAGGGATTGCCTCTCTATCGCCAGGAATATCGTGGCGGCGGGGCATGAGGTTACGATCCTGACCACGGAAATACGCGGGTCGATCGCAGACCCCGGCTGTTCGATCCAGATTGTAGAAGCCAACAATCGCACCAATCCCGGAAGGGATATCGCGCTTGGCGCCGCGCTGAAGGCGCATCGCCAGGGGTTTGACCGGATCATCGGTTTCAACAAGCTTCCGATGCTCGACATCTATTATTCCGGCGATCGCTCTTACGCGAAGATCAAGACAGGCGCGTGGCGCCCTTTTTCACCACGCCACCGAACCCAGATGCGGCTGGAGCAGCTTTGCTTTTCGCCAAGTTCGCGCACCAGCCTCATCATGCTGACCGAGCGCCAGCAAAATGAGTATCAGAGCGTCTGGAAAACGCCGGAGAGTCGGTTTCGACGCATTTCGCCCAATCTCGATCCGGCGAGGCGCATGCCGCATCTACGCACCGACGGAACGCGCGAACGCATCCGGGCTGAATTGGGCATTGCGCCAAACAGCAAGGTATGGCTGTCGATCGGCTCCTCGGCTTGGGTAAAGGGCTTCGACAGGGTGGCGGCCGCGCTGGAGGCATTTCCCGACTCGGTCTGGGTGGTGGTGGGCGTCGTGCCTGTCAGCGGCATGGGCAGCCGCCTGATCCAGAAGGTGACAATACACGCCCGGGGCCGAACAAAGATCATTGGAATCCGAGACGACATACCGGCTGTTATGGCTGCGGCGGATCTTCTCATTCATCCTGCCCGAATCGAAACCACGGGAACGGTCATCGTCGAAGCCCTTGCCAATGCACTTCCGGTGATCACCACCGATACGTGCGGGTTTGCTCCCTTGGTCGAAAAGGCCGATGCCGGCGTCGTCATCGCCGGCGCGTACTCTTTTCGGGCGCTCGTCGAAGCCATCGCCATGGCACGAGCACCGGGCCAGCAAGCAGCATGGTCGTCACATGCCAAAGCTTTCGGCGGCGACCCCTCCTTATCCGATGGGCACGAGGAAGCGGCGCGCCTGTTTGTCGGAGAGCTTTGGTAGACACGGCCACATGCGCCGAGCCGAGGCAGTTGCTTTCAGCGGCTGGGCATTGGAACAGAAGCCTGACTATTTCGGGGTGCATGGCCGGCAAGATGAAAATCCCACGCTTCTCATCACCGTTTGACGCCCGGAAGCGTGACGCCGGGAAATTGCCGAAGCGCGTCTGGCTTACGCTCGACGATGGTCCGGAGCCCGGTCATACCGAGCAGATCTTGAAGGTGCTCGACCTTCATCGGATCAAGGCTACGTTCTTCGTGATTGGAGAAAAGGTGGCCGCTCATCCGGCCATCGTCCAGCGCGTCTTCGATGCGGGACACCGGATTGGAAACCATACGTTTTCGCATCGCCGTCTGACCGAGCTTAAACCAGCGGAAGTTCGCCAGGAGATCGAGAGCACCGGTAGTCTGATTTCCGCATTCACGCCGGGAGGGAAGATTTTTCGTCCGCCTTTCGGGGCTTTGAGCCGGGTCGTTTCAGAGATTGCGGATGAACTCGGGCATCGCACCCTTCTGTGGGATGTGGATCCAAACGATTGGGATCCTCACCGCCAGCCGAAGGGGTGGATCAGGAGCGCGCTTCGCGAAGTTCGAGCGAAGCGGGATTGCGTTATCCTCACCCACGATAGCCTGCCCACAACCGCTGAGAATTTCGACCTGTTCATCACGCTCCTGAAGAAAGCCGGCCCGATTACGTTCGAAGATCCGGCGACTCTTTGTGCGACCCACCTGGCCCTTCAGGCGTTCTCGTCGACCGATTGAGCCATAGCTTGAGCCGATACCGCCAGAACCGCCATTGCGTCCTTGCGGTCTTCGGCATAGGCCTGGCGATCATGAGAAATCGTTCGGCTGTGCGGAAACTGCCGTGGAGGTAATGGACGCGGGCAATCTTGATGGCCAGAAGAGCTTCCCGCCTGCGCAATGTATCCTCGTCGATCCGAACAGTGCCAAGCTCGCGCAATGCCTTGCGCCAAATGAAAAACTGCGTAGCGGGCTGGACCAAAAGCCGATTGTCGGCCCGTGCAGTCGATATTTGGTAGGTCAGCACCGGGTTGGGCACCTTGTCGACGCCGGCCTGGGTCAACAGCCTTGCCCAGAACAGTGTGTCCTCCTCGTAGGCGACGCCTTCGGGAAAGCGGACTGTGCCGATCGCCAGGCTTCTGATCAGGGCAGCGCCGACGTTGATCGTCTCGCATTTGTCAATGAGATAATTGCCTGCGTTTTCGAGCTTTGATGGACCATATCCGGCTGGCGCGTCGATGAGCCGGTCAACGCCATCTGTGCGCCTGATATAGGAGCCGACCACTATTCCGGTGCTCCCGTGCTCGGTCCCCTTGCGCAGCAAGTTGCGCAGCCCATCCTTCATATGGATGTCGTCGGCGTCGATGAAGTAGAGCCATGGCGAGACGGCTGTCTTTATGCCGACATTGCGGGCGGCGCCCGCCTGAAATCGGGCCACCCGTTTGACCAACACCGGAAGCCCGCTTTGCCGGCCGGTCTGCTCGGCGATTTCAGCGGTGCCGTCCGTCGATCCGTCGTCGACGATCAGGATTTCCTCGATGAGGTCGGCTTCCGAAGCCAGCGACCGGATCGTCGAAGCGATCGAACGCCCTGCATTGTGTGCAGGGATGATCACTGAAATGTCCTTCATCCGTATGCCCCCCACCCGACATCAGCAGTTGCGATTTGCAGGTTCGGGTCAAGCCGCAGTTTGGCGCGGGCGCCTTCTTGCGGCAACTTTCCGGTGAACAGGAGCGCGCCGGTTCGCTTTGCTCGCCGGCGGGCGACTGTTTTTCGGGCGTTCGGCTTTGCCTAACGGCAAATTGAGATTTGTTCTGCGAGGAGCGCCGTTATAAACCCATTGCTGTTGGAGGGGATACTCTTGAAGGGCGTTGCGCTTTTAACCGTACCGAGAAGCGGCTCCGAATGGCTTGGAAGCCTGGCGAACGCCACAGGTTCCATGGGGTGTTTCGGGGAATGGCTGGATCCAGACCATCTCAAATTCGTGGCCCGCTCCTATGACGAGCTGGAAAGCGCCGTCCTCAAGGCCGGATCGTCAGAAAACGGGCGTTTCGCCATCAAGCTGTTCCCTGGCCATCTGCGTGAGACGCGAGAAAAGTTTGAGAAAGACTTTCTGTTTGAAACGCTGAAGAAGCACGAAATCGGGTTGATTTTCCTTGAACGGCGAGACCGGCTCCGGCAGGCCATTTCGTACTATCGCGCCAGTGTTTCCAGGCAATGGACCAACAGAGCAAGGGGAACGGGAGCGAAAGCCGCCTACGATTTCGCGGAGATCTCCCGAGCCTGCATTTCTCTTGAAGATGGGTACTCGTTCTGGTCGAAATATCTCGACATGCTTGGGCTGCCCCACAAGCATGTCGTCTATGAGGAGATGTTTGAGGATCCGACACCTTTTTTGGAAGCGGTCGCTGAGCATATGGGTGTTGGAGCTCCAGCCGAGAGACCGGCTTCTTCGATTCAGATCCAGCGCGATGGCCTGACAGAAGAATGGGCAGAGCGTTTTCGATCGGATGCCGCAGCCAACGGGATTATTGATCTGCTGCTTGAGGAGAGACCAGCTGTAAGGACGTTGTCCAATCTTCGGCGGTTCTTCAAAAAGCGGCCACTAACCAAAGCCTATTCGTAGGATATCGGGCTGCGCAGATGCAGAGGTCATCTCGCTCGAAGCTGACGCGTTTAAGATCGCGGTAAACCGCGGAACGTCCAATGCGCGCAAGCCAGCCTGTCGACAGGCCGCCGGAAATGCTTGCATTTACTGGAACGCAGCTACTCGCCGCCTCGCCTCTGCGCGATCAGATCGAGCCGGTCGCGGTCGGAGCGTTCGCGTTCGTCCTGTCGGCGCACGTCCTTGTAGGCGCGCTCGACCATGTTGGTGCGCGCCGTCGCAGTGGCGATGAGCGTGACCTCCTGCCTGGCGCTTTCCAGGCTCGCTTCCTGCCGGACCAGCGCATTGGCGATGCGGCGATGGTAGAGGTCAGGGAACAGCACCGCCATCGACTGGTCGGCGTCGAAATGCTGGACAAGTTCCCTGGCCTCGGTTTCGGCGGTTGCCGCTGCCGCCAGGAAGGCCGCATGGCGCGTCTCGTGCAGGGCCTTCAACTGCTCCTGCACCTTGACCAGTTTCTTCAGCCGTTCCTTGCGCGTGCTCATCTCACCTCGCCAGCGTCAGGTCGACAAAGCCGTCGACGAACAGCGACAGCATGGTGCCGATGGCGAAGTAGAAGATGATCATGCCGCCGGCGATGACGAAAGGCAGCGAGATAAAATAGACCGGGATCTGCGGCGTCAGCTTGTTGACGAAGCCGATCGTCAAATTGACGAGAATGGCATAGGCGATGAACGGGCTGCCGAGCCGGATGACCAGGAAGAAGGCGTCCGACACCGTGTCGGTGAGATCGACCAGGGCGGCCTGGGGATTGAAGAAGACGTTGACCGGCGCCACCGTGTAGGAGGCGACCAGAGCGCGGATGATCTCGTGGTCGAAATCGAAGACGAAGAGCAGCAGCAACGCTGAAAACGAGATGATGGCGGCGAGAGCCGCCTGCGGTTCTGGCTCCTCGATGGCGGGGCCGCCGGTGCCGCCATAGCCGATCAGCATGGCGATGGCCGAACCCATGAAGCGCAGAGCCTCCATGTAGAGCCTCGTCATCGCGCCGATCAGCCCGCCGACCAAAAGTTCGGAGATGATCATCGGCGCCAGCACCTGCGGACGCGCATCGACGAAGGGAAAGATCTTGTCCCACAGGAAGGCGAGCAGGCCACCGGTGGCGGCGATCGACACGAACAGCCGGACCTGGACCGGCACGCGGGCGCTGGACAGGCCCGGCATCAGCATGAAGCAGGCGCCGATGCGACAGAAGGCGAGGAAGGCGGCGATGACGACGCCTTGCGACAGTATGTTCACGAGATCGTCCCGAGCACCTTGATCTCGACGCCCTTGGCGATTTCGACATGGGAGAGAACGGGAAGCGTCGTGAACAGGCGCTCGATGATCATGCGCACATAGGGGCGAGCATCGGGCGCGGTGACGAGGACAAAACGCTCGCCGGCCTCGAGATGCTTGCGGATCGCCTTGGTCGCGTCCTGGCCGAATTCCTCCAGCTGGCGCGGGTCGATGTCGAATTCGCGCACCTCGCCCTTGGCGTCGCGCTTGAGGCTCTGGTGGAAGGCGAGGTCCCAGCGGTTGCCGAGGCGCAGCACCTTGAGCATGCCGCCCTCGGAGAGATCGCCGCAGATCTGCTGGGCCATGCGGATGCGGACATGCTCGACGATCTGCTCGGTGCGGCGCACATGCGGCGCGATCTCGGCGATAGCCTCGATGATCAAATGCAGGTTGCGGATCGATACGCGTTCGGCCAGCAGCAATTTCAGCACCGCCTGCAGGCCGGGATAGGAGATGTGCGAGGTGCAGATCTCGTCGGCGAGCTTGCGGTATTCCGGATCCTGGCGCTCGAGCAGCGCCTTCATGTCCTTGTAGGACAGAAGCTGCGGCAGGTTGTTGCGGATCACCTCGGACAAATGGGTGAGCAGCACCGACATGTTGTCGGCAAAGGTATAGTTCTCGCGCTTCAGATCCTCGGCGAAGGTTTCGAGCACCGAGAAGGCGCGCATGCCGAAGGCCGGCTCGCGGATTTCCTCGCCGGGAACGTCGGGCAAATCCCGGTTCCCCAGCAGCACCATGATCTCGCCGACGCGCATCTGGTATTCGGCGACGACGGTGCCGTGGACCTTGATCTGATAGCTTTTCGGCGGGATGCCGAAATCGTCGGCGACGCGCACTTCCGGCACGACGAAGCCGTATTGCGTGGCAAATTTCTTGCGCATCTTGGCCATGCGGAACACCAGTTCCTGATGCGACACCAGCAGCCGCGTCGACAGCTGCTTGCCGATCAGAAGCTCGATCTCGGCGGTGGTCAGCGAAGCCTTGACCGAGTTCTTCTCTTCCTCGACTTTGTTCGCCTTCTCCAGATCCTTGATCGCTTCGGCGGCGGCAGCCTCGCGGTTGGCGCGCATCGGGATGACGTAGCCAAGACCGGCCATGCCTGCAGCCAGCGTGAAGAACGGGAAGAACGGCAGGCCGGGCATCAGGCCGAGCAGGACGAGCAGCGAGGCCGCGACATAGAGCGCGCGCGGATGCGCGCCGAGCTGGCCGAACACCGCCTGGTTGGTCGAGCCGCGCGTGCCGCCCTTGGACACCAGCAGGCCGGCGGCGAGCGAAACGATAAGCGCCGGGATCTGGGTGACCAGGCCGTCGCCGACCGACAGCTTGATGAAGACATCGGCGGCTTCGCCCATGCCCATGCCGTGCCTGATGTAGCCGATGGCGATGCCGCCGACGATGTTGATGGCGGTGATGATGAGGCCGGCAATGGCATCGCCGCGCACGAATTTCGAGGCGCCGTCCATCGAGCCGAAGAAGGACGATTCTTCCTCGAGTTCTCTGCGGCGCAGTTGCGCTGTCTTGTCGTCGATCATGCCGGCGGACAGGTCGGCGTCGATCGACATCTGCTTGCCGGGGATAGCGTCGAGGGTAAAGCGGGCGCCGACTTCGGCAATACGGGTGGCGCCCTTGGTGATGACGATGAAGTTGACTACGATCAGGATCATGAAGACGATCAGGCCGATGACGAAATCGCTGGCCATCACCAGTTTGGAGAAGCCGGCGATGACATAGCCGGCGGCGTGCGTGCCCTCATTGCCATGCGACAGGATCATGCGCGTGGTGGCGATGTTGAGCGACAGCCGCAACATGGTGGCGATGAGCAGCACGGTCGGGAAGGACGAGAAATCGAGCGGCCGCTGGATCCACAGCGCCACCATCAGGATCAGCACCGACAATGCGATCGAGAAGGCGAGGCCGATGTCGATGAGGAAGGCCGGGATCGGGAGGAACAGCACGGCCAGGATGATGACGATGCCGATGGCGAAGAAGACATCGCGGCCGTTCTTGGCCACTGTTCCTGTCGCTAAGCTTTCGCTGACTGCCATGTCGTCCCCAATCACAAGCCTGCCGAGCACGCGACAGCCCTTCGAGCCTAACCGGTCAAGCTTGCGCGAGGGTGGGAGGACTGGTTAGTTGCCAGGACGACAGAGGCCTTGAGGAGAGAGATCATGCTGGTGATCATCGGCACCATTCGCTTGCCGGCGGAACGGCTCGACGAGGCAAGGCCGGCCATGCGGCGCATGATACTGGGCAGCTGGGCGGAGCCCGGCTGCATCGAATACTCCTACGCGCAGGACGTGCTCGACGCCGGGCTCATCCATGTAATCGAGGTGTGGAGCGACAGGGCCGCGCTCGACGCGCATTTCCGCTCGCCTCACATCGCCGATTGGCGGGCGAGCTGGGCATCGCTCGGCATAGGCGAGCGCAACCTCATGCTCTACGAGGCCGGCGAGCCGAAGCCGATCTGAGGACCGGGCACAGTCAAGAAGGCGTAGGCCCAAGAAAGTCTAGCAGGCGTTGACCTGTCTGCAGGACCATCCGCCGCCATCGGTATCGTGGCAGTCTTCATAGCTGCCGTAGCAGGTGTTCGTCGAATTGCGATACCAAGGGTAGCCGCCAGGACAGCAAACATCTTGTTGTGCAGTCTGGATAAATTCCTTTGCCGGCCGGCTTTGGTTTTCCGGATTGCCTCCCGCCAAAAAAAGAGACATCGGGTGTGACACAACAGACCTAACCGGCATATCCATGCTTGAATTGCTCACCGCAGACGAGCTCAAAAAAATCATGCCAACAGCTAATGAAAAAAATCCCCGCGCACTCATCTTCTCCTCCTTGAGGGAAATGGAGACGGCCAAAAATAACACAGCTGCGTCGATTGCGTAAGCGATCGCTCATATACCTCGACACGCTCGCGGGGAATTGAAGCGGGGCGGCAAGCCTGACTGCGCCTCAGCGCCAGAATGGCGCCGCAAGCAGCCGGCATTATGTCGGCGTGCTGATCGTCGCCGAACTGCACAGCGATCCGTTCGATGGTGAGACGCCGGTGCTGGCGCCGGCCAAATTCCGGCATGCGGTGCTGGTGCCGACCATGAACGTCCAGTCCACCGCCGAAACCATCCAGCGCGCCGTCGCGGAGGAACTGGCGGTGGTCGAGAATTTCGACAACCGGGCCGTTGTCGGGCTTTTGACCGAGGGCCATCTGATACGGCGCTACGCCGAGGAACTCGACAAGGCGCGGCGCGACCTGTCGGGCGAAGACTAGGCCTCGGCCGGCATCTTAAATGTCCCTACTCGGCGCTTGCCACGTGTACAGTGTCACTGTACAAATTGTTCAGTGGGAGAAAAAGACGGGATGAGCACCGACCAGGCTCCGGTCAAGAATGGCGTCGCCTCGACGGCGACGCATGCCCATCAGATGCTGGGCCAGCGGCTGAAGAGCCTGCGTCTCGGCCGGCGGCTTTCGCTGCGCGAACTCGCCGAGCTGACCGGGACCAGCGCCAGCTTCATCAGCCAGCTCGAGCGCGGCCTGACCGGCGCCAGCACCGCCTCGCTCAACCAGATGGCCTCGGCGCTTGGGGTGAGCGTGGCGATGCTGTTCGAGGATAGTGCCGCCGGGCAGCGCGGGGTCTTGCTGCGCAGCGAGCGGCCGAGCCTGCCGCCCAGCGACGGCTGCCGCAAGATGCTGCTCTCGCGTCCCCCTTTAAGCGACATGGAAGTCTATGTCGGCGAGTTCGAAATCGGCGGCTCGACCGGCCCAGCGCTCTACACCCATGGCGACGCGCACGAGATGCTCGTCGTGCTGCGCGGCATCGTCGAGGTTTCGCTCGGCGATGTCAGGCATGTGCTGGAAGAGGGCGACAGCATCGAATACGCGACATCGACAGCACATCGCTCAGAGAACATCGGCAGTGGCCGAGCCGAGGTGATGTGGATCATTGCGCCACCGACTTCGGTGCGCGCCGAACTCGATCAATACAGGGCCTGGAAACCGCTCGCAGCCAGGTAGGTTCAATCCATGCGGGTCAAATGGGAGAACAATAATCATGCTGAAAACAAGACATCTTGGCCTTGGCGCCGTGCTGGCGCTCGGCGTTCTGGCAACCGCAGCGTTCGCGCAGGAAAAGCCTGTCGCGGGTGAGGTCAAGGAAGGCTCGCTCAAGGGCAAGACGCTGACGCTCGTCTCCTATGGCGGCATCTACCAGGACGGCCAGGCCGCCGCGCTCAAGGAGTTCGTCGAAAAGTCCGGCGCCACGCTGCTCAATGACGGGCCGACAGAGATCGCCAAGCTGCAGGCGCAGGTCGAATCCGGCAACGTCACCTGGGACGTCGTCGACACCGCCGACCTGCCGCCTTACGTCTATTGCGGCAAGCTGTTCCAGAAGCTTGATTTCAGCAAGCTTGACGTCTCCAAGGTGCCCGAGGGCCAGGTCGGCGAATGCTCGGTGCCGGCCATGAACTACGGCGTCGTGCTGATGTACAACAAGGAGAAGTATGGGGATAACCCGCCCAAGAACTGGGCCGATTTCTTCGACACGGCAAAATTCCCCGGCACGCGCGCGCTCGACGGTTCGGGCGACCCGACGGGCGGCCTGCTGGAGCAGGCGTTGAAGGCGTCTGGCGGCGACCCGAAGGCGATGACGGCGGCCGACATCGACAAGGCCATCGATGTCATCCGCAAGCTCGGTCCCGACACGATCTATTGGAAGACCGGCGCTGAGTCGCAGCAGCTTGCCGAATCTGGCGAAGCCGACATGCTGATGATGTGGACCGGACGTGCCATGACGGCGGTGAAGAACGGCGCCAAATATGCGCCGGCCTGGCAGGACTGGCTGGTGGTGATGGACCAGATGACCATTCCGGTCGGCGTCAAGGATACGGATGCGGCTTATGCGCTGCTCAATGCCTATCTCGGCAAGGGGGCGCAGGAGATCCTGGCGCAGCAGACCTCCTATACGCCGATCAACAATGACGCGCAGCCCAAGGTCGATGCGTCGGTCGCCGCCTTCCTGACCAACACGCCCGAGCGCCAGAAGCAGGGTTACAAGCAGAACATCAAGTTCTGGGTCGAGAACTTCCCGGTGGCGCAGGAGAAGTGGTCGGCGCTGATGGCAGGCAACTGAACAGCCAAGTGAGAGCCAGGCCGTGAGCGCGTCCGAACCCATCGCCCAACCCGCCGCCCATGCGCGGCCGGGTCGGGCATGGCGGCCGTTCGCGCTCACGGCGCCGGCGCTCATCCTGCTCGTCGCGGTGATCGGGTATCCGCTGCTCACCATCGTGCTGCGCAGCCTGTCGGAACCTGAGTGGGGGCTGCAGAACTATGCCTGGTTCTTCGGCGCGCCGGTCAACCTGACAGTGCTGCAGCGGACTTTCGTCATTTCGGCCTGGGTGACGCTGGTCTGCGTCATCGCGGCCTATCCCTATGCCTATCTGATGACCGCGGTCGGGCCGCGCGTCCGGCTGGTGCTTGTGCTTTGCGTGCTGATCCCGTTCTGGGTGAGTGGTGTGGTGCGAACGCTGTCATGGGTGATCCTGCTGCAGGATTCGGGCGTCATCAATTCGTTGCTGCGCTCGGTCGGGTTCGGCGGCGTCAAGCTGATCCGCACCCAGACCGGCGTGGTCATCGGCATGGCGCAGGTGCTGTTGCCGTTCATGATCCTGCCGCTCTATTCCGTGATGCAAGGCATCGACCTCAGGCTGATGCGTGCGGCGCAAAGCCTCGGTGCGCGGCCGTCGCGCGCGTTCTTCACCGTCTATCTGCCGCTGTCGCTGCCCGGCGTCTATGCCGGCGCGATCATCGTCTTCATCCTGTCGCTCGGCTTCTACATCACGCCTGCTTTGCTCGGCGGCCCGCGCTCGACCATGCTGTCGACGCTGGTGCAGACGCAGGTGCTCAGCCTGCTGCAATGGGGCAGGGGCGGCGCCATGGGCGTCGTTCTGCTGGTCACCACCTTCGTGCTGCTGGCGCTGGCAGCACCTGTGATGCGGTCCAGTCATCGGGAAGCGGGGCGGCGCTGATGGAGATGAAGCCGCTCACCCGCGTTCTTCTCGGGCTCGTCTGCCTGCTGGTGGCGATATGGCTGGTGGCGCCGACGCTGGTCGTGGTGCCGATGTCGTTCAACGAAAACAAATCGCTGGCGTTTCCGCCGCAAGGCTTTTCCTGGCAGTGGTACCAGAATTTCGCCACCAATCCGGACTGGTCGAACAGCTTCCTGAACTCGCTGAAAGTCGCCTCCATCGTTGCCGTCCTGGCAACGGTGCTCGGCACGCTTGCCGCCTTCGGCCTCGACCGCATGAAGGCGCGGCCGGCGAACCTTTTGCGTATGCTGATGCTGACGCCGATGGTGGTGCCGGGCGTGGTGCTGGCGATCGGCATCTATGCCGTCTATCTCGACACGCAGCTCGTCGGCACGCTGCTCGGCTTCGTGCTGGCCCACACCATCCTTGCGCTGCCCTTCGTGCTGATCGCGGTCTCGGCCAGTCTCGAAGTGTTCGACCGCCGGCTGGAGACAGCCGCCGCGAGCCTGGGCGCCGGCGCACTGACCACGTTTCGCACGGTGACGCTGCCGCTGATCGCGCCGGGCGTGCTCTCAGGCCTGCTGTTCGCTTTCGCCACCTCGTTCGACGAGATTGTCGTGTCGCTGTTCATCACGAACGCCTATCTCAAGACATTGCCGGTGCAGATTTTTGCCTCGATCACGCGCGACGCCGATCCGACGGTGGCGGCTGTCGGCACGATCCTGCTTTTCGCGACCACGATCCTGATCGGCGGCGGCATGCTCCTTCTTGGCCGCGAGCGGAAAGGACGCCAATGAATCCGAAGCCGACAAGCAAGGGCGCGGCGATCGATCTCGAAGCGATCAGCAAGGCCTATGGCGGCTTCAAGGCGCTGGACGGCGTGTCGCTGCGCATCGAGCCCGGCGAGTTCATGACGCTGCTCGGCCCCAGCGGCTCGGGCAAGACGACGACGCTCAACGTGATTGCCGGTTTCACCGATGTCACCAGCGGCAAGCTTCTGGTCGGGGAAAAAAGCGTCGTCGGCGTGCCGGCGCACAAGCGCAACATCGGCGTCGTCTTCCAGCATTACGCGCTGTTCCCGCATATGAGCGTCGGCCGCAACGTCGCCTATCCGCTGACGCTTCGCGGCGTCGACCAGGCGACGAGGCAGACACGCGTGGCAAGGGCGCTCGACATGGTCAAGATGGGCGATTTCGCGCATCGCTATCCCAGCGAATTGTCGGGCGGCCAGCAGCAGCGCGTGGCGTTGGCACGCGCCATCGTCTTCGACCCGCCGCTGCTCCTGATGGACGAGCCGCTCGGCGCGCTCGACAAGAAGCTGCGCGAATGGCTTCAGCTCGAGATCAAGCGCATCCATCGCGAACTCGGCACCACCTTCGTCTATGTCACGCACGATCAGGAAGAGGCGCTGGTGCTGTCGGACCGCATCGCCGTGTTCAACCGCGGGCGCATCGAGCAGGTCGGCACCGGCCGCCAGCTCTATGACGAGCCGGCAACGCTGTTCGTCGGCCGCTTCATCGGCGATTCCACCGTGCTGCGCGGCAAGGCGCGCAGCGATGGCAACAGCACCGCGCTGAGCATCGCCGGCGAGACGGTGACGGTACCGCGTAAGCTGTCGGGAGAAGCCAGTCCGGTGATGCTGCTGCGTCCCGAAAAGCTCGCGATCCGAAGAGCCGGCCAAAGTGCTGCCAATGGCGCCAACCGCCTGTCGGGGACGATCGCGGAAGCCATCTATCTCGGCTCGGAATCGAAATACGAAGTTAAGCTCGCCGACGGCTCGGCCGCGATCGTGCGCTCACCACTGACCGGCGAGAGTTTTGGCCTCGGCGACAAGGTCGAGCTCTGCTTCGACGGCAGCGATGCCAAGCTGCTCGCGGACGACGCAAGCGCCGACACCACACTCACCTGATTCCATCTGGCCTGATCCCATCTGGCCTGATCCCATCTGAAAGTCATTCCATGCAAGCCAAGCGCAACGGCGACATATCGTTCTGGTATGCGGATCTGGGGGCGGTTCCCGTTCCGCGCCCGTCCTTGCCTGGAAACATCGAGGCCGATGTCGCCATTGTCGGCGCCGGCTATACCGGCCTGTGGACCGCCTACTATCTGAAAAAGGCGAAGCCATCGCTGCGCGTCGTGATCGTCGAGCGCGAATTTGCCGGCTTCGGCGCTTCGGGGCGCAATGGCGGCTGGCTGTCGGGCGGCTTCAGCTGGTCGCGCGAAAAATATCTCAAGACATCGAGCCGCCAAGGCGTGATGGCGATGCAGGCGGCGATGGCAGGCTGCGTTGATGAAGTGATCCGGGTCGCGACCGAGGAAGGCATCGACGCCGACATTCGCCGCGTCGACAATCTGACGGTGGCCACCAACGCAGCGCAGTTGGAGCGCGTGCGCGAAGAATGCGAGACGATCCGTTCCTGGGATGTCGACCCGAACCGCGTCGAGATGCTGGACGCCGCCTCAACGCGCACGCGCATCAACATCCGTAACGTCATGGGCGGCTTCGTCGTCCATGGCCAGGCGCGGGTGCAGCCGGCCAAGCTGGTGCGCGGGCTTGCCGATGCCGTCGAGCGGCTGGGCGTGCCGATCTATGAGAAGACGACGGTGACAAGCATCGCCAAGGGCAGCGTGACGACAGACCGCGGTACGGTGCAGGCGGAGACGATCATCCGCGCGACCGAGGGTTTTACATCAGGCATCCCCGGCGAGGAGCGGACCTGGCTGGCGCTCAACAGCGCGCAGATCGTGACTGAGCCGCTGCCTGCCGACCTGTGGCGCGACATCGGTTGGGAAGGGCACGAACTGCTCGGCAATGCGGCGCATGCCTATTGCTATGCCCAGCGCACGCGTGAGGGACGCATCACGATGGGCGGACGCGGCGTGCCTTATCGCTACGGCTCGCGCACCGACGTCAACGGCCAGACGCAGCAGGCCACGATCGACCAGCTGCACACGATCCTGACGACGCTCTTGCCGCAGACCAAGGGATGCCGCATCGATCACGCCTGGTGCGGCGTGCTCGGCGTGCCGCGCGACTGGTGCACCACGGTCGGCCTCGATCCCGCGACCCGCATCGGCTGGGCCGGCGGCTATGTCGGCCTCGGCGTGTCCAGCTCCAACCTTTCGGGGCGCACGCTGGCTGACCTTGTTCTCGGGGCAAACACCGAGCTGACGAAGCTGCCCTGGGTCAACCGCAAGGTCAGGCCATGGGAACCGGAGCCCTTCCGCTGGCTGGGCGTGCATTCGATGTACCAGCTTTATCGCATTGCCGATGGCCGCGAGGCGGCAGGGCTTGCGCGCACCTCGAAGCTGGCCGCGTTGGCCGACAGCATCACCGGCCACTAAAGCCATTTGTTCTCACGCAATTCCGGGGCAGACCGCTTTCCTGGAATTGCTCTTATCCATGGAGCTAGACTTGATCGATCTTTCGACCTTCCACGATCTCGCCAAGGCCGAGATCGGCGCGTTCTCTCCTAAGCCAAGCTCGATTGAAGGCGATCAGGTCGAGGCCGTGCGCTCGTTCTTTCAATCGCCTGACGGGACTGTCGATGTCGGCATCTGGGAATGCACGCCCGGCCGCTTCACCGCCGATCGTTCGGACTCGTCGGAGATCTGCCACATCATTTCGGGGCGCGTGGAACTGAGCCGCATCGATGGCGAGGTGCGGGAACTCGGTCCGGGCGATCTCCTCGTCCTGCCGCAGGGCTGGAAGGGCGAGTGGCTGATACGCGAGACCACGCGCAAGCTCTACATGATCCAGAGCGCCGGCTGACCGGCGCTACGGCTATGGCGAGCTCAGTGATCGATCGGCCCCTTCGGCGAGACCAGCGCGGTGCCGGCGGTCGTCGGGCGCTCGATCAGGCGGCGCACGCGCGGCGGTTCGTCGCCGCTGTGCAGCGCCCGCACCCGCTCGCCGACGACGGCGTCGGCATGGGTGGCGCGCCGGTTGTGGCGGATGTATTCCAGCCAGGTCGGCGTGTGGTAGTGTTCGATCCAGACTGCGGGATTTTCTAGGTCCCGAGCCAGCGTCCAGTTGCGGGCGCCGTCGCGGCGGCGGATGCGCCCGCGCTCGGCCATGGTGGCGAGGAATTCGGGTACATCTTCGTCGCGGATAATGTACTCTATCATGATGGCGATGGGGCCGCTGCGCGGCTTCAGGTCGAGGCCGAGATGCGGCTCCTTGAAGCGGTTGAGCGGGTCGAGGTTGAGAGTCGTCTGCTGCGGCAGCGGCAGGAACAGGCCGATGGCGCCGCCAACAAGCATCGCGATGGCCGCCGCAATCAGCGCGGTTTCGGCGCCATGCGCATCGGCAACGACGCCCCAGATCCAGCTGCCCAGCGCAATGCCGCCGAAGGTCGCCGTCTGGTAGACCGACAGCACCCGGCCGACGACCCAGCGCGGCGTCGACATCTGCACCGTGACGTTGAAATGCGACAGCGCGATCACCCAGCAGGCGCCGCCGATGAGCAAACCCGCCGCAGTCTGCCAGGCATTGAGGCTGATGGCGGCATTGAAGGCGCAGACGGCAAAGCCGGCGAAGGCCATCCGCACCATCGTCTCGCTGGACAGCAATTGTCTGAGACGCACGCTTATCAGCGCGCCGCCGACGGCGCCGATGCCGAAGGCGCCGAGCATGATGCCGTAGGTCAAGGCATCGCCCTTGACGACGTCGCGCGCCACCAGCGGCAGCAGCGCCAAAACCGCGCCGGCGCTGAAGCCGAAGGCGGAGCCCCTGACCAGCACCTTGCCGATGTTGGGCGACATGGCGACATAGCGCAGGCCGGCGCCCATGGCGGCGCCCAGCGTCTCGCGCGGCAGCGTCGAGACCGGCAGCTCCGGCTTCCAGCGGAAGAGCACGATGATGAGACCTATATAGCTCAGCGCATTGGCGGCGAACGCAGCAGCCGCACCAGCGGCGGCAACGATGATGCCGCCGATCGCCGGGCCGACGCTGCGTGTCAGGTTGAAGCCCAGTGAATTGAGTGCAACCGCGGCCGGCAGCTTGTTGCGCGGCACCATGTCGCCGACCGATGCCTGCCAGGACGGGTTGTTGAGCGCCGTGCCGCTGTCGATTAGGAAGGTGAAGGCAAGCAGCGTCCACGGCGTCATCCAGCCGTTCCAGGTGAACAGCGTTAGAAGTGCAGAGACGACCAGCATGAAGATTTGGGCGATCAGCATCACCTTGCGCCGGTTGAAGCTGTCGGCGATGGCGCCGGCGACGAGTGCAAACAGCATGATCGGCAGAGTGGCCGAGGCCTGGACCAGCGCCACCTGATAGGGCGACGTGGCGATGGTGGTCATCATCCAGGCGGCGCCGACGCCCTGGATCAGGCCACCGAAATTCGACACCAGGCTGGCCGACCAGACGGCGCGGAAGATGCCGTGCCGGAACGGCGCCAGCGCCGAAACGCGTTCGCTGTCCGGCTCGTCATCGATCATCAGACCTGTCCCACCTTAACGTGCTGGTTTCGTCCGCGGGGACGACAATCATGGCATCCGTTTGAAATAGAGCACGACATCCAAAAGGGCGAACGCGTCTTCGAAAAAGATCATGGTCCAACAACAGGATAGCAAGGCGAAAATACGTCAGCCGGGAATGGTCCGCTACCCAGAGCGATGTTCTCATTGGTCCACTGCGCGGGGCTGTCGGCCGCGCGCGAAGTCAGCTTCTGTCCCGGGCAGCGGTATGCAAGGCTTCGGTCAGCGTGCCTGTCGTCTCGCCGCCGGCGTGAAGGCGCAGGAAAAGCTCCATGCCGACAAGCCGCAGCCTGGACGGTTGCTCGCGCCGCGCCAACTGGACCATGTCCTCCAAATTCGCGGCGGGCCATTTCAAGGCATCGCGCAGGAAACCGCCGCGTAGCAAAGTCTCCGTGCCGGCCGAAAATTGCGACGACATCTCGAAGCCGATCTTGCGCGCCTGGACGTTCTGGCGCGGAATATGCTTTTCAGCGACCTTTCGCAAAAGCCATTTTCCTGTTTTGTCGCGGTATTTCTGCCGCCTCGGCAAATGGATGGCGAAGTCGATCAGGCGGTTTTCCAGGAACGGGACCCGCAGTTCCACGGACGCCGCCATGCTCAGCCGGTCGTGCCGGTGCAGGATGTCCTGCAGATGCGAATAGAGGTCGTAGAGGCAACTACCGAGAAAGGCGCGATCCGCGGGCGGCATAACCGGCTCCAGGCGGTCGAAGATCTCGGTTTGCACGAAATTCAGCTCCGGCGACAAAGCACGCAGGACCATGCTGCGATCCATTTGTGAGTGGCTTCCAGCCGAGACCTTGTAGGGGGCATGACGCTGTTGCTCGAATCTCCGGTCGAGCGAGCGCTTCGAATGGACCAGGCGCCGGGGCCACGACCAGGAACGCCACTTCTTCATGCTCAAGGCCTGCAAGGGGTAGCCGCCAAACAATTCGTCTGCGCCTTCGCCGGTGAGCAGCACCTTGACGCCATCGGCCCGGCATTGTTCGGCAAGCGCCAGCAGCGCGACATGGCTGGCGTGCCAGCCATCGCTTTCAAGATGCCAGATTACCCTTGGCCAAAGTTCGAAAAACCGGTTCCTGTCGACCTGCACCCGGCGCAAGGGCACGCCCACATGGCGGCCGGTGCGTTCGGCGTCTTCGGCCTCGCTGTGACCGAGCTGCGGGTCGACGACATAACCATGGACTTCCGGCCTGAACCGCTTTGCCAGCGCCGTTATCAGGCCGGAGTCGACACCGCTGCTGCAGGCGGTGGCAACGCTGGTATCGGCGATGCAGTGAAGCCCGACGCTGTCCTTGAGCAACGCCTCGAGCGTCGCCATGTGCTCAGCATCAGAGGATACGTCACCGGTAATGCGCGCGGTCTCCAGCACGTCCAGCACATGCCAGAAGCGGCGCTTCTCGATAACGCCATCGGTGATCTTCCACAGGCCGGCGGGCGGCAGGCGCTCGATGCGGTCGAACAGGCTGTAGCTGGAATCGCGGCTCTGCCAGGCAAGCCGCAAGGTGATCTCGCGGCTGTCGATGTCGCGCGGAAAACCGTCGCAGGCGAGGATCGCCTTGTCCTCCGAGGCGAACAGGATTCGCTCCGGCGTGTCGGCCACCGACATCGGCTTGATTCCAAGACGGTCACGCGCAAGCCACAGCGCACTGCTGCGAGCGTCGAAATAGGCGAAGGAAAACATCCCGTCGAACAGCGGCACGGCTTTTTCGGGACCCCAGTGATGCAAGGCTTCGAGAACCACTTCGGCATCGCAGATGGTTCGAAAGACGACGCCTTGCGCCTGCAGCGTTTCGCGCAGCGAGCGGTAATTGTAGACCTCGCCATTGTAGACGAGAACGCCATTGCCGGAAGAAGTCAGCATCGGCTCACGGGCGGCGGGCGAGGGATCGATGATGGTCAGTCGGCGGTGACCGAGGGCCAGCCGATTGTTGTGCCAGCTGTCATGATCGTCGGGGCCGCGATGTACCAGCGCCTGCATCATGCTGGCGACATCCGACAGGTCGTTGGCGTCGATCGGGTTTCGTTTGCGCCAGACGCCGGCTATTCCGCACATGGCCTGCCGGTGAGTTCTGCCTGAGTCATGGCCTGCAATCTAGTCGGAACACAGCCGCCTGCAAGCGCTGCCTAGAACCCGTTTTCAATGCGCTCGAAAATGACGTTGGTGAAGGCCGAGATCTGGCTGCCGATGAACGGACCGGTCAGCGCCACGACCAGCATGATGGCGACGATCTTGGGCACGAAGGTCAGGGTGATTTCCTGGATCTGGGTCAGGGCCTGGATCAGGGCAATGCCGATGCCGACCACCATGGCGACCAGCACCACCGGCGCGGAAGCAACAAGCACCGTCCATACCGCGTACTGGACGATGTCGAGTGCGTCGGCCTCGTTCATGTGAGCGCGCCTCTATGGAACTGTCTAGCTGGCCGGCTTTATCGAAACGCCCGCGCCGACCGGCACTTCGGTGCCGTTCTGCAACACGGCGATCACGCCGTTGCTTGCAAGCTTGACCGAGGCCACGACGCCGGTCGTCTTGCCGTCGGCCGAGGTGATCGAGCGGCCGATCAAGGCATCGGCCTGCGACAGCGCCGACGACTGCATGATCTGGTCGAGCTTGGTGTTGGTCTGCACCGATTGCTCTACCTGCGAGAAGGTGGCGAGCTGGGCTACATACTGTGTCGAATCCATCGGTTTCGTCGGATCCTGGTTCTTCATCTCGGCGATCAACAGCTTCAGGAACGACTGGTAGTCGACCGCTGTCTTCGACGTCTGCTGGGTGCCCTGGTTGGCGCCCGTGGGGATCGTCGTCGTCATGTCCACATTCATCAGTATTGTGCTCCCACGGCCAGCGGGCGCTTCGCACCCTGAACATCGTCATTGCCGCCAAGTGCGCGGCGTTCGAGCGGATAAAGCGCACGGATAGCCTTCAGCGCTTCATAGATATGGTCTTCGCCGACCATGCGGTCGATCTGCTTCAGCGCGCCACTGATCTGCTCATCCTCGAAGCTTGCCAAAAGCAAGGGCAGCGAGCGGCGGAACATGGCGCGCGCCTCGATGGCGCCGGCCGGGTTCATCAGCATCACCTGCAGGATGAAATAGAGCTGCTTGAGCGGCGTCAAGGCATCGTCGGCCTGGATGACATGGTTCTCGAGCAGGAACTGTACGTCGTTCATCAGCTCGACGGTGACCTTGCGGTCGACGCGGATGACGGCGCCGTTGATGTAGATCTTCTCGTTCGGCTTCAGCGATATCTTCAGCGTGTTGGTCATTGAATGCCGTCCCGGATGATCTGGGACACTTCGATCAGCCCTTCGAAATTGTCGGTGCGGCCCTGGCGGATGTCCTCGGCCTCGCGCAGCAGCCACAGGCCGATGGAGATGAGGTTGGCGCGCAGTTCCTTGGGCAGGACATTGTCGCTGGAACCGAGATCCTCGACGAAGGTGGTCCAGACCCGGTTGGTGAAGTGCAGCGCTTCGACCGCCTCCATCGAGGTGTGGCCGACCGCCGCCGCCGCCGCCAGCATTTCGATCGAGCGGGTCAAAAGCTGCCGCTCGCGATCTTTCGCATCGGCAACGGAGTCGGTCTGGATGTCGGCGTAGGAGAATTGGTACATCGTTTGGCTCTACCGTTGCGGTTGAGATTGTCAGGTCAGGTAGTTCAGCAGGCTCATCTGCTGCAGGCGCGCGGTCAGCGCGAAGGACGTCTCGATATGCTGCGTCAGATCCGCGACGCGGGTGGCTGCCTCGGCGGGGTCGACGCCTTCCAGATCAAGGATATGGCGCTCGAACAGGTCGACCTGCGTCTTCATGCGGTCGCTGGCGTCGGAGACCCGCTTCTCGGCAAGGCCGGTCTCGGCCTGCAGTTGCCCTAGCCCGCCCAGCGCCTCGCCGACCATCGCCTGGGCGCGGCCGACAACGGTGGTCTTCGCCGCCTGGCTGATATTGCCGGAGAGCAGGCCGGTGATCAGGGCGGAAGCCATGGCGAGCTTGCGGATGCTGTCGTCATTGGCGCTGGCCGAGGTTTGGGTGGTTTCGCCCAGCGAAATGCGGCTGACGATCTGCTGGTCGGTGGCGTTCGACCAGTTGGCCTGCCAGCCGGAGCCCATGAACTGCGGCAAGACATTGCTGGTGATGAAGCCGTCCATCTGGGCGGCGGTGATGTTGGCGGCGAGCGGATCGGTCTGCGTGAAGCCGAAATACGACGAGAAGGAAGCGTCGAACGCCGCCTTGGCCGGCGAGCCCGCGGCGGTGAAATCGTCGATCGGCTTGACGTCGGTGTTGGTGCCGGCAAACAGATATTCGCCGTTGACGCTGGCGTTGAGGATAGAGGTCATCTGCTGCACGGCGGCCTTGCCGGCTTGCTGCGTGATGGTGCTCGAGGAATTGCCGGCGGCGGTCAGCGCGGTCAGCAAATTCTGCGCAGTGTCGGAAAGCTGGCCAAGCGCAGCCTGCGTCGAGGACAGCCGCGCGGTGACCAGCGAATTGGAATCGATGATGACGTTCAACCGGTCGAGGTCGCGCGAGAAGGTGACCGCCTGCGAGGTGCGCGCGCCGAGCGCCAGACCGACATCGGCGACGGTGCCGGTCGTCGATTCCTTGGTGGCTTTGACCAGTTCGGCCTGCATGCGCATCTGCTGATAGCGCGCGGCGTTGGAGAGGGCGGCTGATGAGACGGATGTGGCTTTCATGGCTTATCCTACGGCATCGAGCAGGGCCGACAGCATGTCGTCGACGGTTTTCATCATGCGCGCCGAGGCCTGATAGGTGTGTTCGAGGTCGAGCAGCAGCGACATCTCCTGGTCGACATTGACGCCGGTGTCGTTGGACAGCGCCTCGGCGGTGCGCGATGCCAGCGCTTCCTTGGCGTCGGCGTTGCTCGAGGCCTGCTGGCGCTGGCCTTCGAACCAGCCAATGGCATTGGCGGCGTAGTCGGACACGCTGGACGTGACGGTGATGCCGGCCGCAGCGTCGAAAGGCATCGGCTTGTCGAGCTTGTCGCCATAGCCGATCAAGAGCTGCGAATAGGAGGCGTTGCCGGCAGTGTTGGCGATATAGGCCGCACCATTGGCGCCGCCGTCGCGCAGCAGCACCGGATTGCCGCCGACGCTCGAGTCCATTGCGGCGTTGACCTTGATCGAGCCGGCAAGCCCGTCGATCAGCGTGCCGGCGGCCGGAATGGCGGGCGCACCCGACCAGGTGAACAGGCCGGTTCGGTCGGGCTGCGAAGGTGCTGTTTCGGCAAAGGCGGTGATGAGGCCGCGCGCCACTTCGTCGAGCTGGCTCTGCATCGTCGCCGCGACGCCGTCGCGCAAGGTGATGAGCCCGGCGAGCTTGCCGTCGGCGCTGGTGTTGCCGCCAGCCCCGGCGCTGACCGGCACATTGTCGATGTAGATGGTGTTGCCTGGTGTGCCGGCCGTGTAGCCCGCCGACGGGGTGAAACTTACCGAGCGCGGAATGGTCTCGAACAGTGTCGTGCCATCCTTGGTGGTGATGACCATGTCGTTGTCGCCACGCGTGAAGGTCGACACCGGCACATAGTCCGCGATCTTCTTCAGCAAAGCGTCGCGCTGGTCGAGCGCGTCGGATGCGTCGGTACCCGAACGGGTTGCGGAGATGACCGCCTTGTTGGCGTCCTGGAACTGACTAAGCAGCGAGTTGAGATCGTTAACCGCCGTTGATATCTCGCCATCGGCCTGGGTGCGGAAATCCTGGATCGCGTTGGTGCCGTCGTTCAGAGCGCGCACCACCTGCTGGGCCGCGTCGATGACGCTGGAGCCGAGGTTCTGGTTGGATGGCGTAGCGGCGTAAAGCTGCAGCGCGTTCTGCAGCTTGCCGATCGCGGTCGAGGCAGAGGAGGCGTTGTCGACGCCGTTGACGGCAACGGCGAGGCGGTCAATTCCGCTGTAAAGCGTGCTCTGGCCGCTCCATGCCGATTGCGCGCTAAGGTTCTGGCGAAACAGCAGGGCGTTGGTGGCGCGCTGGATCTCGACCGAGCGGGCGCCGGGCGCGCTGCTGACGACGACCGCCGTGCGGCGGGCATAGTCGGGGTTGCTGGCGTCGGCAATATTGCGGGAAAGGACGCTGGTCTGCTTCGATGTGGTCTGAAGCGACTGTTGGGCTATGGTCAATGCGGAAGTCAGCGACATGCGGGTCTTTCACGAGGCCAGTGGGGAGGGGATGACGTCTCTGCCCTGTCGGCGGCGTCGGCGTTCGGAAACCTGCAATTCCAGACCACCCCGGCCGGTTTGCCGGTGTGGCCTTGAATTCGAAATCCGCGCACCGCGCTGCTCTGGTTTGGGTTCATTCCCCTGGCGCCCGTCGTTTATCTCTTCAGGTTGACAAGGACATCCATGAGGTCGGAACCGGTCTGGAACACTTTCGAGTTAGCGGTGTAGCTGCGCTGCGCCGCGATCATGTTGGTCAATTCCTCGGCGATATCGACGTTGGAATTTTCCAACGCGCCGGAGATGATGCTGCCGAGCTTGCCTTCATTGGCGAAGCCGATGCGCACGGTGCCGGAGTCGGTGGACTGCGCATAGACATTGCCAGGCAGTGCGGTGAGGTTGTCGGCGCTCTGGACGTCGGCCAGTGGGATCTTGAACAGCGGCTTGGTCGAGCCGTCCTGATACTGGGCGTAAATGACTCCGTCCTCGCCGATCTGGATCTTTTCGATCGTGCTGGGCGCGTTGCCGTTGACCTTGGCTTCGGAGACCGTGAAGCCGGTGCCGAGCTGAGTCAGCTTGGACAAATCGAGGTCGAGCGACGCACCGCCCGGTACGGGGATGGTAATCGAATCGACGGCGCCGGTGAGTTTGCCGGTGGTGGTGTCGAAGGTCAGGTTGGCCGTGGCCAGCGCGCCGCCCGTATAGGGAAAGGATGTGCCCGGCGTCGCCTGGGACTGGTCGAACACAGAGACCGACCAGGTGCCGGTCCCGGTGTTGGTGAAATAGAGGTCGAGCAGCTTCTTGTTGCCGAGATTGTCGTAGGTGACCATCGAGGATTTCGACGTGTATTCCGCCGTCGGGCTGTTGGTGGACGGCAGCGGACCGGCGGGCGGCGTGGCGCCGGCCGGCAGATTGGCGTTGAAGTTGCCCGCGGTGCTGGGCGTCGCGGTCATTTCCTGGTCGGAGATCTGGACCGGCACCAGCCCTTCGAAACCGTTGGCGGTGGCAGCCGGTGTGCCGTTGGCGTAGCTGTAGGCCATCAGCTGGTAGCCGGCGGCGTTGACCAGTCTGCCCTGAGCGTCGGGAACGAATGCGCCGGCGCGGGTGAGGAAAGGCGTTCCGCTGGGGTCCTGGACGACGAAGAAACCGTTGCCGTTGACCGCAAGGTCGGAAACCGAGGTCGTGTACTGCAGCACGCCCTGGGCGCTGATGGCCGAGCGGATGGTGGTGTTGACGCCGCCGGAATTATAGGCGCCGCCGACCTGCGGCATGATCAGCGTCGAAAACTCGGCCGAGGATCGCTTGTAGCCGGTGGTGTCGGAATTGGCGATGTTGTCGGCTGTGGCCGAAAGGCGGTTGGCCTGCGCGTTCATGCCGGAAACGCCGGTCCGCATCATTCCGTAAAGGCTCATCGAACGTCTCCTCAATGCCCAACATCGTTGGGCCCATCTGTGGTCGCGAGGATATAATTTCTGTCTTGCGCGAGGCTGGCGCAGACCGCCATCAGAACACCAGCCGGTAGCCAAGGAAGCGCTTGGAATCTATCGGGTCCTGGCCGAGCTTTTCGCGCAGCTTCTTGCGCAATTTGGAGATGTGGCTCTCGACGACGTTCTCCTCGACCTCTTCGTCGAAGATGCCGTAGATGGCGTTGAAGACCTGGGTCTTGGTGACGCGGCGTCCGCGGTTGCTCGCCAGATATTCGAGGATGCGGCGTTCGCGGCGCGGCAGAGGCAACGGCTGGCCATCGATCTCGGGATCGCGGCCGTCCATGAAGATGCGCATGGCGCCGATCTCGGTATAGCTGACGTCCTCATGGGCGCGGCGGCGGATGGCGGTGATGCGGGCCAGGATCTCCCGGATATGGACCGGCTTGCGGATGACGTCGTCGACACCGCTCTCGAACAGCCGCAGCGTATTTTCAAGCGAGTGCTGTTCGCTGAGCGCGATAACCGGAGCGCCGGTGCGGTCGCGGATCTGGCGTGGCGAGATGGCGCCTTCGCGGCAGTCGCCGATGAGGAAGGCTCGGACCGATCGCAAATCCGTGTCGGCGGCCGATGTCACCCACTCGCCGAATTCACCGGACGCGAAGCCTGCACAGGCGACGCCCTCACGATCGAAAAGTGAATTATAGCCTTCAGTTACGAGCTCACGCTCGTCAACGATTACAATCATCGGCCCCGCCTCCGAATCAGATCATCTGCCCCGTGGGAAGAGCCGTAACCGGTGCCGGGAATCCTGAACAACCATCATTTCTTGTAGCTATTTTCTTGGGAGTTATTTCGAGTTTCGAAATAACCGCAATCAGGAGGTTGTATCGTTGGTTGCCGAACGGGTGACGTGGCACGTCACCCGCCGGGCGTGGATTTGCAGCCGTTCGCAAGAGATGATTCACCTAATGGTTGCAGAAGTTGCGGGCGTTCGGGGTCCATTTGCCGAAGCCGGTGGCGACCATATTGGCGATGACGCGGCAGACATAGAATTTCTGCGCGGGGTCATTGTCGGGGCCGGCGTGGTAGCGGGCGACGGCCATCGACCAGCTGACATGACGCGCATGCAGGCTGGCCAGGAAGCGCGCGGCATAGTCGACATTCTGGCGCGGGTCCAGCATGTCGTCGACGCTGCGGAAATGCGCGGCGTGATAGTGATGGTTGATCTGCATGCAGCCGAGATCGATGAGTGTCTTGCCCTCGCGCCGGGCTGCTTCGAAGGCGGCCAGGGCCTCGGTGCGGTTCCTTGGAAATACCGCTTTCCCCTCTATATTCAACGCATTAGGCTGCAGGCTTCCCTTCTTGCCGGTCTCGGTCAGTCCGACCGCATAGAGGATGCCGGCCGGCACGCCATAGCGATCGGCGGCACGCAAAATCTCGGGCTCGCAAGGGTTGGTGGCGGCGGTGGCCGGCTTGGTGGCGAGGCTAGATAAACATATCGTCGCCAGCACGCTCGCGAGCAGGCGCGCCAGCGCGGCCGAATTCCTGGGCATCGTCATTGCGGTTTCTTCCCGACTGGTGGCCGCCCGAACCCGTATTGTTGCCGCTCGAGTTTCCGGGCTGAAAAGCGGACTGGTCGCGGCCTTGCGGCATTGGCTGCGAGTTCGCTGCATCGCTGCGGGCCGCTGCGTGGATCGCTATCGAGGGTTGCAGGATGGTCACCTTGTCGACATCGAAGCCGAGCCCGCGCAACGACTTCACGATGGCGTCGCTGTCGGTGGCGAGACGGCGGTAAGCCTCATGGGTTTCGGGCTTCAATTCTATCGAAAGTTGTTCTCCGGAAAGCCTGAGACTGGCGGTGACCATGCCGAGCTCTGCCGGGTGAAGCTCGATCTTCAATATATGTGTCGGAACGGCAACAGAACCGGCCGTCTGGGCGGTCGTCGACGGCGTCGAAACCGCTTGCCGCAGGCCGTTATCCGAAGCCAGCGCGTCGATAAGCGCCGAAGTCGTTTGGTTTATCGGACTATGCGCCGGCGCGGGGAAGCTCTGTTCGGCGACAATGTCGACGCGCGCAGCGAATGGCGGCTGTTTTCCCTGTGTGGACGATGCCGCGGAATGGGCTCCATCGACGGACTTCGCCGACGGCGCGGACCGTTTTGCCTCGGGTGCCGAAACGTCGCTTGCCGTCTGGCCCGCCGGTAGAGGAGGCGTCGGACCATCCTGGTGCGGCAGTTTGCCGGACTGGAGCCCGATCGCGGGCAGCTTTTGCCCCTGATCCTGTGCGGAAACGCTGGTACCGGGCTTGGCCCGTTCCGATCGCGTCGTCGTGTCGAGTCTGTTGTCAATGCCGGACGCTGCGCGGTGTCTCTTCAGAGGCGACGTCTGTGCAGAAGTGGCCTCGCCAGCGGGCGCCGGTTGCCCAGTCTGTCCATTCGTCGCGATGCCGTTCCCGCTTGTCCGGACCGTTGAGAAATGCCTGATATCGTGCAGCGCCAGCACCAGTGGCAAATGATCCTGCAGCGATCCTGCATCCGCGTCTCGTCCGGCCACCTCAGCGTCCTTGGATGGTTTGTCCGGGCCACTATCGGCATGTTCTTTTGCGGCCTTGCCGGCAGCGGATTTCGTCCCCGTTTTGCCAGACTGGGTGTGTGGGATTTCGCTTTTGCCGGGACCGGCAGGGCTGCGTTTGGCCCAATGCAGCTCGTGCGACGCGGCCTCAATTGCTCCCTGGCCTATCGGTGTCGGCGCATCGTCGTCGCCGCGCACCATGTCGCCGAAGCTTTTGTCGCCGCCCTTGGCGTTTGAGGCCGACTGCTTCGATCCGGCGTGCGCGGGAGCCGGCAGGGCCTGGCCAACATTGGTGGTCATTTCGGGGCTGCTCCAAGCATCTGGTCGATCAAATCGAGCTGGTGACGCGTCCTCGCCATGGCGGCGTCGGTGGGATCGGTAGGCTCTACTGCGGCGGGGGCCGGCACCGATGCCGGCACGACCGGAGCCGCATCGCTGGCCGAGGCGACTGCAGGCGTTTCCGCCGCCTTTGGCTCGGGCGTGCTCGGTGCCTGCGCGGCCGGCTCACTTGCCGCCTTCGGTTGGTCGGTTGCGGGCTGTTCACTCGACGTTGTGGCGGCTGGCTGTTCCGGCATCGCGCCTTCGACCGGCGGCAGCTCTGGCTCGTCGGGTCTTTCCACGGCCGCGGTCTTGACCGGCTCCTGCCTGGCCGCGGCAGGTGCGGGCTTTTCGGCAGGCAGCGGCGCCGGCGGGGCGATGACTTCACCCGCCACGGCCTGCGCGGCATCGAGCAGGTCGCGGTCGCTTTGCGAAAGCTGGTTGCGATCGATCTTGTCCAGCTTGGCGCGGACCTCGCCGATGGTGCCGGACGTTACCGTGGACAGGCTGGAATAGAGCTGGGCGCGCGGATCGTCCTGATTGTGGATGCCGTCGCGGCCCCGTTCAGCCCTGGCCGAGGCAAAGGCGGAGAGATCGGCAAAGCCGTCGATCGCGGCGCGGCGGGCGATGCGCAGATAGATCACCTTCTCGCGTTCTGGATCCATCATTGCGGTGATGTCGGCGAGCTTGTCCTGGCTGATCGCCATGTGCAGCGTGATGACGCCGGAGACGAAGGCGTCGGCGAACTGGCTGGCATAGGGCGAATAGAGGTAGTCTTCGACGTATTGGGTTGAGGCAAGCGCGAAACGCGCACCGTCGCCTTGCGCGGCGGCGATGCCGACCGAGCGGCGCAGTGCTGCTTCCTCGACCAGCGTGCCGGGGCTGAGCAGGCGAGCATCGTCGAGCAGCGCAAGCGCGCTGACCGGTTGCTCGGTGGCGAGAAGCGAGCCCTTGACCAGCGCCAGAAAGGCACCGACATCGGGGGGCAGGGTCATCGGATCGATCGGCTTCAGCGCCTCGATCGCAGCCGCCTGCCGGCCGTTCAGATAATCGACAATGCCCTTGGCGATGGTCAGGCTTTGCGGGTCGGTCTTGGCGCGCGACACCGCCGCCTCGACGGTGACGGGGTTGCCGCCACTCATGCCATAGACCAGCAAGGCGCGAAAATTCTTCGGGTCGCTGAAATCATCTGCGTCCGCCGCGCGCAGCCTTGTGTCGGCCATTTCGAGCAGCTTGGCCTGCATCGGCAGCGCGGCGTGATCGCCGGCGGCGATGCGGTCCTGCACAAGCTGCAGCGAGCGCACCAGCTGATAGGGCTGCAAGCCGTCCTCGGCGAAGGCCGATGGCGGATGGACAGCGCTCAGCAGCAGCAGCCCGACGGCGCGGCCGATGATGGCGGCGCGCCTCATCCGTCGGTCGCCATCAGGATTTCGATGCGGCGGTTCGCGGCCGCCATCGGGTCGGCTGCAATTTTCGGCTCGCGATCGGCGAAGCCGGCGACCTCGGTGATGCGGCGCTCGTCGACGCCGCCGCGCACCAGCATGTAGTAGGCGGAATGGGCGCGCGCCGTGGACAGCCGCCAATTGTCGTAAGTGTCGCTGCGGAACGGCCGCGCGTCGGTGTGGCCGTTGATGATGATCGTGCCTTTCTGCTCGTTGACGATGCGGCCGATCTTTTCCATCGCCAGCACCAGTTCACGCCTAGGCACCGCCGATCCGATCTCGAACATGCCGAAATCGAACTGGTCCGTGATCGAAATGACGACACCCTTGTCGGTGGCCTCGACGGAAACGCCGTCATGCAATTTGTCGCCGGACTTGAAGGCCTCGGCCAGTTCCTGCTTGACCTGCGCCGCGGCTCTAACAGTGGCGGCCGTCGGCGCCTTTTCCGCGGCTTCGGGTTTGGGTGCGGGTTGTGCTTCGGCAGCTTCGGCCTTTGCAATCTGGGCCTTCGCTGCTTCAGCCTTGGCCTCTGCCTTGGCTTCAGCCTTGGTCAGTGGCTTATCGGAAACGGATTTCGCCAGCGGCTCGAGCGGCGCCGCGGCCACTGGCGGCGCGGCCGGCACGGCCTTCACCTCCGCCACTTGCGTCTGTGCCGCCTTGTCACCCGGCTTCAGGGGATCGCCTTCGATCTTGGTGCGTTCGGCGGTGGCTTCGGCGCCTGGTGCAGCCACCTGCTGCGACCAGAAATCCGGCGCGAACGGGTCGCGGTAGGATTGGCCGCCGGATGCGCCGGTAGCCGGGCCGGACGCCTGCGCGCCGCCATCGCCCTTCTCGCTGACATTTTGCATGACGCCGGTGTCGGTGGCGATTTCCGACAGCACCGCATATGGATCGGCAAACAGATGCTCGTCGGAAAGATCGGTCTTCGGCGCCGATTCCTTCGATTGCTTCTTGTCGGAAGTACCGGCGCCGCCGACGCCGTCCTGTCCGGCCTTGCTGGTCTTGTCCCGCGGGTCGTCCGCCGTCAGCCTGACCTTGCTCGGGCCATCGCCGAGGTCTTCGAGGCCCTTGCGGCTGGCGTTGCGATCGACCAGCTTGACCGGATTGAAGTAGCTGGCGACGGCTGCCTTGGTCTGCTCGTTGGCGGCGTTGATCAGCCACATGACGAGGAAGAAGCACATCATGGCAGTCATGAAATCGGCAAAGGCGATCTTCCAGACGCCGCCATGGTGGGCGTCGTCGTGGTCGTCGTGGTTGCGCCGCACGATGATGATCTCATGCCTGGCGTCTGCGGCCTCGACAACGCTCATGACGTCCACTCGTTCTTAAGAGGGCCCTCGCTCATGACAGGGCCTCCGACAAGGCGGCCGACCATTCGGCAATGCGGGTTTCGAACACCGCCTCGTCAATGGCGACGGTAAGGTCGAAGCCGGGCGCCTCGACGAAATCGAGATTGGCCGCGCGTGGGCCGAGCGAAGCCTTCAGCGTCTCGAACAATGACAGCGGTCCGCGCACGGCGATGCGCACCGCCTCGCTGTCGCCGACGGCTTCGCGGATCGTGCCGGCAAGGGCTTCCAGCGAACGCTTCTGCAGATCGTCGCTGACAAGGCCGCCAATGATGCGCGCGATGGTGGCGCCGACGAGGTCGCTGACCTTGGCCTCCATGATCTCGATACGGGCAGTGACGACCGCGCCGAGATCGCCGCCGAAACTTTCCAGAAAGGCCTTTGCTTCATCGGCGTTGGCCTGTCTCTGCGCCTCGAGCGCTGCCTGTTGGGCGATGGCAAGGCGGGCTTCAAGGGCGGCTTCGGCATCGATGACCGCTTCGGCGATCAGCGCGCCGATGTCGGCCTGCGGCGCCGACGTCTCCGGCCTTGGCTCGGCCATGGCCGCGAGCGAGGGCTGGCCGGCACGCTGGCTGCGTGCGCCGAAATCCGGCAAAAGGTCGAAAAGCGCTGCCGAGGCCATGGTCTATACCGCTGCTTCCTGGGCCGCCCATTTGCGCAGGATCTGCGCGGTGCGCTCCTCATTGATGTCGACCATGCGGGCAAGCCGCTCCTGTGGCGCCGGCCTGATCTTCTGGCGAAGATCATCGAGTGGAGTCGGGCCGGGGCGGCTGCCGGGCAAGGCAGCCGGCGCCTGTTCGGCGCTGGCGGCTTCGGGTGTCGGCAGTGAACGCTGGACGTCGTCGAAGCTCGGACCGGCAAGTGCCGGCGTCGGCCGCGCGCTCAGCGCGGTGGCCATTGGCCTCAGGCCGAAGAAGGCGACCAGGAACACCACGACGATGAAGGCGCCGGCATTGATCATCGTACCGGCATGGGTTCCGATCGATGCCATTATGCCCGGCTGTTCGACCGCTTCGCCGTCCAGCCCGTCGATGAACTCGACCGCCGAGACATCGATGATGTCGCCGCGCTTGTCGTCGAAGCCGGTGGCTGAGGCGACCATTTTCTGGATGTCGGCGACGCGCTTGGCGATCTGTTCGGGTGTGGCGTCCTTGCCGAGGATGGTCATCAGCCGCTGCTGGTTGACGACGACGGCGATCGACATCTTGGTGACGGAATAGCCGTTGGAGACTGTGGCGATCTTCTTGGAGTTGATCTCGTAATTGGTGATCTCCTCCTTGCGATCATTCTCCGATGACGTCTGCGGACCATCGGTGCTGGTCGCCTGGGTCTCGGGCAGGTTCTGCTCGACGGTGGCCGGGGTCGAGGCCTGCCTCTGATTGCTGTTTTCGTTGGCGCGCACCGACTGCACGGAACGCTCCACGCGTGACTCCGGATCGAAGATCGTCTCTTCGGTCTGGCGGGTGTCGGTGTTGACGTCGGCCTTGACGCTGGCGCGGAAATTGTCGGGGCCGAGATAAGGCGTCAGCGCGCGGCGGATGTTGTCGCCGATCTGCGCCTCGACGGTCTGCTCGACGCCGAGCGTGCGGGCAGCACTTGTGTTGGAGGGATCGTCGCCGGCGGCGAGAAGGTTGCCGTTGGAATCGAGCACGGTAACCTTGTCGGCCGACAGGCCCGGCACGGCGGCGGCGACGAGATGGCGGATCGACATGGCGCTCTTTTCGGCGTCGATGCCGGAATAGCGGATGACCACCGAGGCGGAGGGCTGCTGTTCGTCGCGGCGGAAATTGGCGCGCTCGGACATGACGATGTGAACGCGGGCGGCCTTGATGCCGGATATCGACTGGATGGTGCGGGCGATCTCGCCTTCCAGGGCGCGCACGCGGGTGATCTGCTGCATGAAGGAGGTCAGCCCGAGCGAGCCGACATTGTCGAACAGTTCGTAGCCGGCATTGGCGCTGGTCGGCAGGCCCTTTTCGGCGAGCAGCATGCGCGCCTGCGCGGTGGTGCCGGCCGGCACCAGCACGGAGGTGCCGTCGGAGCCGACGTCGAAGCCGATGCCGGCCTCGCCGAGCACCAGGCCGATCTGGTTCACGTCGGAGCGATCGAGCCCGACATAGAGCGTCTCATAGGCCGGGCGGTTGAGATAGACCGAGCCGATGCCGATGACGGCCATCACCAGCGCGGCAATGCCGGCCAGCATGGCAAGGCGCCTGACGCCAAATGCCCTGAGATTCGAGATGATGCTCTGGATCTGTTGCGGCACGATTCAAGCGCTCCCAGCATGATATTCCGTGGGAACACTAGACCGCGAAGCTTGTGCGAAGATGATAGAGCATGTCGCCCGGAAGTGTGCAGCGGTTCCGGGTCAACGACATGCGTCAAAACACAGCCACAAAGCGAAAGGGCCGCGCTGTCGGCGCGGCCCTTCAATTCAAGAAGGAGAAAGCCGGGTCAGGCTTACTGCTTGAACAGCGCCAGGATCGACTGCGAGTTGCCGTTGGCGATCGACAGCGACTGGATGCCGAGCTGCTGCTGGACCTGTAGGGCCTGCAGCCGCGTCGATTCCTTGTTCATGTCGGCGTCGACCAGCGCGCCGACGCCCTTGTCGATGGAGTCCGAGAGGTTCGACAGGAAGCTCTTCTGGGTGTCGATGCGCGACTTGGCGGCGCCGAGATAGGCGGCACCCGTGGACAGCTTGGCAAGCGCCGTTTCAACGGCGCCGAGTGCGGTGTCGATGGCCGCCGGGAGGACCTGGGTGGTGCTGGGATCGAAGAAGGTCGTCGCCAGCAGAGCGCCGACGATGCCGCCAGTGCCAGGAAGATCGAGAACCTGCGTGTCGGCCGCCTTGACGTCGATGGTGTCGATGGCGACGGTCGTGCCGGTGCGGTTATAGGACGCGACGATCTTCAGGTCGGAGGTCGCAGCAGCGTCGTTCTGCAGCAGGTTCGAGCCGGCATAGGAGGCGTTGGTGACCGACGACTTGATCTGGTCCTGGATGGCCTTGATTTCGGTCGCGATCTTCTGCTGGTCGTCCTTGCTGGCGCTGCGTGCAGTGACCAGCTTGGCCTTGATCAGGTCGACCTGGTCCTTGATGTCGGTGATGGCGGTGTAGGCGGTATCGACCTTGCCGGCGCCGAGGCCAAGCGCGTCCTGAACGGCCGAAAGCGCCTTGTTGTCGGACTTCATCGTGGTGGCGATCGACCAGTAGGCGGCGTTGTCGCTGGCGGTGGCGACGCGGTAGCCGGTCGAAATGCGTGACTGGGTGGTTTCAAGCTGCTTGTTGGTGTTGTTCAGGCTCTGCAGCGCGGTCAGAGCCGAAGCGTTCGTCATGATGCTAGCCAAGATATTTACCCCTTTTCAAACACTGGCGTGTCCCGAACACGCCGGATCAACTTCATCAAGGGGGTAGGCATAAGCCCATCGACCGTATGGTCTGCCCGCCATGGAATGGTTAACCATGACTACCGGGATATGGTTAACGGCCTGTTAAACCAAGCCATTCAGGGCGCTGGCCAAGAGCAAAAATCGGCAGCCATTCAGCAAGACAATCAACAGCCGCAAAAGAAATCGGGCCGCGCTGTTGGCGCGGCCCGACGGATGGTGTCAGTCGTAATGTCGAGAGATCAGCCGCGGAAGAGCGACAGGATCGACTGCGAGTTGCCGTTGGCGATCGACAGCGCCTGGATGCCGAGCTGCTGCTGGACCTGCAGGGCCTGCAGCCGCGTCGATTCCTTGTTCATGTCGGCGTCGACCAGCGCGCCGACGCCCTTGTCGATCGAGTCCGACAGGTTCGACAGGAAGCTCTTCTGGGTGTCAATGCGCGACTTGGCGGCGCCGAGCGAGGCAGCGCCGGTGGACAGCTTGGCAAGCGCGGTTTCAACAGTGCCGAGCGCGGTGTCGATGGCGGCGGGGGTAACCGCCGTGGTGCTCGGGTCGAAGAAGGCAGCGGCGAGCAGGCCGCCGACGATGCCGCCCGTGCCGGCGACATCGAGAACCTGCGTATCGGCTGCCTTGACGTCGATGGTGTCGATGGTGACGGTCGCGCCGGTACGGTTGTAAGCCGCAACGATCTTCAGGTCGGACGCAGCGGCAGCGTCGTTCTGCAGCAGGTTCGAGCCGGCGAAGTTGGCGTTGGCGACCGAGGACTTGATCTGCGCCTGGATGGCGTTGATTTCGGTCGCGATCTTCTGCTGGTCTTCCTTCGAGGCGCTACGGGCAGTGACCAGCTTGGTCTTGATCAGGTCGACCTGGTCCTTGACGTCGTTGATGGCGGTGTAGGCGGTGTCAACCTTGCCGGCGCCGAGGCCGAGGGCGTCCTGCACGGCCGAGTTGGCCTTGTTGTCGGACTTCATCGAGGTCGCGATCGACCAGTAAGCGGCGTTGTCGGAAGCGGTGGCAACGCGGTAGCCGGTCGAGATGCGGGCCTGCGTCTGCTCGAGGGATTTGTTGGTGTTGTTCAGGCTCTGCAGCGCGGTCAGCGCCGAGGCGTTCGTCATGATACTGGACATGGCTACTCGTACCTTGATTTTTACAGGGTGTTTTTGACATACCGGCTTTTCCGGTATGACGGAGCGGCATCATGCCAATGATCGTGAGACCCAATCACCCGCCATCTGCGAGCAATATGCGGGCAAGTCCCTACCAAAGGGCTAAACGGGACGGTTAACCGGAAATATATTGCATAAAACTTTAGCAAGGCGCCAACGGCGCGCGGACGGTCAGGTGAAGGAGCGCACCAGGCTGCCGACAAGCAGGTTCCAGCCGTCGATGAGGACGAAGAACAGGATCTTGAAGGGCAGCGAAACGACGGTCGGCGGCAGCATCATCATGCCCATGGCCATGGTGATGGTGGCGACGATCAGGTCGATGACGAGGAACGGCAGCACGATCAGGAAGCCGATCTCGAAGCCGCGGCGGATTTCGGAGATCATGAAGGCCGGCACCAGGATGCGCAGGTCGACGGTGTCCCTGGCAACGACCTGGCCGCGTTCGCGGGCGAGATCGGCGAACAGGTCGAAGTCCTTGTCGCGGACATTGTGCAGCATGAAGGTGCGGAACGGGTCCGAAATCTTTTCGAACGCCTCGGTCTGGCTGATCTGGTTGTCCATCAGCGGCTTGACGCCGGTGTTCCAGGCCTGGTCGAAGGTCGGCGCCATGACGTAGAAGGTCATGAACAGCGACAGCGAGATCAGGATCAGATTGGCCGGCGTCGACTGCAGGCCGATGCCGGCGCGCAGGATCGAGAAGGCGATGACGAAGCGGGTGAAGCTCGTCACCATGATCAACAGGCCCGGCGCCACCGACAGCACGGTGAGCAGACCGAACATCTGGATGATATAGCCGACGGTGGCGCCGTCGGCCTTGCCGATGCCGCCGAGATCGAGCTGCTGGGCGGCGGCGACAGAGGTGGCGGCGACGACGATCGCGGCGGCGAGGACGAGTTTTCTCATTCGAGCAGCAATGTCCTGATCAGAACCTGTTTGGCATGGCCACCGCTGCGGATTGCGGCGCGCTCCTCGAGGTCGGCCTTCAAATGCTGGTAGCCGCTGGCGCCTTCGATCTGATGCATCTTCAGGGTGCGGACCATGGCAAGCAGGTCCTGGTGAATGCTTTCGGTAAGTTCCGGCGGCTGCGGCGCATCGTAGACCACCGACGCTTCCAGCCTTATCCAGGTGTCAGCAGGCGAAGCCAGATTGGTGGTGATCGGCGCCAGCTGGACAAGCGTCGGCCCGGTGCCGGGAGCATGTTCGGCCGCCTTGCTCGGTTGCTCGGCATTGGACTGGTTCTCCGGTGCGGCGGGCACAGGCACCGGTCCCCCGACGCCCTTCAGATAGCCGCCGGACATCCAGCCCATGCCAATCGCGGCGCCCGTCACCGCCAGCAGCATCGCAAGCTGGATGACAAGCGACGGGCCCTTTTTTTGCTGAACCTGTTCGACATTTGCCACGGCGCCGTTCTCCAGTCCTAAAAGGGGAGGACTTGGTCGAGGATCTGCTGACCGTAAGCGGGCTGCTGGATTTCGCTGACGCGGCCGCGGCCGCCATAGGAGATGCGCGCCTCGGCGATGCGTTCATAAGAGATGGTGTTTTCAGCGCCGATATCGGATGGACGCACCATGCCGGCGATGGTCAGCACCCTGAGCTCGTAATTGACGCGCACTTCCTGCGAGCCGCGGATCATCAAATTGCCGTTGGGCAGGACTTCGGTGACGACGGCGGCGACGTTGAGCTCGAGGTTCTCCGAGCGCTTGATTTCGCCGTCCGCATTGGTTTCGGTGGTGGAACTCAAGCCGGCGTCGCCCTTGCCGCTGGTGGTGGCACCTTCCCATCCGAGGTTGACGTCATAGCCGAGCTTGCGACCGGCGGTGCGGCTGCGGTCGTTCTGGTTCTTGAAGTTGGCCTTGTCGTTGAGCTTGATCCTGACGGTGAGGATGTCGCCGTCGCGCAGCGCGCGTGGGTCGGTGAACAACCGGCTCTGGCGATCATCCCACAGCGAGAATTTCTTCACCGGCGCGGCTGGCGTTTCGGGATAGGAGTAGGGCGCATTGACGCTGCCGGTGATGCCGGTGCCAACCGGCGACAGCGCCGGCTCCCTGCCGATCTCCCTGGGGTCGGAGGCGCAGCCGGCAAGTGAAGCCGTGGCGACCAGGGCGAGAATATGCGACTTCATGACGGATCTACCCTTCGGGCCGCGCTGGCCATGATGCCGGTGAGTGTGGCCGCTGCCTTCTGGTCCATCTCGTTGAGAATGACGCCGGCTTTGCGCGAATCGAGTTTCATCAGGATGGCGGCGGCGAGATCGGCGTTGACCATGGCCAGGCGCTCGGCCGCGGCATCCGGTTTCATGCCGGCATAGATCTTGACGACGCCATCCTCGGCGCGGGCCAGGAAGACTTCACGCCGCTTCAGCCATTGCTCGTATTCGGCGCGCTTGTCGTCCAGCGCCTTCATGCGGAGGTCGATGCCGGCCTGCAGCTGCTTCAGCTCTTCGGCCTGCAGCGCGTAACGGCGGTCGCGGGCGGCGTCGGCGATGTTGGAGCAGAAGCGCTGGATCTCGCTTTCATCGGGCACCTTCTCGCGGACCAGCTGCTGCACTGCCGCCGGCTGTTGCCCGCCAGGCAGAACCTGCCGCACCGCTTCTTCCGCGCGGACAGTGCCGCCGGCAAGGACGGTGGCGGCGATGACGCAAGCTGCCAAGGCTGCGCTGCGTCGGTGCTGCTTTTGGGAAAAGAAATCGATCATCGGCATGGCCTATTGGAGAACCAGATCGGCCTGCAAAGCGCCGGCCGACTTGATGGCTTGCAAAATGGCAATGATGCCGTCCGGCTTGACGCCGAGACGGTTGAGGCCCGACACCAGCGTTTCGAGGTTCGGTCCGTCGAGCACATTGACGCGGGCGTCAGGCCGCGTGGCATCGATGGTGGTGAAGGGTTCCTCCGCTGTCACGCCCTTGGAGAACGGTTCCGGCTGGACGATCTTCGGCTGTTCGGTGATGCGCACGGTGAGCGTGCCGTGGCTGATCGCCACCCGCGAGATCTTGACCTCGTTGCCGATGACGATGGTGCCGGTGCGTTCGTCGATGACGACGCGTGCCGGCGTGTCGGTCTCGACCACCAAATTCTCGATCTCGGCGTAGAAGCGCGCCGCCGAAACATTCTTCGGCCGCCTGATCTGCACGGTACGTGCATCGCGCTCCGCCGCCACGCGCATGCCGAAGCGTTGCGAGGTGTAGCCGTTGATGGCGTCGGCGATGCGAACGGCAGTGGAGAAATCGGGGTTGCGCAATTGCAAGGTGAGCAGCGCCTGGTCCTCGAATTCGGCGCGCACCGTGCGCTCGACGATGGCGCCGTTGGGCACGCGGCCGGCCGTCGGCACGCCCTGCGTCAGCTTTTCGGCATCGCCCTGGGCAGTGAAGCCGGAAACGATGACCGAGCCTTGCCCGACAGCATAGATTTCGCCATCGGCCGCCTTCAGTGGCGTCATTATCAGCGTGCCGCCGGCAAGCGATGTGGCGTCGCCCATCGAGGAGACGTCGATGTCGATGCGGGCGCCCGACTGCACGTAAGGCGGCATGTTGGCGGTGACGATGACGGCGGCGACGTTCTTGGCCCGCGCGCTGCCGCCTTCGGTGGCGATGCCGAGATTTTCGAGCATGGCGCGGATCGACTGTTCGGTGAAGGGCGAATTGCGCAGGCTGTCGCCCGATCCGGCGAGGCCGATGACGAGGCCGTAGCCGACGAGCTGGTTGTCGCGCGAAGCCTGCAGCTGCGCAATGTCCTTGATGCGCGATGCGACCTGGCCGGGTGGCAGAGAGCTTGGGCCGTTGGAGACCCTGAACATGCGGTTGGTGGTGGCCGGATCATATTCGGGATCGACAAAGGCGCCGCCATTCTGGCCGGCAAGATCGCGCTTTTGCTTCGGCGTAAGACCGTCGGCCAGCGCCGGCTGCAGGCCGACAACGGTCGCGAGCAGAAGGGCAGCTCCGCGTCTCATGACGCGCTGACCCGGACGGTGCCGTCCGCCATCACCGTGCCGGAAAAGATCTTGCCGCTGTCTGTGTTGCGGACCTTGATCAAATCGCCGGCGGCACCCGGCTGCAGCGACACCGCCGTAGCCGAAATGGTGAGGTCGCCGGCGATGAAATAGACCTGCACGGCGGCGCCCTGTTCGACCAGCCAGGCGTCGCGGATGGCGGCGGCCGGGATGTAGCGGCCGGGCAGCAGCGTGCGCTTGGCGACCTTGCCCTGGAGTTCCATGGCCTGCGTGGCGACCGCATCCGGCCTGTGCTTTCCGGGGAGCAGCGTCACCGGTTTCAGCACGCCGGTGTCGATCATCTCGCCGGGATAAATGACCCGGTTGGGGATCAGAACGATCTCGCCGGTTGCCTGACTGCTCGCGACGTGGGTGCTGGTCTGCTGGTCTGCGCTCTCCTGGGCAAACGCCGGCACACCGCCGGCTACCAGCGCGAGCATCAGCGCGGTGCGGCAAAGCGCGGAGCGGGAGGCCGGAGAGAGCATCAAACCTTACCTGATGTTCTTGGACACGACGGAGGCCATGTCGTCGGCGGCCTGGATGACCTTGGAGTTCATCTCATAGGCGCGCTGCGCCGAGATCAGCTCGGTGATTTCCTTGACAGGATCGACGTTGGAGGCCTCGAGATAACCCTGCTCGACCGAGGCGAAGCCGGGATCGCCGGGCACGCCGACATTGGCCGGGCCCGAGGCCGGCGTTTCCTGGAACAGATTATCGCCGAGCGGCGCCAGGCCGGCTTCATTGGCGAAGTTGGCGAGTTGCAGCTGGCCGAGCAGCTGGAGGTCGGTCTGGCCGTCGATGCGGGCAAAGACCTGGCCGGTCTTGTTGACCACGACTTCGATGGCATCGGTCGGCACGGTGATGGCCGGGATGACATTGGCGCCGTCGACGGTCACCAGCTGGCCGGTGGCGTTGGTGTTGAAGGCGCCGGCGCGGCTGTAGAGCGTGCCGCCGTCGCCGCCCTCGATCTGGAACCAGCCGCGGCCCGTCAGCGCCATGTCGAAACTGTTGCCGGTCGAGGTCAGTTCGCCCTGCGTATGGACGTTGCGCACCGCCGTCGTCTTGACGCCAAGGCCGATCGACACGCCTTCCGGCACAAGCGATGAATTGGAGCGGTTGGGCACGCCCTGCGTGCGGTCGACCTGGTAGAGCAGGTCGGAGAATTCGGCGCGCGCGCGCTTGTAGCCGGTGGTGTTGATGTTGGCGATGTTGTTGGCGATGACTTCCAGATTGGTCTGCTGGGCATTCATGCCGGTCGCTGCGATGGCGAGTGCTTTCACGGCAAGTCTCCTCAGATGCCCATACGGCTGATTTCGAGATAGGCGGAGACGACCTTGTCGCGGATGGCGATCGTGGTCTGCAGGGCCTGCTGGGCGCTCATGACGGCGTCGACGACCTGACGGGTATCGGCGTCGCCCTTGAGCGCCTGGATCGAGACCTGCTCGGCGTTCTGCAAGGTGTTGACGGTCTTTGAAGCAGCCTGGCTCAGCGCTTCGGCGAAGGTGGCGCCGATTTCGCTGCCGGCCATCGGCGCCCTGGTGCCCTGGAACAGGTCGGTCGTGGTATCGGCGCCACCGATCTCCGGCTTGAGGGGAAGCGATCCGATACCGCCAATGCCGCTGATCATTACTGGTTCCTCATCAGGTCGATGGTCATGGAGATCAGATCACGCGCCTGCTTGATGACCTGAAGGTTGGCTTCGTAGGAGCGGTTGGCCTCGCTCATGTCGGCCATCTCGACCAGCACGTTGACATTGGGCATCTTGACGTAGCCCTTGTCGTCGGCGGCCTCGTTGCCGGGCTGGAATTCGACGGGAAAGTCGCTGGGGTCGCGGTCGATGGAGTTGACCTCAACCGTCGTGCCACCCGAGGCACGATCGAGTTCCGAGACGAAACTGATGGTCTTGCGGCGATAGGGGTCAGCGCCCGGGGTGTTGCCGGTCGACTGCGCGTTGGCGAGATTTTCCGAGACGACGCGCAAGCGGTCCGACTGGGCGCTGAGGCCGGACGCGGCGATCTTGAGGGCTGAGGTCAAGGCGTCCATGGTCAGCTCTTCACCGCCATCATCATCATCGAATGGAAGGCCTTGACGATCGCGGTGTTGAGTTCAAACGAGCGGCGGACCTCGCCGGCCTTCATCAGTTCGTTCTCGACCACGACCGTGTTCTTCGAGGGCATGATGGCGCCGGTCGTCTCTTCTGGCTTGACCGTGAAGCCGGCATTAGTGGCGGCAGTGCCGAGGTGGCCTGCCTGGGTGGCGGTCAGCGACACTGCCGTGCGGTCGAGCACCTTCTCAAACGGCTCGACATCGCCGGCGGTGTAGCCCGGCGTGTTGACGTTGGCGATGTTGCCGGCAATGGCCGACTGGCGCACCGACAGCCATTGCGACTGCTTGGCGGCGAGATCGAAAAGATTGACGGGCTCCATGGGGATCTCCGGGCTGGTACGTACAAGACTAGGCTGCCAGTCTTGCGCGGACCTTGCGCGGCTCGGGGGTAAATCCGGTGTGCCGCTATTTGGAGAGTTCGATCACCTGGTCGGTGCTGGTGACCATGACCCACTTGCCGCCCCGTTGCTCGATCGACGAGACGACGCTGGTATCGGGCAGCTTCGAGCCGCGCTGGACGATCCACAGGCCGGCATCGTCCTCGATCATGGCGCGGCCATTGGCGACATGAACCATGCGAAATTTGGCGTCCGCCGGGAAGGGCTGCTGGTCGACGCCGGGAGGCTGGGTCTTGTCCTCGGGGTCCTGCAGCGTGCCGGTGGCGAACAGGTCGACATCGGGAACATCGTTTGCCGTCAGCGGCTGACCGCTGTTCTCCATCTGCGAGCCGCCGCTGACCCGCCCTGCATTGGTGCCGCTGCCGCCGAACTTGATCGCCTGCACGCCGAACTGGTCCTGATTGAAGAAGATATACCAGGGAAACAGCGCGCAGATCAGGCCAAGCGTGATGCCGAGCGCGGCAAAGACGATATCGCTGCGGCGGTCGGATTTCTTGTCGAGCCTGGGATATTGCGGCCTTGGCGGCTGCGGCCATTCGGTGACCGGGAACAGCCCGTCGAGAAGCGAGCCACGACTGGTCTCGATCGCTTCTTTGGGGCCGGCGCGAGGGGTCCTTGGCAATTCAGGCTTGACGACGCTGGGCAAGGCAGGCTCGGCCAAGCGAGGCACAGTGGACTCGACTACGCTGGCTACCCTGGGCAAGAATGGCCTGGCGGCCCTGGCCAGAATGGCCTCAGCCTTGGCGGCCTTGTCGAGATCGGCCTTTGCCCTGACAGCTCTCGCTTCATTGGCCCGGGCTTCCTCGGCGGCACTGGCCTCTGCGATCATCTCGCGCAAAAGCCGCTCGGTGTACTGAAGCTCAGTCTCCTGCATCGACACTTTGCTTGCCTTTCAGATGACGGGCGAGGTCGGAGAATGCGTCGCTCGAGGCGCGATCCCTGGGCGACTGCGTCAGCGCCTCGTAGATCAGCGGCACCTGGCGCACGGCAATATCGAGCTCGGCATCGGCGCCGCCCTGATAGGCGCCGAGCAGGCGGATGTCGCGCGTGTCCTCGAAGCGCGAGATCATCGACTTCAGCCTGGTCACCAGCATGCGTTGCTCGGGGCTCCATGCCTTGTCGGCGAGGCGCGAGATCGACGACAGCGGATTGACCGGGGGGTAGCGGCCCTGTTCGGCAATGGCGCGGTCGAGCACGACATGGCCGTCGAGAATGCCGCGTACCGAATCGGCGACCGGGTCGTTGTGGTCGTCGCCGTCGACCAGCACCGAGATGATGGCAGTGATTGATCCCTGTCCTTTGATACCGGGGCCTTCAGCGCCCGGGCCAGCGCGTTCGAGCAGCTTGGGCAGGTCGGTGAAAACCGAAGCGGGATAGCCGCGGGCGACCGGCGGCTCGCCGGTGCCGGTCGCTACCTCGCGCAGCGCATGGGCAAAGCGGGTAATCGAATCCAGCACCAGCAGCACGCGATGGCCCTGGTCGCGAAAATGTTCGGCAACGCGCATGGCGGTATCCGGCGCGCGCCGGCGCATCATGGCGCTCTCGTCGCTGGTAGCGACGACGGCGACCGTCTTGGCCATGCTCTCTGCGCCGATCGTGTCTTCGAGGAATTCGCGTACCTCGCGGCCGCGCTCGCCGATCAGCGCCACGACCACGGTGTCGAAGGCGTCGGCGCCGGCCAGCATGGCGAGCAGCGTCGACTTGCCGACGCCGGAACCGGCAAAGACGCCGAGGCGCTGGCCGAGGCAGAGCGGCGTGAAGATGTCGATGACCTTGACCCCGGTCGTGAAGGCGGTGCCGACGCGCTGCCGCGCCATGGCGCCGGGCGTTGTGCCGTCGCCGCTCGCAGCCTCGCCGATCCTGATCAGCGGCGGGCCGCCGTCGATGACGCGGGTCAGCGCGTCGATGGCGCGCCCACGCCACGAAGCATGCGGCGTTACCGTCAGCGGGCCGCGGCGAAACACGGCGTCGCCGATGCCGGCGTCGGCGCTGCGTTCGAAAGGGGCGATGACGACTTCGTCGCGGCCGATCCTGACGATCTCGCCGCGGCGCGTGCCGGCATTGCCGCGCTGTTCGACGAGGTCGCCAAGCCTGGCGACTTCAGACAGGCCGCGCACCTTGTAATGCGTTGGCGAAACCTCCGAAACACGGCCGCCGCGCCGCAGCAACGTCTCGGTGTCATCGAAGCGGCGCCAGATCCGCTCCAGCGCAGCCAGCCGGTTTTCCGGTGCTGTCTCCGGTTGCCGTTCAAGCGCGCGTATCGATGATTTGCTGCTCGACATGCTGCTACGACTTGGAGCCGAGCGTCTTGATGGCGTCGTCGGTCGAGGCATCGGTCTGGCGCATCAGCGCCGCCGTGTTCTCGAAGGCGCGCTGGACCATGATCAGGCGCGTCATCTCCAGCACCGGATTGACGTTGGATTCCTCGACATAGCCCTGCGCGACGCCGAGATCGGAACGGTCGGTGACCGGCTCCGGCGCACGCGCGGGCACGATGCCAGAATTGCCGTAGCGGACGAAATTCGGGCCGGGATCGAAATTGAACAGGCCGATGGCGCCGACGAGCTTGTCGCCCTGGCGCAGCGAGCCGTCGGCGCCCGCCTTGGGTGGGCCGTCGCGCGGGTCGAGCTGGATCGGCGCACCGCCGGCGTCGAGCACCGGATGGCCTTCGAGCGACATCAACTCGCCGTTCTCGTTCATCGAAAAGCGTCCGTCGCGCGTCATCACGGTGCCGGCCGGGGTGTCGATGCCGAACCAGGCATCGCCCTGGACGGCGAAGTCGAACGGGTTGCCGGTCTGCGTCATCGCGCCATGCGCGCCGGACAAATAGGTCTTGCCGGAGGAGGCGAAGGACACCGATTTGGGGCCGCTGCCGGAGACGACATCCTCGAACTTCACGCCGGTGGCGCGAAAGCCGATGGTCGAGGCGTTGGCGACATTATCGGCGATGGTGTCGAGACGGCGCTCAAGCGCGATCTGCGAGGAAAGGGCGACGTAAAGGCTGTCCTGCATGGTGTTCTCAGAATCTCAGTTTCTGCATGGCCATCATCAGATCGGTCGAGATGCCGACGGTGGTCGGCTGCGCAAACAGCACACCGATCGATGTCTGGGCGGTCGAGGTCGGATGATTGATTTCCCAAAGGCTGGTGAAGCGGGTGAGGAATTTCTCGAGCTTGGCCGGGTCGGTGAAATCGGTGAGGTCGAGCTTTGCGTCGAAGGCCTGCGCCTGCTTGTCGATATCTGCGGCAGCGAAGGAATCGGGCAGGCCGATGGCGGTGCGTACCACGCTGGCCAGGGCCGTGTCGGCCAGCACGTCGTACCAGTTGGTGATGGTCGAGGCCTTGCGCTCGAAATAGAGCGCCAACCGCACGCCCTCATTGGTCTTGCCGGCGTCTTCTTCCAGGGTCTGGCGCATGTATTTGTCGACCACCGGCTGCTGCGACGGGCTGCGGGTCGTTGCCGCTTCGCCGTAGGCCTCGAAATTCAACGAGGTGGCGAGCCTGGCATAGGCCTTGTTGGAGAGCTTGTTGGCGACACTGGCGGGATCGCGGACACCGCCCTCAAGGACATCACGGACGAGATCCTTGTTGGTGGTCGCCGGATCGAACCCGCTTGCGGACAGAGCATAGTTATAAAGGCGGCTGTCGGCCATCAGGTCGTCGACCGATTTCACCTTGGTGATGTTGGCGAGGTAGTAGCTGGTCTCGGCCTGGACGGCGTCCGCATTCGGCTTGATGAGGCCAAGACTGGACTCGGTCGTGTAGAGCTTCGGCGTGGTCTTCAGCACCGCGTCGCGCGTGATCGTCTGATCGCCATACTGGGCAAAATCAAAGGCGCTGACGAAGTTGGCGTAGCTCTTGTCGGTCAACAGGTTGGCGGGACTCAACGGATCGGTGACGCCGCCATTGACCATGGTGCGGATCTGCTTCGTCGTCTGGGTCGATGCATCAAGCCCATAGGCAGCCATGGCGAAGGTCAGCAGGCGCTTGTCCTTCAGCAGGTCTTCGATGGACTTCACCTTGGAGATGTTGGCTGCGTAGTAGTCGGCCTCGCCCTTGATGTATTGCGCGGTCGGCTTGACGAGCAACAGTCCGGTTCCGCCGATCACAGCCTTCGGCACCGCCTGCTGGACGGCGTCGCGCGCCGTAGCCTGGTCGCCATATTGGGCAAAGTCGAAAGCCGCGACGAAAGCCGCATAGCCCTTGTTTGTCGACGTGTTTGCGGGGCTGTTCGGGTCGGTGACGCCGCCTTCCAGCATGGCCCGCACGGTCGCAGCCGGCTCGGCGTCGGCGTCCAGGCCGAACGCGGCCATCGCATAGGTGAGCAGGCGATCGTTGCCCATCAGGTCGTCGATCGATTTTACGTTGGAAATGTTGCTCAGGTAGTACGAGGTTTCGCCCTTGTAGTAGGTGAAGCCGTTCTGCGAAGGGCCGACCGAGACCTGGAGACCATAATTGTTGGTCACGCCCTGCTGTGCCGAATTGTAGCTCGTGGCATTAGCGCCAAGTGCGGCGAAATTGAAGGCCGACACGAACTCGGCATAACGCTTGTCGCTCAGTTTGTTGGCGAAGCTGTCGGAATCCGACACCCCTTCCTTCAGGGCTTTGACCATGAAGGCCTTGGCGTAAGCCATGTCGCCGAGACCGAAGGCTTTCATGGCATATTTGAACAGCCGGTCGTTCTTGACGAAATCGTCGATCGATTTCACGCTGCCGATGTTCGCGAGATAGTAGTCGGTGTCGCGCTTGGTGATCGGCTCCGCCTCGATGCGGTCGATCGCCTTGGGGATGTCCCTGGCGATGAGCTGGTAGCTGGTAAAAGTGCTCAACACGACATGCCTCCGGTCGCAGCTTCAAAAGCAAGACTATGCGGACTTGCTTGCGCGAGGCTGAATCGCCTCACCTTGCATGATTCAAGCCTCACACAAGGCACGGGGGCTATCGGTTAGGCCTGACGTGATGCGGAAGGATCTGGCGTGGGCATTCTGATCGGACTTGTGGTGACGCTCGGCTGTGTTCTCGGCGGCTTCATGGCGATGGGCGGCCATCTGCATGTGCTGATGCAGCCTTGGGAAGCGGTGGTCATCTGTGGCGCCGCACTTGGAACCTTTCTCGTCGCCAACCCGATGAAGACGGTCAAGGACACCGGCAGGGGTATCCTCGAAGCGTTCAAGCAGGCGGTGCCGAAAGAGCGCGACTATCTGGAGACGCTGGGCGTGCTGCACAGCCTGATGCGCGAACTGCGCTCGAAGTCGCGCAGCGAGGTCGAGGCGCATATCGACAATCCGGAGGAGTCGGCAATCTTCCAGGCGTTCCCGACCGTGCTCAAGAACCACGACCTGACGAATTTCATCTGCGACTACTGCCGCATCATCATCATCGGCAATGCCCGCTCGCATGAGATCGAGGCGCTGATGGACGAGGAAATCCAGACCATCAAGTCCGACAAGATGAAGGCTTACCATGCGCTGGTGGCGGTGGGCGATGGTCTGCCGGCGCTCGGCATCGTCGCCGCCGTGCTCGGCGTGGTCAAGGCGATGGGCGCGCTCGACCAGTCGCCCGAAATCCTCGGCGGCCTGATCGGCGCTGCCCTTGTCGGAACCTTCCTCGGCATCTTCCTGTCCTATGCGGTGGTCGGGCCGGTCGCCACCAAGATCAAGACGGTGCGCGAGAAGAAGAACCGCCTCTATATCATCGTCAAGCAGACGCTGCTTGCCTACATGAACGGCGCCCTGCCGCAGGTGGCGATCGAGTTCGGTCGCAAGACCATCTCGTCCTATGAGCGGCCGACGATCGATGCCGTCGAGCAAAGCACGATGAACACAGCTTCCGCCGAGAAGAAAGCGGCTTGAGCCATGCATGACGACAGACAGGACCGCACGCCGTCATGACAAGTCCTGGCAGCCCCTCGCAAGCCCGCTCGCTGATCATTGAGCGTCTGGTCGGTGACAGCGGTGAGGCCGCTCATGTCATCGGCACCGGGCGCTCGATGGGCGAGCGCGCCCTGCCGCTGCTGCAGAAGAGCCTGGCCGGCGAACTCGGCGCACCGGTCACCGTCGACCTGCGCGCGGTCGAGATCAGCCGTGTTCCCGATGCCCGCACGAATGCCGGCGATGCCTTTGCCATGGCCATCATAGCATCGCCGACGTCTTCGGATGCGATGACGCTGGTGGCTGATGCGCCGGCCATCGCCGTGATGGTGTGCGCGCTGTTCGGCGGCGATCCGGATCAGCCGGTTTCGCCGATCGAGCGCGCTCTGTCGCAGATCGAGACCGATGTCGCGACCACGGTCTTCCAGGAAGTTGCGCAGGCGTTGAACGGATCGGGCCGGCGCTCGCTCGAGCTGCGGCTGCCGGTGCCGCGGGCGCTTTCGGGCAGCGAAGCCAAGCGTCGCGTGCTGCGCGATGGCGCGGCGGTGCGCATCGTCTTCGGCATCTCGACGCCGACCGACAGCGGAACGGTCACGGTGATGATCCCGCAGCGCATTCTGCTTGCCACACGCGGTATCGCCGATGTCCACGACAGCGAAGGCACGACCTCCGACTGGCGGGCACGTTTTTCCGAAGAAGTGATGCGCTCGACGGTGACGCTCGAAGCGACCATGCCGCTGGCCCGCCTGACGCTCGGCGATCTCGCCGGTTTCGAGCCAGGCCAGGTCATCGAGTTCGAGGAAACCGCGCAGTCGCAGGCCAAGCTGAGCGCGCGCGACAAGACGCTGTTTGTCTGCGAGTTCGGTAAACTCGGGCAGAACTACACCGTCCGGATCAGGCATCCTTACGATGCCGGTCAGGATTTTATCGATGGGCTCATGCCGGGCTGACGCCGGGCAAGCCCAAGCATTTGGAGACGACTGATGGCCAAGACCAAGGTGGAAGCCAATATCGACCAGCCGGACGAACAGCTCGACCGCGCCATCGAGGAATTGCGCGGCGTCCTCCAGGAGGAGGAAAAGCGCCCCGACGCCGCCTTGCGGGCTGCCACGTCCGGCGCCAATTCCAACATCATCATGAGCATCCCGGTCGATGTGCAGATCATCCTCGGCAGTACGGAAATGCCGGTGTCGGACCTGATGGCGCTGCAGAAGGGCTCGACGGTGGCGCTCAACCGGCGCATCGGCGAACCGGTCGATGTCGTGGTCAACGGCCGCAAGATCGCGCGCGGCGAGATCACCGTGCTGGAAAGCGATCCGTCGCGCTTTGGCATCAGGCTGACCGAAATTATCGCGGCGACCAAGGGCGCTTGAGCAATGAATGACATGCGGTCTCAGCAGGAGCGGATGCCATGACGACGCCGGTGACGCTCACGCGCCCGCAAAAGGCCGCCGCCATCCTGGTGGCGATGGGCAAACCTTCGGCCAGCCGGCTGCTGAAATTCTTCAAGCAAGAAGAACTGAAGGCACTGATCGAAGGGGCGCGGCTGCTGCGCACCATTCCGCAAAGCGACCTCGAACGCATCGTTGCCGAATTCGAGGCCGAGTTCACCGAAGGTGCGGGCCTGCTCGATTCCGCCGACCGGATGGACACGATCCTCAATGAATCGCTGTCGCCCGAAGAGATGAGCGCCATCATGGGCGACAAGCGCTTCGAGGTTGCGCCGGAAGGGCCACCGCCGATCTGGCCGGAGCTGGAAAAGCTCGAACCGACGCGTCTGGGCACATTCCTTGCCGCCGAGCATCCCCAGACCGCGGCCATGGTGCTGTCGAAGCTTGCGCCGCAAGCCGCCGCCAACATTTTGCTGACCATGGAAAAGCCGATGCGCAGCGAGATCATCAAGCGCATGGTGACGATGGCGACCATTCCGGACGCGGCCACCAGGATCATCGAGAACCAGCTGCGCGCCAGCGTGCTGGCGCAGACCGCGACCAAGGATATCTCGGCGGGACAGGCGCGCGTCGCCAGTATGCTCAACGAGATGGACAAGCCTCAGTTGGAAGAGGTCATGCAGGATCTGGAAGAGGCCGGCACGCCGGACCTCGGCGGTGTTCGCTCCAGGTTGTTTGCCTTCGACGATCTGCCGCTTTTGACGCAGAAGGCGAGGGTACTCCTTTTCGACGGGCTGTCGACCGAACTGATCACGCTGGCGCTGCGCGGTGCGGCGCCCGCATTGACGGAATCGGTGCTGTCGGCGATCGGCGCACGGTCGCGGCGCATGATCGAGTCCGAGCTCGGCCAGGGCTCGGAAGGCATTCAGCTTGCCGACATCATGACGGCGCGCAAGAACATCGCGGTGGCGACAATCCGGCTTTCGCGCGAGGGGGCTTTCGAACTGCCCTCATCGCAGCAGAGCGAAGCGGCTTAACGCCGAGCGCTGAATGGCTGAAGCGGCGGACAAAGACTCCAAAACCGAAGACGCGACCGAAAAGAAGATCCGCGACACCGTCGAACAGGGCAAGCTGCCCCATTCGCGAGAGGCCGCACTTCTGGCGTCCTTCATCGCCATACTGGTGTTCACCGTCTTCTACGCCAAGGACGCGGTCGTTGATCTCGGCATGTTCCTGTCGATGTTCCTGGAAAAGCCCGAGGCGTGGCCGATGGACACCGAGACCGACGTCATCGCGCTCTACAAGACCGTGATGATGGAAATAGGCAACGCCGTCGTCAGCCTGCTGGTGCTGCTGGTGGTGGCCGGCATCGGCGCCTCGGTGCTGCAGAACATGCCGCAAGTCGTCGGCGAGCGGATCCGGCCGCAACTGTCGCGCATCTCGATAGCCAAAGGCTGGACCAGGATGTTCGGTATTCAGGGCTGGGTAGAATTCCTGAAATCGCTGGGCAAGCTCGGCTTCGCCAGTATCGTGCTCTACTTCACGCTGTCGCAGGACTACCGCCAGCTCCTGGCCGGCATGATCACCAACCCCGTCGCTTTCGGCCTCGTCATCAAAAGCATCACCGTCGACATATTGGTGGCGATCGTCTTCGTCATGGGGCTGATCGCGGCGGTCGACGTCGTCTGGTCGCGCTTCCATTGGAAGCAGGATCTGCGGATGACCAAGCAGGAGGTCAAGGACGAGTTCAAACAGTCCGAGGGCGACCCGATCATCAAGTCGCGGCTGCGCTCGCTGGCGCGTGACCGGGCGCGCAAGCGGATGATGACGGCGGTGCCGCGCGCGACGCTGATCATCGCCAATCCGACGCACTTTTCCATCGCGCTCAGATATGTCCGCGACGAGGATTCAGCACCCATGGTGCTGGCCAAGGGCCAGGACCTTGTGGCGCTCAAGATTCGCGAGATTGCCAAGGAGCACAACATCCCGATCTTCGAGGACGTGGCGCTCGCCCGCTCCATGTACAAGCAAGTTTCGGTTGATAGCGTGATCCCGTCGCAATTCTACCAGGCCGTCGCCGAACTGGTGCGGATCGTCTACTCCAAAAAGGCTGAGCGGAGACAAATTTCATGAACCGCCAACCGCACGCAAAATCCCGCGAACTCATCGTCGCCAAGGCCATCGAGCAGGTGGTCGACGAGTTGCGGCTGATCGATGTCGCCGACTACATCGCCTTCATCCGGCTCGAGCATTTCGCTTGCCTGTCGGATCTGGTGGATTCGGCGGTGGAGCTGTTCTTCCTGCCGGGCACGCTCAGGCTCGGCCATGGCGGAGAGGCACATGTCGACTGGAGCGGCAGCCCGCGCATCGTGCTCGATCTCGAGCTTCGGCCGCCGGGCGTCACCGTCTATTTCCAGCTGACGCTGAGCGAGGAGAGGTCTTCGGTCGCGGTCAACTATGTTTCGTTCGAGAAGCCCGGCGAAGACCCCGAGCACAACACCGCCTTGCTGGAGACGGTCATCGAAGAGGCGCGCATTCGCCGGACCGAGCCGCTCGCCTATCGCTGATCTTTTGTCTTATCCCAATCGCCGGACGCGGCTTTGATCACTCGATCAGACCCAGGCGCAGCGCCTTGGCCACCGCCTGGTTGCGGTTGACCGCGTTGAGCTTCTGCGTCGACTGGGTGAGATACTGGTTGGCGGTGTGGACCGACAGCTTCAGCAGCCTGGCGATCTCTTCGCTGGTGTTGCCGTTGGCGGTCAGCTTCAGGCACTCCAGTTCACGCTTGGAGATCGACCGCATCCGGCCGGCATCGTTCGGACGAATGCGGGCGACGGCGGCGAACAGCGAAAAACAGCGGGCGTGGATTTCGTAGAGCGTGTCCTCCGGCAGAGCGATCGTCGAGCCGAGGAACACCACCAGCCCGCAATGGCCGCGATCGGCATGGACGGGAAAGGCAATGCCGTTGGTGCCCGGCGCCAGCGGCGCCGTCCGCTCCGCCCAGGCGAGGTTCTTGAAGACGGCGTCCGAGCCGGCGATGCCGTCGTCCGCCCACCAGCGCGGCGCTGTCGAGGCGCCGCTGTGGCGAACCATCTCCTCGCCATTGGCGCCGGCGATGAACTTGGTTGTCACCGCAGTGGCTGGATAGTCGGAATCGAAGCTCGGCACCAGGCGCGCCCGTTCCGGCGAGGGGCTGACGAAATAGAGGCCGAACGCCGACGCGTTGATGTCGACGGCGATCCAGCGGCAGCGGCGCACCGCGTCCGGGATGGTAACGGCATGGTGCGTCTCGGAACCGATGGAGAAGGCGCCGAACGGATTGCGCTGCTCGTTGAAAAGGGCTTCGGCCGCCGCCTTGATGTCAGCGTGTTTCAAATGATGCCGCTCCTGATCGCCGTGGCGATGGCCATCGCGCGGTTCGAGGCCGCGAATTTCTGGATGGCGTGGGTGATGTAGCTGTTGACGGTGTTGGACGAGACCCCGAGGATCACCGCGACCTCATCGGTGGTCTTGCCTTCAGACACCCAGAACAGGCATTCGCGCTCGCGGTCGGACAGCGGGTCCTGCATGGCGGCGGCGGCGATCAATTGCGGGATGGCGGACAGCGCGTAGCAGCACTTCAACTGAGCCTTCATCAGCGCCGGCTGGTCGATTCTGCCGGCCTCGGCCGCCGAGAAAAGCGCAAACAGCCGCTGGCGACCGACATTGAGCCGCAACGAATAGACTTCGGCATGGCCAAGCACGTCGAGCAGGCGCGCCTCTTCGCCGGTGAGCAGTCCGCCGGCGTCGGGCGCCGCGGCGGCGACCAGCGGCCTCGGGCGGATGCCAGGTGCAACGGTCAGCGGTCCCTGGGCAAGGCCGGCGATCAGCCGCTTGCCGATCAGTTCGATGGCGTCGAAGATCCAGTTGGATGAGACGATGCGGGCGTCGTTGCGATCCTGGTCGTGGACGATGGCGACGAGCATGTAGCTGTCGGCGCCGATCTCGGCGGCAAGCTGCATGAAAAAGGAGGTGAGATCGCCGCGCGATTCGAGGCGCGAGCCTAACGTATCGGATTGGAGAAGCGCGGCGGAACTGCTCATTGGATGCTTTGGTTGTATGTCATGGCCGGAGTCTTTTCTTGAGCCCGGACGCTGGGGTTAGCAGCGGCCGAACTTGAAGACGCATCACGTTTACGAAGCACTCACACGGCGCGGCGGTCGCGCTGATCGCCGAATCCATTCAGGGAACGCGAAGCCGTCCGCGTCTGGTGCCGGTCATTGGCCGGAACTTGAGACTTTGGGTGGTCGCCGCGCCCCCCAAGGACCGGCTGATTCGGGTCTAATCTACCCGCAGATGAATCCGACATCAAACGCGATTTGACAAAATCAATATTATTGGACTCAAGCGACTCAGGGGCGGCTTTCGCGGCCTTTTCCGCCGCAAAAGGCCTGAAACGCCGACACGAAAAAGCCAGAGGGTGTTGCGATACTGCCGTATCGAGGGCCGATCGATTCCGATAGGGTCTCGGCAGCCGGCAGGGGCGGGCATCCCTTCGGTCATACGGCGGATTTGGCGGCGCTTGCTCGCGGCCATCAGCATCGGGGGTCATGATGAAGCAGGTTTTCCTGGCGTTCACGGTGGTGCTTGCGGCTCTTGCCGGCATGGCAGCGCCCGCCAAGGCTGAGCCGACCGTTACCTATGCGCTCGACAACGGGCTGCAGGTGGTGCTGGTGCCCGACCATCGCGTGCCGAAGGTGGTGATGAACCTGCGCTACCGCGTCGGGTCGATGAATGAACCCGCGGGACGCTCGGGCTTTGCGCATCTGTTCGAACATCTGATGTTTTCCGGCACGCCGGCCTGGCCGAACGTGTTCGGCGCGCACGCCGCGCTCGGCAACGAGATCAATGCCTGGACCACCGAAGACGGCACGGTTTATTACGTCGACGGGCTGTCGTCGTCACTGCCGATGATCTTGTCGCTGGAGGCCGACCGCATGGCCAATCTCGGCCGCTCGGTGACTCAGGCCAAGCTCGATCTGCAGCGCTCGGTGGTCAAGAACGAGATGCGCCAGAACGTGCTCGACAAGGCCGGCGCATCCGGCTGGGAAGCTTTCTGGTCCGGGCTGTTCCCGAAGCCGCATCCCTATAGCCGCATGGTCATCGGCTCGGTCGCCGATCTCGATGCGGCGACGCTCGACGATGTCAGGGGTTTCTTCAACAGCTACTATCTGCCCAACAATGCGGTGTTGGTGCTGGTCGGCGACTTGGAGATCGACGACACCAAGGCGCTGATTGCCGACACGTTCGGCCGCGTGGCGCGCGGCGCCGATGTGGCGCGGCCCGCCGTGCCGGCACCGACGCAGGCCCGGCTCAAGCTGGTGCTCGAGGATCGCGTGCCAAGCCCCATCGTCGTGGTCGGCTTCAGTGGCCCGGTGGCGCAGTCGCCCGACAATGGTGCGCTCAGCATTGCCGCCGAACTGCTCGGCAACGGCGAATATGGGTGTTTGCGCAACCGGCTGGTTTCGCAGTTGGGCATTGCCACCTATGCCAGCGCGAGCTGGACCGGCGGTCTGCTCGGTGGCCGCTTTACCTTCGAGGCGGGTGCCGCCGAAGGTGTGGCGCCGGAAGCGCTGGAAAGCGCGATGAAAACGGCGTTTGCGGATTTCCTGAAGACCCCGCTCGATCCGGTCGATGTCGAGCGTGCGCGCACCGGCATCTTGCAGGCAGCGCGGCTCGGCAGCGAAGCACTGAAGGATCGCGCCGGCGTCGTCTCCTACAATGCCGACGTGCTCGGCGGTGCGCAGAGCGCGCTGGTCGACGACCCGCGGGTGAAGGACGCCAGCGTGGCGGATGTCGAGGCAACGATGAAGCGGCTGTTGAAACCGGAAGACGCCAGCGTGCTGGTGCTGAAGCCCGGCCCGCGCGGCGGCTATCCCGATGCACTGATCGGCTCGTCCGGCACACCGCAGCCGTTCACCGCGCCGGAGCGAGCGGCGATCGACATTCCGAAGCATGCGGCCGGGCAAGCGCCTTCGGCAACACTGCCCGCCATGGAAACGGCGACGCTCTCGAATGGCATCAAACTCGTCCACTACACAATGCCGGAAGCGCCGATGGTCTATGTCGCGGCCAGTGCCGCCGGCGGCTGGAACAGCGTGCCGGAAGGCAAGGAGGGATTGCTGGAGCTTGCAGCAAGCATGGCGACACGCGGGGCCGCCGATCGCGGCTCGGCTGATTTCGCCAAGGCGGCCAGCGACATCGGCGCCGGCGTCAGCCACCAGGCCGGAACGCTGACCACGATGATGACGCTTGGCGTGCCGCCGGAAAAGCTCGACCAGGGTATTGGCCTGCTCGCCGACGCGGTACTGAAGCCTCGTTTCGACAAGACCGAATGGACGGTGCTGATGGCGCAGACAGTCGACTGGCTAAACGGCCGCGAGGCGGATCTGCCCGACGTTGCCGGCCGCATGGCAAAGGCGACGCTGATCCCGCAGGTGCCGGGCAAGGCAGCGGTGGACTGGTCGGCAAAGGCGCTGGCCTCGATCTCGCTCGACGAGGCGAGGGACGCATTCAAGGCGGAGTTCACGCCGAAGGCGGTGACCTTCTACAGCGTCGGCCCGATGCCGGTCGCGACCGTCGCCGCCAGCCTTGAAAAAGCATTCGGCGCGTGGACAAGCGACACCGCCGGCTATGCCGTCGAGCCGTCGCCGGCGGCGCATTTCAACGGGGGACAGAAAGTGCTGCTGGTGCCCGAACCCGGCGCCAGCCAGTCGGCGCTGTTCGTGGCGCGGCCGGCGCCCGGCACCGACGAGAGCGAGCGCGCTGAATCGACCGCGGTCTCCAACCTGCTTGGCGCCGATTTCTCCAGCCGGCTGAATTCGGTGATCCGCGAGGAGAAGGGCTACTCCTATGGCGTGTCGAGCTATCTGATGAGCCCGATGAAGGCCGGCTCGGGATTGGTCGTGGCAACCACCGTCGAGCGCGCCAACACCGGGCCGGCGATTACCGAAATCCTGAAAGGATTTGCCGGCCTGACCACCTTGCCGGTGGCGCAGGACGAAGTCGACCGCACGGTGACTGTCTATCGCCGGGCGCTGGCTGGATCGGCCGAGACGTCGGCTGGTCTGTTCTCCTCGCTGATTGGCGCGGTCGGCAGCGGATCGACGCTGGAGGACCAGCAAACCCGCATGGCGGGGCGCACAAAGCTGACGCTCGATGCGGTTCAGAAACAGGCGCTGGCCCTGGCGTCGCTCGATCCGTCGCTGATCGTGGTGGCGGGCGACCCCGATGTGGTGATGCCGCAGCTTGCCGCGATCGGCCTCAAGGACGTCGAGATCGTCAAGCGTGACGAGGCTGGCGAAGAGACGGCGATGCGGGCGCTCGATCTTCTCGGGGGCAATCGGCAGGCGCCGCTGTCTGCCTCGCCGTGGCGGGTTGGCGATGGCGGCACGACACGGGCGGTGCACGCCTGCGCCGGCGACAGGGATTGCGGCGCGCAGATCCACGCCGATTGACGGGTTAAACACGCGGCCGCCGGCCGCGTTGTAATTCTGGGGTAACTTTGTTTCGGGGGAAACGATGAGCGATTCATTTCGGGAAGTCACATCCGTCTCGTGGTTCGGGCGGATCAAGCGCGCGGTCGGCGGGGTCATCTTCGGCCTTATCCTGATCGTGCTGATGGTGATCGGGCTGTTCTGGAACGAAGGCCGCGCCGTGCAGACGGCGCGCTCGCTGGCCGAAGGTTCTGGAGCGGTGGTTTCGGTCGGCGCCGACAGCGTCGATACCGCCAATGACGGCAAGCTGGTTCATGTCAGCGGACTGGTGACGGCGGACAGCGGCCTGGCGGATCCGGATTTCGGCATCGCCACGCAAGGGCTGCGGCTGTCGCGCAGTGTCGAGATGTATCAGTGGAAGGAAGAGTCCAAGTCGGAGACGACCAAGAAGCTCGGCGGTGGCGAAGAGACGGTGACCACCTACAGCTATTCCAAGGTGTGGGACGACAGCCAGATCGACTCGTCGGACTTCAAGAAGCCGGACGGCCACCAGAATCCGCCCATGGAAATCCACGGCCGGACCTTCCAGATTCCTGAGGGCAAGCTTGTCGCCTTCGATCTCGATACGCCAGTGCTGGACCGTATCGAGGGTGACAAGGACTATTCGCTCTCAGCCGACCAGTCGGCGGCGATAAAGGCTGCCTATACCGGAACGAAACCGCTCAGCATCGTCGATGGCAAGATTTTTCTCGGCAATGACAACACGACGCCCGCTTTGGGTGACTATCGAATCGGCTACGAACTGGCGCCGCTGGGCGTGATCAGTATCATCGCGCGCCAGGCCGGCAGCCGCTTCGAGCCCTACCAGACGCAAGCCGGCGATGCGCTGCTGATGGTCGATACCGGCAACGTCCCGGCCGAAAAGATGTTCGCCGACGCGGTCAGCGCCAACACGCTGATCACCTGGCTGCTGCGCGGCGCCGGCTTGCTGTTGCTGACCATAGGCTTTGCGCTGTTCCTCAGCCCGATCGGGGTGATCCTCGACGTCATACCCTTCCTCGGCAGCATGGCGCGGATGGGCACCGGCATCATCGCCTTCGTCCTGGCGATCCTGGTCGGCACGGTGACGATTGCGATTGCCTGGTTCTGGTACCGGCCGTTGCTGGCGGTGGCCATCCTGGCGGCAGGCGTGATTGCGGCGGTGATTGTCTACCGCATCGGCCGGTTGCGAAGGCCAGCCGTTCCGGTGGTTGCACCCAACCCGGCTGCGGCCGCCTAGATGGTCGGGGCGGCCGGAGCCGCCCCATATCTCTTTGGCGCAATTCCGGCCGGAAAACCGCCTCACACTTATCCTGGAATTGCTTTCTTATTTGTCCTCGAAGCCGGTGAGCACGCCGACGGCGTTGATGCCGATCTCCTCGACGGCGTAGCCGCCTTCCATCACGAACAGCGTCGGCAGGCCGAGCTTGGCGATGCGATGGCCGATCTTCGGATAGTCCGGGCTTTTCAGCTTGAACTGGCTGATCGGGTCCTTCTCGAAGGTGTCGACGCCAAGGGAGACGATGACGATATCGGGGGCGTAGGCGGCGAGCTTGACGCAGGCATCCTCCAGCGAGGCGTTCCAGGCGTCCCAATTGGTGCCGAAGGGCATGGGATAATTGACGTTGAAACCTTCGCCGGCGCTGGCGCCGCGTTCATCGGCATGGCCGAGGAAGAACGGATACTCCACCATGGGATCGCCATGCAGGTTGAGAACCTGCACGTCGGCGCGTTCATAGAAGATCTCCTGCGTGCCATTGCCGTGGTGATAGTCGACGTCGAGGATCGAGACGCGTTTTGCGCCCTGATCGAGGAACCACTGCGCGGCGACCGCGGCATTGTTGATGTAGCAGTAGCCGCCCATGAACCCAGCACCGGCGTGATGGCCGGGCGGGCGGCAGAGCGCGAAGGCCGACCGCTCGCCACCCTTGACCAAGGCCGCCGCCGTCAGCGCCACGTCATAGGATGATTTGATGGCGGTCCATGTGCCTTCGACGAAGGTGGCGCCGGCGTCGAAGGAATAGTAGCCGAGCAAGGCGTCGACGCGCTTGGGTGGCACGTCGCCGCGCAGGCCGCGCGTCGGCCAGGTGAAGGGCATCGCCGTGCCCTCGAAGCCGGCGGCCTTCCACGCCGGCCAGACGGTCGGCAGGAAGTCGATATAGTCGGCCTTGTGGATGCGCTTGGCGGCTGTGAGATCGTGCTCGACCGGTCCGATGATCGGCCCCAGCTTCTCGCTCTCGACCCGCGCCTTGATGAACTCGGCCCGCGACGGCTTTTCGAAACCCGGCACGATTGCCGACGTGACCAGTTCCATCTGGCCGGCATGGCCGGCATGAAGCGGCGAATAGACAGTCTTCATGAATTTCCTCTCGAAATAGCGAAATCAGTCAAGGTTGAGATAGGGGGTGACCAAAGCGAGCCACATTCTTTCCACATCGTCCTCGATGAGGTCGTATGTCTTGCGATCCCGCTTCAACCCCACAAGCCGGCAGGCGTGCCCGACATCCATCATCAGCACGCCGAGCCGGCTGGCGATCTTGTCTTCAAGGGCCGGGTTCACATGCTGCAGCCATGCGGCGTAAAGCGCGATGATCTGCTCGTCATATTCGTCTTGGATCGGCCTGAGGTCGGCATTGCCGGATATCGCCTCGATCACCGGCATCAGGGTGGCGTTTTCGAGATATATTCTGGAGGTATCGATGAAGAGCTTGCGCACCTCCTGCCGAAACTCGTCGCGGTTGGTGGGTGGGGTGACCTCGATGCGCCTGGCGATCACCTCGGGAAACGACGACAGCCAGCGCCGGGCGAGGTCGAGGAGAATGGCTTCCTTGTTGGGAAAGTACTGGTAGACCGAACCGACCGACAGGCCCGCGCGCCGGGCAATGGCGAGCGTCGTCGGCGTCTTGGTTCCCTGCTCCCGCGTCAGGATCAAAGCCGCGTCGAGTATCCGGTCGACCACCTTGCTCGACCGTTCCTGCCGCGGCTGCTTGCGCGGTTCGAGCGCCATCCTGGTTTCGCGGCTGAGACTGCGCTTCACGGATTGATGCCTTCGTTCCCTGCCGGTTTCAACACAGGTCCCGGTCTCAACATTGGCGTGGTGTGTTGTCCACAATACATTCGAAATTCGGCACGTTGACAAACGCGAATAATTAGTCGCATTCTTTTATCCACGCTGTTTTGAGAGATCACAAGGGGAATTTCGAAACAGCGCACTGGCATCAGTTTTCGTCCGATAACGCCGCTCCAGCGGAGTGGCAGCTTGTCGGACAAGAGGGTTGTCGGTCTCAGCCAGTCGTCAAAAGCGCGGAGTCGCGATGTCTGTCACGGGTGCGGGTCAAAATGCTGATCTGATCGTCATCAATGGTCGCGTGCGGACCATGGACGATGACAATCCCGCCGCCGAGGCGATTGCCGTCAAGGACGGCGCCATCATCGCCATCGGCAACCACGCCGCCATCGAAAAACTCAAGGGAACGACCACAGAGGTGATCGACGCCAAGGGCGGTTCGGTCCTGCCCGGTTTCATCGAAGCCCACATGCATCTGTTCTCGGGAGGGGCCGAACTCGCGCATCTTCAACTCGGCGGTATCCATGGCTTCGAGGCGCTTCAAAGCGCCATCCGCGACTACGCAACGACGCGGCCCGAGGCGAAAATGCTTGTGGGACAGGGCGCCGACTACACCGTGCTCGGCGACGAGCGGGTGACACGCCATCATCTCGACGCCATCCTGCCCGACCGCCCCTTCTGCATGGCGGCGCCCGACCACCATACGATGTGGGCCAACACCAAGGCGTTGGAGATGGCCGGCATCCTGAAGGGACGCACGCTCGGTCCGGGCAACGAGATCGTGATGGGTGACGACGGCCTGGCCGCGGGCGAATTGCGCGAGGGCGAGGCCTTCGGTCCGGTGCTCGACCTTGCCGGCGAAAGCCGGGTGCGGCTGGGGCTGTCGACCGGCGGCGAGCCCGACCCAATGCCGTCGGCCGCCGAGCGGGCCGCTGACCGTGACATCATGCGGCGCGGACTTGCCTGGTGCGCGCGCCACGGCATCACCTCGATCCAGAACATGGACGGCAATCTCTACCAGCTCGAATTGCTTTCCGAGATCGAGGCCGAGGAAGGCCTGCCCTGCCGCGTCAAGATCCCGTTCCACTACAAGAATTTCATGACACTCGACATGCTCGAGAAGGCGTCCGTCATGGCCGAGCGCTACGACAGCGAGTGGCTGTCATCGGGCATGGTCAAGGTGTTCTATGACGGCGTGCTCGATTCCTGGACCGCTGTTATGGTCGAACCCTATGCGGATCGTCCCGACTGGGTCGGCGAGCCGCTGTTTACGCCGCAGCAATTTATCGATCTCGCCGTGGCTATCGACAAACGCGGGCTGCAGATCGCGGTGCACTCGATCGGTGACGGCGCGGTGCGCGCAGTGCTCGACGGTTACGAGGCGGCGCAGAAGCTCAATGGCAAGCGCGACAGCCGGCACAGGGTTGAGCACATCGAGGTCACCACAGCAGCCGACGTGCCGCGTTTTGCCGAACTCGGCGTCATCGCCTCGATGCAGCCGTCGCATCCGCCCGGCGCCATGGATTTTCCACTGGAGCCGACGGTGTCACGCATCGGACCGGCCCGCTGGCCGCTGAGCTATGCCTGGCGCACCCTGAAAAGCGCCGGCGCCCATGTCGTGTTCGCCTCGGACTGGCCGGTGGCGGCGATCGACCCGATCCTGAGCATTCAGGCGGCAGTGCAGCGCAAACCATGGGCAGAAGGCGATCCTGACCAGAGTTTCTCGCTGCAGGAAGCGATTGCCGCCTACACGGTCGAGGGCGCCTATGCCGAATTCGCCGAGCATCGCAAAGGCGTTCTGAAACCCCGCTATATGGCGGATCTGGTGGTTTTGTCGGCCGATATCGAGAAGACGGCGCCGGCCGATCTACACAAGCTGCGGCCGGTGACGACGGTCTGCGGTGGCAAGGTCACCTACCAGGCCTGACAATGGCATGCGGCTTGCACAGCTTGCCGCTTGCAAGACGAAATGACCGACTGAACTGTGATTCAATGCCGGACTTGCCAACCTACCGGCCGTGTGGTCACATCGAACAGGGGAAAAACTCCGCCAGCAAGAGCGGGGTCAACAGTGAGGCGTATCGTGCCGGAAAAACCGGATCGGAATGCAATTGAAGTCGTAAACGTCAGTAAAATTTTCGGGTCGGGTGAGGGGCAGGTCGCTGCCCTCGATACGGTCTCGGTATCCATCCGCGAGAATGAGTTTTTTACACTGCTGGGACCATCCGGCTGCGGCAAGACCACGTTGCTGCGGCTGATTGCCGGCTTCGACTTTCCAACCGCCGGCGAAATCCTCCTCTACGGCCAGGACATCGCGCCGTTGCCGCCCTTCAAGCGACCGGTCAACACCGTCTTCCAATCCTACGCGCTGTTCCCGCATATGACGGTCGCCGACAATATCGGCTTTGGCCTGGAAATGCTGGGCAAGCCGAAGGCCGAGATCAAGGCGCGCGTCGCCGAGATGCTGAAACTGGTGAAGATGGAGGCGCTGGCGGGCCGCCGCACCAGCCAGATCTCCGGCGGCCAGCAGCAGCGCGTGGCGCTCGCCCGGGCGCTGGCGCCGCAGCCCAAGGTGCTCCTGCTCGACGAACCGCTCTCGGCCCTGGACTACAAGCTGCGCAAGGAAATGCAGATCGAATTGAAGCGGCTGCAGCACGAGACGGGCATCACCTTCATCTTCGTCACCCACGACCAGGAGGAAGCGCTGACCATGTCGGATCGCATCGCGGTGATGTCGTCGGGCAAGATCCTGCAGGTCGGCTCGCCGCGCGACATCTACGACCGGCCGGCCGAGCGTTTCGTCGCCGACTTCATCGGCGAGTCGAACTTCCTCAAGGCGGATGTGGTTAGCGCGACTGGTGGCCGGGCGACGGTGAAGCTGCCGTCTGGTGTGGAAATCCCAGCCTCGCTGCCGGAAGGCTTCAGCCCCAGCGGCAAGGTCACCATCGTCGTGCGTCCAGAGCATGCGCAGTTGGGCACGGCCAGCCCGAGCGCTTCGCTGTCCGGCACCGTCGAAAACATCGTCTATCTCGGCACCGACACGCACTTCCATCTGCGCCTTGCCGGTGGGGAGCCGTTCATCGTGCGGCGTCAGAACAGCCGCGGCGCCGGTGACGGCTTCGTGCAGGGCGGCCAGATCGGCATCACGATCGGCAACGACGCCGCGCAAGTGCTGAAGGACTGATCATGGCGACCGCGGAACAAGTCGCCAAGGCAGCGGAGCGACGCGATGTGCGCGACCGGTGGCTGCTGTCAGCGCCAGCCCTGCTGGTGATCTTCCTCGCCGCGACCGGCCCCTTGCTGATCGTGCTGATCTACTCGTTCCTGACGCCTGGCCCCTATGGCGATGTGAAGTGGCAGTTCTCGCCCGATGCCTGGCTGTCGGTGTTCATGGAACGCGACATTTTCGACGATACGCTTTCGCTTGCGGCAGCGCATGTCACCATCTTCTGGCGCTCGATCAAGCTGGCGGTGATAACGACGATCGCCACTTTGGCATTGGGGTTTCCAACCGCCTATTTCATGGCGACGCGCAGCGAGAAAACCAGGGATCTCTGGCTGTTCCTGATCACCATTCCGTTCTGGACCAACCTTCTGATCCGCACCTTCGCCGTGCTGCAGATCATCCGCAACGAAGGCATCATCAACACCATCCTTATCAAGCTTGGTATCGTCTCGGCGCCGGTGCAGATCCTCTTCACCGACACGGCGATTCTGATCGGCATGGCCTATGTCTATCTGCCGCTGATGGTGCTGCCGATCTATGCCAGCATGGAGAAGCTTGATTTTCGCCTCGTCGAGGCGGGCTACGACCTCTACGCGACCCGTTTCAAGGTATTGCGGAAGATCATTTTCCCGCTGGTCAAACCCGGCGTCATTGCCGGCTCCATCCTGGTCTTCATTCCAGCCCTTGGCGCCTATGTGACGCCGAGCGTGCTTGGCGGCGGCAAGAATATGATGCTGTCCAACCTGATCGAATTGCAGTTCGGCCAAGGCCGCAACTGGCCGCTCGGCTCGGCGCTGTCGATCACGGTGATGATCATCGTCATGGTGGCGCTGCTTGCCTATGTGCGCAATGCCGGCAAGTCGGGGGTGCGGCATGGCTAAGAACTTTTCCATCAAGCACCAGACCGGCTTCACGGTGATCGCTGCGACCTGTTTTATCGTGCTCTATCTGCCGATCATCGTGCTGGTCGCCTATGCCTTCAACGCGGCGAACTCGACGTCCGAATGGGGCGGCTTTTCGATGCGCTGGTTCCAGTCGGCTTGGCAGAACGTGCAAGTTATCGACGCGACGCTACGCTCGTTCCAGATCGGCGCCGTCGCTGCGGTGCTGTCGACAATCTTTGCCACCATGGCCGCGCTCGCCACCACGCGCACCGCGTCCTATCCGGGCCTCACCTTCAAATATGCGGCGATCAACCAGCCGCTGATGGTGCCCGAGATCGTCACCGGCGTGGCGCTGCTGATCTTCTTCTCGCGCATCAAGATCTTCACCGGCTATTCCGGCATTGGCTATCTGATCGCAGCGCACACGGCGTTCTGCATCCCGTTCGCCTATCTGCCGATCCGGGCGCGGCTGGAAAACATGGACCTGACGCTGGAGCGCGCGGCCGCCGATCTGTACGCGACGCCTTGGAAGACCTTCCGCCGCATCACGCTGCCGCTTTTGTGGCCCGGCATACTGGCCGGACTGATGCTGGCATTCGTCATCTCGCTCGATGACGTCGTCATCACCGAGTTTGTCAAATCGGGCGGCCAGGATACGCTGCCCACCTACATGCTCGGCCAGATCCGCCGCGGCATCACGCCTGAGATCAACGCGATATCGACCGCCTTCCTGCTGCTTTCGGTCGCGATCGTCACGTTGTTTTTCTTCGTCAGCAGGAAAAGAGACTGAACCGACAAATGGGAGCTAAAACCATGAACTGGAAAACAACGACAGCCGCCATGGGGTTGGCGCTGCTCGCAACGACGAGCCTGGCCAGCGCCGATGGCGAGCTGAACATCTACAATTGGGGCAACTATACCAGCCCCGACGTGATCAAAAAGTTCGAAGCCAAATACAACGTCAAGGTGACCATCACCGATTACGATTCCAACGATACGGCGCTCGCCAAGGTACGCCAGGGCGGCACCGGCTTCGACATCGCCGTTCCGTCGCAAACCTACGTGCCGATCTGGATCAAGGAGGGCCTCGTGCAGGAGACCGATCCGGGCAAGATGGAGAACTTCAAGAACGTGGCGCCGGAATGGGCCAATCCAGACTTCGACCCCGGCCGCAAATATTCCGTGCCGTGGGCGCTGGGCACCGTCGGCGTCGTCGTCAACACCGATGCCTACAAGGGACCAGCCGACAGCTGGGGCATCATCTTCAACACGCCGGACGAGCTGAAGGGCAAGACCAATGTCGTTCCCGAGATGAATGACGTTATCTTCGCGGCGATCAAATATGTCGGCGGCCAGCAGTGCACCGACGACAAGACGGTGCTGAAGAAGGTGCGCGACACGCTTGTCGCGGCCAAGCCGAACTGGATCGCCATGGAATACAACACCATCGAAAAGATGGGCGCCGGCGACTTCAAGGCGACCAGCGACTGGAACGGTTCGGCGCTGCGTCAGCGGCTGGCCAATCCGGCCATCCATTACAATTATCCGAAGGAAGGCTACGGCCTGTGGAGCGATAACGTCGTCGTTCTCAAGGAAGCCAAAAATGTCGAGAACGCCAAGCTGTTCCAGAACTTCATCATGGATCCGGAAAACGCGGCCGGCCTCTCGGCCTTCCACCGTTACGCAAACGCCATTACCGGCTCGGACAAATACATGCCGGCCGATATGAAGGATGCGCCGGAAGTCGTCATTCCGGAGGCTGCGAAGGCACAGGGCGAATTCCAGAAGATGTGCGCGCCTGAGATCCAGGACATCTACACCAAGATCTGGACCGAACTGCAGAAATAACCGCAGTCTGACAGACCCGGCGGCATGCGCCGCCGGGTCTTTTCTTTTCCGGAATGGCTTTCATGGACTCCTATGGCAACAGCGATCCTCGGCCGCCGATCATGCAGGGCTCGCCGCCTCAAATGGTGCTGCCGAAGCTCGACTGGGACCGGCCGCCATGGAATCGCTGGGCCTTCCAACACGTCCGCGAATTCCTGCCGACCATCGAGGTCTGGCGCGGTAATGGCCATCGCCATCGTCTTGAGCGCGCAGAGACCGATCTCGACGCGCTGCCGGTGGAAGACAGCAAGGGCCATCCGACGACGCTCGTTGGCCTGCTCGACGAGACCTACACGGACGGCTTCCTGGTGCTCAAAGACGGCAAGGTCGCCTATGAGCGCTATTTCAACGGCATGGCCGAGCGCACGCTGCATCTGTCGCAGTCGATGGCGAAGTCGGTAACAGGCACCGTGTTCGGTATTCTGGTTGGGCGCGGCTTGATCGACCCGGCCAAACCGGTGACCGCCTATCTGCCGGAGCTCGGCGCGACCGGCTGGGACGGCGCCAGCGTGCAGCATGTGCTGGATATGACCACCGGCGTGCGGTTTTCCGAGGAATACACCGACCGTTACTCCGACATCGGCCAGGTTGATGTCGCCACGGGCTGGAAGCCGGTGCCGCCGGACAGCGATCCGGATTTCCAATGGCCGCCGCATCTGTTCGAGTTGATCCTGCAGCTGAAGGACAAGGTGCGGCCGCATGGCGCCGCGTTCGAGTACCGCTCGATCGAGACCGACGTGCTTGCCTTCATCATGGAGCGGGTCACCGGTAAACGGCTGGCGCAGCTGGTGTCCGAGGAGCTGTGGCAAAAGCTCGGCGCCGACGAGAGCGCCTGCTTCACGGTCGACAGCGCCGGCTATGCTCTGGCCGATGGCGGCTTCAACGCGACGCTGCGCGATTACGCCCGCTTCGGCCAGCTGATTCTCGACAAGGGCCGCGGCATCGTGCCGGCCGACTGGATCGAGGCGACGCGCAACGGCAGGCATGGGCCGGACTTCAATCCGAGCCTGCCCGAAGGCAGCTATCGCAACCAGTTCTGGATCGAAGACCCGCGCTCGCGCGCGCTGATGTGCCGGGGCGTGTTCGGGCAGATGATCCATGTCGACTGGGACACCGGCATGGTCGTGGTCAAGCTTTCGACCTATCCGGATTTCAGCAATGTCGCCTATTCGGTAGCAACGCTGAAGGCGGTGCACGCCATCGCCAAGGCGCTTGGTTGACCCACAACAAATCATCCCTCCGAGGAAACGTTCATGACTGGCAAGACCGCGTTCGAGACCCGCTACGGCTTTGCCCGCAATGAGGTGCTGCTCTCCAACTGGCGCGAAAGCCCGTTCAACCGCTGGTCGTTCCAGAACCTTGGCGAGCTGGTGCCGACCGCCCCCGTGGCGGCGACGCTGGGAAGCGTCGAGGCACCGGTGCGGGACCTGAGCGGCCTGCTCGGCGAAAACGTCTCCGCCGCCGGCGCGCCGGAGACGGTGGCCGAATTCCTCACACGTTCGAGCAGCGACGCGCTGACGGTGATGAAGGCTGGCAAGGTCATCGGCGAGTGGTTCGCGCCCAATATGGATTTCGGCGCCCGTCACATCATCTTTTCGATCAGCAAATCGGTCACCGCGATCATCGCCGGCATATTGGAAGGCGAGGGCGTGTTCGATCCGGAGGTGCCGGTCACCCAGTACATTCCGGAAGCCGCCGGCTCGGCCTATGCCGATGCAAGCTGCCGGCATGTGCTCGACATGAGCGTCAGCCTCGACTTCGAGGAGGCCTATCTCGATCCCGAAAGCGCCTTTGCCCGTTACCGTCGCGCCACCCTGTGGAACCCGGGCGGCGGCATTGAAAGCCTGCGCGAATTCATCCTTACCTTGCAGCGGCTCGAAGAACCGCACGGCAAAACCTTCCGCTACCGCTCGCCCAATTCCGACCTGCTCGGCATCCTGCTCGAACGGGCTTCCGGCCAGCGCTTCCCGGACCTGATGCGCGAGAAACTGTGGCTGCCGCTGGGTGCTGTCAGCGAGGCTTCGATCGGCGTCGACATGGAAGGTACGGCGCGCACCGCCGGCGGCATTTCGGTGACGCCGCGCGACCTGGCGCGTATCGGCGAGATGATGCGGCAGGGCGGCACGGCCAATGGCCGGCGCATCGTGCCGGAAGGCTGGGTGCGCGATACGACCGTTGCCGGCGGCAGCGCGGAGGCCTGGCAGCGCGGCACGATGGTGCATCTGTTCCCGAAGGGCCGCTATCGCAACAAATGGTACCAGACGGGTGCGGCAAACGGTGCTTTCTGCGGCATCGGCATCCACGGCCAATGGCTCTACGTCGATCCGAAGATGGAAGTGGTGATTGCAAAAATGGGGTCGCAGCCGGTGCCTGAAGATTATCCGCTCGAACGCGAGATCGTTGCCTTTTTCGAGGCGCTGAGCGGGATGGTCTGAGGACGAGCCAAAGCAAGGCGCTTTCCTGTGGACCTCTTTGACGCTTGAGAACACTGCGGTTGGCGGGACGGACATCAGCGCCTATGGTCGCCGCTCTTTGCGACAGGGACCAGCATGGCAGCAGACAGCAAACGCATCGCATCCATCATCGCGGCAGAGATCGGGGCGCGGTCGGAGCAGGCATCAGCAGCTATAGGGCTGCTCGATGAGGGCGCGACGGTGCCGTTCGTGGCGCGCTACCGCAAGGAGGTCACCGGCGGGCTCGACGACACGCAATTGCGCGACCTTGCCGAGCGGCTGGCCTATCTGCGCGAGCTCGATGCGCGGCGCGATACGATCCTTGGTTCGATTCGCGAGCAGGGCAAGCTGACCGACGAACTTGAGGCCAAAATTGTGGCTGCCGCCACCAAGGCTGAACTGGAAGACATCTACCTGCCCTACAAGCCCAAGCGCCGCACCAAGGCCGAGATCGCCCGGGAGCGCAGGCTGGGGCCATTGGCGGAGGCTATTTTGGCCAACCGGTCGTTGGTGCCCGCCGAGGCGGCGCTGGCTTATGTGACCGAGGATGTGGCCGACGCCAAGGCCGCACTGGAAGGCGCACGCGACATCCTGTCGGAACAGTTTGCGGAAAATGCCGATCTGGTCGGCAAATTGCGAACCTACATGAAGGAGCGCGCTTTCATGCGTGCCCGTGTCGTCGACGGCAAGCAGGAGGCCGGGGCGAAATTCTCCGACTATTTCGACCATGTCGAGCGTTGGGCAAATGTTCCGAGCCACCGTGCGCTGGCCATGCTGCGCGGCCGCAACGAAGAGGTGTTGTCGCTCGACATCGAGGTCGATGCCGACCATGCCTCGCCGGTGAAGCCGGTCGAGCGGATGATCGCCAATGCCTACGCCATCGGCGGCAGCCTGCCGGGCGACCGCTGGCTGATGGAAGTCGCCGGCTGGACCTGGCGGATCAAGCTTTCGCTGCACCTGACGCTCGATTTGATGCGCGACCTGCGCGAGCGGGCGGAGGAAGAGGCGATCCATGTCTTTGCACGCAACCTCAAGGATTTGCTTCTGGCAGCACCCGCCGGCTCGCGGCCGACCATGGGGCTCGATCCCGGCATCCGCACCGGCGTCAAGGTCGCGGTGGTAGATGGCACCGGCAAGGTGCTGGCGACGACGACCGTCTATCCATTTCCGCCGCGGAACGATGTGCGCGGCACACAGGCCCAGCTCGCAGCACTCATCCGCCAGCATAAGGTCGAGCTGATCTCGATCGGCAACGGCACCGGCAGCCGCGAGACTGAAAAGCTGGTCGCAGACATGTTGTCCGACATGCCTTCGGATGGCGGGCCGAAGCCGCTCAAGGTGATCGTCAGCGAGGCCGGCGCCTCGGTCTATTCGGCCTCGGCGACAGCGGCGGCTGAGTTTCCCGGGCTCGACGTGTCGCTGCGCGGCGCGGTGTCGATCGCCAGGCGCCTGCAGGACCCGCTCGCCGAACTGGTAAAGATCGAGCCGAAATCCATCGGCGTCGGCCAATACCAGCACGATGTCGACCAGTACCGGCTCGGCCGTTCGCTGGAAGCGGTGGTGGAGGACGCGGTCAATGCCGTCGGTGTCGATCTCAACACCGCCTCGGCGCCGCTCTTGGCCCGCGTGTCAGGCCTGGGCGCTTCGCTTGCCGACGCCATTGTCGCGCATCGCGATGCGACCGGGCCGTTCGCCAGCCGCAAGGAGCTGCTCAAGGTGGCGCGGCTCGGACCGCGCGCGTTCGAACAGTCCGCAGGCTTCCTGCGCATTGCCAATGGCAGCGAGCCGCTCGACGCCTCGTCGGTCCATCCGGAAGCCTATGGCGTGGCCAAGAAGATCGTCGCTGCCTGCGGTCGCGATGTGCGCTCGCTGATGGGAGACAGTGCCGCGCTCAAGGCGCTCGATCCGCGCGTCTTCGTTGACGAACGGTTCGGCCTGCCGACGGTGCGCGACATCATTGCCGAGCTGGAAAAGCCCGGCCGCGACCCGCGCCCCGGCTTCAAGACCGCAACCTTTGCCGATGGCATCGACGACATCAAGGATCTGAAGCCCGGCATGCTTCTGGAAGGCACCGTCACCAATGTCGCTGCCTTCGGCGCCTTCGTCGATATCGGCGTGCACCAGGACGGGCTGGTGCATGTCTCGCAACTGGCCGATCGTTTCATCAAGGACGCGCATGAGGTGGTGAAGGCCGGCGACGTGGTGAAGGTGCGGGTCGTCGATGTCGACATCAAGCGCAAGCGCATCGCGCTGTCCATGCGCAAGGACGGCGGCGAGGGCGGGACGCCGAAGGGGCCGCGCGACAATGGCGGCGGCAAGCCGGCGCAACCTTCGCCGATGCCGCGGCGTCAGCCGGAACGACCGGCACAGCAAGGCGCGTTTGGCGCAGCACTGGCCGATGCCTTGAAGCGGAAGTAGCCTCGAATGGTTCCTTGCAATCGCTAGAGCGTTATCTACCATCCTTGTGTGGAGATACGCGCGATATGGCAAGTTTCGAGAAAGTGAGTGTCCAAGAGTTGGGGCGTCTTTGGGATGAGGGCATGGCGAGTGGCAGTTCGGTCGATGGAGACCAGGCTTTCGCCCGGATCAAAAGCAAGCTCGATGCGAAAGTTGCCGAACGCAAGTCGCAAAAACGCTGCGCTTCCAGCCGGAAACCGAGCCGATGAAGCGGAAGTAGCTACCAGGCCAGAACGGCCGGTTCCTTCTCAACCTGGCCCAGCAGCCAGTCGCGAAAGCTGACGACGGGCGGGTGGCCGCGCTTGTCGTTCGGGACGACGAGGTAGTAGGCGCTGCGGCTTTGCATCGGCTGTCCCGGCGCCGGCACGAGCTGACCGCGCTGCAATTCGCCGGCGATAAGAACTTGCGGCAGGAGCGCGACGCCAAGCCCCGCCATGCAGGCTTGGGCAACGGTGCCGAATTGCTCGAACTGCATGCCGGGTCCGATCGGTGCGCTCAAGCCCTGTTCCTCGAACCATTCGCCCCAGGCCCCGGGACGCGTCGCCATGTGCAGCAGCGGCAGGCGGCTGATGTCGGCCGCAGCAGTGATGTCGCGGCTGGCAAGGAAGTCTGGCGAGACCACCGGCATCACCGTTTCGCGCATCAACAATGTGGAATCGGCGTCCGGCCAGTCCGGCTGGCCATGATGGATGGCGGCGTCGAGCCGCTCGCGGGCGAAGTCGAAGCGGCCTATGCGGGTGACAAAGTTGATGGTGATGTCAGGGTTTTCTGCGACGAAATCCGGGATCAGCGGCATCAGCCAGCGCGTGCCGAAGGTCGGCAGGATGGCGAGGTTCAGCATGCCGCTATGCCGATTGCTCATCAATCCGAGCGCGGCGTCGCGCAATTGCCCGAGTGCCGCCCGCACGGCTTCGGCATAGATTTCGCCCGCCGTGGACAGCCGAACATTGCGGCTGTCGCGCTCGAACAGCCGGCGGCCGAACTGTTCCTCCAGAAGGGCTATCTGGCGGCTGACGGCCCCTTGGGTCAAATCGAGTTCCTGGGCGGCAGCGGTGAAGGAGCCAAGGCGGGCCACGGCCTCGAAGGCGGCAAGGGCGCTGGTGCTGGGCAAAAGCCGGCGTTGGACGTTCATTATCCATTACTAAACCTCATTGATCGGTGATGCAATTTTGTTTGATTTTTCCGAAGCGAAGGCGGATAAGCCCGAGCACTTCAAGATTTGGGAGAGAGCGAAGCCATGGCCGCCGACAAGAACGCGTTCGTCTGGGAAGATCCTTTCCTGATCGAGAACCAGCTTTCTGAGGATGAGCGCATGGTGCGCGACGGTGCAGCCGCCTTTGCCGCCGACAAGCTCGCGCCGCGCATCGAGGAGGCCTATCTCGAGGAAAAGACCGACGCCGGCATTTTTCGTGAGATGGGCGAGGCCGGCCTGCTCGGCATCACCATTCCCGAGGAATATGGCGGGCTCGGCGCCAATTACGTCACCTACGGGCTGGTGGCGCGCGAAGTTGAGCGTGTCGATTCCGGCTACCGCTCGATGATGTCCGTGCAGTCGTCGCTGGTGATGTACCCCATCCATGCCTATGGCTCGGAAGAACAGCGCAAGAGATACCTGCCGAAGCTGGCCTCGGGCGAATGGATCGGCTGCTTCGGCCTGACCGAGCCGGATGCGGGTTCCGATCCCGGCGGCATGAAGACGCGGGCCGAGAAGACCGCGAACGGCTACAGGATTTCCGGCTCGAAAATGTGGATCTCCAACGCGCCGATCGCCGATGTGTTCGTCGTCTGGGCGAAGCTGAAGGGCGACAACGGCAAGGACGAAATCCGCGGTTTTGTGCTGGAAAAGGGCATGAAGGGGCTGTCGGCGCCGAAGATCGGCGGCAAGCTCAGCCTTCGCGCGTCGATCACCGGCGAAGTGGTGATGGAAGGCGTCGAGGTTGGCGAAGACGCGCTGCTGCCCAACGCCAAGGGCCTCGCCGGCCCGTTCGGCTGCCTCAACCGCGCCCGCTACGGCATTTCCTGGGGCGCGATGGGCGCGGCCGAGGATTGCTGGCACCGGGCCCGGCAGTATGGACTCGACCGCAAGCAGTTCGGCAAGCCGCTCGCCGGCACGCAGCTGTTCCAGAAAAAGCTCGCCGACATGCAGACCGAGATTGCGCTCGGCTTGCAGGGCTCGCTGCGCGTCGGGCGGCTGATGGATGAAGGCAAGATGGCCCCGGAAATGATCTCGATCGTCAAGCGCAACAATTGCGGCAAGGCGCTCGACATCGCCCGCCAGGCCCGCGACATGCATGGCGGCAACGGCATCCAGATCGGCTACCACGTTATGCGCCACGCGCAGAACCTGGAGACGGTCAACACCTATGAAGGTACGCATGACGTGCATGCGCTGATCCTTGGCAGGGCTCAGACGGGGATACAGGCGTTTTTCTAAAGCTGGGCCGATGTTCAGGTGAGGCCGGCCTGCAAATGGCCGATGCCTGCGCTTCCGGTGCTCGCGTACGAAAAGTACGCTCTGCTCCGGTTCTCGGTATCAGCCATTTTCGACTCGGCCTGACCTGAATCTCGACACAGCGTAGCCGGCTTCGGCTGCTTAATTTAGGTGCAGCGCAACATCTCTGCTTGGAGAATGGCCAATAGATGTGTCAGGGTTCGGCTGAAGAAACGCCGATCTCCGGGGCCCCATGGCAATACTGGCAGCCGTCTACCACCTGACCCATTACAAATATGACCGGCCGGTGGTTCTCGGGCCCCAGGTCATCAGGCTGCAGCCGGCACCGCATTCCCGCACCAAGGTGCTCAGCCATTCACTGAAGGTCGGGCCGGCGAACCACTTCGTCAATCTGCAGCAGGACCCCTACGGCAATTTCCTCGCCCGCTTCGTCTTCCCGGAACCGGTGACGGAATTGAAGATCGAGGTCGACCTCGTCGCCGACATGACGGTCTACAATCCGTTCGATTTCTTCGTCGAACCATCGGCCGAGACCTTCCCGTTCGAGTACCCCGAAGACATCAGGGACGATCTCGCCATCTACCGCACGCCGGAGCCGGCGGGGCCGCTGCTGTCTGCTTTCCTCGCAAACATCGACCGTAGCGCCACCAACACCGTCAACTTCGTCGTCGACCTCAATGCGCGGCTGCAGCGCGAAATCGCCTATATCGTGCGGATGGAAACCGGCGTGTTCTCGCCGGAGGAAACGCTGGCCGCGAAAAAGGGATCGTGCCGGGATTCGAGCTGGCTGCTGGTGCAAATCCTCAGGAATCTCGGCATCGCCGCTCGTTTCGTCTCCGGCTATCTGATCCAGCTGAAGCCCGATCTGGTCGCGCTCGATGGCCCAGCCGGGACCGCCGTAGACTTCACCGACCTGCACGCCTGGTGCGAGGTCTATCTGCCGGGCGCCGGCTGGATCGGCTTCGATCCGACGTCCGGCCTGCTCACCGGCGAAAGCCATGTGCCGCTGGCGGCCACGCCGCATTTCCGCAACGCCGCACCCATTTCCGGCATGGCGAGCTTCGCCAATGTCGAATTCGGCTTCGACATGCGTGTCGACCGCATCGCCGAACATCCGCGCATCACCAAGCCATTCTCGGACGAAAGCTGGCAGGCGCTGGATGCGCTGGGCAACAAGGTCGACGCCGCACTTCAAGCGGGCGACGTCAGGCTGACCATGGGCGGCGAGCCGACCTTTGTCTCCATCGACGATTTCGAGTCCGCCGAGTGGAACACCGCCGCCGTCGGCCCGACCAAGCGCGAAAAGGCCGATGCGCTGATCCGCAAATTGCGCGAACGCTTCGCGCCGGGCGGCTTCCTCCACTACGGCCAGGGCAAATGGTATCCGGGCGAGAGCCTGCCGCGTTGGACCTTCTCGCTGTATTGGCGCACCGACGGCCAGCCGGTGTGGAGCGATCCGTCGCTGATCGCACACGAAAAGAGCGATGCGGAGGTCGGGCCGCAGCAAGCCGAAAGCTTGCTGACGGCAATCGCCGGCGAACTCGGCATCGACAAGGCGATGGTCAGCGAGGCCTATGAGGACCCGGCCGAATGGCTGCTGAAGGAAGGCAAGCTGCCCGACAATGTCGATCCGTCCAACTCCAAGCTGGAAGACCCGGAAGAGCGCAGCCGCATGGCGAAAGTGTTCGAGCGCGGGCTGACCAGGCCGTCCGGCTACGTGCTGCCGGTGCAGCGCTGGAACAGCCAGGCTTCGGACCCGCGCTGGCGCTCGGAGAAGTGGAAGACGCGGCGCGGGCGGCTGTTCCTGGTGCCGGGCGATTCCCCTGTCGGTTACCGCCTGCCGCTGGGCACGCTGCCCTATGTGCCGCCGGCGCAGTTCCCCTATATCGTGCCGGTCGATCCGTCGCTGCCGCGTGGACCGCTGCCGGCGCGGGAAGCCATACTGCCAGAACCGGCTCCGGCCGAGCTGGAAGGCGCCGACGAGATGGCGCGACGCCAGCAGGCGATTTCTTTCACGGCGACGACCGGCCAGCAGGATAGGGTCGAACAGGAGATCACCGAGATCGGCGGCGCTGTGCGTACAGCACTTTCGGTCGAGCCGCGCGACGGGCGGCTTTGCGTGTTCATGCCGCCGGTCGAGGCGCTGGAAGATTATCTCGAACTGGTCGCAGCCGCAGAAAACGCGGCCAAGGCGATCCGCCTTCCCGTGCATATCGAAGGCTATGGACCGCCGCACGATCCGCGCCTCAACGTCATCAGGGTGGCACCCGATCCCGGCGTCATCGAGATCAACATCCATCCGGCTGCCAACTGGCAGGACTGCGTGGCGACGACGACGGCGATTTACGAGGAAGCACGGCAGACACGGCTTGGCGCCGACAAGTTCATGATCGATGGCCGCCACACCGGTACCGGCGGCGGCAACCATGTCGTCGTCGGCGGCGCAACGCCCAATGACAGCCCGTTCCTGCGCCGGCCCGATCTGTTGAAGAGCCTGGTGCTACAATGGCAGCGGCGCCCGTCGCTGTCCTATCTATTCTCCGGCCTGTTCATCGGCCCGACCAGCCAGGCGCCGCGCTTCGACGAGGCGCGGCATGACTCGCTTTACGAACTCGAGATCGCGATGGCGCAGGTGCCGCATCCCGACCAGGGCAACGCACCGCTGCCTTGGCTGGTCGACCGACTGTTCCGAAATCTGTTGACTGACGTCACCGGCAATACGCACCGCTCGGAAATCTGCATCGACAAGCTGTTTTCGCCCGATGGCCCGACCGGCCGGCTTGGGCTTGTCGAGTTCCGCGGTTTCGAGATGCCGCCCAATGCGCGCATGTCGCTGGCGCAGCAATTGCTGGTGCGCGCCATCATCGCCCGTGCGTGGAAGAACCCGCTTGATGGCCGCTTCGTGCGCTGGGGCACCTCGCTCCATGACCGTTTCATGCTGCCGCATTATGTCTGGGCGGATTTCCTCGACGTGCTCGACGACCTCAAGCTCAACGGTTTCGAATTCCGGCCGGAATGGTTCGATGCCCAGCTGGAGTTCCGCTTTCCGTTCTGCGGCGAAGTCCAGCATGCCGGCATCAAGCTGGAACTGCGGCAGGCGCTGGAGCCGTGGCATGTGATGGGTGAGCAAGGGGCCATCGGCGGCACCGTGCGCTTCGTCGATTCCTCGGTCGAACGGCTGCAGGTCAGGACCGAAGGCCTCAACCCGGAACGTCATGCCATTGTCTGCAATGGCCGAATCGTGCCGATGAAGGTCACCGACAATCGCGAGGTCGCGGTGGCCGGTGTGCGCTTCAAGGCCTGGCAGCCTTCGTCGGGCCTGCATCCGGCGCTGCCGGTCAACACGCCTTTGGTCTTCGACATTTACGACCGTTGGACGGGGCGGGCGGTGGGCGGCTGCGTCTACCATGTCGCGCATCCAGGTGGGCGCAGCTACGACACGTTCCCGGTCAACGGCAATGAGGCCGAGGCGAGGCGTCTCGCCCGCTTCGAGCCGCGCGGCCATACGCCGTCGGCCTATGTGCTGCGCAATGAAGAAGCCTCTGAAGACTTCCCCATGACCCTTGACCTCAGGCGGCCAGCAAGACTCTGATCAGCGATGGCAAAGGGGAATCAGAAAAAGGTCCGCGGCAAGCCGCTGAGGCACAGTCTGCTGGAGCACTACCAGCCGATTGACGGCGTCGTCGACGAGATGGTCGATGCTTCGGGCCATCCGCGTCCGGCCTGGGCGCCCTTCATCGAGGCGCTGGAGGAGCTGGGTCCCGAAAAGCTGGGCCAGCGCTTTGCCCGCGCCGACCAGTATCTGCGCGACGCCGGCGTTTATTATCGCGTCTACGACAAGGCCGGCGCCAACGAGCGCGAATGGCCACTGGCGCATATCCCGCTGCTGATCGAAGACAAGGAATGGGCCGGGATCAGCGCCGGTCTCGTCCAGCGCGCCGAGCTTTTCGAGGAGATAGTCGCTGATATTTACGGGCCGAACCGGCTGATCGAGAAGGGAATCCTGCCGGCAGGCCTGATTGCGGCGAGCCCCGAATATTTGCGCCCCGTCGTCGGCACCATGCCGGCCAGCGGTCATTTCCTGCATTTTTGCGCCTTCGAGCTCGGCCGTGGACCGGATGGAAGCTGGTGGGTGCTGGGCGACCGCACGCAGGCACCGTCGGGCGCCGGCTTTGCGCTGGAAAACCGCGTCGCCACGACGCGGGCTTTGTCCGACATCTATGGCGAGATGCATGTGCATCGCCTGGCCGGTTTCTTCCGTCGCTTTCGCGATGCTCTGATCGGCATGGCGAAGGAGAATGACGGCCGCGTCGCCATTCTGACGCCGGGGCCGCTCAACGAGACCTATTATGAGCACGCCTATATCGCCCGCTATCTCGGCATCATGCTGCTCGAGGGCGAGGATCTGACCGTCGCCGGCGGCAAGCTGATGGTGCGCACGGTTTCGGGGCTGATGCCGATCAGCGTGCTGTGGCGGCGGCTCGATGCCGCCTTCGCCGATCCGCTGGAACTGCGGCCAGACTCGCATATCGGCACCCCGGGGCTGGTCGAGGCGATCCGCCGCGGCACGGTTTCGACGGTCAATGCGCTGGGTTCGGGCTTGATGGAAACCCGGGCGCTGCTCGCTTTCCTGCCGAAGATTTCGCGCGCATTGCGCGGCGAAGAACTTCTGTTGCCAAGCGTGGCGACCTGGTGGTGCGGGCAAGCAACCGAACGGGCCCATGTGCTTGCCAATATCGATCGCATGGTGATCGGTCCGGCGCTGTCGACGCGGCTGGCCTTTGAGGATGACGGCCAGACCAGGCTCGGTTCGGCACTGACGCCGGAGGAACGCATCGCGCTGATCGCGCGCATCGAGAGCGATGGCAGCGGTTTCGTCGGCCAGGAAGCGGTGACGCTGTCGACGACGCCGGTCTATGTCGGCGGCTGGCTGGAGCCACGGCCGGCAAGCCTGCGCGTTTATCTCGCGCGCACGCCCGATGGCTGGACGGTAATGCCCGGCGGTTTCGCCCGTGTCGGCCTTTCGCTCGACCCGACGGCCATCGCCATGCAGCGCGGCGGCCAGGCGGCCGACGTCTGGGTGGTCAGCGACCGGTCGGTCGAGCGCGAGACGCTGCTGCCGCAGGAGCATGACAGCTTCGTCCGCACCATGCCGGGCAGCCTGCCCAGCCGCGCGGCGGAAAACCTGACCTGGCTCGGCCGCTATATCGAGCGTTCGGAAGATACGGTGCGTATCCTGCGCGCCTATCATGTGCGGCTGGCCGAGACGTCCGATCCTGACATGCTGCTGCTCGCCGATATCAGGGACTATCTCGAACCCTTCGGCATCGATCTCGAAGCGGCCATTCCGCCCGGATTGATCGGCACGCTGGACAGCGCCGTCTACAGCGCCGGACAGATCCGCGACCGCTTTTCGCCCGATGGCTGGCTGGCGCTGAAGGACCTGTCGAAGACCATTCATCAGTTCGCCACCACGGTGGCGCCGGGTGACGACGCGACACGGGCGATGACGGTCATGCTGCGCAAGCTCGCCGGTTTCTCCGGCCTGTTGCACGAGAATATGTACCGTTTCACCGGCTGGCGTTTCCTCGAGATCGGCCGGCGGATCGAGCGCGGCATCCAGATCGCCCGTACGCTAGCCCGACTGACAAGGTCCGGTGCGCCGGACGGCTCGCTCGACATGATGCTGGAGATCGGCGACAGCGTCATGACCCACCGCCGGCAATATCCGGTGCGGGCCGGACGGCGCACGGTGATCGACCTCTTGGCGCTCGACCCACTCAACCCGCGCTCGATCCTGTTCCAGCTCGAACGGCTGAAGGCGGAGATCGGCCTGTTGCCATCGGTTGGGCCGGAGGGGCATATGTCGGTCGCGGCCAAGGAAATCCTGCAGCTCAACACGGCAATTGCCGTCATGGAGCCATCGGAGATGTCGGCGGAGGTGCTGGACGATCTCGCAACTGAGATCGGCAACCTCTATAGCAGCCTGGCTAAAGCGTATTTCGGTTAACATGCTGTACGATATCAGGCTTCATCTCAGCTACGATTATGACGCCGCGGCCGGTGGCAGCCGGCATCAGGTGCGTGTATTGCCGCCGACCATTGCCGGCGTGCAGCGCGTGATCGCGGCCTCGCTTTCGTTTGTGCCGACCCCATCGGAGCGCACGGATTTTGCCGATTTCTTCGGCAACAATGTCACCGCGATCGCCTTTCGCGACGTCCATGACGGGCTCGACATCAGAATGAGCGCGCGCGTGTCGGTGTCACGGCCGGAGCCTGGGCTCGACGTGTCGCCCGATCTGCAGCGCCTGCGGGAAGAACTCGGCGCCGTACGGTCACTGGCGCCGGATGCACCGCATCACTTTCTCGCCGCCAGCGATCATGCCGGCATCGATGCGGCGATCACCGCCTATGCCCGCGACAGCGCCGGCGGCTCGACGGTCGGCATGGCCATCGATCTGTGCAACCGCATCCACCGCGACTTCACCTATGACGGGGAAGCGACCACGGTGCGTACCGGGGCCAGCGATGCCTTCCGTTTGAAGCGGGGCGTGTGCCAGGACTTCTCCCACATCATGATCGCCGGCCTGCGCGGGCTAGGTATTCCTGCGGGTTATGTCAGCGGCTTCCTGCGCACCATTCCCCCGAAAGGGAAGCCGCGGCTCGAAGGCGCCGATGCCATGCATGCCTGGGTCAAGGTGTGGTGTGGGCGCGATGCCGGCTGGCAGGAATTCGACCCGACCAATGGCATGCGGGCCAGCAACGACCACATCACCGTTGGCTATGGCCGCGACTATTCCGACGTGGCTCCGATCGTCGGCGTGCTGAAAACCACCGGCGGCCAGGTCGGCGACCAGGCCGTCGACGTCATTCCGGTCGCGCTTGAGAAGGCCTGACAGCCTCGAAGCACAGCTTCTCAACAACGGCGATGCCCGTTATGCTCGGTTGAAACCTTCGGGGAGGATCGGTCGGCAGGCATGCTGATGCGGAGTTCGGTATTGACGGCAATCAGTGTCATCATCCCGGCGCACAATGCGGCGGCAACCATAGCGGCCACGCTGGCCTCGCTTCGTTCCGAAGCCGAGGTTATCGGCGAGGTGCTGCTGGTCGATGATTCCTCCTCGGACGGGACGGCAGAAGCCGCGCTGAATGCCGCCACGCAATTCTCGTTGCCGTTGCGCGTGCTCATGAGCAACTGCCGGGACGCGGGCGGCTCCCGCAATGTGGCGCTGGCGCAGGCGCAATGCTCCTGGATCTACCTGATCGACGCCGACGACTTGCATCTGGAGGGCGGGCTGCGGTCGATGCTGGTCCGGGCGGGGGCGCAGCCGGCCGCCGACATGGTGATCGGCGCCTACCGTCGGCGCACCGATGGCGAGAACCGGAACCTCAAGCTTCCAGCCGGCTACATAGAAGATGGTATAGCCAATGCCTCGGCCTATCTGGAAGGTCACATTCGCTCGATCGCCGTGGGCAGTGCGCTGGTTTCCCGGCGCGTCGTCGGCGACACGCGCTTCCCGACCGGGCTTGCCTATGACGAGGACACGCTGTTCTGGTCCAGGCTGATGGGCAGGGCGTCGCTTGCCCTGATCGTGCATCCCGTCATGATCTACCACGTTTCGGCAGTGCGTTCCGATGATCGCTTCATCACCAGGCCGGTGCGCCGCTTTCTCGACTGGCGGCTGGCGCTGCGCGAGCTGACTGACTGTGGCATCCCACTATCGTCGCTAAAAACCAGGGAGGGGCTGGTCGCCCTCAAGATCGCCAGGGTTCACTATGCGCGCGGCGATCTGGAGACGGCGGCGCGGTTCCTGAGGATCGCGGCGGCGGCGCCGAAGGTGCGGTCGAACACCTGGCGTTGCAGGCGCTACCAGCTGAAGCTGGCGCTGCGGCGCTGGTTTTCCTCTCCGCGCGTCCAGTTGCAACGTGCCTGAATCAGCCCCGCCGCAGCTTGCCGTCATTGTCATCGGCTATCGCGCGCCGGCTCAAATCGTCGAGGCGGTGACATCCCTGCTTGATCAGAATGCGCCGCTCGAGATCATGGTGGTCAACTCGGGCGGAGGCGAGGTCCTGGCGCTGCTGACCGGCGCCGGGGTCAAGGTGCCAGTGATCGAGGTCGGTCGAAGGCTGTTTGTCGGCGCAGCCCGCAATCTCGGCATTGCGGCCACCAAAGCGCCTTTCGTTGCCTTTCTTGCCGATGATTGCCTCGCCTGTTCGGGCTGGGCCGAGGCACGGATGCAGCGGCATCTGGCTGGCGACCGCGCCGTGGCGAGCGCGATGGTGAATAGCCATCCGCGCAATCTGATCGCCTGTGCGGCTCATCTGATCATGTTCATGCGACGGCTTCCCGGTCTGCCGTCGGATCGTGCGCTGCGTTACGGCGTGTCGTTCGATCGGCGGCTGTTCGATGAATTTGGCTTGTTCGATGAAACCATGCCTGCTGCCGAAGACACCGAATTCCTGGGGCGGCTGCCGCAGGAACTGCAGCCGGTGTGGGAGTCTAAGGTGCAAACCGTTCATCGCAACGAAACCCGGCTGTCCAGATTGCTTGCCGATCAGTACAGGCGCGGCTGTCGCCGCGGCGATTACCTCGCAGCGTCCGCCCTGAACACTCCGTTTCGGTGTTTTCGCGACACGTTTCGCGATCGGCGGAATGCCCGCAAGCTGGCGAAGATCGGGCTTTCCGATCGGGATCGAACTTTCGCGATGATGTCGATGCCAATTGTCTGGCTTGCCCTGCTGGTCAAATCCGTGGGTGTCTATATTGGCGTGCGAAATCGCGTGAAAGCGGCAACAAGAAAATGATAACGAGCCAAATCAAGCCTCGACGCTGGCGACGGAGCCGACTGTTCTGGACGCGGCAGAGAACGGTCGCAGTTTTCAGCTATCGTTATGACGCGCATCTGGTTGCCGATCTGATCACCAATATCGATCCGGTAGTTGACGGCTGGATTGCCTATGACGATCGCGGGGCGGCCGGCGTGTTCAGCAGCGAGCCGCAGCGGCGGCGGATCTTACTCGACGCAGCGCATGAAGCTGCCGCCGACTGGATCCTGGCTATTGATCCCGATGAGCGGCTGGAACGCGGTACCGCGGAGCGGATCGGACAGCTGACGGGGGATTACAGGCGCATGGCTTGGGGGTTCCGGCTCCGCGAATTGTATTCGCCGACCGAGTACCGGGTCGACGGGCTGTGGGCCGAAAAGTTCCAGTATCGTCTGTTCAGAGCCTACGATCCGGCGAAGTACCGACCAGAGGACCTGCACGGGCTCTGGTATCCTCCCGATCTTGGTTTCAAGGCCCGCAACAGCGGGCTCAACCTCTATCATTTAAAGATGATGGAGCCGAAGCGGCGGATCGCCCGCCGCAATCTCTACCACCACCTGGATCCAAAGGGGCTCCTGCAGGATGTGGGCTATGACTACCTTGCCGATGAGGCAGGGGCCGTGTTCGAACAGATTCCGCCCGGGCGCGACTACCATCCGCCTCACGTCGACGATGGCGGCCTCTGGATGGCCGTGCCGGCTGGTGCCACCATTGGTGGACCCGACCACATTCCATAGCAACGGGGTGGAACCAGCAGTCGGCCTGGCGCTTATCTACGAGAAAAATTTCGTGGAGCGGGCATGCTTGACAAATCTGGGACGCCATCCGGCCGGTCGGCTGCCGGACGGGGGGACGATGGAGCGCCGAAGAACGGCGCGCAGACCGCTGCCGAACAGGCCTCGCTCACCTATATCAGCGACAGCGAGCCGGGGATCCGGCGCCTGAAGGCGGGCGAAGGCTTTTCCTACAAGGGCGCGAAAGGACAGGCCGTCGGCGCGGCAGCCATTGCCCGCATCAAGGCGCTGGCCATTCCGCCGGCATGGACGGATGTGTGGATCTCGCCCGATCCCGCCGGCCACATCCAGGCGACCGGCCGCGACCAGCGCGGGCGCAAACAGTACCGCTACCATCCGCTGTGGGCCGCCGAGCGCGACGGCGCCAAATACTCCAGCCTTGTCGCCTTTGCCGAAAGCCTGCCGGAGCTGCGCCGCCGGATCGATGCCGATCTGCGCCGCCGTGGCCTGCCGGCCGAGCGCGTCGTGGCGGCAATTGTCTGGCTGCTCGACAACACGATGATCCGGGTCGGCAATGCCGCCTATGCCCGCGACAACAAGAGCTTTGGGCTGACGACGCTACGCGACCGCCACGTCGACATCAAGGGATCGAGCCTGCGCTTTGCCTTCAAGGGCAAGTCCGGCAAGGAATGGAAATTGAAGCTGGTCGACCGCCGCATCGCCCGGGTCGTGCGCGGCGCGCAGGATATTCCGGGGCAGCAACTGTTCCAATATCTCGACGAGGATGGCGAGAGGCATGGAGTGCGCTCCGACGATGTCAACCGCTATATCCGCGACGCGATCGGCGCCAATTTCAGCTCCAAGCATTTCCGCACCTGGGGCGGCACCATCCATGCCGCGTCGCTGTTTGCGCGGACGGAGCTTCCCGAAAGCCAGGCGCAGACCAAGCGTGTAATGAACGCCGTCATCGACAAGGTGGCCGAGCGGCTCGGCAACACACGCGCCGTCTGCCGCAAATGCTACATCCATCCACAGGTTTTCGAAGCCTGGGTGGAAGGGCGGCTGCTTAGCGAAATGACCGAGGCCAACAAGCGCAAGCGATCGATAGACGGTCTCGATGATGAAGAGGCTCTTGTGCTGAGATGGTTGAAGGCAAGCGAAGGCTGACAAAAATGGCGTAACTTTTTTGTCGACGCCATGTCGGCATAGGCCCTACTGTTTCGTCCTTTGAGACAGAAAAGGACGTCCCATGCTCTACGCTATCCTCTGCTATGCCTCCGAAGATGTCGTCTCCTCCTGGAGCAAGGCACAGGATGACGAGGTCATGGCAAAGCTCATGCATGTGCAGGAAAAATACGCTCAAGCCGGCCGGCTTGGGCCGGTGGCGCGGCTTTTGCCCACCACCGCCGCGACGACGCTGCGCAAGGTCAAGGGCGAATCGGTCGTCATCGACGGCCCGTTTGCCGAGACCAAGGAACAGTTCCTCGGCTTCTACACGCTGGAATGCGCCGATCTCGACGAGGCCGTCGACTTCGCGCGCGAGCTTTCCGAGGTCAATCCCAGCGGCGGATCCTATGAGATCCGACCGGTTTCCGTCTTCAACCCAACCAGAGTAGCCACATGACAGACCTCGCCTGGATAAGCTCGGCGATCAGCGCTGCCCGCCCGCAGGCTATGGGTGCGCTGCTGCGCTATTTCCGCAATCTCGATACGGCGGAGGAAGCTTTCCAGGACGCGTGCCTGAGGGCACTCAAGAACTGGCCGCAGAACGGGCCGCCGCGCGATCCTGCGGCCTGGCTAATCTTTGTCGGCCGCAACACCGGCATCGACGCGGTGCGCAAGCGCGCCAAGCAGGCGCCGATGCCGGAAGAGGACCAGATCTCGGACCTGGAAGATGCCGAGAGCGATATCGCCGAACGGCTGGACGGCGCGCACTACCGCGATGACATATTGCGGCTCTTGTTCATCTGCTGCCATCCGGATCTGCCGCCTACGCAGCAGATCGCGGTGGCGCTGCGCATCGTCTCCGGTCTCACCGTCAAGCAGATCGCGCGTGCGTTCCTGGTCGGCGAAAGCGCCATGGAACAGCGCATCACGCGCGCCAAGGCGCGCATTGCCGATGCCGGCGTGCCGTTCGAGACGCCCGGAGCGGTCGAGCGCTCGGAGCGGCTCGCCGCCGTTGCCGCCATGGTCTATCTGATCTTCAACGAAGGTTATTCCACCAACAGCGGCGAGGCGCCGGCGCGTGCGCCGCTTTGCGAGGAGGCGATCCGGCTGGCGCGCCTGTTGCTGCGGCTGTTCCAGACCGAGCCGGAGATCATGGGCCTGACGGCATTGCTTTTGCTGCAGCATGCGCGCGCGCCGGCCCGCTTCGACGAGAATGGCGAGATCGTGCTGCTCGACGACCAGGACCGCTCGCTGTGGAGCCGCAAGATGATCGACGAAGGCCTGGCGCTGGTCGACAAGGCCCTGCGCCACCAGAAGCCCGGACCCTACCAGGTGCAGGCGGCGATCGCCGCCCTTCATGCGCGGGCGGCAACCCCCGAGGAGACCGACTGGACAGAGATCGACCTGCTCTACAGCCTGCTGGAGGCGATGCAACCTTCGCCGGTGGTGACGCTGAACCGTGCCGTTGCGGTCGCCAAGGTGCGCGGGCCGGAAGCTGCCCTTGCCATGATCGAGCCGCTTGGCGAGAGGCTGTCCGGCTATTTCCACTTCTTCGGCCTCAAGGGCGGTCTGTTGATGCAGCTCGGCCGTGGCGAAGAGGCGCGTGTCGCCTTCGATCGCGCCATTGCGTTGGCCAACACGGCAGCGGAAGCCGCCCATATCCGCATGCATATCGACCGGCTGATGCGGGACGGAGCCGTGAAGGCGCCGGCGAAGACAGCGCACTAAGCCTGTTCCTCCTCTGGCTCAATCGTGCAATCCCGGCTTGGACCATGCCGGGGTGGCGATTTTCCCCTGAAACGAGTAATGGCACGCCATGACAGCGCCCGCGGCATGCGGGCGATAATGGCGCCAAGGCTCGACCGCCGCCCTATGATGGCGAGCGGATCTGAAAGGGATAAAAATGACGATAGCGAAGGAAACGGCCGAACTTCTGGCGAAACTGGGTGTGGCCAAGGACGCGCTGACCGGCGGCGACCTCGTCGTGCGCAGCCCGGTGACGGGTGAACAGATCGCGGCGCTGAAGACGATTTCGCCGGCCGATGCGGCCAAGACCATCGATGCCGCGCACACGGCGTTCCAGGCCTGGCGGATGGTGCCGGGTCCCCGGCGCGGCGAACTGGTGCGGCTGCTCGGCGAGGAGTTGCGCGCGCACAAAACCGAGCTTGGCCGGCTGGTGTCGATCGAGGTCGGCAAGATCCCGTCGGAAGGCCTCGGCGAAGTCCAGGAAATGATCGACATCTGCGATTTCGCCGTCGGCCTTTCCCGCCAGCTCTACGGTCTAACCATCGCCACCGAGCGTCCGGGACATCGCATGATGGAGACCTGGCATCCGCTCGGCGTCGTCGGCGTCATTTCGGCCTTCAACTTCCCGGTCGCGGTGTGGTCGTGGAACGCGGCGCTGGCGCTGGTCTGCGGGGATGCCGTGGTGTGGAAGCCCTCGGAAAAGACGCCGCTGACGGCGCTCGCCTGCGAGGCGATTTTTGCCGGCGCGGTCAAGCGCTTCGGCGCGGATGCGCCGCAGGGCCTGGCACCGGTGCTGATTGGCGACCGCTCCGTCGGCGAGATCCTGGTCGACCACCCGAAGGTGGCGCTGGTTTCTGCCACCGGCTCGACCCGCATGGGCCGGGATGTCGGCCCGCGGCTGGCCAAGCGCTTTGCGCGCGCCGTGCTCGAGCTCGGCGGCAACAATGCCGGCATCGTCTGCCCGACCGCCGATCTCGACATGGCGCTGCGCGCCATCGCCTTTGGCGCCATGGGCACCGCGGGCCAGCGCTGCACGACGCTGCGGCGCCTGTTCGTGCATGACAGCGTCTATGACGCGCTGCTGCCGCGGCTGAAGAAGGCCTATGAGAGCGTCTCGGTGGGCAATCCGCTGGAGACGTCTTCGCTCGTCGGGCCGCTGATCGACAAGGCGGCCTTCGACGCCATGCAGAAGGCGCTCAAGGAAGCCACCGCTCACGGTGGCAAGCTGACCGGCGGTTCGCGGGTCGAGAATGGCCATCCCGATGCTTATTACGTGCATCCGGCGCTGGTCGAAATGCCGAAGCAGGTGGCTCCCGTCACCGAAGAAACCTTCGCGCCGATCCTCTACGTGATGAAATATTCCGATTTCGATGCCGTGCTCGACGAGCACAATGCGGTCGGCGCCGGACTGTCGTCGTCGATCTTCACCCGCGACCTGCAGGAATCCGAGCGCTTCCTCGGCGTCGATGGTTCGGATTGCGGCATCGCCAACGTCAACATCGGCACGTCGGGCGCCGAGATCGGCGGCGCCTTCGGCGGCGAGAAGGAAACCGGCGGCGGGCGCGAGAGCGGCTCCGATGCCTGGAAGGCCTATATGCGCCGCGCCACCAACACGGTGAACTATTCCAAGGCGCTGCCGCTGGCGCAGGGCGTGTCATTCGACATCGATTGAGATGCTGCGCCCGGCTTTTGACCAGTTGATCCACCCGAACCCGTCGGGCGGATCGCTGCCGCTCGCGCGGATCGTTCCGCTTTCAGGCTTCGCCCCCGCTGTCCAGATGTCCGTATCCCGACGGCGGAAAGGCCACCTCGGCCCTGCGCCCGGACGGGTCCTCGCGGTCGGCACGATCGGCTGCGCAACAGCGTCTGCGCCGAACGTTCAGCCAGCGTGCGGCGACGCCGGTCGGCAGGCTTCGAACGCGGCATCGATGACGGCAAGTTTGGCGGCCTGCACGGTCATGTATTCCTGGTAGAAGCTGTTCGAGACCCACATTACGGAATGCCCGCGCCGGCCCAGCCAGCCGACGCTGCCGAGCTTTTCGGCGTCGCGCAATTTGCGCGCAAGATGGGTGCGCGAGAGTTTTAGCCAACTGGCGAATTCGCCGATCGAAACCACGCTGGTCGGGATCCGGTCGAGGGCGGCATTGTCGGGATCGATGCCGGACATCAGCCAATCCATGACGATGCCGCCATTGTTGAGCCAGATGAACAGCGAAAACGTCTGCTTGGGCTCACGCACAGGGTTGGAGGAGAGCAGGCCTTCCGCCACCAGCGGCTGCAGCCTGGAAATCATGCCGTGCTGCTCGAGAAACGCGGCGAGGCGGTTGCCGCCGTCGAGACCGTCGAGCGTGCGCAGATGCGCAACCACCCAGCCGTCGAATTCCTTCAGCGTCGCTGCCGTCACCTGAAAGGGATGGGCTCGTCCGTCACCGGTGTGCGGCAGGTATTCGATGATGTGATAGTACAGCATCTCCTTGATGAAGGCTTCGGCCGTGTTGCGGCTAGCGACGGAATAGTGAAGCACGGCATCGATGAAGCGGGCCAGTGTCAGTTCCGTGCGGGGATCGCGCGGGTCGCGGGCGAAATGCAGGGCTAGGCCAGTGTGAGCCAGCAACCAGCGCTGTTGCGTGGCGAACACGGCGGCCAGGCGTGGGCTCGTTTCATAGATATGCAGCAACGCCTTCGACTGCGCCTCGACATGACGGTGCAGCGCCGGATGGCCGGCAATATATTCGAAATTCAGCGCCATCCTCCTCGTCCTCCGGCCAGCCCCCCGGCAGCGAAGACGTGCAATCACATTTCCAGCCTTAGCCGCCCGTGTCCGGCCATGCCAACCCGGACAAAAGGCCTAGAGCGATCAACCGTTCCACAGACACGTTGAAACCCCCGTCATCTCTTGATTTCGAGGCAAATTGCTTGAGAAGCGCCGCGCGCTTCTGCAGAGAAAACCGTGTCACACTTTTTTGGAAACGCTCTGGTCCGTTCGCGCCTAGGGCGTGTCGGAAAACGCTAAGCCATTGCAACCGTTGAAAAACCTACCGCAATAATAGTCAGCCCGGCAGCCTGCGGTTGAATTTGCCTCAAGATCGCCAGCACGTTGCGCGCGGTCCGTTTGTATCCAGGGCGGTTCGCCACGTTGGAGCGCCTGGGCTATCGTTCCGGCTATTACGGCCGCACGCCCTGGAAGGGCTCGGCCTCAAAATTGTTTTCCACACACGCAACGCGAGGTGATGGAGAGCCATCGTGTCCTAGCCACGGGAGACCACATCGTGGCAAACTTCTTGTTAACCACATGCTCGGTGAAATTATCGGATTAACCTCAGATGCCACTATCGAGGTTATGTTCCGTACCTTAGCGTTCAATATGAGTTCAAGGGATGTGTGGATTCGGGGGTTATTTCGGGTCAATCCGGGATGCGGAAGCTTTGCTCACGCACATGGTAGCCGCAATTGCCCATCGTGGGCCGGATGAGCAAGGGAAATTCGTAGCACCCGATGCCGGGCTCGGGCATGCGCGGCTGTCGGTGATCGGCATCGGAGACGGCCAGCAACCGATGTCCGACGAGGCCGGCAATTTGACGATTGCGTTCAACGGCGAGATTTTCAACTACATAGAACTGCGCGAAGGGCTGATCGCCAAGGGCCGACACTTTCGGACGTCGAGCGACACAGAGGTCATCCTTCAGCTCTATGAGGAGATGGGCGAACACTGCTTGTCTCTCCTGAACGGTGATTTCGCCTTGGCGATATGGGACAATCGGCAGCGACGAATGGTGCTTGCACGAGACCGGATGGGTGTCCGGCCGCTCTTCTACACAAGTAAGGACGGGGTGCTTTACTTTGCCTCGGAGATCAAAGCTCTGTTGAAGGTCCCGGGCGTCTCCGCTGAAATTGATCCGATTGCGCTGGATCAGATCTTTACGCTGTGGGCGCCGATCGCTCCGCGCACGGCGTTCCGCAATATCCACGAGTTGGAACCGGCAAGTGTGATGATCGCGACGCAGGGGCAGGTCACGGTCAGACGGTACTGGCACCTGGACTATCCGCATCGTGATGAGCCGTCGAAGATCACGAACGAGGACCACGCGGCAGAGGAATTGCAAGCCCTTCTGACCGATGCGGTGAGGCTTCGCATGCGGGCCGACGTGCCGGTCGGTTCCTATCTTTCCGGAGGGCTCGATTCGTCGCTCGTTTCGGCGCTTGCCGCCGGCATGACTCCTCGGAGACTGGAGACATTTTCCGTAACCTTCGACAGCGCCGAGCATGACGAAAGCGCCTTTCAGACCGAAATGGCCTCGGCGCTCGGCACGCGCCACCACGCCATAGAATGCGGCGCCCGCGATATCGCCAGCGTCTTTCCTGACGTCATCCGCTTTGCCGAGCGGCCGATCATCCGCACGGCGCCAGCGCCACTCTACAAATTGTCCGCCCTGGTTCGCCAGGCCGGCCTGAAGGTGGTGCTGACGGGTGAAGGCGCCGACGAGGTCTTCGCCGGTTACGACGTCTTCAAGGAGGCGCGTGTCCGCCGGTTCTGCGGGCGGCAGCCCACATCGCGCATAAGGCCGCAGCTGTTCCGCCGGCTTTACCCGTATCTGCCGGGCCTGCAACAGCAATCGGTGGAGTATCTGGCTGCCTTCTTCGGCACCAGAAACGCTGCCCTCGACGATCCGCTGTTCTCGCATCGGCCACGCTTCAAGACCACGGCGGCGGCGAAAATCTTCTTTTCCGGCGACCTGCGCGCGACGTTGAAGGGTTATGACGCAGCTGAAGAGCTGACCAGCCGCCTACCCGAGGCGTTTTCCCTATGGCATCCGCTGCATCAGGCGCAATATCTCGAAACCCGCTTCCTCCTGCCCGGCTACATCCTCTCCAGCCAAGGCGATCGGATGGCCATGGCGCACGGCATCGAAGGGCGGTTTCCTTTCCTGGATCATCGCGTGGTAGAGTTCGCGGCAAGACTTCCGCCGGAGATGAAACTGAAAGGCTTGATGGAGAAGCACATATTGCGCAAGGTGGCCAGGCACCACCTTCCGGCGGCGATCGGTAAACGCACCAAGCAACCTTACCGCGCCCCGGAGGCCCGCTCCTTCGTCGGGGCGGAGGAACTAGACTATGTTCGTGACTGCCTGGGCGAGGCGAGCATTACCGCCGGCGGCCTGTTCAACGCCAAGGCGGTGGCCAAGCTCCACGAGAAATGCCGCATTGAGACCGCGACCGGATTTCGCGACAACGCCGCCTTCGTCGGCATTCTGTCGACGCAGCTGTGGCAGAAGAATTTCGCCGGCCAAGCGGCCGGCGCGGCAAGAGCGGCCTGAGACGGCGAGGAAAAGGAAAGACATGATGACGGCAATCAAGGACAGGGTCAGAAGCTTTATCGTCGACAACTTCCTGTTCGGCGACACCTCCTACAAACTGTCGGATTCAGCCTCGCTGATCGAGAACGACATTATCGACTCGACTGCGGTACTTGAGCTGGTGGCCTTCATCGAGGACAATTTCGGCATCGCGATGGTGGATGCCGACATCGTTCCGGCCAACCTGGACTCGCTTGACCGCATCTCGTCCTTCATCGAGGCGAGAGCACAAACGCTGGCAGCGTAAGCGCCAACGGCGAGGAACGTCCCGTGCGGATCGAGCATTTTCTGGTGGCGAAGGCTGCTGCCCACCCGGCCAAGACGGCATTGGTCACCAAGGGCAAAAGGCTGAGCTACGAAGAACTCGACGACCTTTCGAGCCGGCTGGCCACCGCTCTCTTCATGAATGGGATCAGGCGCGACGACCGCGTTCTGATCTTCATGGACAATTGCTGGGAGGCCGCCGTATCGATCTTTGCCGCACTCAAGGCAGGTGCGACCTTCAGTCCGATCAACCCCTCCACAAAGGCCGACAAGCTCGGTTACGTCATCGCCGATTGCGACGCCAGGGCGGTCCTGACGCAGGCGAAGCTGATGCCCGTGGTCACCGAAGCCTGCGCATCGCAAGGCAAGCCCGGCATCTTCGTGGCTTCCACCCCTGGGGCCGACGGGCAATGCCCGGCAGGGGCCGCGTCCCTGACTGACTGCCTGACGTTCGATGGCGCGGAGGTAAACCATCGCGGCATCGACGTCGACCTTGCGATGCTGATCTACACGTCAGGTTCGACCGGCCGGCCCAAGGGTGTGATGATGACGCATCGCAATTGCGACGCCGCCGCGGGGTCGATCGCCACCTATCTGCGCAACGCGCCGGACGACATCATCCTGAACGTCCTCCCGCTTGCCTTCGACTATGGCCTCTACCAGTTGCTGATGGCAGTCAGGCTCGGGGCCACGCTGGTGCTCGAGAAGTCCTTCGCCTTCCCGCACGAGATCTTCGAACGCATCCGCAAAGAGGGCGTCACCGGCCTTCCGCTGGTGCCTACCATGGCGGCGATGATCCTGCAGATGCGTGATCTGGCGCCGGGTTTCCTGCCCAGCCTCCGCTATATTTCCAACACCGCGGCCGCCTTGCCGCCAGCCCACATAGAACGCCTGCGCTCGCTGCTGCCCGGCGTCCGGATCTATTCGATGTATGGGCTGACCGAATGCAAGCGCTGCACCTATTTGCCACCCGAGGAACTTGACCGCCGGCCAGGGTCGGTCGGCATAGCCATCCCCAACACGGAAGCCTTTGTCGTCGACGACCTTGGACAACGCGTGCCGGCGGGCGTGGCAGGTGAGCTAGTCATCCGCGGTCCGCACGTGATGCAGGGCTATTGGCGCAACAAGGCCGCGACGGAACGAGCGCTCCGGCCGGGGCCTAACCCTTGGGAAAAGGTGCTCTATACGGGCGACCTGTTCCAGACCGACGAGGACGGCTTTCTCTATTTTGTCGGGCGTAAGGACGACATCATCAAGACGCGTGGCGAGAAGGTCGCCCCCAAGGAAGTGGAGGCCGTGCTCCACGCCCATCCAGGTATCGCGGAAGCGGTGGTCGTCGGCGTGCCGGATCCGGTGCTGGGGCATGCGATTGGCGCGCTCGTCGTGCGGTCCGATCCGGCGCTTAGCGGAAAGGACATCATTCGTCACTGCGCGCGCCACCTGGAGGATTTCATGGTCCCCAAAATCATAGAGTTCCGGAGCGAATTACCGAAGACGGAGTCGGGCAAGGTCAGCCGCCGGCTCGCGGCTGAGATGATGGAGGCCGAGCAATGAACATCGGCTCAACCCAGGATGCGCCGGCCTTCACGCAAGCCCTGGCCATCGATCCCGCCGCCGAAACGGACAGGATCGTGGCGGCCCTGCGCGAGCAGTTGCGCGGCATTCGCAAGCGCGGACTCGTGCTCGGTCTTTCGGGCGGTGTAGATTCCAGCGTTTCGGCTGCATTGGCCGCGCGGGCCGTCGGCCACCAGAATGTGCTGTGCGTCCTCATGCCGGAAAGCGATTCCGACCCCGAAAGCCTGCGGCTCGGCCATCTGGTCGCCGACACTTTCGGCGTCGAGGCCGTTGTGGAGGATATCGGGCCGACCCTGCGGGCAATGGGCTGCTATGAACGCCGCGACGCCTTCATCCGCGAATTGGTCCCGGACTATGGCAAGGGCTGGGCCTCGAAGATCGTGATCGCGAACGTGCTCGAAGGCGAGGGCTACAACATCTCGTCGCTGGTGGTGCAGGACCCGCAAGGCAAGCAGACGAAATTGCGGATGCCGGTGGCTGTCTATCTCGGCATCGTTGCCGCCACCAACATGAAGCAGCGCACCCGCAAGCAGCTCGAATATTATCATGCCGACCGGCTGAACTTCGCCGTGCTCGGCACACCTAACCGGCTGGAATACGACCAGGGGTTCTTCGTCAAGAACGGCGACGGCGCCGCCGACGTCAAGCCGATCGCGCATCTCTACAAGACGCAGGTCTATGCGCTAGCCGCCTATCTCGGCATTCCGGAAGAGGTCCGCAACCGGCCGCCGACCACCGACACCTACTCGCTGGCGCAGACGCAGGAAGAATTCTACTTCTCCCTGCCTTACGATCGGATGGATCTGTGTCTCTACGGCCTCAACAACGGCGTGTCCGCCGAGGTGGTAGGGCAAGCGGCGGGATTGACCGCCTCACAGATCGAACGCGTCTGGGCCGACATCGCCGCCAAGCGAAAGGCAACGCGCTATCTGCACCTGCGCCCGCAGCTCGTTGACGGCGTGGACGAAGTCGGCTCCTGACCTATGCATATCGAGCAAAAGTGATCCGGTCTTGCGATACGACATGCATGAAAGAAATACTAAGCTCTTGTCTTTACGCAATTCCGGACGGAAAGCCGCGCACCCTTTCCTGGAATTGCTGTAGGCGGAACGCTTCAGGTGAAGCGGCCGCCGATCAACTGGCTCCACTGCTCGCCCGCAAGCCCGTTCAGAAAGACCTGCGCGTTCTTCATGGCATCCAGAAGCTCGGGATCGCGTGAATGCACGACGGTCGAGGCGACCGGTATGAAGGCTATGCGTCTTACAAGCATGGCCTCCAGAAGCGCGGGCTGGACGCGGCCGCGCAAGCCGGAGACACCGCGCCGGGCGGCATGCTCGACCAGGCAATCGATCACCGGCCCGGCCTGGCCGGGAAGAGCGAGGACCTGCAGCACGCGGCCGATCCCGTCCGGTCGCGCGTAATAGGCGAAAGCGCCGACATTGGCGCCGTTCGGCGATGCCACCGACACGCAGACAAGCTCTCCGAAATCCGGCTTTTGCGCCGCATCGCCCAGAATATGGTTGAGCTGACCTTCCGCCCACTGCGGACGTAGCGGAAACTGGGCGCAAAGCGGCTCCAGCAGCCCCGCAAAGCTGCCGCTGTCGATCTCGGAGGTCCGAAATGCCCCCCGGCTCGATGCGTTGGCGACGACGCCGGTCCAGCGTCGTTGACCGCCCTCCATTTTGCGAAGGTAGAGCCGGTCGACCATCCGGGCGAGCGGGTTGAACATCCAGGCAAGCTTCATGTGATTGGCAAAAAGGCTGAGCATGAAGGTCGCCGGCCGCATCACGCGAACCCAGTCAAGACTGTATTGCGGCAGCACTACGCCGCGAAGCCGCGTCCACAGTTTCACGGACGTATCATTGGCGGTTTCGCTGAAGGAGATGTCCTGCGGACCATCGAGGAAGGCCTTCAACAGGCGGGCACCGGCCATCGGATCGGTCTCGTGATCCTCGACCATCAGCGAGCTGCAGATGGCAGCGTAGAGCTGCCGGCCGTTGAATTTCATTGGCAGCGCATGAACGCCGACGAAGCCGGAAACCTGGCCGGCGTCATTGACATGGACAAGCGAACGGAGCCCGCTGCCCCAGTCGGGTGCGTCCAGATAAAACCGCCTCATGTAATCGACGAGGGAGGCCGGCGCTGGCCCCCGCTTCTTGCGCAGCATGCGTTGAAACATGCCCGCGACGGCCGCAAGGTCGGCCTGATCGAGGGCGCGGACGACGCTCACGCCGGGCTCCCGGTTCCGGGAACCCGGCCACCATGTTTGCGCGCCATGGCGACACGGGGCTGGCCGTCGGCCGTCACGGCAAAGGTTGGGGTTTCGTAGGATTTCGTTCTCGATAAAAGGGTTGCTATCTGCCGATCTTGACCTTCGCCGAACTCAAACAGCAGCCATCCGCCTGGCTTGAGGAAAGCTGCGGCATCCCGGACCAGCCTTTGGAGGATCGAAATACCGTAAGGGCCGCCGTCGAAAGCTTCCCGAGGTTCGTTCTCCAACAGATGCGCGCTTTCGCTATCGAGACGGGATGAGGAAATATAGGGCGGGTTGCACACAACCATGTCGGCAGCGCCGTGGAGGCCGTCACCCTCGATCGCGGCAAATAGGTCGCCTTGCCGGACCTTGATCCTGTCCTGCAGGGCGAGGCGCACAACATTGCGGCGGGCAAGCGAAACCGTGCTGTCGGTCAGGTCCGCCGCCCATGCCCGAGCCCGAGGACATTCGCTGACGATGCCCACGGCAAGATTGCCGCTGCCGCAGCACATGTCGATCAGGATCGTTTCGTGCGCCTGTTGGCCAAGAATGGCCGCGGCCGTCCGGCCAAGCAGTTCCGTTTCGGCTCGCGGCACCAGGACGTCAGGCGCGAGTTCCAGCTCAACCCGCATGAAGCGGTGCAATCGCAGCCAATTGCGATCGTTTGCACGGCCGGCAGGAAGGCTGTGATGCTGCGGCAAGGAAAATCCCTATCCTGAGGATAAAACGCGGGTTCCCTGTTGTTACCAACTCCGGGTAAATTGATGTTAAAGATCATGATTGGATTGGGAGTAACCGGCCTATGTTGGCGGCGTCCTGTCCCATCAATGGCGAATTCCTGTGCCGCCGCAAGCCGATCCATGCGCTAATTCAGAGCAACGCCTCGTACCGGTCTCCGATCTTTTCAATTTCGAAATCCGCCGCCCTGCTTTTCAGGATCGCGGCGGTTGTCGGCTGGTCGAGCATTCTGGCCATCGCCACTGCCAGGGCCCCGGCATCGCCGACCGGCACCAGGGCGCCGACGCGGCCGTCATCAAGTATTTCGCGCGGGCCGTGCGGCGCGTCCGTGGAGACCACCGGAATCCCCGCTGCCATGGCCTCGACCAGAACATTGCCGAAGCCCTCGCTGGTCGATGATAGGACGAACAAGTCAGCTACGGCGTAGCAGGCCGCCGGATCATTGACATAGCCCGCAAACAGAACGTCTGCGCCGATACCGGATTCTTCGGCATAGGCGCGCAGCTCGTCGGCCAGCGGACCCTCGCCGAAGATGACAAGCCGGGCCCGGCGGCCGGCGCGCAGCACAGCGAAGGCCCGCAGCAACGTCCAATGATCCTTAACGGGCACCAGGCGTCCGGCGGTGATGATGACGGGGCCGTCGCCCATCGCCGCGAGCTCTGCCTGCCAGGCGTAGGAGCGTTGCTGGGATGCCGCAGCCGGCGGCAGCGGGTTGTTGATCACCACGACCTTGGATTTCGGGAAGCCTCGGGCCACAAGATCGCCGCCGACACCTTCAGAAACCGCGATGGCCCTGGTGGCGCGGGCCGCAACCAGGGCCGAAAGCCAGACCGCCATTTTCGCGCCAAGGCTGCCGGAAGGCAATGAGGCGGCGGCGTGGAAACTCGGGAAGAACCGCGCCCTGCTTCGCGCGAGGGAAAGCGCCAGCGCCACGACCAGATTGGCGAATTCCGGGGCGCTGTAGATCGCGTCGGGAGAAACGCGGCCAAGCAGGCCCGCGCTTCGCACGATGCCTTTCAATGTCGCCCACTTGCCATAACCCTCGCCGCGAATGGGGAGGCCGAAATCGACCAGATGTACGGCAGGCGAAAGCAGGGCGGCATTGGGCCCCTGCGCGTTCCAGGTAAAAAGCGTGACGTTGTGGCCGCGCGATGCCAGTTCGTTCGCCATCAGGACGAATACACGCTCGGCGCCGCCGCCCCTGAGGCTGGCAATGTGAAAGACAATCCGCTTCGCCATTTCAGGCGCGGCTGGCAATGACGTCCGGGCGGTTCGGCGGAAGACGCATGTCGCGCACGATACCCAGGGTAATGGCGAGCAACATGCCAAGGATCATGCCGCCAATGGCCCCCAGGCCGATCATCACGACCGTGCGCGGGGGCCATGAACGGCCCTTTGGCGGCACTGCGGTGGAAATCACCTGCACATTGGTGCTGTCGATCTGTTCGCGCTCGGTTATCTGGCGTGCCCGCGACAGGAAGCTCTCATAGATAGCCGTCTTCGACGCGGCGTCACGTTCAAGTTCACGCAAGGCGACCTCGGAATCGCTATCCGAGAACACGTTGCCCTTCAAGTCATTCATCTTGGCATTGAGGGAGGCCGACGAGGTTTTGGCGGCATCGAGATTGACCTTCGCCAGGCGCAGGGTGCGCGCGTATTCGGCGCTGAGTTGCGCGCTGACCGTGTTGTACTCCGTCTTCAGCCTGACGATCGACGGATGACGGGGGCCAAAGGTCATCGACTGCGAATCGATCTGCTGGCGCAGGCCGTTGGCCGTTGCGCGCAGCGCCACAAGCGCCTCCGACGTGGCGGGACCGGAATTGGTGCCGTTTGCGCCGGCGGCAAGCAGGGCGTCGTAACTTGCCTGCGCGGCGATGACGCGCGATTGCGTCTCCACGATCTGGCCGTTGAGCTGGGTCATGGTTTGCGAGGAAACAAGCTGCCCATTGCTGGTGGCCAGATTGTGGCTGCGCCTATAGGCCTCGACCTTCTCTTCGGCCGCCTGCACATCGCTCTTGAGCTGGCCCAGCCGCCCGTCCAGCGCGGCCGCGGCACGGCTGGCGCCGGAAGCCTCGGCGCTGGCCAGCTCTTCCTGGAAAGTCTTGACGATATCCTGCGAAATCAGGATCGCCTTAGCGGGGGTTTCCGCCGATACCATCAAGGTCGTGACAAACGACTTTTCATCCGCGATGCTGCTAACCCGTTCCGCCAGGTTCTTCAGGGCGGTAAGCTTTGGATCGGGTTTGGCGCCGTCCGTCCCTGTGCGGCTACGGTCCGCGTCGAAGAACTCCGGGTCACTGGCCAGGTCAAGATCGTCTACAACACGTGAAAGCACGCTGCCCGAGGTCAAGATGCGCTCTTTGCTGCGCGCGCTGAGCAGCTGTCCATCGACCTGGGCCGATTGCGGGTAAAGATCATTCGGAACAACCTGAAGATTGGCGGGATTGATGAGGATGTCCGTGGTCACGGTGTAGCGCTGCTTGCTCAGCAGAGCGTAGGCACCGCCGATGATCCCGCCGGCTATTGCCAGCAGGCATACCAGAGCGAGGCCGGCGCGCAGCCAGACAAACAGACGCCCGAAATCGAGTTCGAGAAAGGTTCCGATCTTGTTGAGCGTCACCGTCGTGACGGGCTCGGCTACAGGCGGCGCCACGGGTGCAGGCGACACAGGGGCCGACGTTACAGGGGCCGACGTTACAGGGGCCGACGTTACAGCGGGTGCCGCCGCATGTGCCATGATCGGCGCGGTTTGTTGCGGCTTTGGCCTGCTGGCGCGCCGCGCATTTTCGATCCGTTCATAGGGGCTAATGCCGGCGGCGGCCGCGGCTGGAGGAGGACCGGAAGCGGCGGACATCATGCTAACCCTTTAATATTCAATACGCACAGCCTGCTTTACGGAAACATCGTTAACATTTCATTTTCCAGGCGTGTCAGGCGCGTTCCGGAACAGCGACCTATCCACCCTTGGTCGGTATTCTGCCACGCCCGTCGTAGCCTGGCAAAGCGTGCAGGCGTTTCAAATGGAAATACAAGAGGTCGTCGCGAGGGCACCCGCAAGGAGCGGGCTTGGCGTCATGTCGCTGTTGATGCTGGTTGGCCTTGAAGGGGCGTGCCGGTTTGGCGCCCATCCGGCTTTCGATAAGCGAGCAACAAGATGACGAGCAGCATGATATCCGGCGCCTTCGAAGAAAGGGCATTGTTTGACAATGCCGCGAGAATGGACGCGGCCGCTGCGATATGGGCGGCCCGAGGCGTATTGCGCAGGAGCTTGAAAAGGAACCGGAAGAAAGCAAACGCGAAGAGCAAGGCGATCGGCAGGCCAAACAAAAGCGTAAGAACGACCGGCGTGCTTTCGATGAAGGGGAGGTTGAGCTTTTCGTTGACGATCTTCAACAACTCGTTGGGATTCATGCCAAGCAGGATGTCCCTCCATTCAACGAACTTGAATACATCGTAGATCTTGACGCGCGCATCGTAATTTTGATCAAAGAGCGTATTGCTGAAGCGGTTCAGCAGCCCCGCCGAAAAGAGTATCGCAATCAGTATGGCGCCACCGGCCAGCGTCAGCATCAGCACCAGGAGTTTGGCCTGGCGTTGATGTCTGGGTGACAAGTCCGGCCAAGGCAGGAACACGAGCAGGAACAGGATCTCGCCGCAAGCGAGCAGCAGGGCGGTGCGCGCGCCCGAAGCGGCCGTGCCGATGAAGAGAATGAAGATGCAAAGCGCGCACACCCAGATACGCCACCGCGTCAATGCAACGAAACCTATGGCGGTGGTGCAAAGCGCGCCCAGCGCCAGCGGATGGGCCGACAGTCCGATCGGCCGAAAGTCCAGCTCAACGAGGGGATAGGGCAGGAATCGATGCTGGGTGACGGCCTCGATCGTTCCGATGATGGCGCTGAGGACAATCATGCCGACGATGACATTGCCAAGCGCCCTGCGCACATGGTCACCCAGGGCAAGCATGATCATCGCCGCGGCACAAGAGACCAGATAGGAATCGATTATGAAGCCGGCCGAGCCGGCACGGCCTATCACGAAGAGATAAGGCACCAGCCACAACAGCAGCAGCGAATATAACAATGTCGCCTTGAACAGCCTGACTTCATCGCCTTCGAGCCGAATTGGCCGGGTCGTGGCGATGACGACAAGCAGCAGAAAGATGGCATAGGTCCCGATATGCAGCTTTTCGGGAAACGACCCCCCCTCCGTCGAATAGGACATCACCATATTCATCAATTGCGGAGAGATGGTCGAGCGGAGCAGGAAAGCGAAGGCCGCGAGGAGAAAGAACAGGAGTGTGAGGGCGTCTTGGCGGCTGGCCTGCGCGGTCACGAACTGTTGCTCTGTGGGGGTGACACTCACGATTATCTGACCAGCGTTGCGGCTTGCGATTGAGATGGCAGGGGACGAACGCACCCCCGGGTACATTTTCCTGCAAGAACGTAAAGGAATATGGATAACCCGATCTTAACAGTGGCGATGCCCGGCATGGGCTATTTCATGAAGTCGGTAACCCACACTTAATTGGCCGGTCGTATTGATGGCGATGCTTTGCACGGCGTCCGACGCGCTGCCTGTGGACGGCACAATGGCATCAGGCGCCGGCAAAGCGCAGGAGATCAAGGTGAAGAAGTTCTATTCGATTCAGTATCTTCGCGCCTGCGCCGCCTTGCTGGTTCTGTTCGCACACGCCTTTTCCTATCAGATTGGCGTGGACAATCTGATTATTGTGACGGCGGGCCGCCTGGGCGTCGTTCTGTTCTTTGTCATCAGCGGTTTCATAATGGTCCATATTACGGGAGATGGTCCGTTTTCCGCTGCCACCTTCCTGAAACGCCGAGCAATCCGGATCATCCCCCTTTACTGGCTTTTCACCAGCCTCGCCGCGGTTCTGGCGGCGCTCGCGCCAAGTCTCTTCCAGAAGACCGTCTTTACGTGGCCCCACTATCTTCAGTCGCTCCTCTTCATTGTTCACGAAGCGCCTGGACGGGATAGCGCCAGTCCAATCCTCTCACTCGGCTGGACGCTCAATTACGAGGTATTTTTCTATATCGCTTTTGCGGTGTTCGCATTCCTGTCCGTGACCTCGCGCGTATTTGTGCTGACGGTCTTTTTCATTGCGATGTGGATAGCCGGGCTGTGGCTGGCTCCCACCAACCCTGTTATCCAGTTCTATCTCAACCCTTCTCCGGTGGCATTCGTCATCGGTATGTGGATAGGGCGGCGCTATTTGGACGGTGATTTCACTTCCGACATACGCCATGCTTGGATATTCGGCGTAATGACCGCTGCGGGCGGGGTGCTTTCATTCGTCGATGACGGTACGCCGCTCTTGGGTCAGATCAGCTTCGCGGGACAAGCAATGTGGGCGGCGGGCCTACTTCATCTCAGCCTCATTCTGGAGCCGAAACTCAAGCACTGGAGCCTTCTCGAGCAGTTGGGCGACGCTTCCTACGCGCTTTATCTGTCGCATATCTTCGTGATCGGCGCTGTGGCGTACCTGGCCAGACGCACCGTCGGATACGAGCATCCGACAACGGTATTGTTGGTGTCGGTGGTCAGCATCGTGGCAGCCTGCCTCGTCAGTCTGGTGATTTACGAGATGATCGAGAAGCCGATTCTTCAGACCCTGAACGGCAAAAGGAAGACGAGAAACACACCGCTTCCTCATATTGCCACGGAGAACAAATAAGCAGGCCAAGCAACGGGACGGTCACGGCTTTCAGCGCTTCAGTCAGCCCGCGCTGTCCACGACCTCGACATTGCCGGCGCGGTTAAGCGTATGAATGCCCGTGCGTGCCCATGCCGGACCCGCGCCGATCGGCCGGGGCGAGGCGAAGCGGACATCGGACGCGTCGAGTCGCTCAAGCTGCATCAGCCCCAGACCACCGCCATAGGCCCTCGATCCGTTCTGCACCGGCAGCACCAGGGCATCGTCCTGGCGGATAAAGGCGCCGCCCGGCCGGGTGGCCGAATGATCGACGGCAATGGGATTGAGCGGATGGGCGACCCATGGCCCGCGCAGCGAGGGCGCGCAATAGACCGCCATCGTGTCCGATGCGCTGCCGTAGCCGAACCGCTCCGTTCCAACCAGCCAGAAGCGACCGTCGGATTCGAGCAGCGTCGCGTCGTTGAAATCCCTGTCCGTCATCAGCACCGTGTCGCGGACCCAGCGGTCGGGAAACTGCGCCGCGCGATAGAGCACAAGTTCGCGAGCCGAACCACTTTCGGGGATCATGAAAATCTCGCCATCGTGTGCGAACACCTGCGGATACGACAGGTGGTGCGCTTCCTCCAATACAACCCTTGGAACACCGAAAGTGCCATCGTCACCGAGCTCGGCGACGGAAATCACGCCGCGACTCGTCGCGTAGGGGAATTCCTCGACAAACAGATGATGGCGGCGGTCGGCCTCGAAGACGAACGGGTCGGCATAGAAGCGTTGGCCATCGTCCGGCAGGACTGTGAACGGTTTGCCGTCGAGTTGCCCGGTTTCGGCGATGCCTGGTCCGTCGATCACCCGATAGGCAACCTGCCAATAGAAGGGGCGTCGTCCCCGCCTGATTTTTTGCACGGCGCGATCGATCAAAGCCCTGCCGAAAAGGGGCACATAGTGTCGAACAAAACTGTCGTTCTTCAGGATCGGCACCGGGTTGTCGCTTACCGGCACAAGCTTGCCCGCAAAGAAGCGGGCGACGGTTTGCATGATCAGCGACATGGCGCCGGCGAGCAGGTCGTTGCAGCTTCGAGATAGCCAGAGCCTGTCTGCCAGCATCGGTCTAGCCTGGGCCACGACAACGCCATCGAGGCGAGCGCCAAGTTCAGGCAATTGTCCGCTCGCCAACATTGCGGCAACGCCGGCTGGAAAGCTGTTGCGACCGCAAAATTCGAGCCTCAGGACTGGCGCGTCTTGCCCCGTTGCGCTGGCAGTGAGATCTATGACGAGGTCCGGAGGGCCGCGATCGATGGGCGGCAACGGCTCGGACCGGCCCGCCAGCGAGGGACCGAAACGCCGGCTCTCGATCGCCAAGACAGTGTCCAGCCCCCGAGCGGTTGGCGCCGGCGCCGGCGCGTGGCAACTCGAGACCACATAACCTGCCGCACCCAACCGCATGAAAAGCTCATTTTCCCAGCGCCGGGATGCGACGGCGTGGCCGATGATTAAAATATTAGTCAACCCAAGTTATTCTCGTTAAAGCAAAAAATGGCTTTGCTCTGGTATCTTTCCCCACAGTTCCTGGCAAGGGTTGCCCAAGGGGGGCTGCGGACTCTAGCGTTAATCATACGTTAATTTTTTTGAATACGAAGGCGGTTCAGGGCGCTATTGTTAGGCTGAAAGCACATGTCAGCCGGGCGCCCACGCTTTCGGTGACCAGGGTCAACCATGAACGCCGTTTCACATCCGAACTTGCCCTCAAGGCGAAAACTGCTGATCGTGTTCGGCACGAGGCCGGAGGCGCTCAAATGTTTTCCGGTGGCGCGGGCCGCGCTCGCCCATCCAGGCTTCACCACGGAAATATGTGTGACGGGCCAGCATCGCGAGATGGTCAATCAGGTCATTGAACTGACGGGCCTGCCGGTGCACTACGATCTCAACATCATGCAGCCAGGTCAGACGTTGTTCGACGTGACCTCGCGCGTGCTCCTCGGAATGGCGGGGGTGCTGGAGAAGGCGAAGCCGGACATCGTCGTCGTCCAGGGCGACACAACCACCGCGATGACCGCGGCTCTAGCTGCCTTCTACAAGCACATTCCGGTTGCCCATATCGAGGCGGGATTGCGCAGCCACAACATCAACTCTCCCTTTCCGGAGGAACTGAACCGCAAGATTGCCGGCAACATCGCCACCTGGCATTTTGCGCCGACCACCGAGGCGCGCGACAATCTCATCGCCGAAGGAAAGGCTGCGAACACCATCTTCGTAACCGGCAATACCGTGATCGACACGCTGCTGCATTTCTCCAGCGAGATCGATGCCGACAAGTTGATGAACGCCAAGCTCGCCGCTCGTTTCCCCTTCATCGATCCGACCAAGAAAATGATACTCGTCACCGGTCATCGCCGTGAGAATTTCGATGGCGGCATCCAGAGAATCTGCACCGCGCTGAAGGCATTGTCGGCGCGCAGGGATGTGCAGATCATCTACCCGGTCCATCCCAACCCGAATGTGCGCTCCGTGGTCGAGGCCGAAATCGGGACGGTGCCGAACATCCACCTGATCGACCCGCAGGACTATTTGCCGTTCCTGTACCTGCAGAAACAGAGCTACCTGGTGTTGACCGACAGCGGCGGCGTGCAGGAAGAGGCGCCTTCACTCGGCAAGCCGGTGCTGGTAATGCGGGAAAACACGGAGCGACCCGAAGGGATCGCCGCTGGTACTGCCCGGCTGGTCGGCACCGATATCGAAAAAATTCTGGCCAATGCCAATAGCCTGCTCGATGATGAGAGCGTCTATCGCGGCATGGCGGAGAGGCACAATCCATACGGCAATGGCCAAGCTGCGAGCCGGATCGTTGAGGAATTGCTGAATCATGGCTGAAATCAAAACCGTTTCCGTTATCGGCATGGGCTATATCGGCCTGCCGACCTGTGCCATTTTTGCCAGCCGCGGACTCGATGTCATCGGTGTCGATATCAACGAGGCGGTGGTCGCGAAGGTCAACCGCGGCGAAATCCACATCATCGAACCGGACCTGGATGGTTTGATCCAGAAAGTCGTCGCCAATGGCAAGCTCAAGGCATTCAGCACGCCTCAGCCGGCCGATGCCTATATTATCGCCGTTCCAACTCCGATCACCCCGGACCGCAAGCCGGATGTCAGCTACGTGCTTGCGGCAGCGCGAAGCATCGCTCCGGTGCTAAAACGGGACGACCTGGTGGTGCTGGAATCAACATCGCCGGTCGGTACGACGCGTGTCATGACAGCGCTGCTCGCGGAACTGCGACCCGATCTCAAATTTCCCGTTGCGCATGGCGAGGAAGCTGACGTCCTGGTCGCCTACTCTCCCGAGCGCGTGCTGCCGGGAAAGGTGCTGACCGAGCTGATCAACAATGATCGCTCGATCGGCGGACTGTCCCGAAAGTCTTCGGAGCGGACAGCGGCACTCTATTCAAGCTTCGTCGCCGGCGACCTGTTCATAACCCAGGCCGAAAGCGCGGAACTGGTTAAGCTGACTGAAAATGCGTTCCGCGATGTCAATATCGCCTTCGCCAATGAGCTTGCGGCGGTGTGCCAGGATCTGTCGCTCAACGTCTGGGAGGTAATCGATCTCGCCAACCGGCATCCTCGCGTGAACATCCTGCAGCCGAGCCCGGGCGTGGGCGGCCACTGCATTGCGATCGATCCGTATTTTATCATCGACGCCGCACCGAACAATACGCGGCTGATCAGTTCGGCACGGCGCATCAATTCCGAGCGACCCTTGTCGGTGGTCAGGGACATCGAGGCATTGCTCGACCCGACCCGCAAGCAGACGATCGCCTGTCTTGGCCTCAGCTTCAAACCCAATATCGACGATATGCGCGAGAGCCCGGCTGTCGAGGTTGTTAAGCTTCTGTCCAAGATTCCCAATATCAAGATCGTCGCTGCCGAGCCCAATGCGCGTCAGTTGCCACACGAGCTCGAGGGCAGCGGCGTCATGTTCACCGATGCACTTTCCGCTATTGACCAATCCGATATCGTCGTCCTGCTGGTCGACCATCGACAATTCAATCTGATCGATCCCGAAGCGCTCAAGGACAAGAAGCTCGTCGACACACGGGGCCTGTGGACCTGGCGCAAGGCGCGCAAGCCCGACGCCCGCATCGAAGGCAAGAAATCCGAAATGGAACGCTCGCAGTCTCTCGCTCGTACCGGAGAAGCGGCATGAACTCGCATGACCCGGCATGGGCGCAACACTCTCTATTGGCATCACGCCGCCGCGAGTTTCTCGGTGCGACCATCCATGCGCTGACCATGGCCGAGACGCTGGCCATCGCAGACGAGGCGATGGCGACGCGGCGGCCGCTTCATCATGTTGTCGTGAACGTCGCCAAGCTTGTGAACATGCGCAAGAATGCCGAACTGCGCGAGGATGTCGTCGGGGCGGATATGGTCAATGTCGACGGCAAAGGCGTGCTTTGGGGCGCGCGGCTCTGCGGCGTCGAGTTGCCGGAGCGTGTGACCGGCGTCGACGTCATGATCAACCTGCTTGCGCTGTGCGCCAAGCGTGGCTATCGCCCCTACCTTTTGGGCGCTGAACAGCACATTCTCGACGCAGTTGAAAGCCGACTTGCCAGAGATCATCCGAGCCTGGCCATTGCCGGCCGGCGCAATGGGTATTTCAAGGCGGAGGAAGAGGCCGCGATCGTCGAGGCCATCAACGCTTCAGGTGCCGACTGCCTGTTTGTGGCGATGCCGACGCCGAGCAAGGAGCGCTTTCTCAAGCGCTATCGCGACGTACTCGCTCCGAGTTTCGTCATGGGCGTGGGCGGCAGCTTCGACGTCTATGGTGGAAAGGTCGCCCGGGCACCGAAACTGGTTCAGGCGGCCGGCCTGGAGTGGCTGTTCCGCGTGGCGCAGGAGCCGCGACGCTTGTGGCGCCGCTACTACGATACCAACACCGCCTATGCACTGCTGCTGTGGCGTGAGTTCTGGTCTCGCCGGGGACGCCGAAACGTCAATCCGTAAGCTCGCGACTTTCAGACAAGCATGCCTCATAGCGCGGGATTTATGCGATCCGGAGCCGTGCCCTTAGCTTGCCGATGAACTGCGTCACGGCCGCGGGGTGAAACAACCAGGTCAGTCCCAGGAAAGCCGCAGCGCCGGCGACGCCGCCCGCCGCGAGCGGAAAGATCGCCGGCATATAGCCCAGCGCAGTGCTGGCGAGGCTGGCGGCCAATCCGGTGCAGATAGAAATTATGATTGAGACAGCGATGTCGCGCCAGGGCACCGGCACCGGCGTGAGCCTCTCGGCGATGACGATGCAGGCTGCAAGACCTGCCAGCGATCCGCCCGCCAACGCCAACGCCGCGCCAACCTCCGCCATGGTGGGAATCAATAGAAAAGACAGTGAAATCGTTGCCACCGAGCCGAAGGAATTGGCGATGATCAGCAACCACGGCCGCTTATGTGCGTGCACCACGACGCCATAAACGAAGCTTGTGAGATTGGCACAAAGAACGCTGAAGGCGATGATCGGGAACAGCAGGCCGAAGCGACCATGATATTCCGCGGGCAGCAGGAGTCGCGTGATGTCGCCGCTGAGCGCGATAAGCATTGCTGCGACCGGCAGGCAAAGGCGTATCATCAAGGCCATGAGTTGCGACAACAACCGCCCGGACGCCTCGGATCCCTCTTCGTCGAAGCGGCTGACCACTTCTGGAAATGCGCCCATGTTGATTGCGTTGGCGACCATATCGATCGGCTGCCGAGCCAATGCGTAGGCGGCTGCGAAGACGGCCACCGCGCCGGCATCGTAGTAGAGCTTGAGGAAGACGCGTTCAGCGCTGTTGAGACCGAAACCGACCAGCGCCATGATGACCAGGGGCACGCCGAGGGCAAAAAACTCCTTGTGGGTGAAGCGCGGCGGGCCGCCAATAACGCGCCCGGATGCCACCACGCACGCCACGATGCCGGCAATCAGCACGGCGAGGCTCGAGCCGAGCGATACCGTCAGAAACGAGCGTTGGAAGATAAGGATGGCGGCGATCGGCAAGGCGAGTTGCAGCAGGCCGCGCAGATATTCAAGCATCGAATAGAGGGAATGACGCTGCTGCATTTGCAGCACCGTCAACGCGAACCGGCTGATGGAGCCGGCAATCAGATAGCTGCAGACGGCGATTGCAAATTCGATCCAGCGCTCCGGCACGATCACCGCCGAGGCGATCACGGATATGATCAGGGCCAGCACCGTGGTGACAAGCAATACCTGTCCGGCAAGCATCAGGCTGCCACGGCTGACGTCGCCTTTTCCGCCAAGCCGCAACAAGGCAATGCGCAGCCAGTTGGTAACGGCCACATCCGTCATTTCGCCCACGGTGACCACCAGGGTCAGCAGGCCATACTCGGTCTGGTCGATCAGCCGCGTCATGACGACCAGCAGGAGCAGAGCGGAAACCCGCGTCAGCAGAATTGCTGGGCCATAGATGAGTGTGGAACGGAGCAGCAAAGGGTTGTTCCCGGAAAATTTGCCGTCGATTAATCGTTGACCGACGGGAATTCCAGCATGATGACGGCAAAGGGTGAACGGATACAGTTTGAACCAAAAGATTTGTCGTAAACCTTTTTTGGAACGTTTGCTTTAGGGTCACCCGGCATCCGCAATCCAAATGGTGTCATGTTGCAGCGTCTCGCCCACAATAGAAAAATACATGTCTTGGTCGCAACGCCCTCGGGCGTTTCGGGACAAGGCGGCATCGACCGGATCATGGGGGCGCTGAAGCAGGAGTTCGAACGGCAAGAGATCGCCGACATCGATCTGCGCTTTCTTTCCAGCCGTGGCCCGGGACATGTCGGGCTTTCGATCTTCTACATGCTTGGTTTTTGCGCGCGGATGCTTGCGGCCCGCCTCGACAGACGCGCCGACGTCATTCACATCAATATATCGGTCTCCGGCAGCACCTATCGCAAGATGATGATCGCCGCCTGCGCCAGGCTGTTGTCGATACCATATGTCCTTCATCTGCATGGGGCGCAGTATCAGACATTCTGGAAAGATGATCATAGTTTCATGAGCCGCCGTATCAGGGCTCTGTTCGAGCATGCCGGCCGGGTGATTGTCCTGGGGGGGCTTTGGCGCGATTTCGTCGCCAGCCGGGCACCGGCGAACGGCGGCAATATTGTCATCGTTCCCAACGCCACGGCAGTTCCTTCCCTGGCGCATGTCGGCGGAGGCGATCACGTGCACATCCTGTTCCTCGGCCGCATCGGCGAGCGAAAGGGCGTGCCGCAGTTGGGCGAGGCGCTGGAGCGGATGAAACATCTCAGGGGTTGGCGTGCCACGATCGCCGGCGATGGTGAGGTCGAGCCGGCACGAGCGAGGTCGGTCGCTCTAGGGATTGCCGACCGTATTGCTTTTCCGGGCTGGGTGGGACCTGACGAGGTCGCATCACTGATCGCTTCGGCCGATATTCTGGTGCTCCCCTCGTTCGCCGAAAATCTGCCAATGTCGGTGATCGAAGGCATGGCGGCCGGCCTGGCTGTCGTGGCCACCCCGGTTGGCGCGGTCGAGGACATCATCACCCACGAACAATCCGGTCTGTTGGTGCCGCCCGGCGATGTGGCGGCGTTGACCGAGGCGTTAACTCGGCTGGTCGAGGATACGGCGCTGCGCGCGCGGCTTGGCGCCGCCGCCATGGCGGTGCACCGGGAAAGGCTTGAGCTTGCACCGTTTGTCGACGCGATCTGCGATGTCTGGAGATCGGTCGCGTCCGAGGCGCGATCGGTCAAGCGCTGACGCTGTCCTTCATTGTCGTCACTGCGGCGGGCCAAGCGCGAATTCGCGGTGGAATATCTCCAGGTTCAAAAGCGCCCATATCAGTTTTTCGTGGTCCGCGGCGCGCTCGGCGTGCTCCCTGACAATCTGGTCCAGCTTCTTGGCGCTCAAATAGCTACGGATGACCGAATGGGACGAACACAGATGGTCCCGTACATAATCGCTCATCGGCCCGCGGAACCATTCGGCGACGGGCACCTTGAAGCCGATCTTTGGGCGGTTGAGGACCTCGTCGGGAACCATGCCGGCCATGCAGTCGCGCAGGATCTGTTTGCTGTGCAGGAAGCCCAGCCTGTAACGATCGGGCAGTTGGCTGACGAAGGAAACCAGATCGCGATCAAGGAATGGCATTCGCCCCTCGATTGAACCGGCCATCATCACTCGGTCGCCCCGTTCCAAGAGGTTGTCGGGCAACCACGATGTCTGATCAAAAAACAACACACGGCGCAGATGAGATTCCGTCACACTCGAAGAGAACGGGAAATCGTTGCAGTCATGGCCGCAAGTGGCCAACCCACCGAGGAGCGAATCGCGTTCCCGCGCCGTCATGGCTCCAAACCAGGAGATCATCCGGGTGGCAAAGTCCCGTTCACCCGCGCTTCGGGCAAATGTATCGAACTTGGCCGATGCGCCGGGCAATGCGCGCATCAAAGGGGCGAGGAGATTGTTGTGAAGCGACGCTGGAACAAGTGACCGGTAGACACCCGCCAGAGACTCTGCGCGATGTTTGGGGTAGCCGCCGAGTATCTCGTCCGCACCTTCGCCCGTTAGCACCATCTTGACGTCCTGCGAGGCTCGAACCGACATCAGGTAAATTGGAATGTCCGTACTTTGTGAAACAGGTGCCCCCCGATGGCGGACCATCTTGGGCAGATGATTCATCAGGTCATCCGCCTGGATGACGATTTCGCAATGATCGGTCTTGAAATGATCGGCGACGCGCCGGGCGAATGGAAGCTCGCTGTAAGCCTGTTCGCTGAAACCGACCGAAAACGTACGAATGGGGTTGTCGCTGTGCCTGGTCATCAGGGCAACGATTGCCGACGAGTCGAGGCCCCCGGACAGAAAGGCGCCAAACGGCGCATCACTGCGCATCCTGATCTCGACAGAACGGTCGAGCAATTCCAGAAATCGCCGCTTGGCGGTTCCTGGATCGATATCCGCTGTCAGATCGGTCTGATCCGGGGGCGCATAGTAGCGCGTTTCCGTTACTTCCCCTTGCGACCACACAGCGTAGCTTCCCGGGTTGAGCTTGCGGATCTGTTTGAAAAGCGTCCGCGGTCCAGGCACGTAACGCCAGGTCAGATACTCGCGCACTCCATCCAGATCGAGCTGCTGGCCATCTGGCTGCGCAGACAACAACGCGCTGATCTCCGAGGCAAACGACAGCAAATTTCTGCCTTGCATGAGGTAAAGGGGTTTTTTTCCAAAGGGGTCGCGAGCGAGGATCAATTCGCGCCGTTGAGCGTCCCACAGCGCAAAAGCGAACATCCCGCTCAATCGGTCGAACATGGCCAGGCGCCACTGGTCATAAGCCCTGAGCAGCACTTCCGTGTCGGAGCGTGTGCGAAAACGGTGGCCGAGACCGATCAACTCCTCACGCAACTCGATGTAGTTGTATATTTCGCCGTTGAAAATAATCCGGAGCCGTCCGTCCTCGGTCTGCATCGGCTGATTTGAATCGGCGTTTAAGTCAATAATCGCCAGGCGGCGATGCACCAATGCCAACTGGTCCTCGCCTGTGTTCAGGTCCAGGAGTTCGATGCCTTCGGCATCGGGACCACGATGCTGCAAGGCATTCGACATCCCGGCGGCCCGATCTTGTGGCTTCTCGACCCTGCGCCCAATCCAGCCGGCAATTCCGCACATTCTTTCCCTTGGCCCTCTTTCCCTTGTTTGCGTATGATCGAGGACACCAATCTACAGCGAATATATTAAATAGCTGCTCGGTGGAGTGATTTTAAAACTGAGCCTGAATTGGTTCGATCAGGCCCTCTCGGCTGCAACTGGAGACGACAGTCCTTGGGTTTCACGCGATTGATCGCCAGCAACCAGGCAGACCGCTCGAACCGATCCTGACCCGATGACGAGTTATGGCAGGCCCAGTGCCCGCAACATCTCCCGGTCCGGGATCGCAGGCCCCTTGGGTTGGATAACACTCATTCCGTAAGGATTGGAGAATTCCCAGGCCGACCACGGCATCGCGAAGCGTTCCGCCTCTCTGCGCACTGCCATGAGATAGCGCAGGCGATCAGCATCGAAAGCTCCCATGCGGCCATCCGCAGACATCAGGATAACGCCGAATTCGCCCACGAACAGGCGTCTGCTCGCTATGCGATGGGCTTCAGCCCAGTCGACCGCCTGACGGAAACCCGCTTCGAGCTGGCTCTGCCCCCAATTCTGCTCAAAGTATCGGGCGATCGTTTCACGCGCCGAGGCCATGTTCATCACCTCTTCGATCTGGCTCAAGCCGGCGGCCTCCATCTGCGCCTTGAGGGTTTCGGCGACCACTTCGGGCGTGCTGGCGTCGGCAGGCCAGGGAAGGCCGGAGGAGAAAGCGTTCTTGTCATCGGCCCGCTGGTGCGTGAAGCTGTGCGGATCATACATGTGGAAGCTGTAATAGACGTTGGGGTCGTCGAAGTTGGGGTCCAGGTTGACCAGTCCCGCGATGCTCCCGCCGCAGGCGCCGGTCGCGACGATGGTGAGTTCGCTGCTGACGGCGCGAATATCGCGAACCGTGCCTGCCATGATCCGCTGCCAGTCATCGCTGCCGCTTGAATCGCAAGGGTAGTAGGCGGGCTCGTTATAGGGCTCGAGGGCGACCTTGTCGGCGCCAATTTTGATCAGCATGGCAGCCACCGCCACTACCATTTTGCGATAGCGGGCAACACCCTCGCTGTCGGCCCCGCCATAGATCATTTCCATGCTGTAGGCCGGAACCTGGCTGACGCCATGCAGATCGAAAACCACCTTGAGCCCGCTTGAAACCACCCGCTGCACCGCAGCGGCAAGCATGTCCAGCGCCTGTTGTCGTTTGGCGCCCTCGCTGGCAAGCAGAGGGCCAGGGTCGACACTCAGCCGGACAAAGTCGAAGCCCATGGATCGAATGCGATCAAACTGGTCGCCGTCCGGCCAATCGGTGAGCGGCCTGCCGCCCGCAAGCCATTCCTTCTCGCTGCGATAGGGCGGCCATTTGTAGGAACCATCTTTCTCCACCGGCGACCAGTTGAGCCATTCATGGACGCCAACGCCGCGCTCAAGCGGGATCGGCGCCGCCTCGGCTGACAAAGCCATGCCAAGCGCGCACGCTATGACGTAGACAACTTTTCTCATCGCAAAACTCCGCGTCATGGCCGAAGATATTAACCGCGGGAACGGAAAAGAGGATGCCGCCACACGCTTTTTCGACGGGATGGTGTATGAGGATCAAAATCTTGGCGGAGCGCGGATGAGGGTCGGGTGGTATTTCAACCGATTGCGCAGCATGGAGTTGGCCGAGATATTGCATCGGTTGGACGAGCAGCGCCGGAGGACCGTTTCGCGCCGCCGCGACAACGGCTGGCAGCGCTATGCGTCGCCGCAGTTGCACCCGGTGCTGCACGGATTGCGGAATGCTGTGCCGGCCGCTGCGACACCAGCCCAGCGGCAAGCTATCGAGGCGGCTGCGCAAAACACTCTTCGGGGCCAGTTTTCAGCACTTGGGCAGACCTGGCCACAGCGAGACCCCTATACTCTCTTTCCACCTGAGCTCTGGCGCCTTGATCCGGTGACCGGCCGGCTTTGGCCAGGCCCCAAGACCCATACTTTCGATATCGATTTTCGCCATGCCACCGGCCGTGGCGATGTAAAATATGTCTGGGAAATCAACCGGCTGCAGCAACTGCCGCCACTGGCTGCCCATCTGCTTCTCACCGGCGATGATCAATCCCGTGCGGCCATCGAGGCGGCGATCGAGAGCTGGCATTTCGCCAACCCACCATTTCGGGGCGTTGGCTGGGCCTCGGGCATCGAGGTCGCGCTACGAGCCATCAGCCTGATTGTCACGCTCGACCTCGTCGGCGACCGGCTTGGCGCGGCGACGCGAGAAAAAGTCGGTGAAATACTGGCGGCAAGCGCCTATTGGCTGCCGCGGTTTCCCTCCCGTTTTTCGTCCGCCAACAACCATCTCGTCGCGGAATTGGCTGGCGAATATTTGATCGGTCTGGCTTTCGGGGCCGAGGTGGCTCGCGAGTCGCTCCTGGCTGAGGTGCTCAAACAGATCCTGGCCGATGGCGCCGGGGCCGAGCAGACCCCGACCTACGCCGCCTTCAGTGCCGAACTTTTCCTGCTGTGCGCTGCGGCGGCGCGCCAGGCCGGACTGCCTTTTCCCCAGCCCGTCGAAGCGCGTTTGGCCGCTTTCGCCAATTTCGCAGGCTGGCTCCCGCCGAAAACCAGCGGCTTCGGCGACAATGATGAAGGCCGCGTGATCACGCTGGGGGGCGAAACCGATTATGTCGGATCGGTCGCGGCCGCCATCCGTGGTTTTCTACGGATGCCGGGCAGCGCACCGGAGCCTGGCGATTTTCGTGCGCTTTTCTTCGGCGCGCCACCGCGGCCGGCGCCGGTGCCGAATGGATTGCATACATTCACGCAAGGCGGGCTCTCCGTCTGGCGCGGCGAGATGAATGGTCGCAACGTCCATCTGACATACGACCACGGCCCGCTGGGCTACCTTTCGATAGCGGCGCACGGTCATGCCGACGCGCTGTCGCTCACCCTGTGCATTGACGGCGATCCGGTGCTGGTCGACCCCGGCACATGGCTCTATGGTTCGGGGGGAGGCTGGCGCGACTGGTTCCGCTCGACGCCGGCGCACAACACGCTGAACCTAGAGGGTAAAAGCCAAAGCATCATCTCCGGGGCGTTCAACTGGTCGCACAAGGCGGTTGCGACATTGGTGGAGAGCGAGCCGGGGCCGCACTGGAGGCTGTGTGCCCGACATGACGGGTACAAAGGCCGCTTCGGCGTTGTGCATCAACGCGCCGTGACACGCGATGGCGACGGCATCCTCGTGACCGACCAACTGCTCGGCGGCAGCCGCGTCGCTGAGATCGTCTTCCAACTCGCCGCCGACCTCCACGCCAACAGGGATGGAAACATTGTCACGATATTGCGCGGCGCTGAACCTTTGATGACTATCCACTTTCCAGACGCAGCGATCCACATCCGTTCCGGCGGCGACACACCGGGCCAGGGCGGCTGGGTTTCGCCGCGTTTTGGTGCAAGGCAGCCAGCCGAACGCCTCGCATGGCGTGGCCAAGTAGGCGAAAAGGGAGTAGTCATCCGGCTCGCGCCAAGTCCGCCGCAGACCCGATAACGGGCAGGTTGCAGGCGCAGCGTTCGACATTAATTACGTTCAGATATTTAGCGGTTTTGACACCGTTGATCTGCTAATTTGGCCATGATTGTTCTGCCAGTCGCATCCCGATACACAGTTGCGGGCAGCATATGATAGGCTTGGCAATATGTGCTTCGCGACGAGCCGGATCACCATTTCACCACCTAGGAGCCACTGCATCGATGTTTTCGGAATTCGCCAGAGTGATCGTGGAAAAACTCTCACACATCGATCTGCTGACACTCGGTCTCCTGTTGCTCACGGCGCTGGGGAGCGCGGTGGTCGCCTACTGGCGAACGGTCGAACAGAAATCCTTCCGGGACTTTTTCGACTTCGCCTTTCCCGCGGAAGTCATCATGCACCCATCGGCGCGAGCGGACGCATTGTTCTGGATCACGAAAAGGCTGGTGATGCCCTTCCTGCTCATTCCCGCCGGTGTCACCTTCGTTGCCGCCACGGGATATGCAACAAACCAGGCAGTCGGCTGGCTCTTCAGCATCTCGCAACCGCTGATACCCGGCCCCGCCGGCCCAGTGACGATCATCCTCTTCACCGCAACCATGCTCGTTGCTTACGATATCTCCTACTACCTATATCACGTTGCCCAGCACCGTTTCCCGTTCCTGTGGGAATTGCACAAGGTGCATCATTCGGCCGAAGTGATGGTTGGGATCACCAAGGACCGGGTTCACCCCCTGGACGATCTGATGAACCGGATCTGGGACGGCGTCATACCGGGGATCAGTTTCGGCTTGTGGAGCCTGATTGCGCTTGATCCGGTCGAGATCGCCATATTTGGCATCAACGTCTATGTCATTCGCAACATTCTCATGATGGACTTTGTTCGCCACACGCATCTGAAGATTTCCTTCGGCCGGTTGAACGGCGTCATCTTGTGTCCGCACTGGCACCAGGTGCATCACAGTGTCGACCCTCGCCACTACGACAAGAATTTCGGGCTGCTTTTTTCATTCTGGGATCGCATATTCGGAACGCAGTTCATCCCGGATCCGGACGAAGACCTCAAGTTTGGACTGATAGATCGCGACGTACGCGACTATCAGTCGCTTTTCGGACTTTACGTGCTGCCGCTCAAGAAAATGGCAAACCATATCATGCGACTTTTTCAAAAGCGCATCGATGTCGCGCAGCCGCAGGACCGTCTCCAACCATGAACAAAATGGCTTCGATTGACGCTGTTGGTGCGGAGCGACTGGAAATCGTCAGTTCGACGGATCGCCTGGCCGCCATCGAAGCCGAATGGGTAGACCTATGGCATCGTACCCATGCACTGATCTTTCAGAGCCATGCCTGGGTTTCGGCATGGTGGAGCACCGTGCGTGACCGCGACCGGCGCTCGCTGCGGATCGGCCTGGTATGGAGCGATGACAGGCTGGTCGCTGTCATTCCCCTGGCGATCGGCAGACGAAAAGGACTTCGGCTCCTCGAATGGGCCGCCAATAGCTATACGGACTATGGTGATATTCTTGTCGCGCCGGAATGCTCCCTATCGGCCCTCCAGAACCTCTGGAACCGGATCTGTTCGGCGGGTGGCTTCGATCTTGCTTTTATCAATCGTCTGTCGCCGGATGCGGCAGCCCGCAGGATTTTTACACCGGGCTCTTCCAGCGGCGTCAAGCTTCGCGCCAATCACCGGGAGGAAGTCAGTTATCGCGTCGCTGGACAGTGGGCCAGCGGAGCAGCATGGCTGGCGGACCAGCCGAAAAAGATGCGCCAGAACTATCGGCGCGGCATCAAGATACTGGAAGAAACAGGCGAAGTGAAATTCCGCCTCCTGTCGGCTGACGAGCCGCTGCAGCCATTGCTGGAGCGACTGTCGGCGCTGAAGCGCAGATGGCTGGAAAAGCACACGCGTGAATCCGACCTTTTCGAAGAGGGCGAGCCGGTTCTTGCCGCCCTGGTGGACGCGCTGTCACGCGCCGGTGTGCTGCGCATTTTCGTACTTGAATGCAATGGTGCGATGGTCGCGGTTTCCATCAACATCGTCCAGCACAACGTCATGATGGCATTCGTTACCACCTACGACCCTGACTTTAGCCGAGCGTCGCCGGGTGCGGTCCTGATTACGGAGTATATACAGTGGTCGTTTGATCACGGCTTGGGATTGGTCGATTTCCTCTGTGGCGGAGAGGCCTTCAAACATAGGTTTGCAACACAGGCCGTTACCCTCCAATCCGTTCTTGGGGCACGCACTGTGCAGGGCGCGCTCGCTTCTCTCGCTGATCGTATCTGTCAGACGATCCGCGTACGCTCACGCGGATTGGCGTCGGCGAATCCAGAGCGCCCGCCCGATGAGACTGCTTAATTTAGCTGGATAACTTGGGCATAAGCCGCCGAGCGTTGAGGGCTGGCGTGCGACATGGGCGCGCCATTCGAAAATCCGCGTCGATTACGCCTCGGAATCGGGACCGAATGGGTCCGCAGGTGGAGACTTCAGCCAATTCCCGCAAATCACGTCTCTCGAGGCACAGTTTGTTGTCTGCGAAGCGTCGCAACACGTTCGTTGGCGTCACAACGGTAGCAGGCTAGGTCCTGAAAATCATTGAAGATTTTTTCGGACAGGGCGCCTACCATAGGTCGGCGTTTTTTCTATAATTTCAGTAGCTTAAGGTAGGCTGGTAGCGGGAGAGCGCTACCGCCTTTCCCCCCACTCGGAGACCATGCGATATTTTCTACAGTGTCGGGCGTAGTGGGCCCTTCTCGGTGCTGCAAAGACCGGTAGGCAAAGGGAGAGTCTGACCCGGAAGCTATCCACGATGCGAACGGCAGCTTTGCGCCCCATATCAGACATTCCTGCCGTCCCGTCCTGCACCCAAAAGCCGACATCGCTAAATCCAGGGCACAGCCAGCTTTGCGCCAATCATCGTCGGACCGATGCAAGGCGGCAGTTCGCAGAGCATTGCGAAATGAGGCGAACTGGTGCGTGCTTGATACGAAGGTTGGGGCAGGCGATTTGAATCTAAGATGGTCGAGCAGTTCCTCGGGAGTTGGCATGCGACCGAGGCTATCCCCGCATAATACGATAGACAGTTGCATCACCCTCCACACCCCGAAGAGGCGCTTCAAACGCCTCGACGCGATGGCCGGCAAGCATTTCGCTAACCCCGGGCGCGGAATAGAGCGCTTCGGAAATGCAGATCTGTCCGGCTTCTGCTAGGGACTGCACGCGCGCGGCGACATTCACGGTCTGACCGAAGTAGTCGAGGTTGTCGTTGAGCGTCACGGCGATCGATGGGCCACAATGGGCTCCGATCTTCAGAATGATCCCCGGCCCGTCATGGTCGCCGTTGAAGCGATCGATTTCTTCAAAGATGTGGAGTGCAGCCGAAATCGCATCCGACGGCTGCGAGAATACAGCCATCACCGCATCGCCAATCGTCTTGACCACCGCGCCGCAATGTTGCTGAACCGCCGCGTTGACCAGAGCGAAATGCTCGCGGACCAAAGCATAGGCGTTGAGGTCACCAAGGCGCTCATACATGGCGGTCGAACCCTTGAGGTCCGTGAACAGGAAGGTGATCTGCCGGATACCGAGCCCCTCATTCTCGTCGACGCGTTCGGACCGGAAGAGCTGGCGGAAGGTTTGCCGTGCAAGCAGCGCTCCACCGGAAACATAAGGATCGAAATCGAGGGCCGGCTTGGTCGTCAACGCGACAAGCTCGGGCGGCCAGTTGATGACAAGCAGCGAACCACGCGCTGGCCCCCTATTTGCTACCTCTATAACGATCGGACCGGGTGGCACGGCGGGCAATGCCGGCAGGAAGCGTTTGCCGTCATAATCGATCTTCAGAACTGTGGGTGCCGACACCGGATCGCCTGATATTGGCACGGCGAATGCAGCCTGCGTCCGGACGTTGACTCCCGAAAGGGCGCCTAGTCCCAAGTCAGTGCGGAGCACTGTGATGGTGCCGGGCTGCAGAAACGTCATGCCCCGAACCAAGCCACGCAGAACGTCAAGAAAGCGAACGTCTTGCCCCGGTAGCCGCCCGTCATGTCCGAAGTGGAGCTTCCAGTGAAAATCCTCGACGGAAAGCGTCTGGGGATCGTGGTGCGGCAGGCGCCGTAACTTCGACGATACCGAGAAGGTGACCTCGATGAAGTCGTCTAGGTCGGTGTCGCCCGATACATCGCACAAGCCACAGACATAGTGGGTCTTCAGCGTGCGCAAGGCGCCGAAACTATCGAGCACCATCCCAGACTGGGGGCACAGCACATCCCAGCTCATGTCGAATAAGCCACAGCGGGCGGCATGAAGGAAGAGGTCGATCGCTTCAGGTTCGGCGATTGCGCGGTCGCGGGCGAAGGCCAGCGGATTGACACGATAGAGCGCCTGATCGTCGGCGCTCCTGATCAGCGTCTCGAATTTCGAGATGACGCGTGGGCTCCAGACTCGCGCCTGCTCTACTTTGGTCATCCTGCTTTCGAGAAGACGATCGTCGACTACCGTCACATCGGACCCTCAACCTTGCCGCCTTGCCGTGCGACAGCCTACTAAAAAACCAGCGCGATGCGAATGGATTGCCATCGAAAGCGTCTGCCGGCACAGCTGAGATGCTTATGCTCCTACTCGTCTAACCGACCATCCAAGGCATATCGATCGCCCCGAGCGATACAACGATCCCGAGGACCACCAAAGCAATGCCCAAACTACCTTCGAAGCGGCGGCCACGGGGCAGCAGCTTCTCGACGAAGACGAGCAGCGTCAAAAGCAACATCCAGGCGACGCTCATGACGCCGGTCGCGACCAGCACGGCAAACAGCGCCCAGCAGCAGCCAAAGCAATAGAGACCGTGGCGCAGCCCCATCTTGAGCGCGCCAACACGCCCGTCGCGCCAGTGCTGCGCAACGAAAGCGAGCGGCGAACGGCAATGGCTGAGGCAAATGTGCTTGAGGGTCGTGAATTGATAGAGCCCGGCGACGCCAAGCGTGGCACCGAGCGCGAGCGGTGCCCATTTCGCACGCTGGGGCGGATCGAGGCTCGTTGCAACGTCGCTACCGAACTGGACCAGGACATATACGACAAGGCCCGCCCCCGCCCAGACGAGCAGATAGCCCGCGACGAAGGTCCACGTCGGGATGGCCACATGTTGTTCGCGCCTAGCCTGCGCCGCCGCGAACATAAATATCATGGGCGCCGCGGCTGGCAGCATCATAGCCGCCATCATCACGGTCCACACAGCGAGAAAAGCGGCGGCGCCGGCAAATGACCAGTCGTCGGCGGCAATTCCGGCCATCGCCATGCCAGCCATGCCTTCCATACCCTCCATACCGCCGCGCGCGGCAATGCCCATGGGCATATCCATGCTGAATGTCTGGTAGAGGGTGAGCGTCCACGCCGCTGCCGTCAGCACGACGAGCGATGCGAGAAGGCCGAGCGGGATGCCGCGCAGATTCCGGGTGAACCGCCGCGATTTCCTGGGGAACGCGTCAGCCATTGTCACGCCCTAGTTCGGGCCGGTCCAGTCGAACGGAATGTGCTTGCTCGAGCGGGCCGTGCCAGTCCAGTCGAGCCCGAAGCCCTTGGTGCTCACCTCGACAGAACGCCCCCAGGTGGCAACCTGGCCCGGGCCGACCTCCGAACCCGGCGGGTTGATCGTCTGCACTCGCTTGCCGGGCGGGGTGGTGGGACCGGAAAGCGCCTCTGCGCGTCCAACGACGAGACCAGGAATTTCGACCCGCCAGGTGGCCAGGTCGCCCGCCACCTCGAAAGTGATCGGCACGAACTCCATGCCACGCATCTCCCCGATATTGGCGGCAAAACCCGCTGGCCAGCCGCCGGCGTGGCCGCCGAAGATCACCTGCAGGGCTTCGCGCTGCTGCTCATCAGCCTTCTCGTCCAGATACATGCCCATCACGGCCTTTGCCTCGCCGGCCCACAGATTGCCTTCAAACTCGCCGAGCGCCACCAGCGTCAGGCCGTCGAGCTTCACGCCGCCATACTGACCCTCGCGCACATGCCAGGCGAGCACGCCCTGGCAGTGATTGCCGGTTGGCCGCTGGGCGAACTCGCAAGGGCAAGGGATGTCGCAGCTGCAGATGTCGAACCAGTCGCCTGCGAGCCGCCATTGAGGCACTGCATTCATGGCTCATCCTCCGGAGATTGGGCCTAGTTATACGCCGAAGATTGGTCGCGCTCCAGCAGTTCGTGCGTCGCCACTGACTTTGATGGATTGGCCCCACCCCGGTGGTCGAGCTGTGCATGCCAAAACCTGCAGTTGGGGCGCTTCAGGTCCGGATCTCGACGACGGACGTGCCGGAGACGGCATCCGTCACGCCGAGCTCGGCGCCGAGATCCTCCAGCATATCGCGCATCGTATCGAGAAGGCCGATCATATGCGGCCGGGCCGCGGCGAGGCTGTTCATGTCGTCCCATTCACCGACGACGCAGAAGGTCCGGTCGCCGGTCCTGACGAGCGCGGCTTTGCGGAAGCCCTTGACGTCGAGCGTTGCCTTCTTGTGCGCGTCGATGAAGGCCTGTTCCTTGCCGGGCTTGGTGCGAACCGAACGACATTGTAAGCGGTCATGCCTTCCTCCAATCCATAGCCAAATTAATAAATCGACCAGGCTTACGGGCGAGCCTCCAGAACCATGTTGAACGGCGTCTCGGTGGCGCGACGGAAACGGCGGAAGCCGCCGCCGGTAACCACCTTGCGCAGCCTTGCCTCGCCCGCCTGGGCGCCGAGGCCGAGCCCAACCTCCTGCGATAGCGAGGCAGGCGTGCAGATGAAGGTCGAGGCGGCGTAATAGATGCGCCCGACCGGATTGAGGTTCGCTGAAAGCTTGTCATGAGCGAAGGGTTCGACGATCATCCATGTGCCGTCCGGCTTCAGTGCCTTGTGCACATGCCTGGCCGCACCCTCCGGATCGCCCATGTCGTGCAGGCAGTCGAAGAAGGCGACAAGACCGTAGGTGCCAGGAAAATCCTTGGCCGCCGCCACTTCGAAGCGGGTGTTGCCGGCGACGCCGGCCTCTCTGGCTGCGGCGCGCGCCCGTTCGACGACGGGGCATGATAGTCGAAGCCGGTGAAGCGCGAATTCGGGAATGCCTTGGCCATGAGCACGGTCGATGCGCCGTGGCCGCAGCCGACGTCGGCGACGTCTATGCCACGCTCCAGCTTCTCGATCGCGCCATCGAGCGCCGGCAGCCAGGAGCCGATCAGATTGGCGTTTTAGCCCGGGCGGAAGAACCGTTCCGTGCCGCGAAATAGGCAGGCGCTGTGATCGTGCCAGCCCAGGCCCTTGCCCGAACGAAACGCCTGCCGCACCTTTTCTTCGTCAAGCCATAGCGTCGAGACGACCTCGAAGGCGCCGGCCATGAAGGTGGGGCTGTCCTCGTTGACGAAGACCTGTTCCTGCTCGGGGCTGAGGTAGAAGCTGTCGCTGGCCTCGTCGTATTCGACATAGCCGGCGGCCGCCTGCGCCGAAAGCCATTCACGCACAAGCCGCTCCTGCGTGCCGGTGTTTGCGGCAAGCTGCCCGGCGGTCATCTTGCCGCCCTCGCTCATCGCCGAGAACAGGCCGAGCCTGTCTCCCAGCAGCACGGCCGCCCCGGTGGTGATGGCGCCGAGATCGCCGACCATCTTTCCCAGCAGGGCCTCCAGCTTTTCCTGGTCGGGCTGTTTGTCCTTGTTGCGCTCCAGCATCGGCTTTTCCTCCGGCTCGATCCCAAACATCGGCCCAAGGCTGGACGCCTGATCCCGCCGCCGGGATGGGCTGGCCATGGACAGCGGAGAAAGTTTACCTAAGGATAGCACCTGCCGATAATGCCGAGTTCTGATTGCGGCGATGCATGCCGGGCATCAGCGGGGATGTGTCATGGAAATGCACGAAATTCGTTATTTTCTGGCCGCCTGCCAGACGCTCAACTTTCGCCAGGCGGCGGACCTTGTGAATATCACTCAGCCTGCGCTCACCCGCGCCATACAGAAGCTGGAAGCGGAACTCGGCGGACTGCTCTTCCATCGCGACAAGGGCCATGTCCAGCTCAACGATTTCGGTCGCCTGATGCGGAGTCATCTCGACGAAATCGCGCAGCGCTCGGAGCATGCCAAGCGCACCGCCAGAAGCTTTCTGTCGCTCGAGACGGCGCCGGTGACGCTCGGCGTGATGTGCACTATCGGGCCGCTGCGCTTTATCGGCTTCCTCAATGCATTTCGCGAACGGTTTCCCGGAATCGAGGTGACCGTAATCGAAGGCGCCGCTGACCACCTCACCGACCTTTTGCTGCAAGGCAAGCTGGACATCGCGCTCTTGGCGCGCCCGGAGCCATTCGATCATCGGCTGAGGGCGGAGCAGGTCTATACGGAACGCTTCGGGCTCGCTTTCTCAACCGGGCATCCGTTCGAGACGCGGAATACGCTGCAACTGACGGATGTGCGCAACGAGCCCTATCTCGAGCGTATCAACTGCGAATATGGGAATCGCATCGACGAGCTCTGCCAAAACCTCGGCTTCGAGATCAAGAGCGCCTATCGCAGCGAGCGCGAGGACTGGATCCTGGCTATGGTAGCCGCGGGAATGGGCGTCTGCTTCATCGCGGAATTCTCCGCCAGCCAGCCGGGCGTCTGCCACAGGCTGGTCGTCGACCCAGAGATCGTGCGCGAGGTGTCACTGGTCTCCGTCGCGGATCGACTGCCTTCGCCCGCCATCTCTGCATTTGCCAAGGCGGTGATGGAGTATGACTGGCACATACCGATGACGGCGGGATCGACTGGTCTCTAAGTCCACAGTCCGCCTTCCGCGTCAGCAAACATGCGCCATACGATCACATCTTCGTGTCGATGTAACTGACCGCAATGTCGGGCGAACCCACGAATGGGGCAACTGTGCCCCGCAAAAATGGGAGTATTCCGAATGCATTCGTTGAAAATCTTCGTCGCCGCCAGCATTGCCGCTCTTTGCGCCTCGCAAGCATTCGCCGAGGACACGATGGGCACGATGTCCATGATGAAGGGCGGGCAAGTGACAGCCGTCATGCCCGACGGGCATATGGGCACCATGATGCCGGACGCCAAGATGAGCGCCGAAATGATGAAAATGGCCAAGCCGATCAAGCATTGCATGATGATGATGACCGACGCCAAGGGCAAAACCTACATGGTCGATACATCGACCAAGAAGGCCCAGGCCGAGTGTGAAAAAATGGCGATGTGAGGAGCCATCGCGCCCGTCAATGCTTCCATCCCGCCGGCACGCGCGCCGGCGGGATGTCCCATCGATCCTCCGCCATCGAGACCATGTCACTGCCGTGGTTGCTGTCCTCGCCAGCCAAAGCTGTTGCTTCGCAAGGTTGATCGGCTCGGTGGGTGTGTTAGGCCGGGTCTATTACGAAGGGACCCAACATGGCACGCATATCGCGACGACATCCGATGCTGCGACGCTCGCAGGCGATGTGGGTTTCGCGTCGCGTCTGGCAGCCGCGCATTGTCTTCTGGGCAGGCGCCATTTCGATCGGACTGATCAGCGTGCTGTTCGCGGTGCTTGCCGATCAAGCGCAGGCGCTATTCCATTCCGTCATCGACACCGATAGCGGCTGGCGCTTTTACCTGCCACTCGTGCTGACGCCGCTCGGCTTCGTTCTCTGCGCCTGGCTTGCGCATTCCTTCTTTCCAGGCTCGCAGGGCAGCGGCATTCCGCAGGCGATCGCCGCGCGCCATCTGCGTGATGACGACGACCGCGGCCATATCCTGTCGTTGCGGCTGGTAGTGGGCAAGATCGCGCTCACCGTCGTCGGTCTAGGTTGCGGGGCCTCGATTGGCCGCGAGGGACCGACAGTGCAGGTCGGCGCCTCTCTGATGCTGCAGGTCGCGCGCTGGGGTGGCATGGCGCAGGCGCGCGGGCTGATCCTGGCCGGGTCGGCGGCAGGCATAGCGGCAGCCTTCAACACACCGCTTGCCGGCATTGTCTTCGCTATCGAAGAGATGGGTCGCGCCTATGAATCTCGGACCAATGGGCTGGTGTTAACGGCGGTGATCCTCGCTGGACTTGCCTCGTTGGGCCTGGTCGGAAACTACACTTACTTCGGAGTCGCCAAAGAAACAGTGGCCTTTGCCAGCGACTGGCCGCTGGTGCTTGCCTGTGGCATCATCGGCGGCGGTGTCGGCGCGCTATTTTCTCTGCTGGCGCTGAACGCGATGCGCCGCATCCGGCGCTGGAACGCGTTCCAGCCGCTCTGGCGCACAATGGTTGTGGCAGGCATTTGCGGGCTGGCGGTGGCCGCGATCGGGATCGCCTCGAATGGCCTCACCTTCGGCACCGGCTATGCGCAGGCGCGGGGAGCCATCGAAGGCACGCCGCTGCCGGCGTTCTTCTTTGCTGGGAAATTCGCAGCTGGCCTGCTCTCGATGGTTTCGGGCATTCCGGGCGGCATCTTCGCGCCATCGCTGGCCGTAGGAGCCGGCCTTGGCAGCACGCTTGGCCTACTCCTCGGCGGCGCCACCGGCACCGCTGCGCTGCTTGGCATGGCCGGCTATTTCGCCGGCGTTGTGCAGGCTCCGATGACAGCCTTCGTCATCATCCTCGAAATGACCGGCAACCACGACAATGTCATTGCGCTGATGTGCGCATCGATGCTGGGCTATGGGACAGCGCGATTGATTTCGAACGAGCCGCTCTACCACGCCCTATCTCGCCTTTTCATCGCCGAGGCGATCCGGCGGAGAAGATCCAGAAATCTCGAAACATCCGGCTCTGCCGCTTGGAGCCCAGCTTGAGTTTGTCGATTGAAAGACATGCTGGCGAACTTTCTTGTGGATCCGGTGTGCGAGAATCAACATCGTCTGAAGAGGCGAGACGACTTGCATAAATCCGTATTCGCCCCGCGGCGAGTGCCCGTTACGGCCTCACAGCAACGCGACCGTTGCCGGAGTTAGTGGCGACGGCAAGACCGAAGATCGATACGTCAACCTTTGAGGTGCACCTAGCTCAGGTGAGAGGTGTTAGCTTAGGAACGGCGGACTGCGACGCGGTGTCCAGTGGGTTGGACAAGGCTCCTTCATCCAGCTTTCAGTGCACGGGTGAAGATGCACATCAGGTCAGCCTCCTCGACTGAAATATTCAGGTTTTGGAGGCCGAAGAGATTCGATCGGCTATATAGTCGAGTGAGAAAACCCCAGCACCACGCGTAAGCACCAGCAGCAACAGCGATGCCCACAGCAGATGCTCGGCCCAGTTCTCAGGGAACACGAAGATCTGGATAACCGAAACGACGCCGAGCAGCATCAGCGCGCCGAGACGCGAGAACAGCCCCAGGAAAAGCAGCACCGCCCCGGTGATCTCTGCCGTTGTCGCCAGCGGCGCCGCGATCGACGGATCGATGAGGGGTAGATTGTATTCGCTGGCGAACAGCTGCAGCGTCACCGGCCAAGACGCCAGCTTCGATTGTGCAGACTGCCAGAAGACATGCGCAATCGCCACTCGAGCCGCGAGCTGGACCAGCGAAAATGGTATACGCTCCGGCAAGCTGATCACTCGTCGGTAAACACCAACAAGGCCGGCAGGGCGAGGCGTGGAATATTCTGGTATCGCAGTCATGATCGTCTCCTTCAGTTTGAGAGAGGGGGCACCGGGACGCGCACGTCGGTGACGAGCCTGTCGCGGAACAGACGCACAAGCGCTGAAACCAGGTCGAAGGCCGGGTCGAGCGCCAAGGCGCGGCCAGTGGCATGCTCAAGGCCGAAGCCGTGCTTCAGCGAATGCCAGAAGCCGAAGCTCGCGCGGTCGAGCAGAAAAAGCCGCACGTAGTTCCCCGATCGCCACAGCGCCACCCGTTCAGGGCGTCTTGTCCAGGTGATTTTTTCATCGACCGCAGTCTCCTTTTGATGCTCCATCCATACCGATAGGATCGACCAGTGGGAGACCATCAGTCGCAGTGAGGGCTGGAGCAGGATATCCGGCGACAGCCCAAGGTCGGTGCTGTCGTATTCTGCGAGACTGCGGGCCGGCAGCGAAGCTGTATCGAGCGCTTCGGCAATGGCCCATTCGAGCCGAGCCGTCTCGGCGACGATCGGCATGTCGGACAGGGTGTCGATGGTCTTCAGGAAGCGAGGGAAGCCCGCGCCATAACGCGCCAGGCGTGACTCCGCCGGCGGATGCCGTCGAATGAACTCGCTCGCCATGAAGCGGAAGAAACGTTCGTCCACGAGGCGGGCCGTAACGGGGAAGACGGCCATCAGCACGGCGGTCAAGGAACTGCGCGTGTTGTTCTGGTAGATGCGCAGGCGAGCCATTGGGTCGGCCTTGCCAGCGGTCAGCACTTTCGCGTCGATCAGTGGCTCCATGGCCAGCACCGAGCGCGCCACCATGGTCTGCAGATGTTCAAGCGGCAGCATGATATCCTCCCTCGATTGTCGGCAAGGCCATGTGCATGGCCGGTCTGGCTCTGGCAGCGGCAAATGCCGCAAGCACAGGCATGCTGGTTCGCGTGCTTTCGAAAGCTGGCAGGCTGGACACCGGCAGGACCGTGGTTGGGGCGGTCTGCCTCGCGGCCTGCTTGCGGCCGAACATGATCGAAGCGGAGAGCATGTCGGCCCACATAGCCTCGCCGAGCAGCACGTCGAGAACCGGAACATCGGTATCCCATTCGATCAGCGTAGGGCGCGGCCCGAGATGGCTGATGGCATGGTGATAGAGCCCCCAGACAACCGGCGGCACGCGAGAGCCGTGGTCGTCGATAAGCACGGTGTCGCCGCCGACCTGATTGGTCGCATGGCCGGCAAGGTGGATCTCACCGATGGCATCGGCAGGCAAAGCGTCGATGAAGGTCTTTGCGTCGTATTGGAGATTGTGCGCCGAAACCTGGACATTGTTGACGTCCAGAAGCAGGCCGCAGCCAGTTTGCGCCACCAGCTCGGCCAGAAATTCAGCTTCATTCATGGAGGAGTCGGCAAACGCGACATAGGCGGACAGGTTCTCGATCAGCACACGTCGCTTCAACGTATCCTGGACGGTCGCTATGTTTCGCGCCACGATCGCCAGCGCCTCTTCGTCATAGCGAAGCGGCAGCAGGTCGTTGAGATAGGCTCCGTCGGCAACGCTCCAGGCAAGATGCTCCGAAACGAGATCGGGCTGGAACCGCTCGCAGACCTTTCGCAGCCTTTCCAGATGATCGCGGTCCACGCCTTGCGCGCTGCCCAGAGACAGGCCAACACCGTGAACTGACAGCGGATATATCTGGCGCAGCCGTTCAAGCGCCTCGACGGCGGTGCCGTCGCCCATATAATTCTCGGCATGCACCTCGAGCCAGCCGGCGGAGGGCCTGCGGCTCAACATTTCGCTGATATGAGGAGAGCGAAGACCGATGCCCGCGGTTGCGGGGATGGCGACACCTTGAAATGCACGGGGCATCGGTCTGCTCCCTTCCAAAGGGGGTTGGCTTGAAGTCTGGGTCGGTCAGGCTTTCGGCTTGTCGCTGCCGCCGGTGATCTTGGCGCAGCTGCCGGCCGGCACGTAGAGCCACGAGTCCGGCTGGTTGTCGGCGGTCGAGGTGCCGGCACATGAATGCGTCGCGGTCTGGCAGTCGTTCTGGCCGGCCTTGACGACGCCATAGCACTTCTCGAACGAGAAGCTGGGCTGAGCAGCCGGGCCGCTATAGGCTGCAGATGCAGCAAGCGAGGTGGCGGCTGCGAGGGCCGATCCGATGAGGGTCTTGGTGTTGATCACGGTCGTTCTCCTGGTTGCGTTTAGAGGGAAGACTGACCTGGCGGCCTGTCTGCAAGCAGTGTTGTCCAATGCGCGATGAAGCTGAAATGCTGTCTCGGCATGGATTTGATACGCGGTCACTATGTTGAGGAGGGTAACGACCAAAGCCCTCCGGCGGGGAACCGGAGCGCTTTGGCGCCTACACTTCGTGAGCGCGGAGAGGCAGGCGCGGCCAAGCGGAGGGAGGCGCCTAGACGTATCGATTTTTGCTGTCGACGACTGAGCTTTCGCTCAAGCTTGGATGGTCAGCGAGAAGCCATTCCTCGGCCCGCTGCCGTCCACGGTCACGCATGTCGGTCAATTCGCCCCAGTCGGTCCAGGGCCTGGTAAACAGCGCAGCACTTGTTCTGTGATGACTGTCGAAGAGGACAGATGCAGAGTTCAAGGCATTTGCGGCGAGGCGGTGAGCACAAGGCGTCATGCCCTCGGAGGGTTTGCCGCTGACAATCAGCCAATGCCCAGCCTCGATTTGCTGCACTGCTGGCAAGGCCGAAAAATCGCCTTCACCCCAATATGGATCGCCATCGATTTCCACGGCGGGAAAGAGGAATGGGACTGTCGCTCCCGCCAGGATCGCGTCGATCGACAACTGGTCGCCGGAGAAAATCGTGACGGTGTCGGTGAGGGCGTTCGAAGCCAGGATGTTGAGCTTCAACGGGCAGCTTTCCTTGCGGATCTCGGCAATGTCGATGGACTGTTCCAGGATCGATCTCAGCGGCTTGGCTGTATCGGCCGCGAACATCGTTGCATGGCTGACACGCCGCCAGAAATTGGTAAGCGCCGTCCTTGCCCCACGCCTGCCGCCCAGAGCCAGTCCGTAGGCAAGAACCGCTGCCTCCATGCCTCCGAAACCGGATGCAGTGATGCTGCGGAAGGAAAGGCGAGGCTCATCCAGCAAGCGATCGAGCACGCCCCAGACAAATGCGCCGTGTGCGTCGTTTGTCAGCGTAATGTCGATCAGCTGGCTGTCTTCCGTCGCCGGTCTTGCACCGGCAACAAAGCCATGGTCGGTTGCGGCCTGGATTTGCATCTTTTGGATCTCCTCCCGAAGAACGCCAGGGAAGGCGTTTGATGGAGACACTGCCGCATGATCCTTCATTGGCGAAATGCCAAGCTGGCATGAACTCCATAGTCAGATTGCATTGGCGGCAATCTCTTCCGCGCCGCAAGATTTGCGAGGCTGGCGAGTATCCGACGATCTCGCTTTGGAGCTGGCGCCACGACCTTCGCCGGCAGGCCTTCAGCACCAAAAGGAGCGTGTCATGAGAATACGAAATGTCTGTTTGGGGGCGTTCGCCCTCGCTCTTTTAGCCGGGCCTGCATCCGCCGATGCCTTCAGCGATCTGGCGTCGCTGCCGTCATTCTATAGCGATGCCGGCATGAAAACGATGAAGCCGATGGCCGGTTTCAAAAAGGCTTGGCTGACTGCGCCCCGGGGTGATCGGGACAAGATGATGAAGATGTGCAATGACGCAGCCATGAGCAAGCCGCACGCAGCGTTCTGCGCCAATGTATTGGCGCTTGGCGGCGCCAACTGAGCTGCACCGACTGTGCCGGGCAACACAGGAATGATGTCACAATGGCGAGCGGTCTGCTCGCCACCGTCTTTTGGTGATGGCCAGCTGCTGCGCAACGCAAGTAGTCCGCAGCGCGCGCTGTCGCGGCGCCATGACGGACCGCTATCGACTTTATAGCCGCAGTGCATTGGCGCCAAAGCGAGCCTTGCGGCAGTCTCCGAAGCGCGAACAACCTCGTGCAATTGGGGATAAATCGGCATGGACGTTCACCACATCCGCTACTTCCTGGCAGTGTGCGAGACACGAAACTTCACGCGCGCGGGCGAAAAGTGCAACGTCACTCAGCCGGCTCTGTCCCGCGCGATTCAACAACTCGAGGAAGAGGTCGGAGGGCTGCTGTTTCGCCGTGAACGAAGCTTGACCCACCTGACCGACCTGGGTGTGCTGCTTCGCCCCCGTTTTCAGCAGATTCTCGACGAACTGACTGGAGTGCGGCAGGAGGCATCGAGATTCCTGTGCCTGGAAAACGCCAACCTGAAGGTCGGAGTCATGTGCACAATCGGCCCCCGTCGCTTCACCGGTCTTCTGACCGAATTCAACCGGCGTCAGCAGGGCATCCAGCTGCAATTGGTTGAGGGTGTCCCGGCATCGCTCTCCCAGCTTCTGGAGTCCGGCGAGATCGACGTCGCCATCATGGCCTCGAGCGACAGCTTCCCGGACCGCTTTGACGTCACACCGCTTTATCGCGAGCGCTTTGTCCTCGCCTTTCCAAATGGCCATCGGCTGGCCCGCAATGACAACGTTGCCATCTCCGAACTCGATGGCGAAAATTATCTCAGGCGCCTGAATTGTGAGTATCGCGATCATCTTGCTGGTCTCTGCAATGATCGTGGCGTCAAGCTCAGGATCTCCTACGCCAGCGAGCGCGAGGACTGGATCCAGAACATGGTGTCCGGAGGGCTAGGTATCTGCTTCATCCCTGAATTCAGTGCGGTGATTCCGGGCCTGCAGGTCCGTCCCGTCATCGATCCTGAGGTCTGGCGGGAAGTATCCCTGGTCGTCGTTGCGGGACGCAGGTTCTCGCCTGCGGCGTCGGCTTTCGTGAACAGCGTCAAGGCGCATGGCTGGCCTGAGAGCCCAATAGCCCAGGCGATCCACAAAAACGCAGCCTGAAGCAAAACGACCAAATTCTGGGAGCGTGCGACAAGTCTTGTCGTGCGCTTTTTTATGCGCTCGCGTCGTTCGACGATAGTTTTCAGGTATCGAATTGAAAGCCAGTCAGCATTTCTCTTTTCTGATCGCTCCCGTCACTCTCCTCGTCATGCCCCGCCTCCCGCGTTTGGGCACCGACAAAGGAGATACAAGATGGCTACCAAGAAACTCACTCTGGCGTTTGCGGCAGGTCTGCTTTCGGCAACCGCTGCATTTTCCTCTGCCCCGGCCTTCGCCGGCGACTGCCCAGCCGGCCAGGCCGCAACGACTGATATCCAGGAACATCCCAGCAAACCGGTTGGCGTTGTCGACACGGTTCTCTCTGCGATCGATCTGAGCAGCAAGGGCGAGGCCTGGAAGGGCAATATGCTGCGCCTTCGCAAGCTCGTCGTTCAGCCCGGCGGCGTCGTGCCATGGCATGAACACAACGTCCGCCCGGCCAACATCCTCATCATCGAAGGCTCGATCACCGAATACCGCAGCACCTGTAAAGTGGGCATCGAGCACCCGGCTGGCGATTTGACTGCCGAGTTCGGCCAGCTCGCCCATTGGTGGAAGAACAACGGCAAGGTGCCCGCCGTGCTCTATTCCGCCGACGTCCTGCCGCCCGCGATGCCCGACGACCACATGATGTGATCCGCGTCTTTCGACGACGTCTTCCCGTAACCCCCCATTGAAGCGCGTCCTCGGGCAGCCGCCTGGGGACGTGTGGCCACGGAGCCCTGTCATGACGACCAGTGGATTGAGTGAACCAACGCGGCTCCGAATGGTTGCTGCGGATGGCCGGCGCTTCGGCCTGATCGCCCTGATTGCGTTCCTGACGCTTGTCGATCTCTTCGCCACTCAGGCCATACTGCCGTCGCTGGTCATCAAGTTCGGCGTCAGCCGCGCCACGATGGGTCTCGCGGTCAATGCCAGCACGTTCGGCATGGCTGTGGCCGGCATCGCGGTCGCGCTTTTCGGGCGCGGCATCGATCGCCGCAACGGCATCTGGATCAGCCTGGCCGTCCTGTCGATACCGACGACGCTGCTTTCGCAGACCGACAACATAATCGTGTTCGCCTTGCTGCGGGTCGCACAGGGCCTATGCATGTCAACCGCTTTCACGCTGACGATGGCCTATCTGGCCGAACATTTTTCATCGCGCCAAACGACCGGCGCGCTTGCGGCCTACGTGACCGGCAACGTCGCCAGCAATTTCTTCGGCAGGCTTATGTCGGCCGCCGTCGCCGATACGTTCGGCATCTCCACCAACTTCCTGACGTTCGCCGCCCTCAATCTGATTGGCGCGGCTCTTGTATGGTTTACGCTGCAAAAGACATCCGCAACTATGGGCGCCGACGCCATGGGCCAACCCGCGCGCGCGGCCTGGAAAGGCGCACTGAAGGACGCCGAGCTACGCGCCTGTTTCGCGATCGGCTTCATGATCCTCTTCGTGTTCATCGGCACTTTCACCTATGTGAACTTCCAGCTTGTCGCCACTCCGCTATCGCTGTCGCCGATGGCACTGGGTCTTGTCTATTTCGTCTTCCTGCCCTCCATGCTGACCACGCCGCTGGCAGGGCGCGTTGCTGCCGGCCTAGGCCCCAGGGTGGGGATCGGTGCAACACTTGCGCTGGCGATCCTCGGTTTGCTTCTGCTGCTTGCGACCAGTCTGCCGATCGTTCTTGCCGGGATGGCGCTTGTCGCCGTAGGCACCTTCCTGGCGCAGGCGATAGCCACCGGCCACGTCAGCCGGACCGTATCGCGTGATCGCACCGCGGCAAGCGGCATTTACCTCGCATCCTATTATGCGGGCGGGCTCGCGGGCAGTTTCGTCCTCGGCCAGATCTATGACCGGATTGGCTGGACCGCATGTGTGACCGTGCTTGTCGCTGTGCTTGCCTGTGCGGTTGCTGTCGCGGGGGTGCTGAAGACGCCAACAGTCTGACCGGCACGAACGGTGAGCCGAAGAAAGTCGCGCCGACGAGCAAGGCGCTGTGAATTCCATCGCTCAACTTAACGTCACGACAAACCCAAGGAGACTGACATGACCACTTATATGAAAACCCTGATTGCCGGCGCTGCCATACTGGTGGCGATCGTCGTCCCTGCCGCCGCCTCGGATGGCGTCGTGACGGTGAAGAGCGACTACTCCGTCGCTGAAACCGTTGCCCGCATCAAGAAGGACGTCCTCAAGAAAGGCATTATGTTCTTCGGCGTCATCGACCAAGCGAAGCTTGGCAACAAAGCAGGCAACGATGTCAAACCGTCGCGTCTTGTGATGTTCGGCAATCCGGCCCTGGGCACGACCTTCATCACGGCCAACCCCGAAGCCGGCCTCGACTGGCCGGTGCGCGTGCTGGTCTATCAGACGGCCGATGGCGGGGTCTACGCCGCCTATACCGATTTCGACTGGATCGCCAAGCGTCATGGCATCACCGACCGGGCGCCGCAGTTCAAAATGGCCACGGAAGTCATCCAGTCGGTTACCTCGACGATCAAGAAGAACTAGCGCCCGGGATCCAGCGAGATTATTCGGCGACAGCGGCGGGCAGAGTGCTCGCCGGTTCCCCGAACCATTTCTCTTGCAGGAGCGCGCCGACCGCCGGCGGTGTCTGCGGCCGCGCCGTGACGAGATTGACCTCATGTCCTTCACGCGAACGAAAGGTGGTTCGCCGGCCGGTGAAAAAGCCAGCCGGCTGGGGTCTCAGCCCGCCGGAGGAATGAGACCGGATCTGACCGTCGGCTATCGAATCCATGTCTCAACGGCATTTCCGATGTCCGGGGCCAGGGGTCATACTTTTCATCAACAGACAGAACTCGGAAACCACCCGGCGGCAGGCGGTCATGACCAGCTCGCGCTCAGATCGAAGGAGATCACCATGCTCACAGGAAAAACCGCGCTGATAACAGGCTCTACCAGTGGCATTGGCCAGGGGATCGCCGAAGCATTTGCCGCCAAAGGCTGCAATATCGTCCTCAACGGTTTTGGCGATGCCAAGGAGATCGAGAAGCTGCGGGCGGGTATTGCCGCGGAGCACGGTGTGACCGTCCGCTATGACGGCGCGGACATGAGCAAGGGCGACGCCATCACCGCGATGATGGACAAGGCGATCGCCGAGTTCGGCGCGATCGACATCCTGGTCAACAATGCCGGCATCCAGCATGTCGCGCCGATCGATGACTTTCCGATCGAAAAATTTGAAGCAGTCGTGGCGATCGACCTGATGTCGTCGTTCTATACGATCCGGCGCGCGTTGCAGGCCATGAAAGAACGCAAATGGGGCCGCATTATCAATGTCGCCTCGGCACACGCTCTCGTCGCTTCGCCATACAAGTCAGCCTATGTCGCCGCCAAGCACGGCGTTGCCGGGTTGACCAAGACGGTCGCGCTGGAAGTCGCCGAGCAGGGCATCACCGTTAACGCTGTCTGCCCGGGCTATGTGCTGACCCCGCTGGTCGAGAAGCAGATACCGGACACGGCCAAGGCACGCGGGATCACCGAGGAGCAGGTGATCAAGGACGTCCTTCTCGCTGCCCAACCGACCAAAAAATTCGTGACAGTTGCTCAGGTTGCGGCGCTCTGCCTGTTCATGGCCTCGGACGATGCAGCTTCGATCACCGGCGCCATCATCCCGATCGAAGGCGGTTGGACGGCTCACTGAACCCGAACGAGGAATAAAGACCATGAACAAGATCACCCGCAATCCGCCCGTGTCCGAGGCCGAGCCAAAGATCGACCGTCTGGCAGACAGCGCCGCCAAGCGGCAGACGGTGTTGGTTCTTCAGGGCGGCGGCGCGCTCGGCGCCTATCAGGCCGGCGTCTACCAGGCGCTGGTCGAGGGTGGCATCGAACCGGATTGGGTTATCGGCACGTCGATCGGGGCTATCAACGCCGCGTTGATCGCCGGAAACGAACCAACGGTTCGGCTCGCGAGGCTTCAAGAGTTCTGGGAAGGCGTCAGCCGGATCAGCCCGCTCGATGAGTTTTTCGCAATGATGGTTCCGAGCAACGTCTTTGCCAATATGGGCACCGTGATGCGCGGCATACCGGGGTTCTTCGAACCGAATCCAAGTGCCATGTTCGGAGTGAACCGCGAAGTGGGTGTCGAGAACGCCTCCTACTACACGACCGATCCACTCAAGCGGACGCTGAATGACCTGATCGACTTCGACTATCTCAACCGGCGCCATACCCGGCTGACGGTCGGGGCGGTCAACGTCAACACCAGTGAACTCAAATACTTCGACACCCGCGAGATGACCCTGTCGGCGGCGCACATCATGGCGTCGGGTGCCTTGCCGCCGGCGTTTCCGGCGGTCTGTATCGACGGCGAGCCTTACTGGGATGGCGGCATCTATTCGAACACGCCGATCGAGGTCGTGCTCGACGCGCGTCCGCGCCGCGACGCGCTGATCTTTGCCGTCAACATGTGGCAGCCCCGCGCCACCGAGCCGAAATCGATCTGGCAAGTCATGGGCCGGCAAAAGGACCTTCAATTCGCAAGTCGCGGCAAGAGCCACGTGGCCCGGCAGGAGCAATTGCATCGTCTGCGCCACGTCGTGCGTGAAATGGGAAAGCTCGTCCCGGACGAGCGGCGCGAGGATCCGATGTTCAAGGAATTGGCCTCCTATGGCTGCCCGTCGGTCATGCACCTTGTGCGGTTGCTTTCACCGCGCCTCGACGGCGAGGACCACACCAAGGATATCGACTTCACCCGCGCCGGCATCCGTACCCGCTGGCAGGCCGGCTACGAGCATGGCCAGCGCGTTCTCGCGGAGAAGCCATGGGAGTGCGAAGTCGACATGCTGCAGGGCATCGTCATCCACGAATCGCAAGAGTGACATCTTCGAGCGCGGCGGGAAGAAAGACGGAGAATACCGATGCAGATCATCACTCCCGGGATGCGGCTGGTTCCAGAAGCCGTGCTCGCCAACAACGCCGCGCTTTTTCGCGCGATACCGGAGACACCATCTCATGCGGACAGGTCTCGGCATCGCGTGGTCATCGTCGGCGGCGGTGCCGGCGGGTTGGAACTGGCAACGCGCCTCGGCCGTAAATTCGGCAAGCGGCGTCTTTCCGTTACGCTTGTCGACCGCAATCGCACGCACATCTGGAAGCCGCTTCTGCACGAGGTCGCCTCGGGCGCACTGAGCGCGTCGAATGATGCGGTGGAATACATTGGCCATGCCAGTCGCCATCACTATCGATACCGGATTGGCGACGTCGTCGGCATCGACCGCGCCAAGCGGCAGATCTTTGTTGCGCCAAGCTTCGACGACGAAGGCAGGCAGATCATACCGCCGCGCGTGCTGGGCTACGACACGCTGGTGCTGGCCGTCGGCAGCGTCAGCAACGATTTCGACACGCCAGGGGCGGCCCGCCACGCAATCGCACTCGATACGGCTACCCAGGCCGTTCGATTCAACAAGCGCATGATAGACGCCTGCCTGAGGGCCAACGCTCAATACGAGCAGCTGTCGCCGAGCCAACTCCATTGCGTCATCGTTGGCGCTGGAGCCACCGGCGTCGAACTGGCGGCCGAGTTGCACAGGTCGATGCGGGAGATAGCGTCGCACAACCTCGACAACATTGATTTCAAAAGACTTATCCGCATCACCCTCGTCGAGGCCGGGCCACGAATCCTTCCGGCCTTGCCCGAGCACCTGGCGCGCGCCTCGGCGCATCTGCTTCGTGATCTCGGCGTTCAGATACGGTGCGGGATCAAGGTCACCGAAGTGACGGAGGGCGGTGTCAGTCTCGGCGAGAAGCTATTCGTGCCGGCCGAACTCGTCGTCTGGTCTGCGGGGATCAAGGCGCCGGATTTCCTTAAGAAACTCGATGGCCTCGAGACAGACCGCATCAACCGCCTGGTCGTGGATGAGACCCTGCAAGCGCTAGGGGATGAAAACGTGTTTGCGATCGGCGACTGCGCGAGTTGTGTCCTCCCCGGCAGCGAAGCTCCCTTGCCGCCGCGCGCCCAGACGGCCCATCAGCAGGCCGATCATATGGTCAAGGTGATCGCGGCGCGCCTCGAAGGGCAGGTGGCGCCGGCGTTCCGTTACCGCGACTACGGTTCCCTGGTTTCACTGGCCGATTACGGCACCTTCGGCAACCTGATCGGCGGATTGAAGGTTGAGGGTCTGCTTGCCCGGTTGATGTATCGCTCGCTCTACAAGATGCATCTCAAGGCAGTGCACGGGACCTTCAAGACCGTGCTGGACACGGTCACCGGAATCCTGTCGCACCGCACCAAACCGCGGGTCAAATTGCATTGAATCTCGATAGGCCGGGACGGTGGAGAATTTGATGTCGCGATCCTTGGTGGCGGTATGGCTGTGAAGGTCGCTAGACCTGCTGCCGGCCTGTCGGAGGCAAAAGTCGAGGCGCGCGATCTCGGCAGCAGCTGTCCCAACCAGACCGGACGTAACAACTCGAGCGGAAATAACGAACAGAAGGTGAATCCGTGCAGTTTCGATGCACGCAAGGCATCGACTCCATGCAAGAAAAGCATGGCCGTGCCCGTGGGGCTTCAATGATAGGCTGTATGCAATTGCGAAAGTGCAGAAATGGACGCCGACGACCAGGCAATGACGTTTGAACAGTCCGTGCAGGCTGCCATCGAACTCGACGCACCTCTCAACGACCGGCTGGCGGTGATTGCCGGTGCCGTGCGCCGACTAAACTCGGATTTTGCGGATGCGGTGGACCGCCTGGTGACGCGCCTAGGGCAGCAAGGGGCTGGATCCATGGCGCCGACTCCCGGCGATATCATGCCGGGATTCCTGCTGCCCGATGACGAGGGGAGACTGATTGGCCTGGGCGACATCCTCTCCCAAGGTCCGGCCGTGATCACCTTTCAGCGCGGGCACTGGTGTCCATATTGCCGGTTGAATGCGATTGGCATCGTTGAAGCTCAGGAGGAGATTACCACTTTGGGCGGCCAGATTGTGGCGATTATGCCGGAGCGGCGCAGGTTCGCGAAGGCGATGAAGGCAGCTGTGGGCGCCAAGTTTCCATTCCTCACCGACATGGATAATGGCTATGCCCTCTCGCTCAACCTTGCGATTTGGATCGGGGCCGAGATGGAGCGGTTGATGGGCGTTGCCTATGACATCCCAAACTTTCAAGGCAACTCCAGCTGGTTCCTGCCGATCCCCGCGACCTTCGTCGTTGGCACGGACGGCATCATCACCGACCGCTTCGTTGATCCGGACTACCGCCGGCGGATGGACATTGAAGACTTGATCGGGGCGCTTAGGCGGGCTCACTGACGCCAAAGGTCGACCAGTCGGTCGATGGCAACAGGTTTAGCAGCGTCGTTGCCACTGGGGAACGGTGGCGGCCGGCGACTGCATAGACGGCAACGACCCGCGAGATGTCCAAGTCGCGGAGCTTTAGCCTACGGACGTTTGGCGAGCGTGGCGCAGTCACCGAGACAAAACCAACGCCGGCGTTTGCTTCCAGTAGCGCCAAGAGATCATGATCGGTCTCGACCTCATGCGCGGACCGTGGCGTCAGTCCATTTGCCGACAGGCAGCGTGACAGCTCCTCGCTCGTTTCCCAGTCGATCCTGCTCAACACTGGCTCCGCGACAAGCTGGATCAGCGCGACATCGGCCTCGTTGCGGCGTGCAAGCGGATGATCGGAATTCACCACGAGCTCTATGCCTTCTTGGAACAGCGGCCAGGTGTCGAGCCGGTCCCATGCCGCCCCCAGCGGACCGGCAACGGCGAGTTCGACATCGCCGTTCTTCAGCGCATCAATCACAGCGTTCGGCGAGCCGCGGTTGATCTTGAGATGCACGCCGGGATAGGCCCGGAAAAGCTCCGTAAACGGCGAGACCAGAAGTGCGATGTTGACGCTGTTGGAAATGGTGACATTAAGCGGGGCCACGTCGCTGCTTTGCACCGCCTTGGCGAGCGATTTAGCGGAAGTGGCAGCATCGTAACACTGCTGCAGCAAGGGCAGCATGCGTCGGCCAAGCTCGGTCAGATGGGAATGTTGGCGCTCGCGCCGAAGCAGCTCACCGCCCAATTCGTCTTCGAGGGTCTTGATTGCGCGCGTCAGAGCCGGCTGCGTGACATTGCACTCTTCCGCTGCTCTGGTGAAATTAAGCGTGTTGGACAGGGCCAGAAAATAGCGAACCTGCTGCATCTCCATGAATTTCCGCCCCCTCAGCGAAATCCGATTCGTCAGGCGTAGCTAGCTTCTATCTATGCTAGCGCAACAGGACGCTAAGGCAAAGGCGGAGGGCTTGCGGAGGCGAAACGGTGCAATCGGGCTCTGAAGTGCCGCCGGCTTTGGCCGGCGGGTTGTCGGGCACTTGGCACATCCTCGCCTGGATTCCAGCTTTGAAGTTCCGAAGGTCGTGCTCAGCTGTGCAGAGGTCTCGTAACAACGAGACCTCCCTTCCAGGCAAGCTGAGGTCGCAAAGAGTCACTTGAGATTGCACGTCTAAGCCGTGTGGTGACAACCCAAGGAGTGGGAGCCGGAGTCGATTTCTGGACGCCCCGGGTTCGGAACTGCGCTGCGGATGGCCAACGCATGGAAAAGGAGTGCCTGTCAGTTCAGGGTTCTACCGTTCCCTGCCGCGCTGCCCAGTCGAACGGGTAAAGGCAATAGAAATAGCCGGTACGCTCGGTGGCGATGTATTTCAGGTGGGTGCCGTTTGGCAGCCAGACGATATCGCCGGGATTGCACTCATGGCGACCGTCGTCCAGTTCGATCGTCAAGGTGCCCTCGTGGATGAACAGCACCTCGTCGTAGGTCACGGTCCAGTCGATCGAGGCGTTCTCGAGATACTCGATGCCGCCGCCCATGGTCCGACTGATATCGGCATTGATGACGCGGGCAATCGAGGATGTGCCGGTCGGTGTGATGGACGGCTTCAGGGTCAATTCGCTGTGCTTGAAGATCTTGGCCTTGGACACCGTTTATCCTTTCCTTGCGCGGAGGTTGGCTTTCGAAGGGGTGACGCCGGACGGGGCCAGTCCCGCGAGCCATCTGGTCAAGAGGTCGGGTTTTCGGCCGGCATGTTCGAGATCGTCGCGCCGCCGCACCGCGCCACGAACGAAATGCGCGCCGACGAAACGGAATGGTTCGGGTGGGAAGCCTCGCGTCACCGGACGCACGAGCGCCGAATGGGTTAGTTCGGATTCGCCTGCGGTCAACAGGGTGGTCAGGATCTTGCCGCCGAGATAGGCCATCGTCGTACCGTTGCCTGAAAAGCCGTAGCCGTAAATGATGTCGCGGTTAGAGGGCAGGGCGCCGAACAGCGGCACGCCGCTGACGGTCCGGTCGATGGGTCCGTTCCACGATGTATCGAGCGGAAAGCCGGCGAGCGCCGGGTGACCGTCCCGCAACACGCGGCGCATGTCGGCAACCCGTGGCGATTGGCCATGAAATCGCTGGTCGACGATGCCGCCGAGGCCGATGACGCCGCCACTGACGCCAACAGACAGCCGGCCATCGCGGGTCGGCGACCAACCGCCAACGAAGACGCGGGAATCGATCATCAGCGGCGCGCGGCGGTAGCCGACCTTGTCGAGAAGGTCTGGAATGCGCTTCGACATGGCGTCGTCGCTGGAGATGTTGAAGATTGCCGGCGCAAGTTCGGGAATGGCGCCGGACCATGCATTCATGGCAAGCACGATCTTGCCACAGGACACAGTTCCTCTCGCCGTTTCCACCTTGAGCTTGCCGCCGCGTGAAAAACGCGTCATCGGCGATTTCTCGTAGATGCGCACGCCGCGCTTCAGTGCTGCCCGGCGCAGGCCGCGCACCAGGTAGCCGGGGTGCACGGTTGCCGACGACGCATCGAACGCGCCGCCGAAGTGGCTCGTCGTGCCGGCCATCGCTGCGATCTCCTCGCGCGAAACTCGTCGCGCCGGCACGTAGCCATGCGCCGCCAGCTTGTTCAACGCGTCGTCCCAGGCGCCAAGCTGGGCTTCGCACGTCGCACCCCAGATCCAGCCGATGCGATCAAACCAGCTGTCTATTCCCTCGGCCTTGCAGAAAGCCTCGATGCCGCCGATTGCGGCTTCGGATGCCTTGATGATCGAAAGTGCATCGTTTCCGTCGCGCAGCGCGGCGAGCGCGCTGTATTTCGTCCATGCCGAGAGCACCATGCCGGAGTTGCGGCCGCTCGGGCCACCGCCGCAAATGTCGCGCTCGACGATGACAACATCGAAGGCGGGATTGTGCTCCTTGAGGCGTATGGCGGTCCACAGGCCCAGATAGCCGCCGCCGACGATGCAGATGTCAGCCTGGGTCGCCTCTTCGAGCGGAGGCGCAAGGTCTGGGTCCTCGGGCAGGGCCTGCCGCAGCCAATGGCTTCGCCAGACGATGTCCTTTTCCGTCAGTTGCATCACGATGCGCCTCTGGCTGATAGGCGGCGCTCCACGAGCCTGACCCAAAGGCTCGCGCCAATCGGCAGGATTGCGTCGTTGAAATCGTAGTTGGTGTCGTGAGCCGCAGCCTGGTGCGCATCGTCGGCCTGGCCGAGCAGGAAATAGCAGCCGGGCCGCTGTTCCAGCATGTAGCAGAAATCTTCAGAACCCATCTCGGGAGGCGGATCGATGACGAGACTTGCCGGTCCCATCACCTCGTTCACAATTGCGATCATCGCGTCGGCTTGCGCCGCAGTGTTTATCGTCGGTGCGAAGGGCGTTTCGTAGCGGATGTCGACGTCGGCGCCAAAAGCTTCAGCTTCGTTTTTCGCGATGCGGCGGATTGCCGTCTCCAGCGTCTTTTGAACCTGATGGTCAAAGGTGCGCACGGTGCCGGTCAGAAACGCCGTATCGGGGATGGTGTTGAAGGCTTCGCCGGCGCGCAGGCTGCCAACGGTGACGATTGCGGAAGAATGCACATCGGTGACGCGGCCGGGCAGGGCTTCGATTGCCAGCAGGATGCGCGCGGCGATGGGGAGTGGATTGATCGCCAGATGCGGCATCGCCGCATGGCCGCCCCTTCCGTGGACGACGATCTCGAAGCGATCGGCCGCCGCGGCCACCGTTCCGCGGTGGACGGCGATCTCGCCGAGCGGCCGTTCGCAATTGTGCAGCGCGTAGACTTCATCGCAGGGGAAACGCTCGAAAAGGCCCTCGTTCAGCATGGCAAGCGCCCCACCTCGACCCTCCTCGGCCGGCTGGAAGATGAAATGCACCGTGCCGGCGAAGTCGGGCGAGCGAACAAGCGCCGAGGCTGCGCCGAGCAGCATAGTGGTATGGCCGTCATGGCCGCAGCCATGCATCCGCCCGGGGGTGCGGGACGCATGCGCCAGCGGCCGTGCCTCTGTCATCGGCAGGGCATCCATGTCGGCGCGGATGCCAAGGCTCCGACCAGCGCCGAGCCTGCCCCTGAGCGTCCCGACTACACCTGTGCGTCCGACGCCTTCGGTCGTCTCGATGCCCCACGCGCGCAGTTTGTCCGCCACGAAATGGGCCGTCTCGAACTCTTCGAAACCGAGTTCGGGATTGGCATGGAGATGCCGCCGCCATGCCGTCATCTCGGTCTCGAGTTGCTGCACCGACGGAACCAGTTTCATGCCGATGCCTTTGCGCGGAGAGCTTGCGAGCGGCTCTGCAGGATGGCGATGACCCCAAGCAGGATCGCCGAGAAAGCGATCAGCAGCACGGCGACGGCCGCGATGGCAGGGCTGATGGACTCGCGCAACCCGGAGAATATCATGCGGGGCAAGGTTCGCTCCGCGCCCGTCGAGAGGAAGCTTGCGACGACGACTTCGTCGAAAGAAATGATGAAGGCGATGATGGCCCCTGTAACGACGCCCGGCGCTATCAGCGGCAGCACCACCTTGAAGAAGGTGCGCATGGCGCCGGCGCCCAGCGATGCCGCCGCACGAACCAGCGTCCGGTCGAAGGTCGAAAGGCTGGCGACGACGGTGGTCAGCATCACAGGCACGGCCATCGCCGTGTGCACCAGAATGATCGATAGCTTGCTGCCAACGAGTCCCAGCGTGGCGAAGAATGAAAAGGCCGCGACGCCGACGATGACGACCGGCGTCACCAAAGGCGCGGCGATGATCGCGTAGAGGATACGTTTCCCGGCAAAATCACCCCAGGCGAGCCCGATCGCCGCAGGTATGCCGAGCAGCAAAGCCAGAACCGTGGTGGATAGCCCGATGACGACCGAGTTCCACAGCGCGTTCGGCCAGCGCTCGTCGACCCACAGCTCGGCATACCAGCGCAACGACCAGCCCGGCGTTGGAAATGCCAGCGAATTGCTCGAGGTCAGTGACATGGGGACCACGATCAGCAGGGGCAGGATGATGAAAGCCAGCAACGTCGCCGCATAGGCATACATCAGCCATTTCCGGAAGCGGTCGGCGCTCATGCGACATGCGCCTTGCTGCGGAAGAGGACGGATGCCGTCCAGAACAGGAACGCAAACAACACGAGGATCATGAGCAGTTGCAGGGAAAGCGCTGCGCCCATGCCCCAGTTCAGCGTGCTGTTGGTGTAGAAGGCTATGTAGCTGGAGATCATCTGGTCCGTCGGCCCGCCGACAAGCGTCGGGGTGATGTAATAGCCGAGCGCGAAGACAAAAACGATCGCCCCGCCGGACAGGATCCCGGGCAGGATCAACGGCAACTGCACGCGGCGCCACGCCGTGAGCCACGGGGCACCCAACGACAGCGCCGCGCGCATGTAGGTGGTCGGAACCCGCCGCATGACGGCGACGACGGAGAGGACCATCATGGGCAGCAGAACCTGAACCATCGCCAGGTACAGCGAAAAGCGGGTGTAGATGAGGTCGAGGGGTTCGCTGACGATACCCAATCCGAGCAGTGTGGAATTCACGGGACCGTTCTTCTGCAGCACGATGATCCAGATGACGGTGCGCACCAGCAGCGATGTCCAGAGCGGAAACAGGATCAGCGCGAACATCAGCTTCGACCAGGCAGGCGGCGCGCTGACGATCGCCTGCGCCAGCGGCACGGCGAGCACCGCGCAGATGACCGTCACCACGATGCTGATCCAGATCGTACGCAGCAGCGCGTCGACGAAGATGGCGCGGTCGGCCGAAACGGCTTCGATCGAATTGTCCGCGCCGCGCTTCAGGTCGAGGCTCGCAAGCAGATAATAGTCCGTTCGCGCGCTTTGCTGACGCGCTATGACCTGCCAGAGATCGATGTTTTTCCAGCCGGCCTGTTTGGCGAGCACCTCGTCGCGCACGGGGCGCATGCCGAGCTTGCCGTCGGCCGCATCCTTTGCCGTCTTGATGACGAGGAAACGGCTACCGACAACGCGCTGGTTCACGAGTTGCGCCAGGACGCCTTCCTTCCCGGCGCGCCGCGCGTCGGCCAGGTCCTCGACGAGTGCTGCAAAGACGGGTTCGCCAGGCAGGCCGCTCTCTGCTTTCCAGCCGGCCAGAGCGGCAATGGTGCGCGGCAGGTTGTTCGAGAAATCCGAGTTGTCGACGGCCAGAGCGAGGAAGCGCGCCACCGGCCACAGAAACAGAATGACGACGAATAATATAAGCGGAGCCGTCAACAGGGCGAGCATGCCGCCCCGTTGGCGTCGCTTCATAGCCGGTTTTGTCCCGACCAACATGCCCAAGTTACTTCGCGAGCCAGGCCTTGAAGCGTTCTTCCAACGCTTCCTTGTGCTCGGTCCAGAAGTCGTTGTCATAGGCGGCGCCGTACTGGAGGTGCTCCGGCGACGTCGGCAGGTTGGCCTTCCAGTCCGCGGGAATGAGGTCGGCGGCTTCCTTGCGGCCGGTGCCATAGGCATAGAGCTTGGAGAAGCCGGCCTGGTTTTCAGGGATGGAAAACCACTTGAGGAGATCCAGCCCGCCCTGCTGGTGTGGTGCGCCCTTCACCACGGCCCAGTAGTCGGTGCCGTAGAAGAAGCCGGCGTCCCACGCGATGGCGTAGGGCTTCTTCTCGTTGATGGCTTCGTTGGTGATGCGTGCATTGAACGCGTCGCTGAGCGTCTCTTCGCCGCTGTCGAGGTTCTGGATGCCCTGCGTCGTGGTGGACCACCAGACGACGTTCGGCTTGATCTTGTCGAGCATGGCGAAAGCCCGGTCGACACCTTCCGGCGTGGCCAGCACCTTGTACATGTCCTCGCGTTTCACGCCGTCGGCCATGAGCGCATTTTCTAGCGTGAACTGCGCTTGCTGGTAGAGGCCGCGCTTTCCTGGAAATTTCTCGACGTTCCAGAAGTCCGCCCAGCTCTTTGGCGCGGCGTCGCCCTTATAGACATCCGTGTTGTAGGCAAGAACCGTTGCCCATGTGTCGGACGCGACACCGCATTCGTGCAGGGTTCCTGGGAGATAGTTCGCTGCGTCGCCTGTGATCTCGGGTGTCAGCGGGACGAACAGGCCTTCGGCGCAGCCGACTTCCATGGCGGGCGCTTCCACCGAGACGACGTCGTAAGTAATGTTGCCCGCTTGCACCTGGGCACGCACCTTGGCGACCTCGCCGCCCCACTCTTCCATGACGATCGGGACGCCCGTCTTTTCGGTGTACTTGTCCCAGACTCCATCCTTGTAGGCCTTGTCCCATGTACCACCCCAGCCGACCACCGTGACGGGATCGGCCGCGGACGCGGCAAAAGTCGAGGTCGCGAGGCAGATCGCGGCGGCAGATACGGCTTGCAGATAAGTCCTCATTGCAGTTCCCCTTTCTTATCGTTGTAGATTTGATCAAATTTCAAACGCAAAATGGATTGATTAGCAACAGGAATTTGCGATAGGGTGCAAAAAAGTTAAAAAGATAAGGGGATTTGATCGAATGCTGCAAGGCACTAGAGACGTGCGCGCCAATGTCAGTCTCGCTGCTGTTCTGGACGAGGCGCGACAGTGTTTCGCTGACGCCAACCCGAACAGCCTGGCGCGTCAGAACGAGGCCGCGGCATCCTTGCCGGGCGGCAATACGAGGGCTGTACTTTGGTACCCGCCATTCCCTGTTTCGTTCGTCTCCGGCGAGGGCTGCAGGGTCACCGATCTCGACGGCCATACCTATGTCGACTTGGTCTCGGAATACAGCGCCGGCTTCTACGGCCACTCCGACAAGGCGATTTCGGCGGCCCTTGTGGACGTCATACAGGGCGGCATCATGCTGGGTGCACCCAACCGCTACGAGGCGCGCCTGGCAGCGGCGGTGGTCGAGCGTTTTCCAGCCATCGAGCGCGTGCGCTTCTGCAACTCGGGCACCGAGGCGAACATCATGGCGATTTCCGCCGCTCGCGCCATCACGAAGCGTTCGAAGATACTCGCCTTCCGGGAAGGCTATCACGGCGGCGTACTGACTTTTGCGCATGGCGGCTCACCGCTCAATTTGCCTTTCCCCTTTGTCTTCGCCGACTACAACGATAGTGCAGGCGCCGTGGCGCTCATCAAGGAACAGGGCGACGACCTTGCCGCCGTCATCGTCGAACCGATGATGGGCGGTGGCGGCTGCATCCCGGCGACCTGCGAGTTCCTGCAAGCGCTGCGCACAGCGACGAAGGAGACCGGCGCGCTGCTGATCTTCGACGAGGTCATGACCTCGCGCCTCGACTATCGAGCGCTCCATGGCGCGCATGAAATTTTTCCCGATTTCGTGACGCTCGGAAAGTACATCGGCGGCGGTGCGAGTTTTGGCGCATTCGGTGGACGCGCCGACCTCGTCGACCCCTTCGATCCGGCTTTGCCTGATGCGTTCTCGCATGGCGGGACGTTCAACAACAATATTCTCAGCATGGCTGCTGGTTTCACCGGTCTGACGCAGGTGCTGACGCGAGAGGCGAGCCGCGCCATCAATGCGCGCGGCGATCGCTTGCGTGAAGCGATGAACGTCTCACTTGAACGACATGCCGTCGAGGGCATCGTCATAGGGCGCGGGTCGTTGATGAACCTGCATTTCGTCAGGGGGCCGGTGGACACGCCGGCGCGGCTCGACGATGCCGATCCATCGGTGATTGCGCTTTGGCATATCGAGATGCTGTTGCGAGGGTACTACGTGACGCCGCGCGGCATGCTGGCGTTGTCACTGCCATTTGGCGACGCCGAACTCGACGGCTTCGCCGCCGCATTCGACGATTTCCTGTCGAGCAACCTCAAAATACTGCCCCGCCGGACAAACTGATGCTTGATCGCAAGGATGCCACCGCCGGCTCGGCCGCGCAAAAGACAGCTCATGTTCGTGTCCATACGGGCTTGAAGGAAGCACTGATGAACGGTGACTTCCTGCCCGGCCAAAGACTGGTCGTGCGACAGCTTGCCGAACAGTACCGGACCAGCGCCATGCCGGTGCGCGAGGCCTTGCGGCAACTCGTCAGCGACGAGGCGATGTTCGACCACCCAAACCGGGGCGTCATCGTCCCCGAGGCCACGGTGGCGCGTATTTCGGATCTCGTGCGTGTGCGCTGCAGCGTCGAAGGGACGGCGGCCGAATGGGCTGCGACGACCATCACGCCCGAAGAACTCGATGAATTGGCGAAGCTGAACAGCCTGATGCGCGAGTGCGTCGAGAGCAACGTCATGGCTAACTATCTCGGCCTGAACAGGCGGTTCCATTTCACGATGTACCATGCCGCGCGGTCACCTCTCATCCAGCAGATCATCGAGAAATTGTGGCTGCAGGCAGGACCGTTCTTGAACATCGTCCGCTCGGACGTGACCTACGGCCTGGGCCTGGACCATCACGACGAAATGCTCGCGGCGCTGCGTCGCGCCGATGGCGCGGCTGCGCGCAAGGCCCTGGTGGCCGATCTGCGCGAGGCCGCCGACATCATTCTTCGCGCCGCGGCGGCGGCTGAGGTGCAGCCTGCTCGAAAGCGCCCGACTTCGGTGCGCCGTGATCCGAAGGCGCAGGCGCGGTGATGGGCGGATCTCCGCGTGGGCCGGTTCACGTCGAGTTTCGCGGCGTCAGCAAGCGCTACGGGCATGCGGTCCAGGCGGTGCGCCAGCTCGACCTGGAAATCATGCGCGGCGAATTCCTGACGCTGCTAGGCCCTTCCGGGTCCGGCAAGACGACGGCGTTGATGATGCTGGCAGGATTCGAAGATACGACCGAGGGCGAAATTCTCATTGACGGTCAGCGCATCGACAACGTTCCCGCCAATTGTCGCGGCATCGGCATGGTGTTCCAGAACTACGCGCTTTTCCCGCACATGACGGTCGCCGAAAATCTGGCTTTCCCGCTCGAGGTCCGCAAACTTGGCCGCGAGGAGGTCAGGCGACGTGTCGGGAACGTTCTCGACATGGTCCAGTTGCCCGAATTGGGCAATCGGCGGCCAGCGCAGCTTTCGGGCGGGCAGCAACAACGTGTGGCGGTTGCCCGCGCCCTAATTTTCGAACCAAATCTTGTCTTGATGGACGAACCGCTTGGCGCCCTCGACAAGCAGCTGCGCGAGCAGATGCAGTTCGAGATCAAGGATATTCACGCCCGGCTGGGCGTGACCTTCGTCTACGTCACGCACGACCAGACCGAAGCGCTAACCATGTCGGACCGGATCGCGGTGTTCAGCGCCGGCCGCATCGAGCAACTGTCGACGCCGCGCGAACTGTACGAGCGTCCCGCGGCGAGCTTTGTCGCAAGCTTCATCGGTGAGAACAACCGCATGTTCGGCGCCGTGCTGGCCGGGAGCGAGGATGGCGGCGTATCCGTCCGTCTCGACGACGGCGACGTTGTGTTGAACGCCATGTCCTGCGGCGCTGCGCTTGCCGCGGGCACCAAGATAACGCTGTCGATAAGGCCCGAGCGCCTGTCCGTTCTGCAGGACGGCGTCACGGCACTCAACGAGATCCCGTCGACGGTCGTTCAGTCAATCTATGTCGGCGATCATGTCCGGCTCATCGCCGCGACCGCGAGCGGCCAGAAACTCATCGTCAAGCTAGCCACTTCATCGTCTCAACCGAAGCTCGATCCGGGTACGGCGATCCGGCTGGGTTGTGGCCGCGAGGATTGCCTCGCGCTCGATCGATAACAACAAAAGGCAGACAAGGGAGGCTCCAGCTATGAAGAAATCGCCGAAAGTCGTCATCACCTGTGCGGTCACCGGATCGATCCACACGCCGACCATGAGTCCCTATTTGCCGATAACGCCGAGCGAGATCGTCGATGCCGCTGTCGGCGCAGCCGAAGCTGGCGCCTCGGTAATCCATCTACATGCCCGCGACCCCGAGACGGGCAAACCCACCCCCGATCCCAGGCTTTTCATGGACTTCCTGCCCCGCATCAAGCAGCAAACCAACGCAGTGATGAACATCTCCACCGGCGGCGGCCTCAAGATGACGCTCGACGAACGTCTCGAAGCCGCCCATGCCGCCAAGCCCGAACTCTGCTCGCTCAACATGGGATCGATGAATTTCGCCCTGCACCACATCGCGCCGAAATACACCGACTGGAAGTACGACTGGGAGAAGGGCTACCTGGAAGACACGAAGAAGGGCATCGTCTCCAACACGTTCGAGCAGATCGAGCGCATCATCCTCGAGGTTGGCCAGGCCTACGGCACCAAGTTCGAGTTCGAGTGCTATGACGTCAGTCACCTCTACACGCTGGCGCACTTTCTCGACCGCAAGCTGCTGAAGCCGCCGCTTTTCGTCCAGACGATCTTCGGGCTTCTGGGCGGAATCGGCGCCGACGCCGAAGACATGATGCACATGCGCAGGACGGCGGACAGGCTGTTCGGAGACGACTATCTCTGGTCGATCCTTGCCGCCGGCAAGCACCAGATGAACCTCTGCACGATGGGTGCGATCATGGGTGGCAATGTGCGTGTCGGGCTGGAAGACAGTCTCTATATCGGCAAGGGCGCGCTTGCCAAGAGCAATGCCGAGCAGGTCGCCAAGATCAAGCGCATCCTTGGCGAACTGTCGCTTGAAATCGCAACCCCCGACGAAGCCCGCCAGTTGCTGGATCTCAAGGGCGGAAACGAGGTCGGGTTTTGACGCCCCCGATTGAAACTTATGTCGGCGTCGTCCATCCTTGGATGTGTGACGCGATGGGCCATCTCAACGTCCGTCACTACGTCGCTATGTTCGACGACGCCAGTTTCCAGCTGCTCGGCAGGATCGCCGATCCCCGTTTGACGCCGACGCTCGGCTGGGCGGATGTGAGGATGGAGATCGACTACGTGCACGAAACCGAGGTGGGAACTCTGGTCACCGTTCGCACCGTTATAGAAAAGCTTGGGAAGTCGTCGCTGACCTATCTGCATGAAATGCGCGGCACGCTGGACGATGTGCTGCATGCACGCATGCGCACCGTAACGGTGCGCTTCGATCTTCAAGCGCGGAGCAAGATCGAGATCGAAGGCAAGGCCCGACAAGCGAGCGCAAATCTCCCGAGGGGTGAAGCCGATGCGCATGGGTGACGGCGAGAATGTCTTGAGCGAGATGCGGTAGGTCGCGGAAGGCTTCTACTCGCCATAGGAAGGGCAAAATATAGCCGCAATTGCACAGACACCGCATTGGGCGGCCGACACAATCGGGCCGTTGCGTACGATAGCGGGGTTGAATTGGTAGCGGGACATTCGCAAGGGCGCTCTTTTGCTATCGTCAGCCAGCGTGACGGCAATTCGGTATCGAGTGTCACGACGTTGAAAAACAAGACTCGTCGCAATGATGGACGGGGCAGATACGTCTATCAGATGGTTGTCGGAAGGCGTGTGCAAAAATCGCACACGAAAGTTCTGCTTCTCTACTTTTTTCGTTCCCACGACGGAGCTGCCGATAGCCCTTTCGGACGTTCTTCTGCCGACGATTTGGCCGCTCCCTATCGTCCCCAGGATACCCTATGCCGGTACTTTCGAGAAATCGCAGGGTTCCCACAACCCAATCATATCGCGTCGCCAAGCAGTCGGCCTCGAAACAATATTGATACGCCGGGCACGATCCAGGTCAACACGCAGCCCTTGTCTGGCCGAAACACCGCAGGCCGCCGTGCGTCTGTAGGGGGCGGAAACGGTCAAATGGGCATGCCCTCCCGCCGCAGAGACGCTGCCGCCTGAGGGGGAAAGCAGCCGGGCCAGGCTGGAAAGAGTTCCGCTCCAGCCCAGCCATACCCAGCATTATCCGCATCGCACCGGTGCGCAAGCGGCTGCCGATGGTTATTCCGAAGCCTGACCCCAAGCCCTGCCGAAACAGCACATCGCGAGGCCAGGGGGCAGGGGCAAACCCGACCGAAAAGCCCACCACTTTGCGCTAGAATCCATTAGCGCACGGAACCGATCCTTGGCACCCTTGTTATCGAACGGAAGGGACATTGCTTTGTCATTTGGAGATGAACGATGAAACGGCTTCTTTTTGCTACTACCATGATGGCTCTTTCCACCGGGCTTGCTTTAGCCGGGACGACAGGGACAACAGGGACGACGTCGAGTGGTTCCTCCACTACAACCACAACGATGCCGACGACAGATAGCAACACGGATTCGACCACAACGAAGTCGACAAACTCGAACTCTGCGAAGGACTGTGCGCCTGGCCAGCAGAGTGGCAGTGCGAAGCAGGCGGCTCCTGGTCAGCAGGATGACACAAGCGCCAAGTCCGCCGCCCCTGGGCAGATGAAAACGACTGCCGAAGGTTGCTAATTGTGCCGACCGGCCGGCAGCGATTGGTGTGGATGCCTCCCGCTGCCGACCGACGGCAACGATCGGGTCAGCGCCGCCTTTCGAAAGCTGCGGTTTTTTACTTATGAACCTCTCACGGCGTCTATCCTGCGATCCGCAGTTGGATTTCTTCAAAGATCCTAACCCAGCTGCGAACGCCCTTTCGTAGACGTCGCGTATCGTAGTGTTCGTCTGGCGCATGGATGAAGTCACCGGGCAAGATGAAGCCGATGACGACGCACTCAACGCCAAGAACCTCGCTTAGTTGGTGGACTAAGGGTATCGCACCACCTGTCCCTCTCAGAATGGCAGGTGTTTCCCACTCGCGTTCCAGTCCGTGCGCAGCGGCAGCTACGAAAGGGCTGTCGTGCGAAAGGACTACCGCCGGACTGCCGTCATCACCCTCAAATTCCACAGTGCAACCCTTCGGAAGCTTCGATTCAACGTAGGCCCTGAACCCGGCACGGATCTTCCCCGGTTCCTGTGCATCGACGAGCCGGAAGCTGAGACGTGCTGTTGCACTTCCAGGCAAGACTGACCGTCCGCCCGGTCCTTGATTGCCTCCCGTGATGCCGTTCATGTCGACGGTGGGGCGTGCCCACATTGCTTCCAGCGTGGTATATCCTTCTTCCGTTATGCCGCCGCTCAGGTTGACCTCTTCAAACCGGCCTGCGTCTTGTTCGAGCCCCCGCCATCGCCGACGCAGATTATCCGGAATCTCGCGAACTCCGTCGTAAAACCCCTCAATGCGCACTCGCCCAGCTTTGTCATGAATGTCTGTCAGAATGTTGCTCAGTATGCGGATGGGGTTCGCGGCCACGGCACCGTAGTGGCCTGAATGAAGATCGGGATTGGGCGCCAAGATGGTCACTCGCTCGTGGACCAGCCCCTTGAGTCGTGTCGTGATGGCTGGCTGGGTGGGCGACCACATCTCTGCATCGCAGATGAACGCGACGTCGCATTGAAGATCATGCCGATGCGCTTCGATGAAGGCAGGCAAACTTGCCGAACCCGACTCCTCTTCCCCTTCCAGCATCACGATGATGTCGGCTGGAAAACTGCACTCGATACTTTTCCATGCACGGAGAGCCTCGATGAACGTCCAGAGCTGGCTTTTGCTGTCCGATGCACCTCGGCCGTAAAAGCGATGAGCGCCATCTTCTTCCTCGATCACGCGCGGCTCAAACGGCGAATGCGTCCATTGTTTCAAGTCGCCGACCGGCTGCACATCGTAGTGTCCGTAAAACAGCAAACGTGGGCGCTCGATCATGGAGCCTGCGGGAGAACTGGCGAGGACAACCGGGTGACCGTTGGTCTGGATGATCTCCGCGGAAAGCCCGATCGCTGACAACTCCGACTTGAGCCAGTGAGCCGCGCGACGAATTTCTGGTTCGCCCGAAATCTCGTTCGAAACCGACGGGATAGAGATTAACTCCAGAAGTTTGCGGACTGAAACCTCAAAATTGTCGTCAATGTCACGGAGCACATTTTCCACATCCGGCATGTTGATCACCTTAAGTGCGCAAAAATTTTTATCGCGGACGCCGTCAGACGCAGCGGACGACCTTGAGAGATCCTTCGCTCGCGCTTTTCGTTCCCGTTGATCCCATGCTTGTTGTCAGGAGGCGCTCGATATCGCCCCAGAGCTCGCCTTCGTCCTCCAGGCCGATACTCAGGCGCAATGTTGCGTCGGGCCCCTGGCCATGACGTCGCGCTTCGGAAGCCGTCAATGGACAGGCGCTGGATGCACTCCAACACCAAGAGATGCAAAGTCCTCGGTTGGCCCTTGGGGTGTAACAACGAATTGGATGAGAGCGCCTTTCCAAACCACTGTGAACGCTGTACGGATTTCGATCGAAAAGGACGCGAATTTTCCGCACATCTATTCGCGTGAGTTATTGAATTGAAGTGGCGGCATCGATGAATTTTCGGCAGGTTGAGGTCTTCCGGGTAGTGATGACCAACGGTACCACGGCCCGCGCGGCTGACGTTTTGCATGTGTCCCAGCCAGCGGTCAGCAAGATGATCCAAGAGCTGGAACGCTCGCTTGGTTTCGATCTCTTCCAGCGGATCAAGGGTAGACTCCACCCTACTCCCGAGGGACAGCTTTTCTTCCGCGAGGTCGAACAGGCTTTTGTTGGCCTCAGCCATCTCAGGGGGGCGGCCGCCCGCATTCGAGACTACGGCTCCGGCGAACTCAGGATCGCTTGTCTTTCGGCGCTCTCGACCAATGTTCTTCCGCGCGCCCTTCGCGCCTTTATGGATCGAAATCCGAACATCGCCGTCACCTTCCAGACGCGCATGTCCTCTAATGTGCGCGACCTCGTCGCTTCCGGCCAGTTCGACCTCGGGATTGTCGCTGACGAGATCGATCGCACGGGTGTTGAGGTGAGCGAGTTTGCGCAGTTTCCAGTAGCCGTGGCGGTGCCCAAGGGACATCCACTCGAGTCCTTGGACATCATCCGCCCAATCGATCTTGCCGGCTGTCCATTTATCGCTCTCGCCCCGGAAGACACGACCCGACGCGACGCCGAGCACGTTCTCAAGGAAGCCGGCGTCGCGGTGCGAACTGTGATGGAAACGCCCTATTCGACAACGATCTGTGCGATGGTGGCTGCTGGTGTCGGCGTCGGCCTTGTCGATCCTTTGACCGCACAGCCGTATGAGGGCCGCGGGCTGACCTTGCGGCCGTTCGAGCCCGCACTTTACTTTCGAACCCTCTTGATCAGGCCGCCCAATCGTCTCCCCTCTCGTATTATTGCGGAGTTCCTCGAGGATTTGCGAGCCGCGATCTGAAATGGTCGAACACACTCGTGCGTCAGGTTGCTTCCGGATGAGTGGATCTGCATCGGCTCTTGCCTGCTCCGATGACCAGTCCTTTACGTGAAGAGTTCCCTCCATCACACTTCCACGGCTCACATCCCGCTCCACGAAACCCTGCAACCCACCTTTCACCAACACGCTTCCCGGCTGAGATGCATCCAACTAGTTGATGAAGAGAAGCGGCGTGCCGTTGCGAGTATCGGCTGCTCAAGCTTGAAAGTATTCCCACCACTCGTCCATCGACTGCATCATGGGAAGGACGCACAGGTTCGTCCAATGGTAAGATTTAGGCCTCCTATTCCGTCAGGTTATTGGGTGGCCGGCGGCTGAGAAAGCGTCGCCTCACCGGGATGCGCGATCACGACCTCCTACACGGGCTCGGCGCTCGACAATGGAAGGCACACCAACGGTGCCCCATCGTAGCTCACAATTGGCTCGGGCCGCACGCAAGGTCTTCTGGATGACCTCGAATTGCGTCTCTCAAGCTGTTGCGAACAGGTCTCGAAATGATGCCTTCTGCTAAGTGCAGCACTCGCATGCATCGCATGCTCTTGTTGCGACGGCAAAGCGCCGAATGGCGGACTTGAAGCCGACCCGCGCTCCAGAGAACTCCGTAGGCCCATAACCTAAGAGAATAGCAGCGCCATTTGTTGCTATTGGACGGGATACATCCCCGCATGTCAACAATGGCGTCATTAACGGAGACGGGATCGAATGCATGATGACACAAGATCGGTGGCGAGGTTCGCGGTGAGCCTGGAAGGCTATGACAGCCTGACCGTTCCGATACATCGCGCCTCGACAATCCGGTATCCGGATGCCGCGTCCTTCGCCGCCCGGTTCGAGCGCAGTGCTGATGGATATGTTTACGGGCTCTATGGAACGCCCACTCATCGGTACTTGGAGAAGAAGATCACCGAACTGGAAGAGGGCGCCCGCACACTGCTGGTGCCTTCCGGTCAAGCTGCTGTCGCTTGTTCCATGCTGGCCCTTGTTGCCGCACACGAGAAAGTACTCATACCCGACACCGTGTATGGCCCCGTGCGCGATTTTGCCACCCATGAGTTGGCGTCGCTTGGCATTGAGGCCGTCTTCTACGATCCCGTCGACTTGCGCGCACTGGATTCCCTGATTGATGCGCGCACGCGCCTCGTCTGGACAGAGTCTCCAGGGTCAATAACGCTGGAGATGCAAGACATTCCGGCGATTGTCCTGATAGCTCACGCCAAAGGCGCACTCGTCGGGTGCGATAACACATGGGCTTCTCCCCTCAATTTCAGGCCGATCCGCCATGGCGTGGATATTGTTGCGGAAGCTCTCAGCAAACATTTCTCCGGTCACTCCGACCTGGTCTTGGGCTCGATCACCACAAGGGACGACGCCTTGGGCCTGAAAATCAAAGCCTCTCTTGGAAGACTGGGCATCGGCACGTCGCCTGACGACTGTGTGCTTCTGGCTCGCGGACTGGAGACCTTGGCAATACGCCTCGCAAGATCCGACACATCCGGCCTTCGCATCGCGGCTTGGCTAGCCGAACATCCATGCGTGGAAACGGTGATCCACCCTGCGCTGCCTGGCAGCCCTGGCCACGAAATCTGGAAGCGAGATTTCAGCGGCTCCTGCGGTGTCTTCACGTTCATACTGAAGGAACAGTATGCGGGCCAAGCATTCGCTGCATTGGACGCCTTACAGATAATTTCCATTGGCGCTTCTTGGGGAGGAACCAAGAGCCTGATCGCGCCATCAACCGTGAAGGCACTGCGAACGGTTCGGCCTTGGACGGGTCCGGACTATCTCTTTCGCTTGAATGTCGGGCTTGAACACCCTGACGATCTTGAGGAAGATTTGCAGCGCTTCTTCGCGGTGTTGATCGACGGCGAGAGAAATGAACCGCGCAGCGCCGTCCACGGCTAGTTGTTTCCGGTCGTCGACGTGACTCATGGAGAGAGGGGAGAAAGCTGGTGCGCCCGGACTTTCTCCGCAGGCATGACAACGCGATCGAGGCGAGACCGGAGCCAGCAGGCCGCTCCCCATTTGCGATCCATTCTGGAAGCGCACAGTTCCTGTCGGTCACGCCGCCTTCAAATCGGTGCCGAAATGACACGCGAACTGACGTCCGCGGCCACCACTCTTCATCTCAGGAGGGGTCTGCGAACAAATGCTCTGCGCAATCGGACATCGCGAGTGGAACCGGCAACCGGAGGGAGGATTGATCGGGCTGGGGATTTCGCCCGCCAGCGTGACAAGTCCCCGTTCAGCGGCAACACGAGGATCCGATTGCAGAACCGAAGCTAACAGAGCCCGGGTGTAAGGGTGCTGAGGTGTCCGATAGACCTCCTCGCTCGTACCCTCCTCGACGATTTTCCCGAGATACATCACATAGAGCCGCGTCACGGCCTGTCGAACCAGCGCTAGGTCGTGAGCAATGAAAAGCATCGCCACCCCCAGATCACGCTGCAGCTCCAAGAAAAGATTCATGACTTGAGCCCGGATTGACAGGTCAAGAGCGGACACAGGCTCATCGCATATCAACACCTTCGGTTCGACCGCCAAGGCCCTGGCGATTGCGACCCGCTGCCTTTGTCCACCCGACAGTTCGCGAGGAAACCGGCTATTCATTTGGGAGGGTAACCCAACCTGATCGAGCAACTTGCCGACCTTGGTGTCGATTTGCTTGGCCGAAACCTTGCCGGCAATGACAAGTGCCTCGGCCAGGGTCTCACCGACGGTCTGACGTTCGGAGAGGCTGGCATAGGGATCTTGAAAGATGTACTGGATTGTACGTCGCCGATCTCGTAGCGCGCGCCCCCGGAGGGTTGAAAGATCGGTGCCGTCCAGCACTACGCTGCCATGCTGATGATTCTCGAGACCAACTATGGTTCGTCCGAGAGAGGATTTGCCGCACCCGGATTCGCCGACAAGTCCAACGATCTCGCCGGCATTTAGGTGAACTGAAACGTTATCGACAGCGGTGATCCATTTGTCCCGTTCCCCGCTTTTATAGCGGGTGGTCAGGTCCTTTACCTCGAGGATGCTTTTCACTGTCCCTACCTCAGTTGCTCGTATTTTACAGTGCACGCCATCGAAACAGATGATTGCGGAATGGAGTGCAGTTGGGGCCGGCCGTTGAGACAAACCGGCTGGGTAAATGCGCACCGCTCGGCGAATGCGCATGCCTCCAGAGGCGCTCCCATGCTCGGCGGAAGCCCGGCAATTCCCCTGAAGGGTGACCCGGAAGGATCTTCCTCTCTTGGAATCGCGTCGACCAAACCACAGGTATAAGGATGGGAGGGTGACACTAGTACGTCCGCTACGGGGCCGTACTCCACAATACGTCCCGCATACATCACGGCGACCTGATGCGCGATGGCGGCAACGACGCCCATATCGTGCGTGATCAGCACGATACCCATGTTCAATCTTTTCTGAAGGCTTTGCAGGAGCTTGAGTATTTGCGCCTGGATCGTCACGTCCAGCGCCGTTGTCGGCTCGTCCGCGATTAGCAGAGGCGGCTCGCTCGCAACCGCAATCGCAATCATGACGCGCTGTCGTAGACCCCCCGACAGTTCATGAGGATATTGTCTCATGCGCTGGACTGGGTCCGACATTCCTACCAGGGAGAGCAATTCCTCAGCGCGCTTCTCAGCTTGCCGGGTGGTCAAGCCTAGCTGCTTTTGCGCCACCTCCGCGATCTGTCGGCCCACCCGCCTGACCGGATTCAGGGCGCTCATCGGATCTTGGAAAATCACTCCAACCGATTTCCCACGAACATGGCGCAGGCTGGAAGGCGGCAAGGCTGCAATATTAGTACCGGCGATGTTGAATGAACCGCTGATCTGGACCGCCAGCCCAACTGGCATAAGGTCGAGTGGCGCGAAGTTCATCACAGTCTTGCCGGAGCCGCTCTCGCCGACAATGGCTAGCGTCTCTCCCCTGCGCACGCTGTAGCTGACCCGGTCAACAGGCCTAAGTGCACCATTCTTGGTGAAGAGATCGACACTGAGGTCTCTTACCTCCAGAACTTTATCTGTGCTCATGTCGCAATCCGCTTTTTCGGATCTTCGATTGGTGCTCGTTCCCATGAGGCAGCGACAAGCCGGCCGCGCCGCAAAACCGAACGTCGCAAGTCGCGCGGCACACGGTTCAGTGCAATCGCTTCGCCAAGCAAGTTGAAGCTGACGACGACTCCTGTGATCGCAAAGCCGGGAAGCAATACCATCCACGGATTGAGATCGAGGTACGGCAACGCATCAACGAGCATCTGCCCCCACTCCGGAGTGGGCGGTTGTATGCCCAGTCCGAGAAACGAAAGAGTCGCAATTGATAGTGCAATCCCTCCTGCATCCGCTGAAACATAGACCAGCACCATTCCTAGCGTTGATGGAAGCAGATGACGGAAATAGATTCGCAGCGGGCTGGCCCCAAGAACCCGGAGTGCTTCGATATGCGGCCGGTTCAATATCCCGATCGCCACGCCGCGGGCGACGCGAGTGGAACCTGCCCAGAACGCCAGGATCAGCGCCAGCACCATGTTCCAGTAGCCCGTTCCGAGCATGCCGATGATTGCGAGAGCTATGATGAGCGACGGAAGCGCCATGAAGAGTTCCACGAAGCGCATCAGGATCTCTTCGGTCCGCCCTTTGACGAAGCCGGCGAAAGTACCCAGCGTGACTCCGATAAGGAGCTTGAAAGTCACGACAATGGTCATTGCGACGACTGTTGTTCGAGCCGATACAATCAAGCGCGAGAAGACATCGCGGCCGATATGGTCCGTCCCGAGCCAATGATCGGCTGAGGGACCGGCGAAGCGAGCAGTAAGATCCTGTAGGTTGGGGTCGTGGGGGACCAGCCACGGACCGAATGCTCCTAGAAAGAGAAACAGACCTACCCCAATCAGCGCGGACTTTGGAAAGTTGCTGAACGCCTCTCCAACGGAATGCCAAAAGCGCTTCATGCCACCTGCCTCCGCAGCTTAGGGTCCGCCGCAATCATCAGCAAGTCGGCTATCAGGTTCACCAGCGAGACATACAGTACAAACGCCAGGAGACAGGCCTGCATGACCATGAAATCTCTGGTGCGAACGCCTGATACAAAGAGCTCGCCTATGCCGTGAAGGGCGAAAAGCGGTTCGACGATGATCGCTCCGATAGTCATCGAGCCGATCATGTTGCCCAGCGCGCTGACATATGCGGGAACTGCATTGGGTAAGGCATCGCGGAGCATGATATGCAGGACCGAGAACCCCTTCGCGCGCGCCGTCAGGGCATAAGGCCGTGTCATCGCTTCGGAAATGCCGATCCGGAGCACACGAGAAAGCACAGCAGCGGAAGGCGCCGCCATCGCGATTGATGGGAGTACCCAACTCAAAATGGAGCTGTCGCCAAACGAAGGCAACCATCGCAAATTGACGGCGAAAATCAGGATCAGAACTGCGCCTCCGAAAAACACTGGTGTCGACGCGCCTAGCAGAGCCATGAGCCGCACTATGTGGTCGGGGAAACGTCCTGGCCAAGCCGCACCGATCAGTCCCATCGCTGCCGACAAGACTATCGTCACGATGCTCCCCCCGAGAATGAGTTTCATCGTGGTCGGAACCCTGTCTCTGATGGCGTTGCCGACATCTTCGCCTGTTATATAGGCAATGCCGAAGTCACCTTGAGCGACGCCTTGCAACCAGTGCCAATAGCGAACAGGAACAGGATCGTTCAGCCCGAGCTCCTGCGCGACCTGGTCTACCATAGCCTTGGATGCGCCCGGAAAGCGCAGCTCGGCGATGAGCTGCGCGACATTTCCCGGGGCAGCCACGACGAGCCCGAAACACAATACTGACGCCATCAGCAGCAGCAGTGCTGAGTTTCGCAATCGGCGCCTCAGATAAATAAACATGAACAAGCCACCTCCCCGAAACTAAGACTTCAACACCATACCTCGATAGGGGAATTCTGTATCGGTGGGAGGGACGTTGAAGCCTTCGACCCGACTCGAAGCTGCCCAATATGTCGGCGGGTAGAGGACTGGTGAATATAGGACATCTTCACGAAGCTTGTCGTAGAAGACCTGCAATGCGGCCAACTGAGCTTCAACTCCCACCGCTTCAGTGGCAGCTGCGATGAGTGGATCCAGACTTGGATCGAGCGCGACCTTGCCGTCGGACCCGCTTTCTATCGTGGATAGGAACAGAAGTGTCACCGAGCCGAATGGATCATAGGGAGCGCCATAGGTCTGAAAGATTGCGATGTCATATTCGCGCTTAGGAATCTCGGAATGGCGGGAGGCATGGTCGACGGAATGCACCGTGACGTTTATGCCTATTTCACCAAGCTGCTGCTGAAGAATTTCGCCAAACACCTTGGAGCCGGCGATAAAATCGTCTGAAACTAGAAGCTCCAGGGACAAGTTCTTGCCACTCTTCGAGCGGTACGGCGCGCCCGTCCAACCGGCGTTCTCGAGCAGTTGCTTCGCTTGCTCGACGTCGCGAACGGGTGCGTCATGCCTCGTGCCAGACAAGGGCACGGTGGGCCCGAGAAGATCACCAGCCGGAGCGGCGTCGCCATTGAAGAGCACAGCCGATACGGCAGTCCGGTCGTAGCCAACATCAATCGCCTGTCGTACGGCCTTCTCCGCAAGGGCGGGGTTCCTTTGAGTATTGAAGGAAAGCACCATCGTCATCGAGCCCTGCGCGGTGATGACGTTGATTTCCGCCCGCCGCAAGGTGTCCGCCTCCTGCGATGTCAGCGCAGCGGCTCCGCCGCCGACAATGTCCAGTTCATCAGAACGCATGGCATCAACACGGGAACGAGAATCCGGCATAACGGTAATCTCGATCCCGGAAAAAGATGGCTTATCTCCCCAATATTTATCATTGCGGATGAAAGAACTGCCGGAGGTCGAATTTGCTTGAACAATCCACGGCCCAGTTCCAACCGGTGCCTTGAGGGTTCCGTCCTCGTTGACGGAAATGGGAGACAGGAAACGTACGGGCCGAACATAGCTGAGTTCATACATGAGCCCCGGTACGGGCTGCGTAAACTTGATCTCGATCGTGTGCTCGTCGATCTTCTGGACACCCGAGAAAAACTTGGAGGCGTTGATCCAGGAATTGTCCGCAACACCCATCCAGAGTTTCAGGTTCCAGATAGCCGAATCCGCGTCGAAGGGATGCCCGTCGGTAAAGCTTACATTCTTCCGCAAATTCAGCGTCAATCGAGTGTCGTTGTCGGAAAGGCTCCAGGATTCTGCGAGGCAGGGTACCGGAGCACCCCTTTCCCCATATCTGATCAATGGCTCGTAAATGAGATCTTGCAGTTGGAACTGGGCGACATAGTCACGCGCGTCCAGATTGGTGGACGCTTTGGCCACCGCGACACGCAAGGTTCCCGTGTGGTTGTCGGCCATGGCAGACCTGATCAGGCCGTCCAACCCCAACAGGAGTGGTGCAGTGCGAAAGACGTTAGAATGTTGCGACGCGTAAGTGTCATTGAGCTTTCTCCATCGCCCTTTTCCCCATTTTACCTCGCGAGCCGGACGGGCTGCCTCCGCGCGGTTCCGATCTTTCCTCTTGCCGGATTATTTTGGTGAGTCGCCGAAGTGGTGTTGCCGCGATCGTTTCCGCAAACGCCGTCCGAACCAAGGGCAGAACCTCTTTCCAATTCGGCACGGCCGGTATCCACTCCAGCTGTCACATGTAATTTTAAGGAAGGTGACATGGCGCAGATCATGCCGTCTAATATTTTTATCAGCACGAGCTATTCTCGAGGGTTATAGGATGGGATCATCGACGTTCATAAAGTCGGGGCAATGAGATTGCGTTGACCCTGGCAGAATCTCCCATACCGCAGGGATGATTGGCCTCCCTCCGCCCGCTCTCCGAGGTAACGGGCAGGCGAAATGGCGAGGCATCGCCCCAAGCGCCCGTGAGGTTTTCTCCGATTTTGTGTGATCGCCGATCAGGATCGCAAGGCTTGCGGGCGCATCCTTGAGGCAGCGCGGCCACAACGCACCCTCATGTTCGCCTGCAAAAAGGGCCAAAGATACGAACGGCTGGCAATGATCTCATTATCTATGAACTGCTTGCATGAGATTATTCCCCAAAGTTATTAGTAGAGACACTCGCCTGGCCATAGCGTCAAGTATCTGGTTTTTGATAACAAGGGTGGTTCTGGATGGGCAATCGAAGTGCCACTGATCCAGGGAAACACGAGGAATTCACTCCCCGCGAAATCGAGGTGTTCGCCTCGGTTATGCTGCACGGAACAACGACGAAGGCAGCGGACGCTCTGGACATCACGCAACCGGCCGTTAGCAAGATGCTGCAGCACCTTGCGGAGAAGGCCGGCTTCCAGCTTTTCAGGAAGACCCGGCAACGTCTCATTCCGACGCCGGAGGCGCATATGCTGCACGCTGAAGTGCAACGGGTTTTTGAGTCGGCACGAGGTATTTCGCGTGCGGCTAGAGATATCCGTGAACTACGCAGCGGCCGGCTGAACGTATGTGCATTACCAGCTTTTGGACTCACGTTACTTCCGTCGCTGATCACCAGCTTTTCCCAACTTCATCCATCAGTCTCGATCTCGCTGGAGATCCGGAGCTCGATAACCGTTATCCAGCGGGCGAGCCGTAACCAGTTGGACATCGGAATCGGCGTTACCTCATCGGAAGAAAACCCATCAATCGTTCGCCGCGCCTTGACGGCAACTCCGCCGGTTTGCGTGATGCCTGCCGGCCACAAGCTCTCACAATTGCAGGTCATTCAGGCGGACGATCTCGACGGCATCAACTTCATTTCGATGGGATCATCAGATCCAATGCGGCGGCAACTCGACGCCTTGTGCGTGGAGCGTGGGGTGAACCGTTCACTCAAAGTGGAGTCGAGCCTTTCAAGTACCTGCATCAGTCTTGTGGCGTGCGGCATGGGCGTAACCGTCGTTGATCGCTTGTCCGCCTGGACGGCGCGCGACCTACCGATCGAGATCAGGGATTTCCGGCCTCATCTCGATCTCAATCTCAGTGTCTATCGACCATGGGGCGTGATCGCATCCACGGCAGCCGATGCGTTCACCGAACATCTCATCCAGGGCACGCGCAGCTATATGAACGGGGTAGAGGAAGGCATCCTGAACCTCGTGCGCTGAGTTCATAACTTTTCGCCCGATGCGTGCGGCCCCAACTCAATTGACCGATTTTGATCCCGAAGCGACTGTCGCCGCATCTGGCGGCAGCAAAAAGCTAGTTCAGCAAGCTCTGGCCGCCGATGCAACAGCAATGGAAACCAAATTGATGTCAGACATCCAAAGGCTAGAAACAAACGAAAAATTGAGCCGTGTGGTTATCCATCAGGGGGTGGCATATCTCTCGGGCCTGACAGCCGATGACAGAAGTGCCGATGCTTTCGGGCAGACTCTACAGGTGCTGCGGAAGGCTGACGCGCTTCTTGGCAAGGCTCAGTCGGACAAATCGAAAATTCTGTCAGCGCAAATTTGGATGCGCGACATCAACGAGTTTGATGAGATGAACAGGGCATGGATCACATGGCTCGAAGGCACGGTTCCTCCCGCACGCGCTACCGTGGGCGCGACCTTCGCGCTCCCGGACATCCATGTGGAAATCCAATTCACTGCCGCCGTCTGACCGTGTCAGCGAAGGGGAGGGGTCTTGCGGCCCCGCAATTCATGCAATAGCTGCGAAGAGGCGCTTCACATCCTCTTCGTCGTTATAGACGTGAGGAGAGATCCGTAGTTTCTTTCCACGCACGGTCGCAAAAATTCCCTGGCTCTTGAGGTGTTCGGAAAGTCCCTCTATCGGCCTGTCGCCAAGATCGACGATTGCAATATGCGGGGCTCGAAAGCGGTTGTCAGACACCGTTAGATCGAGCTTCGCAGCTTCGTCCCAGATCAATTGGTTGAGGTAATCAAGCCGGGAAAACACGGTTGGGACGCTCCACTCACTCAAGAGGCGAAGAGAAGCGGTCGCAACTGGCAGTACCGCGAAATCGGAGCGTTCGCCCATGTCAAATCGCCGGGCGCCTGGTAGAAACTCAGCCACATCTACCGCATAGAAGTCCGATTTATCGCCGCCTACACGGTTCCACGAATGGTGTTCGAGAGGCTTGCCTGTCGAATGCCATCGGCGGTCCGCGTAAAGAAACGCGAGCCGATATGGCCCGAGAAGGAATTTGTAGGTCGCGAAAACGAGAAAATCCGGACGCACCGTCTTGACATCGAAAGGCAGCGCTCCCACCCACTGGGTTCCATCGACGACGACACAGGCGCCAACCTCCCGTGCGGCGGATGCGATTGCCTCCAGGTCAACCGACATTCCCTCGAACCAGTGCACCATCGTACCTGCGACGACAGCGACCGGCACGCTGGACGACCCGATCGTCGAGATGATCGCAGACGTCCAGTCATTGTCGGCGGGCCGTTTCGCGATTGTGATCGACGCACCTTTTTTCTCCGCAAGTTCGTACCAGACATACCGATGCGACGGATGTTCGTTCTCCATGAGGATGATCGTCGAGCCGGGCTCCACAGGCACGTTGGCCGCGGCAACTGCTGTACCGTAGCTTGTGGCAGCAACGATTGCGATATCGTCCGCATCCGCGTTGATCATCGAAGCGGCCAGTGTCCGTGCATCCTCGACCTCGTCGTAGTACGACCCGATGGACATCTTCCAGGGCGACGCTTTCACCGCCGTCCCGGCTATGCCAGCCTGCAGCGATATTTTCGGGATTGGAGACATGTATGCGGCGTCGAGATAGGAGATCGACCTTGGGAGATCGAAAAGATCACGTTGGCAGTCCAGCATACGATCACACCTCGAAATCAATGGGCGTGCCAAGCGACTTTTCGCGGGCAACGCAGTAAACGAAATTCGCAAGTTCGATATCCTGCGCCGGGACGCCGAGAGAACGGTATAGAGTGATCTCCGCATCGGTAGTGCGGCCGGGGATGGCGCCTTCCAACATCGCGCCGACTTCTCCGCGGATGTCGTCTCGGCTAGCAACCCCGAGCTTGAAAGCTTCGACCATCTCTCCGGCCGCGATGAGCGCCATTGGCATGTAGTCGACCCAAATGCTCGATCTGCGCACGCATTCCAGGTCGAGTTCGCGGCATTGAGACACGCTTGCGCCGACGGCGTTGATGTGAATCCCCGGAGGCAGCCATTCGCCGAACAGTACCGGCTCCTGCGCCGAGGTTGTGGTGCAGACAATGTCCGCTTCTACCAGGGCGTCTCTTGCGGATGGGAAGACCAATGTCTGAAAGCCTGCGCTCGCCTGTTCTTCGGCGAAACGCGACGCCTTCCCAGGATTTCGCCCCCAGATGTGAAGCCGCTTGATAGGCCGCACCTTCGAGATCGTTTCTATGTGGCGTCGCGCCTGTTCGCCATATCCAAAGATCGCAAGGATTGAGGAGTCGGCGCGAGATAGTGCTCTGGTAGCGACGGCACTCGCTGCCGCTGTGCGCCAGGCGGTCAATTCCCCGCCATCGACCAGTGCAACCGGACTGCCATTTTCCTTATCAAAGAGGATGATAGCTCCTCGATGAGAAGGCAGCCCCAGGGCGAAGTTGTCAGGAAAGATAGAGAGGACTTTCGCACCGAACAGGTCACGGTCGGAGAGCGCCGCGTACATTACGGATAGGCAAGTTCCTTCCGACCCAGGCAGCGTCAGCGTTCGTCGGACATCTTGGCTCGCAACGCCGTTCGACGTCTTGCGTAGGGCTGCTTCTGCGATCTCGAGCGACAGTTCGATCGAGAGCGCAGCTCGAATGGCATTTTTGTCGAGCACCATAAAAGCTGGTGCTTGATGATCGGCACTCATGATGCATGCGTCCCTGGGCAATTTTCGTGCAGCCTATCACCGGCACTACCGGACTCATCCGCGAAGTTCATAACTTTAAAGCATAAACCACACGTTGCTGGATCGTTGACGATGCATGTCGCTCTCAGCAGAATACGCCAGCAGAGACAGCCGCTTCCAAGACGAACTCGGCTGCATGCTGAGATGCCGAAAGCATTCCTGGGATAAAGCGCTCGGAGCAATAATATATGCGTGCTATCGTTATAGGATCAGGAGTTATTGGTACCTCCGTTGCATACGAGTTGGCGAAAGCGGGAGCGAAAGTTTCTGTCCTTGAGCAGGGTAGAGTTGCTTCTGGCGCTTCCGCGGTAAGTTTTGCTTGGACCAATGCCAACGGCAAAAGACCTCGCGAATACCATGCGCTCAATGTCGCTGGTATGCGCGCCTATATCGATCTCGCCCGTGAGTTCGAGGGCGCGGGCTGGTTCAACCAAACAGGCAGTTTCGAATGGTGGACCACGGAGGCTGCACAGGCAAAGCAGCTGGCGGGAGTAAAGCTTGAACAGGAATGGGGGTATGGCGTCGATTTCATCTCCCGGGATCGCGTTGCCGCGATGGAGCCCGACCTCGATGTTCGGGCGATAGGTGAGGCGCCTATCGTCTATTACCCCGAAGAGGGCTGGATCGATCCAGTTCTGTACGCAGCTTGCCTGTTGCGCAGTGCGTGCGAACGCTGGGGCGCGCAGGTGTACACCGGCACGCAAGTCAAGTCGTTGGAGACGCGGTCTGGACGCGTTTCAGGCGTGCGCACGGCGGCCGGCGAACGATTTGAAGCTGACATTGTGGTGAATTGCGCAGGGGGGGCATCCAAAGACAGCTTGGGCGAGATTCCCGGCATCCCAATGAAGTCGTCAATCGGCGTTCTGGCGTTCACTCAGCCAGTGGCGATGACCTTGAGACGGCAGTTCCACGCTGACGATCTCGATGTCCGTCCCGACGGCGCAGGCCGCCTGATGCTTCATAAAATATCAGTCGACGATCAGCTCTCCGAACCGAAACTGCTTCGGCCCGATGGCATCGAAGCGACCACCATCCTCAATGCTGCACGTGAGCTGCTTCCAGCGCTCGAGGCAGTCAGCATCGAGGCCGTCAGGACGACGGTTCGCCCGATTCCCGGCGACGGATTGAGCTGCGCCGGCCCGATGCCGCAAGTCGATGGGTATTATGTTGGCGTGACACATAGCGGTGTCACGATCGCCCCGCAGATGGCGCGGTTGCTGGCTGATGAGATTGTTCACGGGAACATCCGCGAAGAACTCGCCATGTTCAGACCAGCGCGCTTCTTCGGCGGAGCCCCTGGCAGCGTCGTACCCAAATCCGCGGTTGCCGGCCCCAGCCACGACTGAGCATTCAGGCAAGTCAAGCACCGAGGTGTGGCGCTGCCGTAGGAGATCAACCAGTCCGGAATTCGAATCGAACAAATGAGCGCAGCCTCGGAAAGGGGCGACAATCAAAAGGAAGCGCAAGGGTCGAAGGCTACGCAGAAGACAGGTCATAACCATAACAGGGGAACTCAGATGACACTTCTTTCACGCAGAACTCTATTGCTGGGATCGGCGGCCATTGGCGGCCTCTTGGTCACCGGTGTTGGTACGAATCAAGCTTCGGCAGAAGAAGGCAACACGTTGCGACTGCCGATCGGTCGCGCAGCGGGAAATCTCGATCCGCAGCGTTATGTCGGCATCTTCGCCGTGCAGGATATGATCTTCGACCCGCTCGTGCACTACTCTTCGGGCGGCAAGATCGAACCGGCTCTGGCTGCCTCGTGGGACAAGTCACCCGATGACAAAGTATACACGTTCAAGCTTCGCCCCGAGGTGACGTTCACGGATGGCGAGCCTTGGAACGCCGAAGCGGCAAAGTGGAATCTGGATCGCTGGCTTCCGAAGGAAGACTACAACTGGATGCGTATCAGCGCGAATCTCGACAAGATCGAGATCGTCGACCCGATGACGATCGCAATCCATTTCAAGCAGCCGACTCCCACGGCTCTCGTAGAGTTTTCCTATGTCAGGCCCGTAAGGTTCCTGAGCCCTAAAGCAGTTGATGGAGAGGGTAAGTACGCATCTCCTGTGGGAACCGGTCCGTGGAAGATCGAGAAGGACGCGCCTGAGGGCACCGACCTCATTCCCAACGAAAAGTACTGGGGGGCAAAGCCTTCTGTTGACAAGGTTTCGCTGATTGTCATGCCGGACGCACGCAGTCGGATGTCGGCGCTACGAGCAGGCGACATCGACGCGATGGGCGGACAGTTCATCGCTCCCGTCAGTCCTCAGGATGCGAAGACCCTTGAGTCTTCCGGCATGACCGTGGTGACCGACACGGGCACGGATACGATTGTGCTCGGCTTCAACCCGCGCATCGATACTTTTAAGGATGTGCGTGTTCGCGAGGCGTTCAACCTGCTTATCGACCGCGAGGGCATCTGCAAGGCAGTGATGAAGGGTTTTGCCACGCCTACGATGAACCTTTATCCCGAGGTGATCGCCTATTCGGGAACCCGATTTGAAGTTCCGAAGCGTGACCTGGAAAAAGCTAAGAGCCTGCTCGACGAGGCCGGTTGGGTTGGAGAGCCTGTCCGATCCAAGGACGGCAAGCAGCTGAACATCGATCTTGTCATATCCGAAGACGCGGTCCCGAGCTCCCGGGCCCTAGGCGAGGTTATACAGGCGTTGCTTTCGGAAGCCGGTATCGGCGTGAAGTTGCGCAACGTCGACCACGCTACGCGTCACGGTGATATTCCGGAGTTCAAGTATGATCTCTCGCTGTTTATAACCAACGGCGCGCCGTATGACCCCTTCAATTCAATTGGTTTGATGGTCCTCTCGACGATCGAACCGGGAACGGACGGAAAGATCTACGAGGACAAGGCGGTTGACCCACTGATCCTCAAGGCACTCTCGGCTCCGGAGCCCGAGCGGGCTGAGGCATTCCAGGCCGTTTTCACCTGGCTGCATGACAACTGGGCGATGATGCCGCTGTTCCACGCCCAGCGAATCTGGGCGCACAATGATCGCGTCAAGGCTTTTGCCATACCCGCGGCAGAATACGAGATGCCGCTGAAAGGCATATCTCTTTAAGCTGTACCTGTGCCTCGGCTTCGCGCCGAGGCACCCGCAGTCTCAGGAAAGCCAAAGGTTCGCCATGCTGAGAATAGCCATGAAGCGCGGTGTTTCCGCCGCCATCCTCATCGCCATCGCCTCTGTGTTCTCTTTCATCTTGATCGCAGCGTTTCCCGGAAACGTGGCCGCGCTCATAGCTGAGTTGAGAGGCGGCTTTGTGTCGCACAAGGTCGTTGAGCAGGTGGCGATCGAATACGGCCTGAACGATCCGCTGCCATTGCGATATGTGCACTGGCTCGGCGATGTGTTGCAGGGCGATTTCGGAAGGTCGCTGCGAACCGGTCAGCCGGTCTCAGAAGCCATAATGGAACGCCTTGAGCCCACTCTGGTTCTTATTGCTGGCGGCGGCATTGTCATGCTGATCGTTGGTGTCGGGCTCAGCTTCATGGGTGCCATGTGGCCTAACGGAACGACAGACCGGATGATCCGCGCCTTCGCCGTTTTGAACGTGTCGATCCCAAAATTTTTCCTAGCATCAATGCTCATTTATGCGTTCGGCGTGACGTGGAACGTGTTTCCCACTTTCGGCTTCAGGGGACTTTCCAGTTGGATTTTGCCGAGCATCGCCATTGGGGTTGTTCCAGGTGCGCTCCTCAGCCGCGTCGCACGGGTCGCGCTGGAGGAAACTATGAGCAAGCCTTATGTCATCACCGCGATCAGCAAAGGCTTCAGCAGACGAAGAATTCTGTTTCGCGACGCCTTGCCGAATATCGTCCCGGTCGTTTTGACAGCGTTTGGAATGGCGCTGGCCCAGATGGTGCCCAACGCGTTCATCATCGAACCGATTTTTTCGTGGCAAGGTCTTGGCGCCTATTTTGTTGAGGCAGCTCGCTTCCGGGATCTCCCAGTACTGCAGGCGTGCCTGCTGATCTTCTCCGTGCTGTTCATTGTGGTGAATCTCGTCGTCGACCTGATCGTCATTGTCGTCGATCCGCTTCAACGTCGAGCTGCGAGGGCCTGATCATGAGTTCGATAAAATCATTCTTTCGCAGCGTCGGCTGGCCGATCTCGCTGATGATCGGGTTCTTTGTCTTCATCGCGACCTTCGGCTCACTGGTCAGCCCTTATGACCCGAATACGCAAAACCTCCTTGCTCCAACTGAATCGTTTTCAGGAGTCTACTGGCTGGGCACCGACAACCTCGGGCGCGACGTGCTCAGCCGACTTATTGCGGGTGCCCAGACCACGCTCGTGGGTGTGACCATTGTCCTGTTTCTTGCCGGCATATTTGGAATGTTGGTTGGGACCATATCCGGCTATTTCGGTGGCTGGATCGACGAAATCCTCATGCGTATGGTCGACTTCGGCCTCAGTGTGCCTAGTCTCGTGGTGGCGCTGGCGATCGTTGGTGTATTCGGTCCTAGCTATTGGAATATGATCATTGCGCTGGCGATCGCCTGGACGCCAATCTATGCCCGGCTGACGCGAGGTGTGGTGGCGGCGGCAGTAAACCAGCCGCATATCGAAAGCCTTCGCGTTTTGGGCGCCAGCCGACTCAGGATCATATTCAAACATCTGGTGCCGGTCGCATTGGGATCCGTGCTGATCTACGCGAGCGCGGACGTCGGTATTTTGGCCCTCGCGATCGCTAACTTGAGCTTTCTGGGGCTCGGTGTGCAGCCGCCGCAAGCGGAGTGGGGACAGATGCTGGTTTCGAGCCTGCCCTATCTTGAAGAAGCACCGCGCCTGGTGATCCTTCCGGGGCTCGCGCTTACCATCATGGTCGTAGGTTTCAACCTGTTCGGCGAGAAGATCGCGCTGTCCAAGAACCCGCGCCGGATGACCAAGCGGAGCTTGGCCGCCCGCAAGAAACTGTTCATGAAGGAGATCGCGACATGAGCACTGGGAGTTCCCCAACACCTGCATTGCTCGAAGTCTCCAATCTGTCGGTGACGCTCCATACGGCGAGAACCAGCGTCAAGCCGGTCGATGGCGTGAGCTACCGTGTGAACGAAGGCGAGGTCCTGGCGATTGTCGGCGAAAGCGGCAGCGGCAAGACCATCCTCAACATGGCGCCGCTATCTCTGCTTCCGACGGGACTCGACGCTGAAATAGAGGGGACGGTGAAATTCAACGGCCTCGACATCCTGCGAGCGCCTGAGCAACAAATGCGCAAACTGCGTGGCGGCGAGATCGGCGTCATATTTCAGGATCCGTTGAGTTCTCTCAACCCGGTCCGACGCATTGGAAGGCAGATCGCCGAGGTCTCGGAATTGCACCTTGGCATGACTGCGGCGCAGGCCGACAAACGAGCCGCCGAACTGCTGGCGTTGGTCGGGCTACCCGATCCACTAAGCCGACTGCAGCAGTATCCGCACGAGCTTTCCGGGGGTATGCGCCAGCGCGTTGGCATAGCGATGAGCATTGCCGGCGAGCCCAAGCTCCTCATAGCGGATGAGCCTACCACCGCGCTCGATGTCACGGTTCAGGCTCAGATCGTGGAGCTGCTGAAAGACCTACAGAGGCGCCTGCAGATGGCCATCGTCATCATCACTCACGATTTTGGTGTGGTCTCCGGCATGGCGACCAAGGTGGCGGTGATGTACGCCGGCCGGCTGTCAGAACTGGGTCCGGTGGGCGACGTGCTGATGACGCCGGTCCACCCCTACACCAAAGGTCTGCTCGGTTCAGTTCCATCGCTAAATGCAGACATTGGTTCGAAATTTATTGGTCTTCCTGGCCAGCCGCCAGATCTGTCTCGGTTGATACGCGGTTGTGCGTTCACGCCACGCTGCGCTTCGGCGCTGCAGAGCTGCAGCGCCACTCAACCGCACTTGCTTTCAGTACCAGGAGAGTCGTCGACGCACGTCGCCGCATGCCCGGTCATCATCAACAAGCTTGCGCGAGTGATGGAAGATGCCTGAGAACCTCATTGAGATCGTCGATCTCAAAACTCACTTTCGCGACCGCCACACAGGGGCTGAGATTAAGGCCTGTGATGGCGTGAGCCTGAAGATTGGCGCGGGCGAGATTGTAGGATTGGTCGGGGAGTCGGGATGCGGAAAATCGACACTGGGTCGCACGATCGTCGGTCTCGAGAGCGCCAAATCCGGAGAGATCCGATTCAAGGGCGAAAATTTCCTGGCTATGAGCGGCAAGCATTTGTTCGAACGAAGGCGCAAGATCCAATACATCTTTCAGGATCCGCTTTCCTCGCTGAGTTCCCGACAGACGATTGGTCAGGCGATCGATGAAGCGCTGCTCATCAATGGGGAGAACAACCATTCCGCGCGGGCGGCACATGTCAAAGAACTCTTGGACCAAGTGGGGCTGCCCGAACAGATAATGGAGCGCTATCCGCGCGAGATGTCGGGTGGCCAACGTCAACGCGTGTGTATCGCGCGATCGCTTGCTGCCAACCCAACCGTACTCATATGCGATGAGCCTGTCAGTTCGCTCGATGTCTCCATCAGAGCGCAAATCATGAACCTGTTTCTGAAGCTGCGCGATGATTTCGGAATGTCATGTCTTCTCATTGCGCACGATCTGGCCATCGTTCGCCAGGCCGCACAGCGCGTCTACGTGATGTATCTCGGCCGCGTCATGGAAGAAGGTGAGAGCGGCGCGCTCTATAGCCAGCCCGCACATCCGTATACACAGGCGCTGCTCAGCGCGGTCCCGTCGACAAATCCAGTTGAGGAGCGCGAACGTCAGCGGATCATTCTAAAGGGAGATGTGCCAAGCCCTGTGAATCCGCCGACCGGATGCCGTTTTCGTACGCGCTGCCCTGCCGTGCAAAGTGTTTGTGAGACATCGCCTCCGGTCAACAGCTTGTCGGAATCGCATCTCGCAAGTTGTCATTTCGCTGGTCGGATCAAAGCGGGTATCCTGCAGGAATACGACGTGAGACAAGTCGGATAAACCGGCGTGGGAGACGGAGAGGCCCAGGTTCTCCAATATTGATGCGTACTCGCGGCGCCGAATACGGCTTGGGGATCTCCATGCCAGTAGCCGGAGACCGGATTCCTCTGGTCGGCACAGTCGCAACGTTGCGTCGGCGCGATCGGTGCTTCAGTCGGCATTCAGCGGTACATACATCGGCTACTTGGGTTTCTCCTCAAGCTTTTCATCCCCGAAAGAATTGCCTCCCAGGTGCGGCTCGATATCCGAAGCTTGACGATTCTATCCCACATCCGCCTCACGTCCGCACCCTCAGCGCCTGCTCCAGCCTGTCGGCAATCTGTGTGACGATATAGGCAATCACCATGTAGATCACGACGGCAATCACGAAGGCTTCGAGGTAGTAGTAGTTCAGGGCGGCGGTCAGCTGGGACTGGGCGAAGATATCGACGACCTCGATGGCGAATCCGAGAGAAAGCGCCTTCATGATGACCATCATCGAAGTCGTCAGGTCGGGAATTGCGGTGAGGGCCACCTGGGGAAACAGGATACGTCGAAACAGTTGGCCGCCCGTATAGCCGAGCGAATGGGCCGCGTCCGACTGACCGGTGTCGAATGCATTCAGGGCTCCCTTGATAATCTCGGATTGGAACGCGGCGACACAGCCGGTAATCGCGACGACAAGAATGACCCAATTGGGGGTTTCGTGAGCGTTGAAGTTGATCCCGAGCAACGAGAACAGGAACTGAAATGCGGGCGGCAGACCGAAATAGGCGAGGAAAATAACGATGACCATTGGAACGCCCTTGAAGACGATCTTGTAAGTCATGATGAGCTCTCGCAGAACCGGCACCCGTCTGTATTCGATCAGCGCGAATATGCTGCCGACTATCGTCGACAGGACGAAAATCAAGAGTGCCATTCCAACGGTCACGGGTACGGCACTCAGAATTTCCTGCGTGTCCTGGAGCAAAATATCGGTATCAAACATGGTTGAATACCCTTACGTCAGACGCTCGCGAGGAGCTCGTTCTTGATCGGAGTTGTTGTCGTTGACTCTGGCGCTTGCATCGGTGATCGAAGCTCGAAGAAGCGCACGATGAGCCATGCGACCAGGCACATCAGCGAATAGATGACCGCCAGGACGAGGTAGGTTTCGAACTGGAACTGGTTGTAGTCGCGCTCCATGATCAAATGCGCAGTCGCCATGACGTCGGCGGCGCCGATGTACATGACCAGCGCAACGTTATGGATCAGGTAGATGACGGAGTTCCCGTAGCCCGGTAGTGCGAAGTGCACCGCTTGCGGGCCGACGACGCGAGTAATTTTCTGCCGGAACGTATATCCAAGGCTATCGGCCGCATCGTGCTGGCCGCGATCGACGGCAAGATATGCAGGCCGCATGACTTCCGACAGATATCCTCCATGGTAGAGGCTCAACCCCACCATGGCAGCCATCGTCGGCGAAATAAAATCTTTGGCGCCGAACAGGATCACCAACAGCGGAAGCCCATAAAACGCGACGAACAGCTGCAGGACGACAGGAACGCTCCGGGCATAGGACACGTAGAGGTCCACCAGGTGACTGATCAGTGGCACCCTGCGAACCCGGAGTGTTGTCGCGATGAGAGCCAGACAGAACCCGGAAATGAGGGCCGTAAACGTGATGGCGAGCGTCAGCGGCAGTGCCGAGAGCAACTCGGGAATCATAGCAGATACATCCACTTTGAAACGCTCCTTTTTGCAATTCAGCCTTGCCGCTGACTAGCGAATATGGCCCTCGACGGCCGTGCTATTTCATGTACTGGACGATGCCCTCGCCGAACCACTTCTGCGAGAGCTTCTCGATCGTGCCGTCGTCTTTCAATTCCTTGAGAACCTTGTTCACATCGTCAGCCAGAACCTTGTTCTCGTCTGATCTGTGGATCAGCATGTAGGTGTTGTTGCTGAACACTGGTTCGGACGCCACGATATCGAGTTTCTTTTGCTCGATGACGGTCTGCTCACCGAGATTGGACGGCAAGACGAGAGCGTCGAACTTACCGTTCTGAACTTCGTCCAGCCGGTTCGGGTAGGGAATGCCTGCACTCGATGCCGTGACATCGAGCTTGTATTGCGGGTTTTCTTTCTGCCAGTTCATGATGAACTTGTAGGTTCCACCGCCGGCCGTGGTCGGAACGATCCTCTTGCCGACCAGGTCTTTCATTTCCTTGATGCCGCTGTCTTTCTTGCTGTAGATCTTCATCAGGCTGGCGCCCATGGGATTTTCCGGAATGAAGAACTGCTTGGAGCGCTCGGGCGACTTGTAGTAGCCACCCACCGCGATGTCGTACTTGCCCGTAGCGAGACCGGTTTCCTGGGCAATGTCGGAGACGCCTTCCATTTCGAACTTGTATTGCGGCAGCTTTGCGTTGATCGCCCTCAGGAGATCGGGCTCATAGCCTTGCGGCTCGACGCCGATCGCGCCCCATGCCAGCGGCTTGGATTCGGCAGACGTCGCGATCTTGATTGTCCGAACGGTCTGGCCATAGCTGACCCCCGCCGTTGCAAGGGCTATTGCGATGCCGCCGACGACAGCCAGGGCATGACGACGGGAAAAGCGGGATGTGATTACAGACATTTCTTAGGTTCCCTTGTTGTTGGATTATTGAAAAGCGAGTTCTGACTGCAGGAATTGAGCAAGTCGTGGGCTGGAAGGCGCGTCGAAGATATCAGCCGGGCTGCCATCGGCGGCGACCACGCCACGGTCCATGAAGACGATCCGGTTGGAGATGTTCCTTGCGAATTGCATCTCATGGGTCACAAGCAGCGAAGTGATCCCTGACGAGGTGACGTCCTTGATCACCTTCAGGACTTCACCGACGAGTTCTGGATCCAGCGATGACGTAGGCTCATCGAAGAGTATCACGTCGGGACGAACCGCCAGGGCGCGCGCAATGCCGGTGCGCTGGAGCTGGCCGCCCGACAGTTGGGAGGGATAGCTGTCTCGCTTCGGGGTGAGGCCGACCCGCTCGAGCTCCCGCAAGGCGATCTCCCGCGCCTCGTCCGCGGACTTGCGCTGCACGACGACCAGTGGATCCATCACGTTCTGCAGGACCGTCATGTTCTTGAAGACGTTGAATTGTTGAAAGACCATCGCCGTTCGCAACCGGATCGCCTGGACAGCGACCTTGTCGGCACGCTGGTAATCCATCCGGATCTGATCGAACGCGATGGTTCCTGACGACGGCTTGGCCAGGTAGTTGATGCATTTCAGCAACGTGGTCTTGCCGGTGCCGCTGGGGCCGATGATCGAAACCACGTCACCCCGCTTTACCGAGAGATTGACGCCGTTCAGAACCTGCGTGCTTCCGTAAGACAGCTTTACATCTTTGAGTTCAAGCATTGCTGGTTGTCCCTTCGGAAAGTGTGAGACGGACTGCTTCGACCGCATGCGACATCATCACCCGCTCTCCGCATGGCCGAGAACGTGCATCAGCCGGTTTGCCCAGCCGAAGATCGATATGGCGTGGATCAGGTCGATAATCTCGCGGTCGTCCATGCCGACTGATCGAAGCGCGGCGATATCGTCTGCCGTTGCTTCCGACGGGGCCGCCGACAGGCGGCGGGCAAAACTGTAGATTGCCGCATCGCGTGGGCCGAGCGCTTCAGGTTTATCGAGATAGAGCGCGGTGACCACTTCGTCGTTCTTGGTCAGCTCTGCATGCCTGCGGGCGTGAACAACGGCGCAGAATTTGCAGCCATTGACGATGGACGCACCTAATGCACCAAGCTCGCGGTCAGGGCGGGCAAGCCCGCCTTCGACATACATGATGGCGTTGAACAAGATGGTGCGGGCAAGGTAGCTCTCAGGGTCATGCGCAAGGGTGCGCACATATTCCGAAACTTTCTTGGCTGATGGCGTGACCTTCATCGCTTCAAGCTGTTCCGGCGTGGCCTCGGATAGCTCGACCGGCGCTATGTACGGATGCCAATTCAATGGCTTCAGGCGCACCGCGGAAATCATGCCGTCCTCAACAATCGCAGGCCGGTTGCCACCCGCGTCTGGAAATTGACGAAGGCGATGAGCTCGGAAAGGGCGACGATCTGAGGATTGTTCAATCCAGCTTGGGCGAGCAGGGCGATGTGGCCCGCTTCCGCCTTTTTCGGTGTCAGCGTAATCAGGTCCACATGACGTGCGATGGTCGCCAATGGCTCTTCCAAATCCGTTTCCCCCTGGGCTAAGGCCAGAAGCTGCTCAGTCGGATCGAGCTGAGCCAGCTGCACATCAAATTCGGCCATCAGGACCGGATCGGCATTCAGAGCGGCCATGCGACGGGCCAGAGCAACCCGCAAATTAGGCGCAAGCCCTTGGTCGTTTGCTGGCTGCAGGACGGAGAGGCGACATTCCTCGGCCCCCAGCACGAATTCAGGCCGAAACCGACGCGCGCTGAAAAGCGCATCGTGCGGTGATAGACCGGCGGCCTTGTCCATTGCGTCGATCACAGCGCGGCCTCCTTCTCCAACAAGGGTGTTGAATCGACCCATTCGTCGCCCAGAAGTTCGGGCGTGTCGTAAGCGATCAGGTTGGCGAAGTGGGTTTCGACATCTTCGGCAAACAGCGATGCGGCAATGCCGCGGACCAAACGGTCGGCACCCGCGCTGACGGCTGGGATATCACCGGAGACCTTGCCGTGCGTCAGCATGGCGGCGTCGTTGAAGCAGTGGATATGCGACAGCATCGGGCAGGAGCCGGGGACGCGCTCACGAAACTCGAAGGCGGGACCTAGGTCCGGTGCGTCGGACATGCCTGCACGCGCCGGCCCCATGTCCGGTGTATATCGGCCATCCGACCAGGTGCGGATATGTGGCGCGATGGCTGCAAATTCCGGGCGGCCGTTGAAGTCGTTTGAAAAGCCGGTTGCCGCGATCAGGAAGTCGTAGCGCATCAGCCCCTGGGTGGTTTCGATAAGCAGGCCTCCCGCATCTTCCGTGACCGCGACGATGCCGCAGTCGAGAAAGAACCGGGCATTGGGGTGGCGAGAAACGCGAAGCGTCGATGAACGCGGCGGCGGCGTCTGGGTTGAGGCGGTGTAGTCGAAGAACTTCCACTTCCAGGCATCGGGCAATTGATGCATGCCGAGTACAACACCCGGACTGCCGATTCCGGTCAGCTTGTTGACGCGCGGCATTTCCTTGCGCCGGATCAACATGTCCACAGATCCGGCGCCCGCCTCGAGTGCGGTTGCGGCATTGTCCATGGACGAGGCACCGGCGCCGATGACCGCCACACGCTTACCTTGCAGCGCGTCGAAATCGATCTCGTCCGCAGAATGGGCCCAATAAGCGCGATCGATGCCCCTGAGGAAATCGGGCACGGCAAAACCGCCCAGACCAGAGCGGCCGGTGGCCAGAACGAGATGACGGGTGAGAACCCGGCCGGATTCCGCGCCTTCGATATCGATCGCAATCAGATCACCAACCGGTGCGACGCCGGTCATGCGCACGCCGTTGCGCACAGGCAGAGCAAGAACCTTGCGGTACCAGACCAGGTAATCCATCCACTGGCCCTTGGGGATTTTGTCCAGCGACCGCCAGGCGTCGACGCCCCATTGCGCCGTGAACCAGGCGCGGAACGTCAATTGCGGCAAGCCGAGCGACGGACCGTGCAGGGTCTTCGGCGACCGGAGTGTTTGCATGCGGGCAAACGTTATCCACGGTCCTTCGAGCCCAGCCGGCGCCGCATCATAGGCGACGACATTGGTGATCCCTGCCAGCACCAGCTTTGCCGTGGCAGCAAGTCCGCACATGCCAGCGCCAATGACCACGACATCACGGACCGGGGCGCCCTCATGCATGCGTGTGGGGACCCAGGGCTTGGCGGGCAGCTCGACAAAGTCGAGATCCTGCGCGAGCTGGGCTTCCAACGCGGCAAGGCCCGTCGATGCTGCCGGGGTGGGAGTATGCTTCATATTCCAGTTCCGTTATTTGTGCCCGACGCGGGATCGTTCACCAATTGGCTGGCCAAAGCTGGATCGAGCTTCTTGAAACCGACGATCGACCGTTCAGCCACCGCTTCGACCGCATCCATCAGCGCCTGCGCGACTGGGCGAAGGGGACGTTTTGAGGCAGCCACAACGCCCCAATAAAAGAGAACGGTTACATCGATCGGGCGAATGACGACCCCAGGCAGGGCGACGCCATAGGCCGTGAGGGGATCGATGACGGCCGCGACACCAGTATGGCGCACGATCTGCAACGCGCCGTAGGCAGTATTGGTCCGGATCACCGGGCCGGTGTCGATGCCCCGGGCAGCGAGTGCCTTGGCGACATGCAACTGAAACCGCAGCGGATTGAGCAACGTAGCCACGCGACGACCCGCAAAAGCCGAAAGCGGTATGACATCAAGTTCAGCCAGCGCATCGTCCTCCCGCACGGCAGCAACATCAGGCGCCGAATAGAGCCGTAGGACATCCAGACCGGGCGTATCGAGCGGCAGGCTTGAAAACCCGATCTCGGCACGTCCGCTGCGCACTTCCTGGGCGACGATCGAGGGAAGAAACTGCCCGAGATGCGTCTCGTGCGGAAGCTCGACACCCTTGAGCTCGGCCAGGGCCGCCGGGATCAAGCCGGTGCCGATCGCGGAGGTTGTGACAATCTGCAGGATCCGCCCACGGCCGGCGGCGATCATCTTGGCCCGCGCTGCAAGTTCGGTGAAAGACATCAACAATCGCCGCGCTTCCTCCTCGAATGCGACACCCTCTTCAGACAGCTGCACCCGTCGACCGATCCGATGCAGCAATTCGAAGCCAAGTTCGGCCTCGAGCTCCTGAATGGTGCGTGTCACCGAAGGTTGGGAACGCCCGAGCATGTCAGCCGCCTTGGTAATGCTGCCGCTGGCAGCAACCGCAAGGAAGGTCTGAAGGTCCCGGGTTTCCATGTTCTCCCTACATGCGTAATTCGTATGATTGACATCGTCTCATTCATTTTTGATATATGTCAAGCGGAAACTAATAGTCGTTGCGGCGTTTGCCGGCTCAGAGCCGGAGTCCTGATCGAAACGGCTGATGGCAACCGACGTGACTTCAATTCGGATCCTCCCGATGAAAAAACTTGTAGGCGGGGACGGCAAGGATTCTCGAACCATAAAGCCGGCGACAGGAGGAATGTTATGCGCGTGAGTATTCTGGGCGCTGGAGCAATTGCCTATGGCCTTGCGGCCTATTTGGCACAATCGGGACATACGCCAACACTTTGGTCACCGTCGGGAGACCGCACCAGAACGTTGGCGACTGGCGAATTATTGAAGGCGACGGGGGATATCGAGGCGACGGTGCCGGTGCGTATTGCCAATGATTGTAAAGATGCCATCGATCACGCGGATGTGGTGGTGATCGCGCTTCCCGCTTACGGCCACAAGATAGTGATGGATGCCGCCGTCCCTCACCTGGCAGATGGTATTCCTGTCATCGTCAGTTCGCACAGTTCGTTCGGCGCGCTGTATCTCTCCAAGCGGTTAGCCGAGCGCAAGGTCAGGTTGCCGATCGTCGTTTGGGGCACAACGCTCTTGACCGGCCGCCAGCTCGGACCAGCAGAAGTCCAGGTCACTTCCATTCGCCAGAAGCTTGATGTTGCGACGCTGCCTTTCGATGCGCTCGATCAAGGGTACAAGCTTTGCACGGCCTTGTTCGGCGATCGTTTCGTCAAGCGCGATGGTCTGCTGGCAATTGCGCTCAGCAACCTCAATCCGCAGAACCATCTGGGAATTGCCCTTCTCAATCTCACACGAATGGAGAAGGCCGAGCGATGGAGCCAGGGGGGAAATGTCACTCCTGCCGTTGGTCGCTTCATCGAGGCTCTGGATGCCGAACGATTGGCCATAGCTGGCAATTTCGGTATCGCGGTTCGTACCGTCCAGGAACATTTTTCATTGTCGTTCCACGTCCCCATGAGCACCGTTTCGGAAATGAACCTGGAGATGGATCGCCAAGGTCGTGGCGGCTTTGGCCCGACGACTATCGAGAGCCGCTATATTCTCGAGGACGTTCCGTTCGGCCTGTTACCAACCGCAGTCCTGGGGAAGATCAGCGGAAATCCGGCGGTTCTCCATGAATCCGGAATTTCCATATTGTCGGCGGCTTATGGCCGGGATCTCAAGGGAGATAATGATATTCTTCCTGGGCTCGGCATCGAGAAAATGACAAAGACGGATCTTGAAGCCCTTTGCCGCAAGGGGTTTTGAGCGCGCTCGCGGCCAATGCGGCGTGATTACGCTTTGGGGAAGCTAGCGCGACGCTCCTGTTACATCATTGCGAGCTGATTCTAACCAACGACATCCGAAGGGGACCAACACAGGTTGGATATTATCAAACTGTGTTGGTCCGAGTTGGCTATTTCACCTGCTTGATCTCCCCCGGCGCCAAACGGCGCCGGATAAGACGTGCCGTATCGATCACATCATGCGTTTGATGTCGGTGTACGCGCCATTCGTCTTCAGCGTCACGGTGACGTCGGCACCGGTGCGGTTGCGCCAGAACCAACCGTGATTGCCGTCAAAGGCTGCCTCAAGTACGCCCTCGTCCTCTGCAGCACCGCGTCCCTTCTCGTATGAGATGCTTTCGCCGCCGCCGTCACCATGGGTGTCGAAGTTCACCGCCGCGCCATTGGCTGTCCAAGAGTAGTTTGCCTTTGCGCCCTTGGCCATGACGAGCTTGATCTCAGCTCCTTCGCCGGGCTTGAGGGTGACCGACATTTCGTCCGTCCGCAGTTCCTGGGCAGAGGCGGAACCAATCACCAGTTCAGCGAAGACGCGCTCCAGAAGACTCGACTGCTGATCTTGGCCTGGCACTGCGGTCGGCGTGCCGTTTTGCAATTCGCGAAGGCGGTCTTGCTCGGCCTCTTCGGCGAGTTGTGTCTTGATCTCGCCCATCTCGGTGAGCTCGAGCGCTCGCCCAACGCCGGTGGGATCGATGGCGTATTCGGCCGGCAGCACGATGGTCACAAGGATGGCCGCTGCCGCGACAATGGCGATGAGGGTAGATCGGAGGAGCTGCATGGATGTCGGCAGTTCAGCGCGGGTCGGGGTGTCTGTGTTGTACATGGGAGAATTCCTTTTTTGATCTTTACTTGGAGGTTCAGGAGACGACCCAGCCGGTGAGCTGATAGCCGATCAGCACAAACCCGGCGGTCATCATGATGGTGTTGGCGGTGTATGCGTGGCGCCAGAAACTGTCGGTCCGGCGCCAGTAGCCCATGACGATAAGGATAGCAGCGAGCGCGAGAAGCTGACCGACCTCAACGCCGACGTTGAAGGCAAGTAGGTTGGGCACGAGCCCGTCGGGCGAGATGTTGTATTCGATGATCTTCGTCGACAGGCCGAAGCCGTGGAAAAAGCCGAAGATCAGCGTCGCGATCTTGGTGTTCGGCTGGAAGCCGAGCCACCTCTGGAAGGCACCCATATTGTCGAGCGCCTTGTAGACGACCGACAGGCCGATGATCGCGTCGATGATGTAGCTGTTGATGCCAACGTTGAAATAGACGCCAAGCAGCATGGTCGTGGAATGGCCGAGCGCGAACAGGCTCACATAGATGCCAATGTGCTTCATCCGGTAGAGGAAGAAGATCACGCCGAACAGGAACAGGACGTGGTCGTATCCCGTCACCATGTGCTTGGCGCCGAGATAGATGAAGGGCAGCAGATTGATGCCCGTGATCTCCTGGATATAGCCCTTGTCGCCTTCGGCAACGGCATGGGCGAGGGCAGTCCCCCCAAGCAATGGGAGGGTCAGGAGAGCAATGAGCACAGGAAGGGCCAACCGCCAGCGCGCGCAAGGCGTGCGTGGCGGACCCTTGTAGAAGGATCCTTGCATGAGAATTCCAATCGTCGTCGTTGAGGATGGCCGCGCGTGCGGCCGCGATCATGCGATGACGATCTGCCTGGGAGGGCGCTCAAGCCGGAAACGGATTTCGAGGTCGGCAAACGAAGGCGGGTAAACCAGCCAGCTCCGGCCTATCGGCGGTGCTGGCTGCGCGAAGCCCGGAAGCGTGCTCGCCGTTTCATGGGTGTGGTCGGCCGGATTGTGGCCGTGGGTATGACCAAAGCTCTGCTCATCGGCTTCGCCATCGTCATGGCTGTGGCCGTGTTTTTCGATCTGTGCTGTCAGCTCTGCGTGACGCGCTGCCTCGGCGGCAGCGAGCGCAATCGGGCTATGCGAGGCCGAACTACCCACTGGGGAGAGCAGCACGCCGAGAGTCATCGCGAACGCGACGATGAGACGAAAGGCTGTGCTAGGGATCCAATTCGGCATGCTTAACGATTATTCTCTAAAATCCTAACGAATGGTGGCATGCACCAGAATCGAGGCCACTTTGAGGCTTGGAATATCCTCTCTGGGGGGATAGCATCAAGGGCATGAATGAGCGTCCCCACGTCCACGAAACCCATCCTGCCATCATCAAGCGGCTGAAGCGCGCCGACGGCCATCTGCGCGGGATCGTCGAGATGATCGAGGCCGGGCGACCGTGCCTCGACATCGCCCAGCAACTTCATGCCGTGGAGAAGGCCATCGCCCAGGCCAAGAAGACGCTGATCCAGGACCACCTCAACCACTGCCTTGAGGACGTCGTCGGACCGCTGGCGCTCGAGCAGCGCCGCTCGATCGACGAGTTCAAGGATATCACCAAGTACCTGTGAGAAGCGCCATGATGGACAAAGTTCGCGATTGGTTCGGGTTCGGCCCGATGACGCAAGGCATGGGCGGCCACGGACATGATCACGGCGAGGGCGGCCATGGCCACACGCATGGCGTCATCGACCCGACGATCGCCACGACGACGCGCGGCATCTGGGCGATCAAATGGTCATTCGTCGTTCTGGCCATCACGGCGGCGCTGCAGTTGGTGGTCGTGTTCCTCTCCGGCAGCGTGGCGCTGCTGGCCGACACGATCCACAATGTCGGCGACGCGGTCACCGCCATCCCATTGTGGGTCGCCTTCATGCTGGCCCGTCGCAAACCGAGCAAGACGTTCACCTACGGGCTGGGCCGCGTCGAAGATCTGGCCGGCATTCTGATTGTCCTCATCATCTTGTTCAGCGCCATCGTTGCCGGCTACGAGGCGATCGACCGGTTGATCAATCCGCAGCCGATCGCATTTCTTGGCTGGGTCGCCATAGCCGGCATTATAGGTTTCTTAGGCAACGAGGCCGTTGCAGTGTTCCGTATCCGGGTCGGCCGCGAGATCAACAGCGCGGCGCTGATCGCCGACGGCTACCATGCGCGCACCGACGGCTTTACCAGTCTGGCGGTTGTGCTGGGTGCTATCGGCGTATGGCTGGGGTTTCCGCTGGCCGATCCGATCATCGGGCTCTTGATCACGGTGGCCATCTTCGCGATCGTCTGGCAGTCTTCGAAGGCAGTCCTCACGCGCATGCTCGACGGTGTCGAGCCCGGCATCGTCGATGAAATCCATCATGCCGCCGAGCATGTGTCCGGTATCGAACGTGTCCAAAGCGTGCAGGCGCGCTGGATCGGCCATCGCCTGCATGCCGACGTCGCCATCAGTGTCGCCGACGCGGCGACGGCCAAGGACGTGATGGGCGTCACCGAAGCCCTCAAGGAGGAACTGTTCGCCCACTTGCCGGCGTTGGCTGAAGCGAATGTTCGTCTGGAGAGTTCGGCCGGGTCTGCCGCGACGGGCACGGAACCCTCTCACTCACATGGTCATCATGCGCCGGAGCCCTTCAAGGTCGACTGCGATCTGGCTGCCGGGACATTGGAAATCGTCGACACGCCGGCTGGCGAGCGGATGCGGCTGACCATCGACCGGCATGCCGACGATCTGATGGCAACGGTGATCATCGATAGGCCTGGCGGGCCGGAGACGCTTCGCCTCGAACCCGTCGCCGACAACCATCATCGCCTTGAGAGCACCGTGGCTCCTGCTGAGCCGCATGAGTTCCAGGCGAGGCTGGTCTTGGCCGCGAAGGGTCGCGAGCAGGTGCTGCCGTTCAAAATGGTCGAGCCGGAAGGCCACCATCACTGAGATCAGGCCCGCCATTCAATCGCCACGGATCAACGACCCATCGCTCCTCCAAGAAGACAGACATATGCTGCAAGTCCTTGCCAATCGCACTTATCGCCATCTTTTCCTGGCCCAGGTCATCGCCCTGATTGGCACTGGCCTTGCCACCGTGGCGCTCGGGCTGCTGGCCTATGACCTTGCCGGCGCCGATGCCGGCGCGGTGCTCGGCACGGCGCTTGCCATCAAGATGATCGCCTATGTCGGCGTGGCGCCCGTTTCCGCCGCGTTCGCCGAGCGCCTACCACGCCGTACCATGCTGGTTTCGCTCGACCTCATCAGGGCAGGGGTTGCCGTATTCCTGCCCTTCGTCACCGAAGTCTGGCAGATATATCTTCTCATCTTCATCCTGCAGTCGGCGTCAGCCGGCTTCACCCCGACCTTCCAGGCTTCGATCCCTGACGTGCTGCCCGAAGAGAAGGACTACACGCGGGCGCTGTCGCTGTCGCGGCTTGCCTACGATCTGGAGAGCGTGGTCAGTCCGATACTGGCGGCGGCACTGCTTTCCGTCATCAGCTTCCATAGCCTGTTCGCAGGCACGGTCATCGGCTTCCTGGCGTCGGCCGCGCTGGTGGTGTCGGTGGTTCTGCCGAGCCCGAAACCCTCTGAGCCGCGCGGCATTTACGAGCGCACCACACGCGGCATCCGTATCTATCTGGCGACGCCGAGATTGCGCGGCCTGCTGGCGCTCAACCTCGCTGTCGCCGCCGCCAGTGCCATGGTGATCGTCAACACGGTCGTGCTGGTTCAGGCAAAATTCGGCCTTTCCCAGAGCGACACGGCACTTGCCCTTGCCACCTTCGGTGGCGGCTCGATGATCGCGGCGCTGGTCCTGCCGCGGCTGCTGGACAGCATCCCGGATCGGGTTGCGATGTTGTCAGGCGCCGGCCTGCTGGTTGCCGGCGTGTTCGCAGGGCCGTTCGCCATCAGCTATCAGCTGCTCTTGCCGCTCTGGTTCGTGCTCGGGCTGGGCTATTCGCTGGCGCAGACCCCGTCTGGGCGGCTGATCAAGCGCTCGGCCGATCCCGTCGACCGGCCGGCATTGTTTGCCGCGCAATTCGCGCTTTCGCACGCCTGCTGGCTCATCACCTATCCGATCGCCGGACTCGTCGGCGCGGCGATGGGCCTGCCCTTCACCTTTATCCTGCTTGGCGTCATTGGCGCCGCGGCACTCTTTGCCGCGATGTGGTTGTGGCCGCGTCACGATCCCGACGTTCTCAGCCACGCCCATGACGATCTGTCTGACGGGCATTCGCACCTCGAGGACGCCGTCTGGACCGAAGCAGGCTTCGAGCATGCGCATGGTTATGTCGTTAACGATAGGCACCCAAAATGGCCGAAAGCGAGCTGAGCGGCCCCAATGCTGGGAGATGTTGGTGCCTTCGGCGCGCTGTTCCTCACCGCGTTCGCCGCAGCGACAATTCTGCCGCTGCAGTCAGAGGCGGTGCTGGCCGGCCTGCTGCTGACCGGAAGCCAGTCACCGGCGGCGCTGATCCTGGTCGCGACGATCGGCAACGTGCTTGGTTCGGTTGTCAACTGGCTGCTCGGCCGCTGCATCGACCGCTTTCGCGACCGCAAATGGTTTCCGGTCAAGCCCACTGCGCTCGATCGCGCCGCGGCGCGCTACCGCCGTTACGGACGATGGAGCCTGTTGCTGAGCTGGGTTCCCGTCATCGGCGATCCGCTGACGATGATGGCCGGTGTTCTGCGCGAGCCGCTCTGGAGCTTCGTTGCGATCGTCACGATGGCGAAAGCCGGCCGCTATCTCGCGCTCTCGGCGGCGGTGCTGAACTGGCTGTAGGCCGCAACCGCGACCAAGTGGGTCGCTGGGGTAAAACTCTCAAACGGTTTTCCGACTTTATGTCTTATGTCTATACAAATTAGCAAGCGTGCACATGATCGTTGCCAATCAAACAAAAAGGGGAACTAACATGATGACTCTCGACCGCCGCAATTTCCTGGCCTCCACAGCCGGCCTGGCCTTCATTGCCGCGTTTCCGCGCGCCGCGTACTCGGAGGGGCATGAAACGTTGAAGGTCGCCATTGCCGCCGAAACCGGCGATCTCGACCTGCTGCAAAACGTCTCCACGCTGAGTTCCTACACGGTCGTGTTCGACGCCCTCATACACTATGGCCAGGACGGCGCGCTCGAGCCCGGGCTCGCCACCAAGTGGGCTGTCGCCGACGACCAGCTTTCGATCGCCTTCGACCTGCGCGAAGGTGTTGCCTTCAGTGACGGCACACCCTTCGATTCGACCGCCGCCGAATGGAATCTCAAACGCTGGCTGGGCGTCGCGGATTTCTCATGGATCGGTGTGTCCGACGGATTCGACAGCATCGTCACCGATGGACCCAGCAAGTTGACGATCAAGCTGAAGCGTCCGGTGCCCGCCGCCTTGCTGGAGCTCACCATCGTGCGTCCGGTGCGCTTCCTGTCGCCGAAGGCTGTCGACGCCGGCGGCAAGCAGACCGCTCCGGTCGGCACCGGACCGTGGATCGTCGAAAGCTACGATTCCTCCGGCACCGTGCTGGTGCGCAACGACAAATACTGGGGCGAGAAGCCACTGTTTGCTCGCATGGAGCTGAAGGTGGTTCCCGACGAACTCGCCCGCGCCAACGCCCTGCGTTCCGGCGATCTCGACGTGATCGGCGGCGACTGGGTGGCGACGCTGTCGCCACGCCGCGCCCGCGCGCTTGAAAAGGACGGTATGAAAGTGGTGGCCGAGGCCGGCACCGCAACCATGCTGCTCGGTTATTCGCCGAAGGCCAAGATGATGGCCGACAAGGCCGTGCGCGAGGCCATCTATGTCTCGGTCGACCGCGCCGCGATCGCCAAGGTGTTGTTCGAAGGCTACGCAGATCCGGCGGCGGATCTCTTCCCGGCCAACGTGCCTTCGTCGGGCAAGCGGCATGACGTGCCGGTACGCGACGTCGCCGCGGCCAGGAAAATCCTTGCCGATGGCGGTTGGAGCGAAAGCGGAGGCGCCTGGAGCAAGGAGAGCGCGCCGCTGGCGATCGATTTCCTCGTATCGGAGGAATCGCTGCCGGGTTCGCGCCGCATCGCCGAGATGATCCAGGGTCAGCTGTCCGAGGTCGGCTTCCAGGTTCAGGTCTCGTCAGTCGACAACGCCACCATGCACGACCGTCGCCCGGCGTTCGAATATGATCTTGCCTTCTTCACCACCTATGGCGCGCCCTATGATCCGCACGGCACGCTCGGCAACGCGTTCGTATCCACCGCCGACAGCGGGCCGGACGGCAAGATCTATGTTTCCCCGGAGCTTGATGGCGTGGTCAAGGCCGCGCTCGAAGCGAGCGGCGACGAACGCGAAGCCAAGATGCAGGCGCTCTACGACTGGCTGCACGACAACCGGGCGATCTGCCCGCTCGTTGTCAGCCAGCGGCTGTGGGCGCACAATCCTCGCGTCGAGAACTTCGCGCTTCCCGCGACGGACTACGACCTGCCGTTCAAGGCGATCACGCTGAAGGCCTGAACGCCTCGAACCTCCTGGGGGAGTTCCGATGAGACGCACGATTCTGCGAAGGATGTTGCTTGCCTGTCTGCTTGTCGTGGCGGCATCGGCATTGACCTTTACCCTGGTTGCCGCGGCGCCGGGCAACGTCGCCGCGCTCATGGCCGAGCGTGCGGCAGGCCCGGGCGCGGATGCCGAAATGATCAAGAAGATCGGCGAGGACCTCGGGCTCTATGATCCGCTGCCGGTCCGCTACGGCCGATGGCTTTTCAGCGCCATCACAGGCGATCTCGGCGTCTCGCTGCGCACCGGCAAGCCGATCGCGCAGGAATTCGCCGCCAGAATCCCGATGACGGCGGCGCTGCTTGCGGGCGGCGGCATTCTCGCCTTTTTCCTGTCGCTGGCGCTCGGCGTTGCCGGTGCGGTCAGCAATGGTGGCGCGTTGGACTGGTTCCTCCACGCCTTCTCGCTGGTCGGCGCCTCGACGCCGAACTTCTTCGTGGCGGCGCTGCTGGTCATCGTCTTTTCGGTGATGCTGGGCTGGCTGCCCACCTTCGGCGTCAGCGGCTTCACCTCGTGGCTCTTGCCGTGGGTGACAATCGCCCTGTTTCCGGCATCGGTGCTGAGCCGCGTCGTCCGCGTCAACCTCCAGGAGGCCATGTCGCGACCCTTCGCCACGACGGGCTTCGCGAAGGGCTACACGAGGACACAGGTGCTGATGCGCGAGGCTCTGCCCAACATCGCCATCCCGTTCCTGACCACCTTCGGCGCCCAGTTCACGCTGATGATCATCGGTTCGATCGTGGTTGAAACCGTGTTTGCGCTGCGCGGCGTCGGCGCCTTCTTTATCGATGCAATCCGCTTCCGCGACTTCGTCGGCATGCAGTCGGTTCTGTTGCTGTTCGTGGTGTTCTTCGTTGTCGTCAACCTGATGGTTGACGTGATCTGCATGTTTGTCGACCCGCGCATGCGTAGGGCGAGAGGAGCTTGATCCGATGAACACGTCCTTGTTCAGGAGCATGAAGGACTGGCCCTGGCTGGTGCTGCTGCCAGTCGTCTTCTTTGTCGCGGTCGCTGTGCTCGGTCCCTCGATCATGCCTTACGATCCCGGCGCGCAAGACTACGACGTCACGCTTGCGGGACCGAGCTGGGCTCACTGGCTGGGCACCGACTATCTCGGCCGCGATATTCTGAGCCGCATCATCGGCGGCGCCCGCATATCGCTGGTGGCGATGGTGATCGTGCTGGTGGCCGCACTTGCCATCGGCGTCAGCATCGGTTCGTTCGCCGGTTATGTCGGCGGGCGCGTCGAGCTGGTGTTGATCAGCCTCATCGACATCGCGCTGGCGCTGCCAAGCCTGGTGATCGCGCTGGCGCTGATCGGCATTCTCGGCACCGGCTACTGGTCGATGATCACGGCGCTGACGCTGGCGTGGTGGGCGAACTATGCCCGCATGAGCCGCGCCGTGGTCACCGCCGAATTGCAACAGCCCTATATCGAAGCGGCAAGGGTGATGGGCGCCAGCCATCTGTGGATCTTTGTGCGCCATATCCTGCCGCATGTCCTGGCCCTCGTCGTGGTCTATGCCAGCGCCGATGCTGGCGCCCTTGTCCTGGCCATCGCGACGCTGAGCTTCCTCGGCCTGGGCGTCGCGCCGCCGGCGCCGGAATGGGGCCAGATGCTGGTCGACGGCATGAGCTACATTGAGGAATACCCGAGGCTTGTCGTCCTTCCGGGCCTTGCGCTCACTTTGGTGGTGGTCAGCTTCAATCTGCTGGGCGAGACCTTCGCGTTGCAAAAGGTGCCGAGGCCGGTGCGCGGCGGTTTGCTGCGCAAGCGTCGCAAGGCGCGCGCCGTTGAGGAAGCGGAGCGGAACGCCGTCGAAACGGGAACAGCCGCGCCATGAGCGACGAGCCGATCTACTCCATAGAAAACATGGTCATTGATCTCTACGCCACGACCGTTTCCGTGCGCGCGGTCGATGGGGTGTCGTTCAACGTCCGTCCCGGCGAGACAGTCGCCGTCGTCGGCGAGAGCGGTTCGGGCAAGACCGTCATGACGCTTGGGCCGCTCGGCCTGCTGCCCGAGGGCGTCACCGTCGACATCAAGGGATCGGCCCGAGCCGAAGCGAGCGAACTGGTCGGAATGGAGTCCAGGCGCTTGTCTGACCTTCGCGGCCGCTATTTCGGCGTCATTTTCCAGGACCCGATGAGCGCGCTGAACCCGATGCTGAAGATCGGACCGCAACTGGCGCGCCAGGCGCGCCGCTTTGCCAATCTCTCGTATGCGGATGCCCGCAAGGAAGCGGTCTCGCTGCTCGCCCGCACCGGCATCCCTGACCCGGAAGACCGCTACGATCGCTATCCGCATGAAATGTCTGGCGGCATGCTGCAGCGCGCCATGATCGCACTGGCCCTGGCAAGCCGGCCGCGCGTGCTGATCGCCGACGAGCCGACCACTGCGCTCGACGCCACGGTGCAGGCGCAGATCCTGGAGCTCATCCGCCAGATCCAGCGCGAGGAAGGCATCGCGGTCGTGCTGATCACGCACGACATCGGCGTCGTCGCCTCGGTCGCGGACCGGGTCATGGTGCTCTATGCCGGGCAGGTGGCGGAGGAGGGGATCGCGATGGATGTGCTGACGCGGCCGACGCATCCCTATACACGCGGGCTGCTTGCCTCTGTACCGGATTTCCGCGCCGACGAACGCGCCGCGACCAAGGAAATACCAGGTTTGCCGCCGAACCAGATCAGGCTGGAGCCGGGCTGCCGTTTCGCTGCCCGCTGCGAACTGGTTGAGCCCGAATGCCGCGTGCATCGGCCGCCGCTCCAGACGATCTCGACGGGCGGGACGCCGCACAAGGTGGGATGCCCGGTGGTGCTGAGGCGGGAAGGGATAGCAATCCATGGCTGACATTGCGGCGATTGAGGTTAAGGGCCTGAAGGTCCATTTCGCCAACCGCTCCGGCACAGGCGCCGTGCGGGCGGTCGACGGCATCGACCTGACCATTCCGCGTGGTGCCTTCCATGGCATCGTTGGCGAATCCGGTTGTGGCAAGACCACGCTGGCTCGCAGCGTCGTCGGCCTGCAGAAGGAGACTGAGGGTACGGTGCTGATCTCGGGGCGGGATCGCGCCCAGTGGCTGAAGTCGGACCGCAAATCGTTCAGCCGCGAGGTCCAGTTCGTCTTCCAGGATCCGCTGGGCTCGATGAGCCGTCGCCAGACCGTCTACCAGACGCTGGAAGAGCCGCTGCAGATCCATCGCCTCGGATCTCCGGCCGAGCGCCGGCGCCGTATCGGCGAGCTGCTGGATCTGGTGGCGCTGCCAGCGACCGTGCTCGACCGCCTGCCGCGTTCGCTTTCCGGCGGCCAGCGCCAGCGCGTTTCGATCGCTCGCGCGCTTGCGCTGAAGCCATCGATCCTGGTTTGCGACGAACCGCTCAGCGCGCTTGACGTTTCGATCCGGGCGCAGATCGTCAACCTGTTCACATCATTGCAGAAACAGCTTGGCCTTACCATCGTCATCGTTGCGCATGACCTGGCGATCGTGCGCGAGGTCTGCTCAAACGTGACGGTGATGTATCTTGGCCGCATCGCGGAAGCCGGCGTGACGCGGCCGCTGTTTCGCGAGCCGGCCCATCCCTACAGCCAGGCACTGCTTTCGGCGGTTCCTTCGCCGGATCCTCGTATCGAGGCCGGCCGTCGCCGAATCATCCTCGCGGGCGACCCTCCAAGCCCCAGCGCGCCGCCACCGGGATGCCGCTTCAACACCCGCTGTCCTGTGGCGATCGATGTCTGCCGGACCGAGGAGCCGATGTTGCGCTCGGTGCCGCATGGCGGGGTCGCGGCCTGCCACCTTGCCGACGGCGAGCGGCGGCCGGTGATTTGAGTGCCGACTTGATCTGCCCTCGTTGCCCGCTACTTCAGGCCGCCGCCGGCTTCGTGACGGGTGGCCAGCTATGGGTCTCCGCCTTGCGTCGTGAGGCCCAGGCATAAAGCGCATCGTAAATGACGAAGCCGTGCTTCAGGATCTCGTGGTCGTCGGGCGTCACGTCCCGCAGCCCCATGGAGATCGCGAGCAGTCCTGCAGACTGTGGCGTGAGATCGTGCCGATCCGTGTCGGCGCCGCGCACGATCGCGGCAATGGTCACGATCGCCGGGTCGCGATCGAGGCCGAATTTCGAGACGAAGGTGTCGAAGCTGCAACCGTCGCCGACATGGGTGAATTCGACGCCGGGCACGTCGTAGGGTGTCGCGCCCGCTTCCTGGGCAACACGGATCACCTGATCAGGTGCCGCGAACAGGAAATCAGGTTCCTTGTCGATGAAGCGTGCAATCAGCCAGGGGCAGGCGATGCGGTCGATGACCGGGCGTTCACGGGTAACCCATTTCATGACGCAATCCTTTCTTCGCTCATCACCAGAGGGACGGTTGGCGCGCCGATGGCGTGCCAGGCGGCGATGCCGCCTGAGAGCGCCGTTGCATCGACGCCGCGGCGACGCAGTTCGGCGACTGCGTCGCCGCTGACCTGGAAGCCGTACACGCAATAGACGATGACAGGCCTGTCCCTCGGCAGTTCATCGGCCCAATCGGCAATGGTCTCGGGAGCGCGGAGCTTGGCGCCCGGCAGCATATCGCTGCGTTTTGCCAGATCGTCGGCCAGGCAGACGTCGAGCACGACCAGATCTTCGCCCTGGTCGAGTCGGGCCCGCAGTTCCTCTGGCGCAACAGTTGGAACCTTATTGTCCGATGCAGGTCCTGTTGAAGGATCGCGCTGCGCGACAGCCCGCCGGTGGCGGGCGGCAACCCGCTCCCAATGGATGTTCTTCATGAACGCGTCGACATAGGCGCCAGCCTTGGCGCCAAAATCGAGGTGGTAGGCATGTTCGTACATGTCGAGCGCGAGGATCGGCATGCCGCCGGCGAGACAATTGGTGTGATCCGCCGCCCATTGAATCGTCAGCCGATCGCGGCGCTCCGACCAGGTCAGCAGCGTCCATCCCGAGCCTCCGGCCTGCGCCTTAGCACAAGCCATGAACTTGGCGCGCCATGCCGCCACGCTGCCGAAGTCGCGCTCCAGTGCTGCGGCAAGATCGCCTCCGGCATCGCCGGAACCACCGAGCCCATCGAAATAGATCTCGTGCAGGATCGCCGAATTTGCCGCGACCAGCTCTTCGCGCTTCAACCCGTTGATGTCGAAGACGGGTGCTGCGCCCCAGTCGAGTTCATCGAGCCGCTGTTCGATAGCGTTGAGGCGGCGAACCGCACCGCCGTAATTGTTTTCATAATGGCTGGCCAGCAGGCGTTCGGACAGTCCGACGAGCCTGGGCGGCTTGAACGGCAGCGGCATGATCTGGTGCGGCATTGGATTTCCTCGCTCGGCGGCACGGCCCATCCGTGAGCAGGCGCACGTTATGCCCAAACGAGAAATGATACAAGTGTTGCATCTTGCTCAGGCGTTTGATACGGGTCACTTATGGGCGAGAGGGAATCGATCCCAGCTGCGCCGGGTATTCCTCCAAGGACGAGGAGCGAACCATCTGCGGCTGAACCGCAGTCCTCAGGGGCGGCACGCCTTGGGTGGTTGCCACCACCGATGTCGCTTCCGAAAGGCCCGCCGTCACCTCGACGCGACCGTTCTCGGTGACACCAGCCTTGATGGCGAGGCGTGTGATGCGATTGTCCGTGACTGTGTACACGAAGGTGCCGTCGCCATTACTTCCGGGGCCTCCATTCCTGCCGGACGACGTTCGAGGGGCGCCACATGAGCTTTCTTTCTTCGCCCGGAAGTGCGCTGGGGCGCTTCGACAACCGACGATGAGCTTCGCCCGCATTGAAGTATGGTGTCTCTGCGGATCTTGGCCATTTAGTATGGTTTGCGCATGAGCCATGATACAAGTGTTGCATCTAATTCAGTCCATGATACGGTTCACTTATGAGTGAGGGGCAATCGCAGGAGCAGCGCTGGCTGCTCCTGATTTATCAGCTGCCAAGCAAGCCCGCCTATTTCCGGGTGAAGATCTGGCGACGGTTGCAAGGCATCGGCGCGGTCGCAGTCAAAAGCACCGTTTACGCCCTGCCGGCCAATGCCGAGATGCAGGAGGATTTCGAATGGCTTCTGAAGGAGATCGTCGCCGGCGGCGGCGAGGCCATGATTTGCGAGGCGCGCCTTGTCGACGGTCTGTCGGACGCGCAGGTGCGGGCGATGTTCGACGCGGCCCGTGATGCCGACTATGCGGAGATCGCTGGGGAAGCGCGCGAGCTGGCTGCAGCGATTGGGGCCGACGCGACATCGGAAAAACACGCAGAAGCGCGTCCGCAACTTGGTCGCTTGCGCAAGCGGCTCACTGAAGTGGTGATGATCGACTTTTTTGGTGCCAGCGGTCGCCTCACGATCGAGGGACTGATCGCCGAACTTGAAACACAGCTTACAGAGGACAAGGCCATGACCAAGGAACCGAAGAAGGCCGCCGAGCCGAGCGAGCTCAAGGGCCGAATCTGGGTCACGCGCCGGGACGTGCATGTCGACCGCATCGCCTGCAGTTGGCTGATCCGCCGGTTCATCGATGCTGACGCGATCATCCGCTTCGTAGCGGGCAAGGGATACGTGCCAAAGGAGGGGGAATTGCGCTTCGACATGTTCGAAGGCGAAATCACCCATGAGGGCGATCGCTGCAGCTTCGAAGTTCTGCTTACCCGCGCCGGCATCAATGATCCGGCACTCCAGGCCATCGCCGAGATCGTCCATGACATCGACCTCAAGGACAACAAGTTCGGTCGCGAGGAGGCGACTGGGATTGCCAGTCTGATTGCAGGCATCGCCATGGCGAACGAGAGCGACGAACAGCGGATCGCGCAGGGCGCTCCTGTCTTCGACAACCTCTATCAGTATTTCCGCAAGAAACGCGGATGACCGCAGGGACTCAAACTATGGCCAATCTGGAGCAGTCCGTCACGACGCCGCCATCTCTGGCCGAAACCCACGACCATGACATTTCGTTTGCGGACGCCATGCGAGTATGGGCCCGCGTTGCAATGCTCAGCTTCGGCGGCCCGGCCGGCCAGATCGCCATGATGCATCGGATCGTCGTTGAGGAAAAGCGCTGGATCGGCGAGACGAGATTCCTGCATGCGCTCAACTACTGCACGCTGCTGCCAGGTCCGGAGGCGCAGCAATTGGCCATCTATATTGGCTGGCTCATGCACAAGACCAAAGGCGGCCTCGTCGCGGGAATCCTGTTCGTGCTGCCAGGCGCGGTCGCCATCATGGTCCTGAGCTGGATCTACGCCATCTTCGGCAACGTTGGCGCTATCCAGGCGCTCTTCTTCGGCCTGAAGGCGGCGGTTCTGGCCATCGTGCTCGAAGCGGTCCTGCGGATCGGCAGGAGGGCGCTCAGGAACAATGTGATGGTCGGCCTCGCTGCGGCAGCCTTCATCGCCCTGTTCTTCTTCCATGCACCGTTCCCGCTGGTCATCCTGGTTGCGGCCGTGATCGGCTACGTCGGGGGCAAGATGGGTTGGGCCGCATTCCAGCCAGGCAATGGACATGGCAAGCTTGGTGGCAAGCAGGTCGATGATGTCGACTCGGCGCTTGGCGAAGGGATGCCGGCGCATGCCCGGCCATCCATCGAATGGTCGCTGAAGATTGCGGCGGTGTTTCTGCTGCTATGGTTCGTTCCGGTCCTTTTCTTGTTGCTGTTTCTTGGGCAAGGCAATGTCTTCACCGACATCGCCATCTTCTTTTCCAAGATGGCGGTGGTGACGTTCGGCGGGGCCTATGCGGTGCTTGCCTATGTCGCCCAGCAAGGAGTCGAGCACTATGGCTGGCTGAAGCCTGGAGAAATGCTGGATGGCCTCGGCATGGCCGAAACGACGCCGGGTCCGCTGATCATGGTCACTCAATTCGTTGGTTTCATGGGAGCATTCCGGGAGCCGGGGGTTCTTAACGCGTTGGTCGCTGGAACGCTCGGCGGCCTTCTGACGACGTGGGTGACCTTCGTCCCGTGCTTCCTGTGGATATTTCTCGGCGCGCCGTACATAGAGACGATGCGCAGCAACAAGGCCCTGTCAGCCGCACTGTCGACCATCACGGCAGCGGTGGTTGGAGTGATCCTGAACCTCGCGGTGTGGTTCGCGCTTCATGTCCTGTTTCGCGATTTGCATGAGATCGGCTTGCTGGGCATGAGGCTCGACGTGCCAGTCCTCGGTTCCCTCAACATTCCGTCTCTCGTACTGACCCTCGGTGCGATGCTGGCGGTATTCCGCTTCAAGGTCGGCGTGATCCCGGTGCTAGCGGCATGTTCGATCCTGGGCGTGCTTTTCGGCGTCGCGGCGGGCTCGGTCTAGGGCGATCTTTCTGCTCGGATGCGAGCATCGCAGTCTATTTCGTATCGGGGCTGCCTGATGGGCGAGCAAGTAGGAGGCGAGGTATAATGGGCACGAGGCGAGTGGCTGTGGTCTGGCGCGGTGACCTGGAGGCGCGTCGCACGGCGACACCGCAGAACAACCGGTTTCATCGCGTGTTCGAGGAACTCGCTGCGATCGGTGTTCACGCCGAACCCGCCGTTTATGACGAAGAGTTTGCCGAGGAGGTTCGGACCCAGCTCCTGGCGACGGACGGCGTGCTGGTCTGGGTCGATCCCTTGCACGAGGGAAAAACCCGTGCGGTGCTCGACCCGCTGCTGCGCGACGTGGCGGCACGCGGCCCCTGGGTGAGTGCACATCCAGACGTGATCCTGAAAATGGGCGTGAAGGAAGTTCTGCACCGTACGAAGCATCTCGGATGGGGAACCGATACTTACCTCTACGGCTCCGCCGAGGCTTTTCGCGAGGCGTTTCCGGAGCGGCTTCGGACGGCCGGTCCACGGGTGCTGAAGCAGAACCGCGGCAATGGCGGCCAGGGAGTATGGAAGGTCGAGCTGATCGGTTCGCTTCCTGGCGGAGAGCCGGCGGTTCGGGTGCTGCACGCGCGACGCGGCAGTATGCCGGAAGAACTCGCACTGCCGGATTTCATGGCGCGCTGCCAGGTGTATTTGACACCCGATGGCTGCATCGTGGATCAGCCATTCCAACCGCGTTTACCCGACGGGATGATCCGCTGTTACATGGGCGCCGACAAGGTGGTCGGCTTTGGCCACCAGTTCATCAAGGCCCTAATCCCACCACCTCCTGAAGGGCCAGATTCCGAGGCTGCGCAACCAGGGCCGCGGATAATGCATCCCGCCACGGCCGAACCGTTTCAGTCGCTGCGGACCAATATGGAAACCGGGTGGACGCCGCAAATGATGGCTGTGCTAGGCGTCGATGCCAGGTCGCTGCCGATCATTTGGGATGCCGATTTTCTCTACGGACCACGGACTGTGTCAGGTGAAGACACGTATGCGCTTTGTGAGATCAACGTCAGCTCGGTCTTTGCCATCCCCGATCAAGCGCCGGCCGAAATAGCTCGACTCGTTGCCATGCGATTTTGAATCGACGAAGATTGGCGGTCCGAGTGGGGCTCTGGCCGAACGCGGTTCGGCGGTCAGTCCGATGGTCGCCGGACCCCTGCTTGCCGTTTCCGGTTTCGGCTGACCAATTCTCGTCGCCGGTGGCTTGAACACCATCTACGAAATCCTTTGCTCATGACGTTTCGCAAGATTCGGCCGCCCGAGGAACGTTAGCCTCAACCGGCGCGAGATCTGGATTTGGAAGGTCTTGCTAGGGTGACCGCCCCGGAAGAGCTGAACCCGCCATCCGCTGGAACAGGTCGTCGACCTGGGCCGGCGATAGGCTGGAGTCCTCGGCGATCCACCAGGCAAGCACCGAGAGAAAGGCTCCCGATATGAACTGGACGACGAATTCCAGCGGCACGCCCGCGTCGCCGATCCGCTTGCCAGACAGTTCGGTTCGCACTGCGCGCCGTATGCGTTCACGCAATTGATCGTGGATCGTGTCGCCGCTGCTCGCAAGTAGCGCTTTGTGAAGCGACCGGAACGCCCGCGCGTGCTCGAACATCGGCAGGCTGAATTCGAACAGGCGATTGCCTGTCTTTTCGTCTGCCGACACGCGCCTGCTCAGCGACAGCAGATGCGCCTCAAGGGCCGCGCTGCGCAATTCGTCCTTGCCGGCATAGTGCGTATAGAAGGTCGACCTGCCGACATCAGCTTTCTGGCAGATGTCTTCCACGGTGAGAGCCGCATAGCCGCACTCTGGGATCAGAGCAATCAGCGCGTCCTGCAGCATGGCGCGCGTGCGCGCGACACGACGGTCGATCGTACCCCTGTCGTCGGGCCGCTCGATTTTAATGGTCATTGCTCTTTCCACCGTGCGGTTTGGGACGTTCAGCGGTCCGTTGTCCAGCAACAGCGCTAATGGACAATCTGTCCAGTATGATACGCCGAGTCCAGAAGCTCAAGAATGCCTTGAGCACTCCGGAAACGGACGAGGAGGCAAAAGGAAATGCACCAATTTGGTCATCGGGCTGGAAACGGACAGCATTCGCGAAAGGGTGTTATTATGCTTGCTGTGCTCGTCAAACTGTCGCTGGTCGCCGGTTTTCTGCTAATGCTTCATTTCGGGGACGGCTATCTCAATGCCGGTGCTTGGACGGCTGCAGTCCACGGCCTCATCCTCGCTGCGGTCGCGGCATTCGCACTCTGGGGCGGCTTCCATCACATGCGGACTGCCGGCGCGCATGGCGCCGGCGAAAGGGGCATCGGCATCGTCCTGCATAGGGCGGTCGGCTATGACCTGCTTGCGCGCGTCCTGACTTGGGGCCGCGAGGACCGGTTCCGTGAATTCATGCTGCGTCTGGCAAGGCTCCAGCCCGGCGAGGCGATGCTCGATGTCGCCTGCGGTACGGGCACGCTTGCCATAGCCGCGAGACGGTTGGTCGGAGCGGTCGGACGCGTCACGGGCGTCGACGCATCGGTCGAAATGGTCGAGAGGGCGCGCGTCAAGGCTACGCGAGCCGGCGTTGATCTTACCTTCGTCCAGGCGACGGCCCAGGAACTTCCCTTCGAGGATGGCCAATTCGACATCGTGATCGGTACGCTCATGCTGCATCACCTGCCGAAACCCGACCGATCGACCTTCTTCCGTGAAGCGGAGCGGGTTCTGAAGCCGGGAGGCCGACTGCTGCTGATCGACTTCGGAAGGCCGCTGCACGAATCCAGATTGCCGAGGCTCCATCGGCACGGGCATATCGACATGAATGCGGTCGGAACTCTACTGGTCGAGACAGGCTTCAGGGTCGACGATACCGGCGCCGTCGGGACCATGAACCTCGATTATGTGCGCGCGACCACGGACAAGATCCTGCCTGCCTGAGCGCCGCATGCCGCGGCGACCGGACCGGGCGCGCCGCCGCCAGGAAGACGCGCGGGCCGGTAGTCGCGGGCCGCGCTGCATTGCGTGCGTAGCCGCCGCGGCGCTATCTTGCCGATTGGCTATCCCGGCCTGCTTCGATACGCGAGTCTACCGAATGCCCAAGACCTACTTGTCCTTGACGCTTGCGGCCGCATGGTTGGCATCACCGCTTGCGCATGCCGATGGCGTCGACCGGGCGCTGGATGCCTTCCACGCGACATGCCTGGCGCACGGCCCCGACTTCGAGCGAACCGCGACATTGGCAAAGACGCGCGGATGGACGCCGCTCGTCGACGGCGCGGCACTTGCTCCTGTGGATGCCATGAAGGCGTTCCGCGGATGGCAGGTCACCGGCGACGACCTTCCGGCCGGAACGATGGTCGCGGTGACCAGGGCGACCATGGACGGCAGGTCCGTCCAGACCTGCTCGCTCAAGCTTTTCGATGTCGACCGCGCCGAGTTTGAAAAACGGTTCTTCCACCGCACCGACGCCGAAAAAATCGGCGAGGAGAGGAAGGGCAGGCAGGTTTCCCGGCTGTTCATACTGATCGCGGGCAATCGCAAGCAGCTCGTGCATTTGACGTCGCCAGCCGTTCGGGGCACAGCGAACGCCATCATAGCAAGTTCGATAGTCGATGATTGAAAAGGCTTCGCGGGCCGCGTCCCAATTTAGCCTGCTTGCGCTGCCAGATCACTCGGTTGGCGCGCAATGACGAGAAAGCGAGCGCAAATGCGACTGACCAGCACGATTTTTGGCATGGCGCTCCTGCTCGCCTCCACCGTCGCGGTCGGCGCTCATCCTCATGTCTTCGCGGAAGCCCGTTTGGACCTAACGGTTGGCGCTGACAAGTCGGTCAAGTCGCTCAAGCATCTCTGGCGGTTCGACGAGCTCTTCTCCTCGACGGTGCTGATGGAGTTCGACAAGAATTCCGACTTTACTCTCGACGCCGAAGAACTCGACGCCGCCGCCCTCACCATCCATGCCTCACTGGAAGAATACAATTATTTCCAAATGGTCACTGTGGAAGGCAAGGACGTGGCGATGACGCCGCCGGCGAGGCTGGTCACTAGCTACGAGAACAATCAACTCATCATCCAATTCGAGACGCAGCCGAAAGACACGTTGGCGCTCGCCGGCAAGGTGAGCATCGGCGTCTACGATCCGACCTTCTACACCGCGATCGATTTCACCGATGACGATAAGATCGCCGTGGCTGGCCTACCGAAAGATTGCACGAGGGCCGTCGTCCGCCCCGATCCGAATACCGCAATCGCACAGAATCAGACGAAATTGACGGATGCCTTCTTCAGCGATCCGACCGGAACCGATCTCGGCAAGATATTCGCGACACGCCTTGAATTGACGTGCAGTTGAAGCGGCGGAACGGATAGAACGTGTTTTTCCAAACCCTGGTCGAGTTTCAACGCACGATATACTTGGCGCTCGCCGAACAGATCAAATTGCTGTCAGCCGGGGGCGACTGGCTGGCGTTCACTGCCTTCCTGCCGATGGGTGTCCTGTTCGGAGCTGCGCATGCTTTGACACCCGGACACAGCAAAGCCGTGCTGGCTACCTATTTGGCCGGATCGGATGCCAGCATCCGTCGCGGCCTACTGGTGTCGCTGACACTCTCCTTCACCCATGTCACGATTGCCGTTGTGATTGCAGCCCTCTCGTTGCCATTGGTCTCGATTGCGCTGGGCAGCGTCGGCCGGGCGCCGCTTTTGGAGGATGTCAGTCGTGGCCTGCTCGGGTTAATTGGTCTGTGGATGCTTTGGCGGGCGCTCAGCCACGGTCATCACCATCAGCATGAAGGCGAGGTTGTGGGCGTCATGGCCGGCCTGATCCCATGTCCATTGACGCTCTTCGCGATGACCTTCGCGATCTCAAGAGGTGTTCCGGTCGCGGGCATACTCTTTGCAATCACCATGATGGCCGGCGTGGCACTGACGTTGTCTTGCGTGGCAGTTCTGTCGATCCTGTTTCGGGAACGGCTGGTGCATTTCTTCGACCGTCGGCCGCGCCTGTTCGATGTGATATCGCGAACTATCGAAGGTACCGCCGGCCTTATTCTTACTGGCGTGGCTGTCTGGCAAATCTCGTCGAAATGAGAAAGTTTGACCGACCGCCAAGGCCACAGCGATTCTCATAGGGATCACATTGCAATTAACGACGTCGTGCCATTAAGTGCCGGCACGCGCGGTTCGGGTTTGGGTTTAGAACATTGAGCGACCGTCAGAAGATCATTTGGATGATAGCGCTGGCGATCCTCGCCGGCATCGGGGTGATATTGCTAAATCACTGGATCAAAGGCGATCTCTACGCGGCGGGTCCATTGACTTCGACTACCCAGACGCCACATTTAGTTCGGCCGGCATGACCGGTTCTTTTTCTATCCGATTTCTGGCCCGCCGGTTCGCGCCGGCGGATTTTTTGCGGGGGTAGGATACTCAGCGCGGATTTGGCTATCTTGCCCCTGATTGTCAGAGGCGGAGCTGCGGTGATCGCTCCGCAATGATGGCCAACGGCGGTTCCACGACGGCGGCATACGCGCTTGAGAGATGAGAGTGGCTGTTTCATAAAGAGGATATCATGCCTGCGGACGATGGTAGTCTACGCGACATTCTTGGAATTCTGTTGGTTCTCCTACTCGTAGGCGCCAACGGTTTCTTTGTCGCCGCCGAATTTGCGCTGGTCGCGGTTAGACGAAGCCGCGTCGACGAATTGGCTACAGCTGGACGCTCGAACGCCAGCCTCCTTCAACGGGCTTTGGTGAATCTCGATGCGAACCTTGCAGCAACTCAGCTCGGCATCACCATCTCATCGCTGGCGCTCGGTTGGGTCGGCGAGCCTGCACTCGCTCATTTGATCGAGCCACTCCTCTTGGGAGTGATGGGGTCGCTGGCCACGGCAGCTTCGCACACCATTGCCGTCGCAATCGCCTTCATCATCATAACCGCGCTACACATTGTCCTGGGTGAACTAGCGCCGAAAAGTCTGGCGCTCCAGCGCAGCGAGAGCACGGCACTTCGGGTCGTCCGCCCTCTCGGTCTGTTCCTGCTCCTGCTCAGGCCGGCGATTCTTGTTCTCAACGGTCTCGGCAATCTGGTGCTGCGTCTGTGCGGTCTGCGTCCGGGCACAGGCGAGGAGTCCTTGCATTCGCCCGAAGAGCTGAAGCTGCTCGTGGCGGCAAGCCAGGAGGCAGGGCTCCTTCATCAGACGCAACAGGAACTGGTCGAGCGTGTCTTCAACATCGGCGATCGGCGCATTGCCGACATCATGACACCGCGACGCGATATCGACTGGATCGATACCGACGACATCCCTGACGAGATTCTGCGCACCATCCGGCAATGTCGCCATGAGCAGCTTCTGGTCGGCCGTGGGGGGATAGACGAACCGCTTGGCATGATTCTGAAGAAGGACCTTCTCGACCAGGTGCTCGACGGCAAAACGCTTGACCCGATGGCGGTCATCCGAGAACCTTTGATCGTTCACGAGGCAACGCCGATTTTCCGTGTACTCGATCAGTTCAAGCGGACGCCGGTGCGTCTGGCGATCGTATCGACGAATATGGCGCTCTGGAGGGGATCGTCACCCAGACCGATCTGCTCGAAGCCATCGCAGGGGACCTTCCTGACCTGGACAATGAGGACCCTGATGTCATCGAGCGCGATGACGGGTCCTTGCTCATCGACGGAATGATGCTGGCGCACGATGCGTTCGCTCGCCTAGGATTCCGATCGGGGTCTGCCGAAGGGGATTTTCACACGATCGCTGGGTTCGCCTTGTCCAGCCTTGGGCACTTGCCGGAAGCCGGTGAGCACTTTGACCACGAGGGCTGGCGCTTCGAGATCCTCGATATGGATGGAAGGCGGATCGACAAGCTGCTCGCTCGCCGTGAGCCGCCTACATCCAAGCCGGCAACCAGTTGAGACTGACCGCGCGACAGGCCGGTAAGCCGGCCGGCCTTTTGCGCGCGAATATTCCCACTTTTCGAACCCACGCTCCCACAGTAGTCCCTATCCACAAACGCCCGTCAGTTCGCCCAGGACGCGTATCCGCTGGAGTCACAGTGACTGGTGAGCGTCTTCGCGTCGCGCTATGTGATCAATGGAACCGACAGTTGAGGGTCTAAATGGACGCCAAGAGCGCCGTCTGGCTGATTATTGGGGTCCTGGTGGTGCTAGTGGTGGCCTTTCTCACCGCAATGGCATTCGGGCTGCTATGAGTCAGCCAGGCTGATCGACACTCGCCACAGGCCGTTGTGGCGCCGTGGCGGTGGCACCCCCATTACCACAGCGACTGCGCGACGGAGGGACATGTCGGTTGCGTGTCGACGAGCGACCACAGATGCGGCATGCGGCAATTTTTTGCGGCGAAGAATGATTTTTGAATCGTGTACAGAAGTCATGGCCAAGACCAATCCGAAATCCCCTGATTTTCCGCCGCCGCGCCGTTGACCCGCTTTGAGAAAGCCGAGTTCGCGAAGCTTTGCGATCCGAAAGGCCGTCGCAAATCAACTTGCGCCGACAGATGCCTCGCTGGTCTGTGATCTGGTAGCGGCGAGGTCGCGCTGATTCGCCATGCGAGCCCTGTTCAAGCGCGCTGTGGCCGATTGCAGCGACTCCGAATTTCTTTCGACGAAACGACATCTGCTGTCGATCACCAGCGGCATTGACCGGACGACGGCGGCCACGCAAATGATGGCCGCGCAATTGGGCGTCTAAGCCCGTCGCTCGCCATTTCATCGGCCGATCTTGATGCGGGGGGCAATATTGGATATTGAAGATCGCCACTTAACAAGTAGGTAATTTGCATTCAGCCAGTTGTGCTACTCCACGATAGTGCTCTTCTGTCCAAATTATCTTGGGAGGGCTTCCTTGCCGCCATGGCGGCTTTGACCATGTTCGCATTTTCGATGGATACCTTCGCACACGGCGGCGGCACCGATGCCAATGGATGCCATACCAACCACAAGACTGGCGAGTATCACTGCCACTGATATCAGGACCAAATTGCGTGATTTGGGTTCGTGCGAGTAGGCATATTCGCGGCGCCTAGATAGCAGCGTTGCTCACCATGGGGGGGCGCAGATGAGAATTCGAAGGCTGTTCCACTTGGGCACATTGATGCTTGCGGCGGCATCAGCCACGCCATGTCATGCGCAGGGGACTTTCGGAGGAAATGACTGCACCGAAGATTGTTCCGGGCATAAAGCTGGCTACGACTGGGCTGAGCAAAATCAGATTTCCAACAACAGCGACTGCAGCTCAAACAGCCAACCATTTAATGAGGGCTGCCAAACCTTCGTCGAAGACTCGTCTCGCGGTTCGAACGAAGACGATGAAGGCGAAGAGATAGACGACTGAGATACAGCGCTGATTCGGATAAGGATCCAGCCGGCGGCTTCCCGTCGTGTAGGCGCGGTCGCTTTTGGTGTGGCATCTTTCATCGGCTGCGCTCATGCCGAAGACGCGTGCGCCCCAAACTACGCGGGAGCCTGCGTTCCAATCGCCAGCGACGTCGATTGCTCCTCCGGAAAGGGCAATGGTCCGCCTATGTACGCGGCCCGGTCACTGTTGTCGGCAGGGATATCTATGATCTGGACCGCCACGGCGATGGGATCGGCTGCGAAAACGGCTAGAGCCACGCTACGGCTTGCACGGCCCTGTCCCGTTCCACTGGATGAACGCCACTTCCTTCCCGGTGACTTCCCGCACGGCTTTCAACAGCACCTCATGCAGGACGCGCGTCTGCCGGTAAGTGGTCGCTATCGGGCGATATAAACGGCTTGATGATACTTAAGTGCAGTGCCTCCGCTGCCGTCACAAAGCGCTCAATTTCAGCCTGTGATAATTGCTGCGAACCTTTCGACCTGGCCATGTCCTACCCTCGAAATCTCTGTGTGCCAGACGACCTTGCCGTCGATCTTCATCGGCTTGTGGATCATCAAGCGCTTCGGCAGATGCTCGGGGTGCACCTCCAAACCAATGGTCGAACCGGGAATTTCCACCACTCTTATCGGGAAAGTCACGCAGCGCATCACCTCGGCGTCAGACGCCCGGCGTGAATCCGACCTTCCAGCAATGCCTCACCGCGCGTCGGCGTGACCGCAGCGGGAACATTCGGCCATGCGGTGGAGGATCAGGTGTGACGCATCTATAGGAAATCGTCGGCATCTGTCGGCTTAGAAGTGCTGCCCTCAGCAATCAATTGGTCGCCTTCGGAGCCGCCCCGAACGCGATGACGATTCAGCCCAAAGATTAGGGAAATCGGACGTCCCTTCTTCACCGGTTAGGAGTAGGACCAACACCGCCCTGGCGCGTGAGGAAGGTCTGTGACCGAAATTCAGAAGCGCAGGGCGCAAGCTACAATGGCCCTGACTGGATCTTAGCCAATGTGGCGTTCCTTCCGGGTATTCTTTCCAGGCCACGCCCAAGGCGTCCTCGAATGGATTGGGTCTGACCGAAGACCGTCTTCGTTTCACTCCGTCTCGATCGTCTTCTCGCAACGTCGGCGCTGCGTTTTCTTCCCCTGTCCGCTGCGCGTCCATTCCTCACGGTCCAAGAAAGCCTCGCGTCGCCGTCTTCCACTTCGTTTCAGCCCCTTCGGGATGCAGACCGATCGTTTCCGGTCTCACGTCCACCATCGAGGCCGCGATGGGCGCGGCCCGAGAAAACACAAAGGAACATCACCATGGCTACGATCGGCACTTTCTCCCGCACCGCGAACGGCTTCTCCGGCTCGGTCAAGACCCTCAATCTCAACGTCAAGACGGTAACGTTCGCTCCGACGGATGGCGAAAATGAAAAGGGTCCCGACTTCCGCATCTTCGCTGGCGCCACCGAGTTCGGGGCGGCATGGAAGAAGACCTCGCGCGAGGGACGCGACTACCACTCGGTCAAGCTCGACGATCCCAGCTTCCCCGCTCCGATCTATGCGAGCCTGGTCGAGACCGACACCGAGGGTGAGTTCTCGCTCATCTGGTCACGCCGCGCCGCAGAGTGACCCGACAAAACACAAAGCCCCGCCGCAAGGCGGGGCTTTGCCATGTTCAGGTCCTATACAACTTGGCACGTCCGCTAGGTGCAGCGCGTTACGCTTTGGCCGGCGCCTTGCGGACCTTCTTCAGCGGCGACTTCATGGCCGCCGCAGTCGTCGCCGCTGCCGCCGCACGAGTAGCCCGTTTTGGTTTTTCCGCCGCGGCAGACGTGGGCGTCGCCGCCTTGCGCCCGAGCCCTATTGATTTCGCCAGAGCCGACCGGGTAGCCGCGTAGTTCGGCGCCACCATCGGATAGTCGGACGGCAGGTTCCATTTCTGCCGGTATTCGTCGGGGGTCAGGTTGAAGTGCTGAAGGTGCCGCTTGAGCGATTTGAATTTCCTTCCGTCTTCCAGACAGATGATGAAGTCAGGTGTCACCGATTTCTTGATCGAAACTGCCGGGTCCTGTTTTACCACAGGTTCTACCGCCGGCGTGCCGATGCCATTCAGGGCGGCATGGATGTCGCCGATGAGTTTTGGCAACTCGCCAACCGGTACTGGATTGTTCGATACATAGGCGGCGACAATGTCAGCCGTTATCGACACGGTATCCAGTTTGTTGCCTTGCTCGAGAGCAGTGGTCATATGATTTCCCTTTTTTGTATCGGATGAATTGAGCGACGTTTGATTTTTCTAGCCTGCCCACGGCGCAAATAGTACGTTTCTTCGTAAAATCCACCTCTCTTGCGCAACATGACAAGAGTAAGTTTCGCTTCTGTTGTCCCATCGGCTGGGATGCTTTTGCCTATCTCATCTAAAGCGAGGAGCTTCCTTCACTTTTCCGCCCGTTCCAGCTGTGCAGAGCAATGCCGCTGGCTCTCACCCTGGCTATAGAGTTTGTATCAATGCGCAGTGTGCATGATCGAATCTGGAGGGCGTGGGAGGTTTCGAGGGCACGATCTGGATTTTGAAGTTCGCTCATAGGGCAGCGCCCGCTTTGACGAGCGTCGCCAACGCGAGCCTTGCGCTCTATATGATCAGGATCAAGGCTCGCGAGAGAAGATTGTCGGCGGTCGCGAGGAGATCGCGAAAGCTTCCTGCGCAAGCGCTTGACTGCGGCGCTGGCACACCGGCGGAAGTTTGCTGTTCCGACTTTGGATTGGCCGCTGCTCGCGCCAACTGTGGCTATGTTCGCCAGTCCATCTGCTCTTCACGCCGTTCACCATCGAATGCCTGCTTTCCCTTCGCGGCCAAAAGCTCCCGGGCATGCTTACCGTCATGGCCCTGCAGCTTCGCGGCGATCCAGAGCATCGCGCCGTAGATGATTGCGCGATCGTCATTGGTGAGCTCGACAATGCCTGCCTTGAGGACGAGACCGCCAAGCTCGATCAGCTGTCGGGTGCGTTTGCGACGCTCCACCTGCCATGTTCTCATGTCATTGCGAGCCTGTGCCGCCTGCCGGCGATTGCGCGCTGCCCGATTGCGCTGGAGCGCCGCGAGGGTTGCGCTGAGATGCCGAAGCAGTTCGCCGGCACCTGCTCTCGAAAAACATCACCCCACGCTTAGCCCATGCCTCACGCTTTGCCGTGTCTTTCGTCTCAGTGATTGCGACCAGTGCGCCCGCCAGTTCGTCGGCGCTGAGCTGATCGGCGCCGGTGGCGATCACCAGCTCGCCAAGCTGCTGCACCTTTCTGGTTTTGAGCTCTCGCGCTTTTTCTTCCAGGGCTTGAAGTTCTGCGTCGAAGTCCCGCGGTTTGCGCATGGCTGTCTCCATCGGTTGTCGGTCGGAGGATGATAGGGGAGCGGCTGCCGGAAGGCTTCAGGGTCGCCGAGACAGCCCGGGACGGGCTGGTCCATCCCGAGATTTTTTCGAGGGAGGGCGCGCTTATACGTCGTGCCGACGTGGGCTTTGACGTGCAAATGATCTGGTCGCGATGGCGATCTATCATCTTCACGTCAAGGTCATTGGCCGCAAGGCAGGCTCAAGCGCTGTGGCGTCCGCCGCCTACCGCTCGGCCTCGCGGCTGAGTGACGAGCGGATAGAACGCAGCCACGACTTCTCCGCCAAGCGCGGTGTCGTTCATTCCGAGGTGATGCTGCCGGAGGATGCACCGGAGGCCTGGCGCGACCGCGAACGGCTTTGGAACGATGTCGAGGCGTTCGAGGTGAGGAAGGATGCGCAACTTGCCCGCGAGGTCGAGTTTGCGCTCCCGCGTGAACTCAGCCAGGCGCAAGGCATCGAGTTGGCGCGCGACTTCGTTCAGGCTGAGTTCGTAAGCCGGGGCATGGTCGCCGATCTCAATGTGCACTGGGACCGCGCAGAGGATGGAAGCCCCAAGCCGCATGCTCATGTCATGCTGACCATGCGGGCCGTGGACGAGAATGGTTTTGGCGCCAAGGTTCGAGACTGGAATGCTACCCAGCTGGTTGAGCGCTGGCGCGAGCGATGGGCGGAGCTGGCCAATGAACGCCTGGCCGAACTCGACATCGACGCGCACATCGATCATCGCAGTCTGGAAGCGCAGGGCATTTCACTGGAGCCGCAAACCCAGATTGGTGCGCCAGCACAGCGCATTGAGGGCAGTGGCCTTGCTGCTAGCGACATTGAAGCAGATCGCGCCGAACTGCATCGCGACATCGCGCGCAACAATGGTGCGCGCATCATTGCCGATCCATCCGTGGCGCTCGATGCCATCACGCATCAGCAATCGACTTTCACCCGAAAGGACATTGCGAAGTTCTCGCATCGGCACAGCGACGGAGTGGAGCAGTTCAACGCGGTCGTGGCAGCCATCAGCAACGCACCCGATCTGATTGAACTCGGCAAGGACGGACGTGGCGAAGATCGCTTCACCACTCGGCAGATGATCGACACCGAACAGCGCCTTCACCGCGCTGCGGAGCGTATCGATTTGGACGAGAGACACGCGGTGAGTAAGGCACATCGCGAGGCGGCACTGGCGCGCGCAGCGCAACGCGGGCTTGTCCTTTCGAGCGAGCAGACCGATGCGCTGGCGCATATCACCGATAGAAACGGTCTTGGTGTCGTCGTCGGCTTTGCCGGAACGGGCAAGAGCGCCATGCTGGGCGTTGCGCGCCAGGCATGGGCAGCGGCGGGCTACGAGGTTCGAGGCGCCGCACTCTCCGGCATTGCCGCCGAGAATCTGGAAGGCGGATCAGGCATCTCATCACGCACCATCGCCAGTATGGAGCATAGCTGGGGACAGGGCCGCGATCTGCTCACAGCTCGCGATGTCCTGGTGATTGATGAGGCCGGCATGGTCGGCACGCGCCAGTTGGAGCGCGTGCTTTCCCATGCCGCCGACGTTGGCGCAAAAGTCGTACTCGTCGGCGATCCGCAGCAGTTGCAGGCGATCGAGGCCGGCGCCGCGTTCCGTTCCATCCACGAGCGTCATGGCGGCGTCGAAATCGGTCAGGTCCGCCGGCAGCGTGAGGACTGGCAGCGCGATGCCACGCGCGATCTGGCAACCGGCAGGATCGGCGCCGCGATCGGCGCCTACGATGCGCAAGGCATGGTGCATCAGGCTGCAACGCGCGACGAGGCGCGAGCTGAACTCGTCGAGCGCTGGGATCGCGACAGGCAGGCGCATCCAGAGGCAACCCGGATCATCCTCACCCACACAAACAACGAGGTGAGCGCGCTCAACCAGGCAGCGCGCGAGCGCATGCGCGCTGCCGGCGATCTCGGCGACGAGGTTCAGGTGGATGTGGAACGCGGTGCAAGGGCCTTCGCCGGCGGCGACCGTGTCATGTTCCTGCGCAACGAGCGCGCGCTTGGCGTCAAGAACGGCACGCTCGGCGTGATCGAAGAGGTCAGCATACAGAGGATGACGGTTCAAATCGACGACGGCCGATCCGTGCGCTTCGATCTGAAAGACTATGCCCACATCGACCACGGCTATGCCGCGACCATTCACAAGGCCCAGGGCATGACCGTCGACCGGACGCATGTGCTCGCCACACCGGGCATGGATGCGCATGGCAGCTACGTCGCACTGTCGCGGCATCGAGACGGAATGGACCTGCACTACGGCAGCGATGACTTCACGACCCGCGAACGCCTCGTCCGGACGCTGTCACGGGACCGCGCCAAAGACATGGCGTCGGATTACGAGCAGGTCGACTCGGCGCAACACTATGCCGAACGGCGCGGTATCACGTTCCGCGAGCGCGCGGTCGAGATCGTGCGCCGGATCGTTCCGGAGAAGCTGCGCGACAGGATAGGCGGACTGCTCGACGGGTTGCGCTCGCCCGCAGACGCCGTGCCCATGCAGGAACGTGGACCTGGGCCGGGAAGGGAGAGTGTAGAGGTACGGATCGGAGATGCGGACCCGACGCCCGGCAGAGAAAATCTCGCCACCGGAGTGCCACGCGGCGCGAATGTGCCGGTGGACGCGGAAGCGGCGTTGCGCAGCGCTCGTACGAAGGCGCTTATTCGTCACGCGCGCGCTATCGACGCGATATCGCACAACGGAGATGCGGATGGGCTGGGCAGTCCCGAGCAGATGCGCGAGTTGAGGGATGCCCGTAGGGCCTTCGAGAAGGTGCGGCCCTTTGGCTGGCGCGATGCCGAAGCGGCTTATGTGAAAAATCCCGAACTTGTCCACGAGGCGGGGGCTGGCCGTGTCCGCCGCATCGTGCTTGCTCTCCAGCTTGAGACGGAAATCCGCACCGGGATGGACATCGATCCAGGCCGCCGCGCCGACCGTTTCGTCGAACGCTGGCAAAAGCTCGATCGGACGGGACGGGAGCAATATCAGGCCGGCGACATGTCCGGCTACAAGTCAACGCGCTCGGCCATGTCCGATATGGCCAAGAGCCTTGAACGCGATCCGCAGCTTGAATCCATGCTTGCCAATCATAAGAAGGCGCTTGGCATCGAGGTCGAATCCGGCCGGCGTCTGGGTGTGGAACTGGCATTCAGCCATGGCATCGGAAAGGGGCGGGGCCTTGGGCTCTGACACCCCTCCGATTTGCCACCGTTTTCACGCTACAGGCGGATGAAGCGAAAAATCGGATTGCCTCCGGCATGGGTTCGTCCTGTCTGTCCCAACAGAAATCAGCTACAACCATTCAGGTGGACGCAAGCTATGTCCGAGCCGGATCGTATCGTTCGTCTCAAAACAGTCCTCGCCAGGACCGGCCTGTCCCGCTCGACAATCTATCGCAAGATCGCCGACGGCACGTTCCCGGCTCAACTGAGGATCAGCACCAATGGCGCCGGGTGGCATGAATCCGAGATCAACCGCTGGGTTGAGGATCCCATTCGATGGGGGTCGAAGGCTGAGGTGAAGAGGTCCGATTGAACGGGTAGGTGCAACAACCTGGGGGCTTCCTTGCCGGTTCTGCAAATTGTCAATTTGCACTAGCGCGGTCACACGCTCCCATCGCTCAACCTGTTACTTCCGATAGCTTCTTGATGGCTGACGGAGCGCTAAAACCGAGAATCTCGGCGAGGTTTATAAACTCCACGACATCAACACGTCTCTGTCCGCTTTCTAGTCGAGCTACGAACGATTGGTATTGGCCGAGCCTGGTTGCCAACTCAACTTGCGTAAGGCCTGCCGCTTCACGGTTTTTGATCAGCAGCGCGATCAAAGCTTTGTGCCGATTCGTACCGAGTGTATCGACCACTTATCACCTCATCTGAACTCAGATGGGGGCTTCCTTTATATCTGATTTTCAGTTATCTTAAATTCAGATATTTAACTGAGGCCGCCAAAGCGTTTGGCTGTATCACTCCATGCAAAGCTGTTTGGAGCTCGGATCATGGATGATTCCGACGATAGCATAAATTTGTTTTTCATCACCCGGCGGCGCTTGCTGACGGGAACGGCCACGGGCGCGGCGGCATGGCCCTTCCAGGCAAAATCGCTGGCTGGCGAACTGACGGACGGCAGCGCGGCCGATCCTGCTCTTCGTCTGTGTGGGAGCTGGCAAAGAATCCATGATGAGACACTGGCGCTGTGCCGCGAACAGCAGCGGTTGGAGACACACCTCGCCAGGATAGTTGGCTTTCCCTGCGCCAAGGTGCGGCTTGCCGATGGTACGGACGTGACGCTCCATTCCATCGAGAGCCTGAACGATGCCCACTCTCCTGAAAATGAAGTCGAATGGGGCAGGGCGCTTGCGGATTTCGTGGCACACCAGGCGCGCTGGGACGCTGCTGATGCTGAGATCGGCTATTCGAGAACAGACGAACTGATCCGAAAATCGGAAACAGTCGAAGGGGCACTTCTGGATGATCTACCGCAGACAGCGGCCACGTCCATCGAAGGCATTTTGGCCAAGCTCAAGGTCATCCTGCGTGACGGTGAGCACTGGGAACATCCAGACGATTTTCCCTGGCCGCACATCCGATCGGTACTGAATGACCTCGTCCGTCTTCACCGTTTAGACGTTGCGACGAACCCAAGCTCAGAAAAGCAGCAAAACTCACAGAGCAGGTGAAGCCTTGATGAAAATCTTGGATCGTTTTCAAAGCGGTGTGGCACCTAACGGTGAGGTCGGTCCCCATCCGGCCGACCGTCACGTCGGCAGGCAGATCGCGACTCTGCGAGTCCAGTCGGACGTCTCGCAGGCGCAACTGGCCCGTGCGATCCGCATCAGCTTTCAACAGCTCCAGAAATACGAAAGCGCGCGCAACCGCGTCAGCGCTTCCACGCTCTACGAAATCGCCCGCTCGCTGGATGTTCCTGTCAGCCGCTTCTTCGATGGTCTGCCGGGCAATGGCGAGGCAACCGCTCCGCTCCTGACCGTAGACGAACGCCTGGGATTCATCGCCAGCGCGGAAGGCAGACGCTTGATCGAAAGGCTGATGCGACTCCCCCCGCGTGTGCGCAACCGCGTGTCGTCTCTGCTCTTTGAATTGGGAAAGGAAATCGATCCTGTGCAATGCCCAGACGAGTATTAGAAACGAGGTTGAGGAGGTCGTGAGGGCCCGCGCCACTTGTTGCCTACAACCTCGGAAAGACGGCGGTGGGTGTAGTCAGGCGATCCCGCCAGACATGCCTGAGAGCTTCTCCAGAGCCGCCCGGAATAGCTTGCGGCTTGAGGTTGGGACTTACGGATTTCCGAAAAGCACGCCTTGCTATCCAATTCTGCGACTAATCAATTTGATGGCTTTTCTCATCTCCTGCATGCGCGCATCTGGGAGACATGGACCAAGATCATGATCTCGGCAGGATCGAACCAAGCCGCGCATTCTTATTTTCAGCAGAAGCCCAGCCGATCCGTAGCGAGCGCTACTCGCAATGGTTGTGAGGCACCAAAAAAGGGCCTTGTTCCGAGCGCCTGATAGAGCGATTCTGCGCCTTGCAAAAGCACTTGCGCGCCAAGCGGCTCGCGAAGACCACGAGCGTGAACAGGCCGAGAAAACTTATCATGACTCGAACCGCGATCTACGCACGCTTCTCAACCGACCTTCAAAATGAGCGATCAATCGACGATCAACTCGCTTTGTGCCGAGCATATGCAGAACGTGAGGGGTTGAACGTTGTCGCAACGTTTGACGACCGAGCACGCTCCGGTGGCTCCGTCCTGGGCCGTGACGGATTACTTCAGCTCATGGACAAAGCGCGTGAGCACGAATTCGACGTGCTCGTCGTAGAGGCACTTGATCGGCTCTCGCGCGACATGGAAGACCTTGCGGGCATTCACAAACGCCTTTCATTTCTCGGCATCGAAATTCGTGCCGTTCACGAAGGCGTGGTGAACACGGTCTTGGTCGGCCTGCGCGGTCTCGTTGGCCAGCTATACCGAGAGGACATCGCTCACAAAGTCCGCAGGGGCCAAGCCGGCCGAGTCAACAAAGGGCTTCACGCCGGCGGTCTGACCTATGGCTATTCGTACGTGCTAGGCGATCCCGGGAAGCGGATGATCGCAGAGGATGAAGCGGAAATCGTGCGTCGTGTCTTTCGAGAGTATGTCGCAGGGCAAACCCCGCGCGATATCGCTCACGATCTAAACACAGACCGCATACCGCCGCCTCGCGGTCGTGCCTGGAATGCCTCCACCATCAATGGAAATGTGCAGAGAGGGACGGGGCTGCTTCACAATGAGCTTTATGCTGGCCGCCTGATCTGGAACAGGGTCAGAATGATCAAGGATCCTGACACGGGGAAACGTGTCTCGCGCCCAAATCCCAAGGGTGACTGGCGAGTAGTCGCAGTGCCCGACCTCGCTATTGTTCCGTCCGACCTGTTCGACGCAGCACAAGCACGCAAGAAGGCGCGTGCAACCACTCATCCAAGCCACCAGCGCCGACCACGGCACATGTTGACGGGGCTCCTGAGGTGTGGTGCCTGTGGTGCGGGAATGTCGTCGAAAGGCGTGGACAAGTCCAAGCGCATTCGCATCCGCTGTTCCGCCGCGACTGAAAGCGGAACATGCGCCGATCCCAAGACCTTCTATTTGGATACGGTCGAAGCTGCAGTTCTGAACGGCCTTTCCGCCGAGTTGCGCCATCCCGAAGTGATTGCCCAGTACGTCCAGACCTACCACGAAGAACGGAAGCGCTTGGCAGCCGACACCGATGCCAGGCGCAGCCGTTTGGAGCGACGGCTTGAAGAACTAACTCGGGAGATCGAGCGCCTGGTCAACGCCATTGCCAAGGGCTATGGCGACCCAGCCGTGCTGGGACCGCAATCAACAACGCTGAATGAAGAGCGTAAGGGCATTCTAGCCGAGTTGGATCGGGTGCCCGCCGCTACGGGAGTGATCGCGCTGCACCCTGCGGTGCTCGCTCGCTACGAGGAACAACTAAACCAACTTCGGACCGGGCTTGCTAAGGGCATTGCTTTTGGCGATTCCGAATGTGCAGAGGCAATGCGCGACTTGGTCGAAACCGTCACGGTGTTTCGAGATCCATCGAGGATCGGCGGCGTCGAAGTCGAAATCGCTGGGCGGTTAACGGCACTCTTGGGCGAGGGTGCCTTCCCCCACGGCGTCAAACGAGCGGGGGGAATGGTGGTAGCGGGAGAGGGACTTGAACCCCCGACCCCAGGATTATGATTCCCGTGCTCTAACCAACTGAGCTACCCCGCCAGGGCGGCGAAAGGCCCGAAATCCGCCTTAAATCGAAAGGCATTTCGAGGCGTTCGCCAAGGTCGCGCGGATATAAGGTTGGGAGGGCGAGCCTGTCAAGCATCGATGCGCGAGGGCGCCGGCATATTGTCGCCGGTAAAAGCTTTGCCGGGCTGGCATCTCCGGTAAGCCACCGGGGTTGAGTTCGACGGGGCACGCCGCTATGTCTCGGCCAAGAAATTAGAGTTTGAAGCTGATGAAGCCGCGCATTGCAGTCCTCGGTTGCGGATACTGGGGCAGCAACCACATCCGCACCCTCAAGGCGCTCGGCGCGCTACATGCGGTTTCCGATGCCAATCGGGCGCGGGCCGAAGGCTTTGCCAGCGAGCAGGACTGCCTGGCGATCGAGCCCGACCAGCTGTTCGTGCGTGATGATATCGACGCCATCGTCATGGCGCTGCCGCCGCAATTCCATGCCGATCTTGCCGTGCGCGCCGCTGAGGCCGGCAAGGACGTGCTGGTGGAAAAGCCGATTGCGTTGACCGTGCCCGACGCCGAGCGCGCCGTGCAGGCGGCCAGGGACAACGGCCGCGTGTTCATGGTCGGCCATGTCTTGCGATTCCATCCCGCCTTCGAGACGCTGAAGGCGCTGATCGACAATGGCGAGCTCGGCGAGGTTCGCTACATCCACTCGCACCGGCTCGGCCTCGGCAAATTCCACACCGAGAACGACGCACTGTGGGATCTGGCGCCGCACGATCTGTCGATGATCCTGGCCATCACCGGCACCGAGCCGATCGACGTCAGGGGCGAGGGGGCCGCACTCCTCGACAATCTCAGCGATTTCGCGCATCTGCACATGCGTTTTCCCAATGGCTTGCGCAGCCATCTCTTCACCTCGCGGCTCAATCCCTATCGCGAGCGGCGGCTGACCGTGGTCGGCACCAAGGCAATGGCGGTGTTCGACGATGTCGAGCCATGGGAGCGCAAGCTGGCCGTCTACCGCCACGCGGTGTGGCAGGACAGCGGCCAGTGGGCCTTCACCACCAACGAGCCGTCCTATGTCGCGGTCGGCCAGGGCATGCCGCTGACGCGCGAGCTCGAGCACTTCATCCAGTGTATCGAGACGCGGGCCGAGCCGCGCACCAGCGGCGAGGAAGCCATCAGGGTGCTCCGCATCCTGACGGCGGGTACAGTCACGCACACAAAGTCCTGAGACCGTTTCGAAACTCTGCCCTTAAGGCAGATCGAAACTAAAACTGTCTCCGAGAGGGGTAGTGTTTACTCTGCGGGAATCTGCGCCGGCCTGGCTGCGAGCCGGCTGAGCATGGCTTCGGCCTCGGCGCCGCGCTCGGAGCGCTCGATGAAGCCGCCGCCGAAGACGCGGGCTTCGTTGCCGTCGTCGGAATAGAGCACGCAGGCCTGTCCGGGCGCGATGCCGGACTCGCCGTCGACCAGTTCGACAAAGGTGCTGCCGGCGCGGTGATGCAGCACGGCCGGGCGCGGCGGCCGCGTCGAGCGGACCTTGGCGAACAGCTCCATGCCGGCGGCCGGAATGTCGGACAGCGCGCGATCGCCCAGCCAGTTCATGTTGCGCAGATAGATCTTGTGGGTCTCCAGCGCCTCGCGCGGGCCGACGATGACACGGGCCCGGTCGGCGTCGAGATGGACGACGTAAAGCGGCTCGCCCGAGGCGATGCCGATGCCGCGGCGCTGGCCGATCGTATAGCGCAGGATGCCGTCATGGCGACCGAGCACGCGGCCGTCGATATGGACGATGTCGCCTGGGTTGGCGGCAGCTGGCTTCAGCTTGGCGATGATGTCGGAATATTTGCCCTGCGGCACGAAGCAGATGTCCTGACTGTCCTGCTTGGCGGCAACGGTCAGCCCCATTTCTTCGGCGATGGCCCGCACCGCAGGCTTGGACAGCCCACCCAGCGGAAAGCGCAGATAGTCGATCTGCGCCTGCGTGGTGGCAAACAGGAAATAGCTCTGGTCGCGGTCGGCATCGACGGGCCGGAACAGCGCGCGGTGGGCGCCATTGGCCCCGGAGCGGATATAGTGGCCGGTGGCGAGCGCATCGGCGCCAAGGTCCTTGGCGGTGGCCAAAAGGTCGGCGAACTTCACCGTCTGATTGCAAGAGACGCACGGAATGGGCGTTTCGCCGGCGACGTAGCTTTCGGCAAACGGGTCGATGACCGCCTTACGGAAGCGCTCCTCATAGTCGAGCACGTAATGCGGAATGCCCAGTGTCTCGGAAACGCGGCGGGCATCGTCAATGTCCTGGCCGGCGCAGCACGACCCGGCCCGGTGCGTTGCGGCGCCATGGTCGTAGAGCTGCAGCGTGACGCCGACGACATCATAGCCTTCGCGCTTCAAAAGGCCGGCAACGACAGACGAATCCACACCGCCCGACATGGCGACGACGATGCGGGTGTTTTGCGGGCTGGCGGGAAGGTCGAGGCTGTTCATGGTTCTTTCGTTCTGCGCGGCGCTTCAATGGCAGTGGCGCGAATATAGGTCAACCACACCAGCGGCGCCAGCTTTGCGGCGGTGCCGATTTTGCGGGAAAATTGCGCGCCTGCCCGCCGTTGCCTCAAATGCCGACGAAAAGACTAACGCGGCGTTCATGATCCTTACCTACTCATTAGGGTTCGCTTAGGCAATTTTTAAAGCTGTGGCGGTAATGTGGTGGGGATTGGGTCTTTGAGTTTTTAGTAGAGAGTACGATGACCGATCTTGTTAGACCGCGAGTCAAATATGTTATTGGGCCTGACGGCAGCCCTCTTACGATTGCCGATCTTCCGCCGACGAATACACGTCGCTGGGTTATCCGGCGCAAGGCGGAAGTGGTTGCTGCGGTGCGCGGCGGGCTTTTGAGCCTCGACGAGGCATGCCAGCGCTACAAGCTGACCACCGAGGAATTCCTGTCCTGGCAAGCGTCGATCGACGAATACGGCCTTGCCGGGCTGCGCACGACGCGCATCCAGCAATACCGGCACTAGAGCCAGGACCACAACAGAAAAGGGCGCGGTAACCGCGCCCTTTTGCCTGTCGGTAATGCCTGCTTCAGACCGTCAGCACCACCTTGCCGATCGGCCTAGTGGCGAGAAAAGCGTGCGCGGCGCCCGCCTGTTCGAGCGGAAACGCCTTTGCCACATGGACCGCAAGCTTTCCCGCATCGACCAGTTTGCCAAGTTCGACGAGGCCTTCACGGTCGGGCACGACGGACATGCGCTCGACGCGGATCCCACGCGCAGCAGCCTTGGCTCGGGTGGTGTCGTGGACATTGAGCAGCGACACCAGGGCGCCACCGTCCTTCAGGACTGTCAGCGATTGGTCGGCATGGTCGCCGCCCATCGGCTCCAGCACCAGGTCGACGTCGCTGACCTCGGCGGTGAAATCTCGCTTGGTGTAGTCGACCACTTCATCGGCGCCGAGCGAGCGGACGAAATCGAGTTTCTTCGGGCTGGCGGTGGCGATGACATAAGCGCCGTGCGCCTTGGCGATCTGCACCGCCAGATGCCCGACGCCGCCGGCCGCGGCATGGATCAGCACGCGCTGGCCGCGCTTCAGGCCGCCATGGCGGACAAGGCCTTGCCAGGCGGTCAGGCCGGCCAGCGGCAGCGCGCCTGCATGAAAGTGATCGATGCCTTGCGGCTTCGGTGCGATTTCATCAGCCGGGGTGACAGCGAGTTCCGCATAGGCTGCGGCCTGCTTGGGAAAATGCGGCATGCCGAACACGGCGTCACCGACCTTGAGGCCTCCATCGACGCCTGGGCCTACCGCCTCGACCGTGCCTGAAATATCCCAGCCCAAAGTGAAGGGCGGTTCGCCCAGCAAAGGATAGTAACCGGCGCGCACCGAGCCATCGACCGGATTGATGCCGGCGGCATGCACGCGCACGAGCACTTCGCCTGACTTGGGCAAGGGCGCAGGGCGATCGGCGATGACGAGGACGTCGGGTCCGCCGACGGAATTCTGGACAACGGCACGCATGGGTGAGGCTCCTGCTGGGGTTTCTGTGCCACTATCATTTGGATAGTAATATTCCCTTGTCCAGTATGTACCTTTTCCATATATAGGCACTTTATGGATAGTGATAATGATTGCGGCTCCGGCTATGACGCCTTCCAGCGGACGTGTCCTTCGCACGCCGTGCTCGAGATGCTGGCCAGCAAATGGGTCTATCTGACGGTTTGTGCGCTGCGCCGTGGCCGGATGCGCAACGGCGAACTGGCGCGCAAGCTCGAAGGCATCACGCCTAAAATGCTGACGCAGACGCTGCGCGTCCTCGAGCGCGACGGGCTTGTGCGGCGCGAAATCTTTCCGGTGATCCCGCCGCGGGTCGAATATGAATTGACCGAACTTGGCCAGAACCTGGCGGGGCTGCTCACCCAGATACGGTCCTGGTCGGAAGAGCATGTGCCTGACATCAAGCAAGCGCGGGCGAGGGCGGCGGCGAACCAGGACGGGGATTTGACACGGGCCTGAAGCTGCGGCCGCCTTGCGGCCAGGTCAGCAGCGCCGGAGCCTTTTGGCGCGCTACACGCAAAGCAAAGCGCGGCGTCAGGGGGCGCCGGTCGGGTTAAAACCCTGCCGTCAGCCGATCATGGCGCTGCGACCGCCGAGTTCCGCGTCGCGGATCTTGGTGTCGCGCGATTCCAGCATCTCGGCCTTGGAAAGCTCCGCTTCAGCTTCGCCGAGTAATGATTCGGCAGCGCTTCGCTGCTGGGCGAGGTCGCTTTGAGAGTTTCTGAGGTTATCACGGCGCAGACGCGCCGCCTTGGCGAAGGTCGGATAGGCAAAATGATTGATGTCGGTGATCCCGGCCTTCTTCTCCTCGGCGGTGATCTGAAGCTCCAGTTCAACGGCCATGCGCTCGAACTCGGCGATCATCATGTCGAGCTGCAGCAGCTGCCGCCGCTTCTCATTCACCTGAAATTGCTTCAGCCGAACGAGGTTTTCACGTGACTTCATGATTCGGTACTCCCGGAAACGCACACCTGCACATATCGTCCAATCCGCCCGCCAGGGCCTGGCGCCGCCCGTATCCACCGGCATTCCCCGAACTATGGGAAACAAATCCCTAAAGTTTTTTGCCGGCGGTAACCATTCGTTTACGCGCATTGTTAATCATAAGGGCGAGGACTTAAGGCCGGGTAAAAATTCCGGCTCCCGATGCGGAAGCCGGCCAGCGAGTCCCTTGAGTCACTTAGTCCGACTTATTAATGTGTAGCATTAGCGATTTGGTTCTGTGATTCATCATTAGATTCAAGAGGGTGTAGAAAGCGGTTAAAAAATCTGGTACCGTCCTTGGTGCGGAATTAGGTTTTGTTAACCATTCGATGGCAGCCTCTGTTCAGGCAATCACTGCTCCGGTCCCGGATGGGTCGTGACATGGTCCGGCGGCAGAAAAGGGGAATGAAATGCGCGTTCTGCTGATAGAAGACGACAGTGCAACCGCTCAGAGCATCGAGCTGATGCTCAAATCTGAAAGTTTTAATGTTTACACGACCGACCTCGGCGAAGAAGGTGTCGATCTCGGTAAACTTTATGATTACGATATCATTCTTCTCGACCTCAACCTTCCCGATATGTCCGGCTACGAAGTCTTGCGGACACTTCGCCTGTCCAAGGTGAAGACGCCGATCCTGATCCTGTCCGGCATGGCCGGTATAGAGGACAAGGTGCGCGGCCTGGGCTTCGGCGCCGACGACTATATGACCAAGCCGTTCCACAAGGACGAGCTGGTCGCCCGCATTCATGCCATCGTGCGCCGTTCCAAGGGCCATGCCCAGTCGGTCATCACCACCGGCGACCTAGTGGTCAATCTCGACGCCAAGACCGTCGAAGTCGGCGGCCAGCGCGTGCATCTGACCGGCAAGGAATACCAGATGCTGGAGTTGCTCTCGCTGCGCAAGGGCACCACGCTGACGAAGGAAATGTTCCTCAACCACCTTTATGGCGGCATGGACGAACCGGAACTGAAGATCATCGACGTCTTCATTTGCAAGCTGCGCAAGAAGCTCGACGCAGCATCCGGTGGCCAGAACTACATCGAGACGGTCTGGGGTCGCGGCTATGTGCTGCGCGAGCCGGAAGACATCCGCGTCAGCGCCTGAGCGAACACCATCCGATTGAACCAATGCAAAAAACCCGGCTCAGGCCGGGTTTTTTGCTGTCCTTTTTGGCCGAAAACGAGCCGAATCAGGCGGCAACCTTCAAGGTACGAAAACGTTCGAGCAGTTGCGGCCGGTTGAACGGCTTCAACAGATAACCCTGGGCGCCGGCGCGCTTTGCCTTCATGATCGAGGCAACGTCGACCTCGACCAGTGAGATCAGAATCTGTGGTTTGATCGTGCTCTCCATGGCGCGAACCTGGCGAATGACGTCGACCGCTTGCATGTCCGGCAGGGCGCCGTCGACGACAATCACATCAGGCATCTCGGCAGCGCACATCTCGACAGCATCAAGTCCAGTTGCCGCTTCGATCACCACCATGTCGGAGCCGCCAAGAATCCGTTTTGCAACTTTTCTGATGACGCTCGAATCGTCGACAAACATGCAGCGCTTCATTTCCGGGTCCTCTTTGCCATGGGGCGAACCGGCGGCATCCGGGTATCGGGATGCACACTAGGCCGATCTGGTAAAGAAGCAGAAAAGCCGTTAGGTAAAGTTTTTACAAACATGTCGTTTGCAGCCCCATTCTGCAGGGGCGTTGCCGGCAATGAAACTTGCCTGTTCTGAATTGCCGCAAATATCAGCGGGAAAAGATACTTGATTGTTCTTGATGCTCGGCGTCCTGCCGAACGGCTTCGCTCAAGCCGCGGACAGCACGATCTCTTCGGCGGTCGCGTGAATCGAGATCGTCATGTTGGCCTCACGCGCCAGCAGCAGCGTGTAGTAGGGCTGGACGGTATGGGCGTCGATAGGCTCCTCGGGCTTGTTGCCGGAATGGAGCTCGAGGAATTTCGGCGGCACGCGCAGCATCGGGCCGCTTGCGGCAAGCGCAAAGCGCGGCTCGGTGTCGAGGTTTTCCAGCGTGACCACCAATCTGCCACCGCGCGGGATGGCGGCATTGGCGACGAGCAGCAAATTGAGCAGCAGCTTGACCTTGTTCTTGGGCAGCAGGGCGCGAACCCCGTTCCAGATCAATTCCGGCTTCTCGTTCTTCAGGAAGGCGATGGCGACGGACTCGGCATCGCCGGTGTCGATCATCATGCCCGCCGAACCGGCGGCGCCGAAGGCGATGCGGGCGAATTGCAGGCGGGCCGAAGCGTTTCTGGCGCTCTGCCGGATCAGTTTCATGGCGTCTTCGTCGGCGCCGCCCTCGTCCAGGAGTTCAAGGCCGTTGTTGATGGCGCCGACCGGCGAAATGATGTCGTGGCAGACTCGGCTGCACAACAAGGCTGCGAGATCGGGTGCGGAGAGAGAGAAAAGCTCAGCCATCGGCGAAAAACCCCTGCTAAAATTCACATCCTGGTGGCCGCGCGGCCGACAGCCACGCTCACCACCCGAATCACGCTCTCTCCCCCCAGGCATTCTGAATACACAGCGCCCGAGCGTGCAGCAACAATCCACAATTCTTGTGAGAAAAACGGCACTTTGCACAGGATGGGCGCCCGCGCAGACCGTCAGAAACAGCCTTCGAACCGCCATGTTCATGTGGGAGGTTAATGGTTGAAAAAGGATTACGGCATAGTTTGCCCGTAACAGTCATCCTTAACGGCCGCCTAAAGAGCCGGACGGGGTGCGAGGCGTCGGCGAAAGTGCTCCCTGACGGAGATTGGAAGCATGGTTTCCCGATTCTACGACCGGACGTTTGTCCGCGTCTTCTTCATGGCGATTGCCCTCATGGGCGCTCTCGCTTTCTCAACCTCTGCGTCGCGGGCACAGGAATACACCGCTCAGGAGATCGTCGATTCCGGTCACAAGTTCTTCGGCGCGACGTCGGGCGGTCTCGCCACCGTCGTCGAGAAGATTTTTGCCTCCTACGGCCTGCCCAATGGCTATCTGCTCGGCGAAGAGGGATCCGGCGCGCTGATTGGCGGCCTGACCTATGGCGAAGGTACGCTCTACACCAAGAATGCCGGCGACCATAAGGTGTTCTGGCAAGGGCCTTCGCTCGGTTGGGATTTCGGCGGCGAGGGATCGCGGGTGATGATGCTCGTCTATAACCTCGACGACGTCAGCAATCTCTACAATCGGTTCGGCGGCGTTGCCGGTTCGGCCTATGTCGTGGCCGGCGTCGGCTTCAACGTGCTGCAGAACAACAGGGTGCTGCTGGTGCCGATCCGCACCGGCGTCGGCGCGCGGCTTGGCGTCAATCTCGGCTATCTGAAGCTGACGCAGAGGCCGACCTGGAATCCTTTCTGAGCGATTCCGACCACACTTCGACCCGATCAACAGATTCTGACCCGGTGCAGCTGCGGCAAACCCTTGCCGCAGCGCTGGATTTGCGTCATTGGCAAAGTCCAGACTTGGCGGTTGCCGGATAGCGGCCCGCCCGTAACGGGTAGTCACCTTGGTTCAGTCGATCCTGTTCTTCGCCCTCGGCTTTCTGTGCGCAGGCTTTCTGGCGCTGCTGGTCGCGCCGGCCATCTGGCGGCGGGCGGTCGCGCTGACACGCAAGCGTGTCGAGGCGTCGGTGCCGCGAACGCTGGCCGAGATCCAGGCCGACAAGGACAGCTTGCGGGCCGAGTTCGCCATGACGACGCGCCGGCTCGAAATCAGCATCAAGACGCTGCGTGAGCAGGCGAATGAGCAACTCGTCGAAATCAATCGCGGCCGCGAGGCGCTGAAGGGCCTGGCGGTCGAGCGCAAGGACAAGAAGCAGGCGCTTTCGGAGCTCGGGGAAAAAAACGAATTGCTGCTGCATCGCGAGCAGCAGATACAACAGCTGTCGGACAGGCTTGCACAAACAGAGCGCATGATGGAAAAGCGCGCGCTCGAGCTGGAAAAGCTCGAACATATGTACGACGACGCGTCCTTCTCCTCCAGCAATCGTCAGATCGAACTGGTGGCTCGCGAATCCGAGCTGGAAAAACTTGCCAACGACATTTCAGTGCTGCGCGGCCAGCGGAAGGAGGCCGACAAGCGCCATCAGGAAGTCGTCGCCGAAGGCAAGGCCACGCGCGATGCCTTGAAGGCCGAAAAGAAAAGAACCGCCGACCTCGACAGAAAGCTCGAGCGCCTGCTCGCCACTCTTGCCGATCGCGAGGACAAGCTCGATCGCCGCGAAAAGGAACTGGCCCGGCTTCGCGAGCGGGTGAAGGGCGAGGCTACAGGAGGCGCCGCGGCTGCTGGCCTGGTTGGTGCGCAAGACAGTGCCCGCGCCAGGAACGAGGACATGGACAAGACGCTCGCCAAGCTCGAAGGCGACCGAGAGCGGCTCGAAGCCAGGCTGACGACGCTGGCCCGCGAAAACAAGCGGATGAAGGCGGAGCTTGGCGGTTCTGGATCCGCGAAGCCCGGGAATGGCCCCGGCAATGGCAATGATGCCGGTTCTGCCTTGCGCGAACAGATGAACAATCTGGCGGCTGAGGTCGTCCATTTGACGGCCAAGCTCGAAGGACCTGATTCACCGATCGCCAAGGCGCTGGCGGCGCCGCAGGAAACGCGGTCGGGAACCACCAGCCTCGCCGATCGCGTGCGGGCGTTGCAGAAGGCAGATTTGCCGAGCTGAGTTTCAAGCCCCGGCTTGGAATTGCCTGACTACGCCTATCAGGGCGAAATGGTGCAGCGCAATGGCTGACGCGGCAGCAACATTCAGGCTGTCGAACCCTTCCGACATCGCGATCCGCACCGTCCGCAGGCGGGCAAGCAGGCTCTCCGGGAGGCCCTCGCCTTCGGTGCCGAGATAGAGGGCCAGTCGTTTCGGTCGCGCGGCATCGCGAATGTCAGCCTCACCACGCGGCGACAAAGCGACCTGGCCGAAGCCCAACTCGCCGAGCTTCGCGATGAAAGCTTCAGTGTCGCCGAAGGACGCAAAGGGCACCTTCAACGCGGCGCCGACGGAGACGCGGATCGCCTTGCGATACAGTGGGTCGCAACAGGTGGCGTCGACGAAGACGGCATCGGCGCCGAAGGCGGCGGCATTGCGGAAGATCGATCCGATATTGTCATGGTTGGCGATGCCGATGAGAACGACGATCAACGCTTCGGCAGGCAAGGTGTCGAGCAAGGCCTCGGCGGGCTGTGGCGTGCCCTTGCTGCCGATCGCCAATATACCGCGATGCATGTGGAAGCCGGCGATCCTGTCCATGACGGCGCTTGCCGCAACGTAGACCGGCAGGTCGGCAGGGGCCTTGCGCAGGATGTCGTCGAGCCCGGCCAGCCGGTTTTCGAGGACCAGGACCGACTCCGCAGCAAAGCGTCCGGCTGACAGCAGGACGTCCAGCACCACCTTGCCTTCGGCAACGAACCGGCCATGGCGGCCGGTGAGATCGCGCTCGCGGATGTCGAGATAGGCGGCGACCCGCGGATCGCGCGCGTCGTCGATCTGGATCGGATCCATCAATACCTCGGCCGGCGAAAAATCGTCAGCGAGGTAAGGAGCGATCGGAGCCGCAGGTCAAGCCCTGCAGGTCAAGTCCCGGCGCGGCGCAGACGCGTTGCCATTTGGGACAAGTCGCCTATCCCGAAAATGCCGTCCAGCATGCGCAACAGTTCGCGCACGGCTTCGGACTTGCAGGAATAGTAGATCATCTGCCGGTCGCGGCGGGTCTCGACAAGATCGAGCGCCCTGAGCTTGGCCAGATGTTGCGACAAAGCGGACTGGCTGAGCATCACCTTTTCGGCGATGGCGCCGACCGACATTTCACCGTCGGCCAGATAGCTCATGATCAAGAGCCGCTTTTCGTTGCCCATAAGGGTCAGAAATGTCGCCGCCGATTCGGCATTGGCGATTAGTTTGGTCGAGACCATCGATGCCCCATGTTTTCCTGCTCATCCAAACGCTATGGGGGCAAATAGCGTTGGCTGCTATAATTCAGCTATGGATCACGCTGCTGATTCAGCGTCGCCTGAATCGTAGATCATTTCGCCCAAATCTCAAGACGTGCTTTTGATTCATGACGATTATCCTTGCGTAGCTGGCGCACGACCGGCTTTGGCCATGTCGACCAGAACCGGCCGCAGGTCGCGCGCGGTCTTCAATGGCTGTGGAAAATAGACCCTGCAAACGGTGTCGCCCGATGCCAGGTCGATGCCATCGGCATCGAAGCCGGTCATGGTCCAACCATCACCTTCAACCCTGGCGAAATGATGGGCATAGACGGCGATGGCGTCGAGATGGTCGGCATTCATGTGGTCGAGAGCGGATTGTTCGCTGGCGGCCAGCTCGTCGACGATCAACCCCTCGGTGATGAGATCGGCACGGTCGAGCAGGTAGGCCTTACCGTAGCCGCCATTCAGGCTGGCGCGCTCCGGCTCGAGGCGAAAGATCGAGAAATCGCCGAGCCCGGCATAGAGCTTTGCCTTGGGATTGCGGTTGAGATAGCGCCGCTCGGCGCGGGCATGCGCGCTCGACCCGCGTTCCAGCGGCTGCGCCCGGCAGACCAGCGTTATCCTGGGATGCGCCAGCGGATCGCCCTTGCCGGGTTCGCCGACAAGCAGCGAGCAGCGCGGCTCGGCAAGGATGGCGCCGGTATGGGCTGACAGCGCCGAGACAAGGATCAGAGGCGTGCCATCGATGTCGGTGGCGACTCCGACCCTGGAGGCCAGCGGTGCGCCGGTCGAAGGCTCGATCACCGCGAGGGCGCCGAAACGGGCGCTGCGGATCAGCGTTGCGGCCAGCCTGATCGCCTCGGCGTCCGTCGCGCGAATGACGTCCTTCTTCGGCTGGTCCAAAATGCCCACCAGGTAAGTTGATTTTCTAAATCCAGTTATTGGCCAATCATGCCGGCTTTGACAAGCGCTTTGATCTCGGCTGTCGAAAAGCCGAAGCGCGCCAGCACAGTCTGGGGCAGCTGATCGTCATCTTCAGACATGCCGGCAAGCGCCGGCTGCGAGGCCGAGAAGCGTGGCGCGGGCGCGGGGCGCTCGAGCGCACCGGCCTTCACAAATGCGTGACGCGCCCGGTTGTGTGGATGATCCCTGGCTTCGGCCAGCGACAGAACCGGCGCCACGCAGGCATCGCTTGCGGCAAACAGCGCGTCCCAGTCGTCGCGTGTCTTCTGCCGGAACCGGTCGGCAATGGCCGCGCGCATGTCCGGCCACAACGCCTTGTCGTATTGGCCGCGGACAAAATCCTCGCCGAGCGGCAGCAGTCTTGCGAATGCGGCGAAGAAGCGCGGCTCAAGGCAGCCGACCGCAACGTGGCGTGCGTCCGCCGTCTCATAGGTGTCGTAGAAGGGCGCACCGGAATCGAGCAGGTTGGCGCCGCGCCGGTCGCTCCACAGACCTGCCGACATGAAGGCGTGTATGGGGGCCACCAGCATCGAAGCGCCCTCGACCATCGCCGCGTCGATCACCTGGCCTTTGCCGGAGCGCGAGCGCTCGAACAGCGCTGCAAGCACCCCGGCGATCAGCATCATGGCGCCGCCGCCATTGTCGGCGATCAGATTCAGCGGCGGCACCGGCCGGCCTTCCTCCCGGCCTATGGCATGCAACACACCGGAATAGGCGAGGTAGGTGATGTCGTGGCCGGCGCGACCTGCGAGCGGCCCGTCCTGGCCGAAGCCGGTCATGCGGCCGTAAATCAGCGCCGGATTGCGCGCCAATGCAGCATCCGGGCCGAGACCAAGCCGCTCCATCACACCGGGGCGAAAGCCTTCGACAAACAGATCGGCCTTTTCGGCAAGGCGCAGCAGCAGTTCCGTTCCTTTGGCCTGCTTGAGGTCGACGCGCAGGATGGAGCGGCCGTGACGGTCGAGATTGTACGCATCGGAGAGCGGCAGCAGGGGTTGGTCCGAACCGGTGCGCTCGATGCGCAGCACCTCGGCGCCCATGTCCGACAGCATCAGCCCGGCCAGCGGCACCGGGCCGAGCCCGGCCATCTCGATGACTTTCAGGCCGGCCAGCGGACCGGTCTTCACTGCGCCGGCCGCCATGGCCGTCTATTTCGGCGCCATGCGGATTGCCCCATCGAGGCGGATGGTTTCGCCGTTGAGCATCTGGTTTTCGACGATATGCAGGGCGAGCGCGGCATATTCGGACGGCTCGCCGAGGCGGGACGGGAAGGGCACGGCCGCGCCGAGCGAATCCTGCACCTCCTGCGGCATGCCGGCCATCATTGGCGTCTTGAAGATGCCGGGCGCGATGGTGCAGACGCGAATGCCGGAGCGCGCCAGGTCGCGGGCAACCGGCAGCGTCATGCCGACGACGCCGCCCTTGGATGCGGCATAGGCGGCCTGGCCGATCTGGCCATCATAAGCGGCCACCGACGCGGTGTTGACGATGACGCCGCGCTCGCCGCCCTGCAGCGGTTCGAGTTTGGCGGCACGGTCGGCGACGAGTCGGATCATGTTGAAGGTGCCGATCAAATTGATCTCGATCACCTTGCGGTACTGGTCGAGCGGATGTGGACCATCCTTGCCGATCGTCTTCACGCCGATGGCAATGCCCGCGCAATTGACCAGGATGCGCGCTGGCCCAAGTCTCTTTTCCACCTCGGTGACCGCGGCCGCACCGCTGTCGGCGCTGCTCACATCGCACTGGATGGCGGCGCCGCCAATGTCGCCCGCCACCTTCGATGCCCGGTCGATGCCGATATCGAAAATGGCGACGCGCGCGCCCTTGTCGGCCAGCGCGCGGGCGGTTGCCTCGCCGAGGCCGGAGCCGCCGCCGGTTACGATCGCAATCTGGCCGTTCGGGTTCATGCTGCATGCTCCGTGCTGTTCCGGGTCATGCTACGGAGGTCGCCGCCATGGTGCAACCTGACCAATGGGGATCCATCGCGACCGGTGCCGCGACCGATCCTGGAGCTCAGGCCATCACTGGTGCCTGCTCCGCGATCCTGGCAAGGCTGGCATGGCCGACCTCGCCGGAGAGCCGCGCCACGGCACCGGGCACGATCTCGTGCGACAGCAGCCGGTCGAGGTCGACCGGGCGCGGCATGGAGATCTGGCCGCGGGGGATCTTTCTGAAGCCGAGCGGGCCGTAATAAGGCTCGTCGCCGACAAGGATCACCGCCGGCGCGCCGGCCTTGGCGGCCGCCTCCAGCGCGATCGCCACGAGCCGGCGGCCGATGCCGAGATTTTTGAAGGCGGGCCGCACGGCAAGCGGCCCGAGCATCAGCGCGCGGCCGGCGCCGGCGGCGATGCGGGTCATGCGCACCGAAGCAATGACGATGTCGCCATCCATGGCGACAAAGGACAGCGAGCGCTCGTGGCCGCCGGTCTCGCGGATCTTGTAGGCGGCCAGCACGAAACGGCCGGGGCCAAAGGCTTCGTCGTTGATGGCTTCGATTTCGGGATCATGCGCCGGAGTTTCCGGCAGGTATTTCACGTCGGCAAGGCTCATGGTCTTCGCGGTCCGATAAAGAGGAAAGGTTGCTGCAAGCGGCAGCGTTCGCCAGTCAGCGCTTTCTAAGCGCGGGCGCCCTTTCGTCGTCGGTCAAACCGGATCAAGCCAAGATCGAACATGCGGAGTGTCCGCTAGCATCAATTTCCGGCGGCTGCAATCGGCTGTTTTCATCCGGCGTTTCATACGAGTGACGCTCTGTTCAGCAGATGACGGCTTCGGCATTGCCGCCTTGCGACTACATTGGCCAAGGCACGCAAGGAGATTTCGTATGGGATTGCTGGTCGAAGGCAAATGGCAGGGCCGTCCGGCCAATGTCGATAGCAGCGGCAGGTTCATCCGCGCCGAGACGCAGTGGCGTGACTGGATCACGCGCGACGGCGCGCCGGCGCAAGGTCGTACGCGCGGCTTCAAGGCCGAGCCCGGACGCTACCATCTTTATGTCTCGCTCGCCTGTCCGTGGGCGCACCGCACGCTGATCTTTCGCGCGCTGAAGAAGCTAGAAGACATCATCCCGGTTTCAGTCGTGCATCATTTCCTCGGTGCTGAGGGCTGGACGTTTTTGGCCGAGGATGGCGCCACCGGCGACACGCTCTACGGCCTCGACTTCCTGCACCAAATCTACACCAAGGCCGATCCAGCCTATTCGGGCCGGGTTTCGGTGCCGGTGCTGTGGGACAAGAAGGAAGAGACCATCGTCTCCAACGAATCCGCCGAAATCATCCGCATGCTCAATTCGGCCTTCGATGAGTGGGGCGATGCCGCTCTCGATTTCTATCCGCCAGGCCTGCGCGGCGAGATCGACAAGGTCAATGCGCTGGTCTTTCCAGCCGTCAACAACGGCGTCTACCGCGCCGGCTTTGCCACCACGCAAGCGGCCTATGAAGAGGCGTTCGGCGAGCTGTTCGCGGCGCTCGACACGCTGGAGGGCCGACTGTCAAAACGGCGCTATCTCACTGGCGAGCGTGTCACCGAGGCGGATTGGCGGCTGTTCACCACGCTGGTGCGTTTCGACCCGGTCTATGTCGGCCATTTCAAATGCAATCTGCGCCGCATCGCCGACTATCCGAACCTTTCGAACTATCTGCGCGACCTCTACCAGGTGCCCGGTATCGCCGGCACGGTGAACCTGCACCACATCAAAATGCACTATTACGGCAGCCACGAGAGCATCAACCCGACGCGCATCGTGCCGGTCGGGCCTGGGCTCGACTATGGCGCGCCGCACGACCGGGCGCGGTTCAGGCAGGCGGCGTGAGCATCGGATTGACAGCCTACCAGTACGGCGACACCGGCTCGCCTTCAAAAACCTCGGCAAGCCGCCGCAGCGTCGCCGGCGTCGTGCCATGCGGCAAGCGGTCGAGCGGAAAGAAGCCTGCTTCGGCGATCTCGTGGTCCGGCAGTTTCGGCGCGGTCTGGTTGAAGGTTTCGATGAGATAGAGGCCGACATGGTCGCGGCGGCTGGAGCGGCGGTTGAAATGCATCGATTTCAGCACCGGCTGGGCTGTCAGCGCGATGTTGCCTTCCTCGGCCAGTTCGCGCACCAGCGCCTCACCGAGCGTCTCGCCGACTTCGACGCCCCCGCCCGGCAATTGCCAGCCGGGAACGTAGGTGTGGCGGATGAGGAAGACAGTGTTCGAGGCGCGATCGTGGATTAGGCCGCGCACGCCCAGCGTCATCGGCCGCCGCAGCAGGAAATAGAGATGGAACAGCCTTGCCCTGAGGCCTGCCCAGCCGGTCTGGCGAAACGCCTGCTCCGGGTCCGATATAGCCATGACTAGCGAAACCGTGGATGGGCAGGAAACAGTGAGTGGAAAGCGGGGAGCGCGTCGCCTATGAAGGAAGGATGTTCAGGCTCGCGCATATTTCCGATGTCCATCTGGGGCCGCTTCCCGGTGTAACCTATCGCGAACTCGCGTCCAAGCGCGTCGTCGGCTACGTCAACTGGCAGCGCAACCGCCGCCGCCATATGCACGATGCCGTCATCGACACCATCGTCGCCGACATGAAGGCGAGCACACCCGACCACCTCACCGTTACCGGCGATCTGGTTAATCTGGCGCTCGACGGCGAGATCGAGATGGCCAAGCACTGGCTTGAGACGCTGGGTTCGCCGGAGGATGTCTCGGTGGTGCCGGGCAACCACGACGCCTATGTGCCGGGCGCCTTCGACAAGGTCTGCCGCTCCTGGGCGGCGTGGATGAGCGGCGACGGCGTGACTGCGCCGATCGACCGCAACGCTTTTCCCTATCTGCGCGTACGCGGCAATGTCGCGCTGATCGGCGTTTCGACGGCGCGCGCCACGGCGCCGTTCATGGCCAACGGCTTCTTCCTCGAAGGTCAGGCGCAAAGGCTGGCGACAGTGCTCGACGCAACGAACAAACGCGGCCTGTTGCGGGTGATCATGATCCATCATCCGCCGGTGCGCGGCGCCGTCGCCCAGCAAAAGCGCCTGTTCGGCATCTCCCGCTTCCACAAGACCGTTCATAGGCATGGCGCCGAACTCGTGCTGCACGGCCATTCGCATCTGCCGTCGCTGTTCTTCATCGGCGGGCGCGGCGCCAGGATTCCTGTCGTCGGCGTCGCCGCCGCCGGGCAGTCGCCAGGCAGCAAGAACCCGGCGGCACAGTACAATCTGCTCGATATTGACGGGGAGAAGGGCAATTGGCTGATTCGCCTGACGCGGCGCGGCCTGACCGGGCCGGCCTTGCCGCCATCGGACCTGCAGGTCATTGAACTCGGCGCGCAGACACCGAGGCCTTCAGATCGTTGATCAGAAGCTGATCTTCATCGCCATCAGGCGATCCCAAAACAGCGCGGCCGCCACCGCCAGGCCAACAAGCGCGCCGGCGGCGACGAAGCCCAGGCCTGCAAAGAAGGTCGACCAGCTCTTGCCTGGCGCGGCTGCTTGCAAGGGCGGCTCCGCTTCGACCACCGCAGGGCGTTTCAGGTCGGCGACGGCCGGCTCGACACCGCCCTCCATCATGCGCTGGCGCTCGACGATACGCTCCGCCACATAGCGCGTGACCTGATCGGCGACCGGTTTCATATCGGTCGATTCGGCGAGCACGACGCGGCCGATGCGGGTATCCCTGAGAAAGCGGTAGGTGCGGCGGTCGCGCCCCATGGCGACATGGCTGACGGCGTCGATCCACAGGCGGGGCTGCAGGCCGGAGGAGACGACGAAGTCGAAATTGTCCATGTCGGCGGGCACGTCGGCAAAGACCGGGGCGAGCTCGGCGGCGAGCAGATCAAGCCGCATCCGGTGCGCCTCGCGCATGTCGACCACGACATCGTCGCGATCGGCGAAGGCATTTTTCACATCGCGAACGGCGTCGGACAGTTTGCGGGAGGTGTCGATGGGGGTGATGTTTTCGCCAGTGTCCTTCATCGGCGTCGCCTCGCTGATATGGTTAATTGCGAGTTAACACAGGCGGCGGCAAAATGCACTGGCGAGATGCGGGGCGCAAGTAAGTTAGCTCGCCGCGGCCTCGAATGTCGGACGCAGGCGCCTGCCGCGGCGTGCCATGTTTCGGCGCACGGCCTGGGCGACCACATCAGGCACTTCCTCGACCAGCATATGGCCGGCATCGAGCACGTGATGAATATGAAAATGCGCCGGCAGACAATCAGCCTGGGTAAAGGGCAGCACCGGATCGTCCGTTCCCCAAACCACCATCACCGGCATGTCGAGGGTGTCCAGCTGTTCGCGGGGTATGACCCCCTGCCGCTCGTTCCTGGTCATGACGGCCGATATCTCAATCAGCTTGCGCAACTGGCCGGGGCGACGGCGTAGGTCCGCCAGGACGCCAACGATGCGTTCGGGCGGCGGGCTTCGCGGTCCCGACATGGCGGCAAGGCAGGCGCGGATTTCCCGTCTGTCGGCGGCCGCGGCGTAGCGGCGCAACAGCGGTCCGTTGATCTCGGGGCCAACACCGCCCGGCGCCAGAAGCGTCAGCGAGCCTATCCTTTCAGGCTCGGCAAGCGCCATCAGGGAGGCGACCGCGCCGCCCATCGAATGACCGGCGACATGCACCCTTGCTATCCCGCGTGCGGCGATATCGGCGAGAACCGCTCGCGCCGCTGTTTTGGCCGGGCCGCTGCCAGGAAATTCGAGAGACAGTCCGTGTCCCGGAAGATCGTAGGCCAAGGTCCTGACATCGGGCCCTAGCGACGCGGTCACCTCGCGCCAGATATCATGGCAACCACCGAAGCCATGCAGCAGGACGACCGTCTTCGGCCCGGCGCCCCGCTCGGCAACATAGAGGGATGAGACCATGAAAATGTGCGATTATTGCAAGACTGGAGAGGAAATTCGAATCGAGGCTGGATTGCTCCCAGTCCAGACCGATGGCCAGTAAAGTTTTCGCGATCCGGAAAGACTAGCTGGCGTTGCCGAGGCCCGCGGCGCGCAGCGCCTCAACCAGCCGGTCGGTCAGATCGGCGGGATATTTGCGCTCGGCGAAGGCCGCGCGCGGATCGGCGGCGAATTTCGGGAATTTGGTGGTCAGCTCATCCAGAAGCTTGGCTGCCAGCTGTTCGCGGCCGGCAGCCTTGGCGCCGATCAGCCGCGCCGCCAGATAATGCGATTTCATCGCCGTCGTGCGCAGCGACTCGCTGGCTATCGCGGCCTTGTTCATGTCGCCCAGCATGAACTGTCCAGCGAAAAGCCCAAAATCCCACCATGTCGGATGGCCGCTGAACGTCTCGACGGCATGGGTCAGGATGGGTGTTCCCTCGGCATATTTGCCGGCAAAGATCAGGCCATAGCCGTAAGCGGCAGCCATGCCGAGGTCGTAGGGGTTGAGCTCATAGGCCTTGCGCATCCAGCGGATCGATTCCTCGGTGTTGCCGAGGCGCGAGTTGAGATAGCCATAGGCGCGGTGCGCATAAGGGCTGGTCGGTCCCATCTGGATCGCGCGATGGGCGAAAGACATTGCCTGTTCGACCGTCGCGCCAGGCGGATAGGCGTAATGATCGGTGGCGGCCTCAAGGGTCAGGGAGGCCAGTTCCGAATAGACCAACGACGATTTCGCACCCTGGCCGGCGAGCTTGTCCAGGCAGCGATAGGCAGCCTCGTGCGTCCTGGTGCTCTGGTCGAGATAGTATCTGTCGTTGAGGATCAGGCAGCTCGTCAGCCCGGTCTGGATGCCGTTCTGTTCGATGTAGCTGTAGAGCGGGCCGGAGGCGGGAATGGTCGAGCTGAGGATGGCGGCGATACGATCCTCGACGATGCCAGGTGCGCTGTCGGCGGCCGTCAGACTGCGGGACAAAAGCACGCGGCCGGTCGCCACGCTCTGCAGTTCGAGCGTCACGTCACCTGCCATTGGTCCCGGCAGGACATCGAAAACGAAGGCGGTCGGGTCGGTGCTTGGGTCGCGCTTGCCATCGGCGTCGCGGCCGATGAAGTCGATCGTGTCGAAACCGGCAAGGCCGGCGCGCAGCGAAGCAGCGACGCGGCCGGCCTCGGGGCCGGTGGCCTTCACCGCGATGTAGACGAGGGGCAGGGCCTCCATCGACGGCGATGCGATGCTGCTCGTTACGCCCGCGGTCTCGACCGCCGCGGTAGGATCGCTGCTGGCAAGCAATGCGCCGCTGCCCTGGCGCAGGATGAGCACGCCCAGCATGAGAATGACCAGCGTCATGGCGACCCAGAAGAACTGGAGATGGCGCGCCAGCGAAGGCCCAGGTTCTGTAACCCCCGAAGCTGTCGCGGCAGCGGGAACGGCGTCAAGAGCCGCCTGGTCGGGCGATCCGGGCAAGGCGGCTACCGCCGCCGCAAGCGGCTCCTGCCCAACCGGCAGGCGTATGGCGTTGAGCTCATAGGACGGCACGTAGCCGCCGCGCGGAATGGCAATGCGAACCGGTTCGGCTATGCCTTCATTGGCGAAATAATGCTGGAGAAGTTCGCGCAGCCGGCCTGCCTGCACCCGGACAACGGCGTCGGTCGACGAATCGAAATCGCCGTCCTTGCCGAAGACGTCCATGGCGATGGAGAAACCCTTGAGCCTGTCGGCTTCGCCGGCCTGCTCGCGCTCAACAAGATAGCGCAGCAACTTGCGCGCGCGCTCGGAACGTCCGAACGTTTCGCTGGCGAGCAGTCGCTCCAGTGTCTCGCGCACTGCGGGGGCGGCAGGCGTGGCATGCTGCAAGTGTCGATCCTCTCGAAGTCGGCACAGGTTGAGGCGCAATCATATAGAGCCTGCACTTCCATACAAGCATGCTTATGTTATGCGATCGCGTAACACACCGGATAGTTGCCGGTGGTTGACACAAAAAACCGGAATTTCCCTCGGCAAATGGGGGATTTCCGGGCGCCGCGGACATTCGGCGCCCGGGAAATATCAGCCGGCCTTGCGGCCGATTATCCGGTTGGCGGCCGAAACAACGGCTTCCAGCGAGGCGGCGACGATGTTGGTGTTGATGCCGGCGCCGAACAGCTTGCTGCCGGGATATTCCATCTCGACATAGGAAATCGCCGAGGCGTTCGAGCCGCGCTGGAGCGAATGTTCGGAATAATCAAGCACCGACATGTCGACGCCAACATGACGCGACAGCGCATCGACGAAGCCGTCGATCGGGCCGGTGCCGGAGCCGGCGATTGTCGTCTCCTTGCCGTTGTCGAGGATCACCGCCTCGACCACGCGCCGGCCCTTTTTCTCGGTATCGGGATAGGTGTGATGGTCGAGGAACTTCAGTCGTGCGCCGGGCTGGTCGACATAGGTTTCGATAAAGCGGTCATGGATGCGTTTTGCCGGCACTTCCTTGCCTTCGGCGTCGGTGATCGCCTGGATCTCCTGGCTGAACTCGATCTGCAGGTTGCGCGGCAGATTGAGGCCGTAATCGGCCTGCAGTACATAGGCGATGCCGCCTTTGCCCGACTGCGAGTTGATGCGGATGATCGCCTCGTAGCTGCGTCCGACATCGGCCGGATCGATCGGCAGATAGGGCACTTCCCAGACCGGCGTGTTGGCCTTCTTCAAGGCCTTCATGCCCTTGTTGATGGCGTCCTGGTGCGAGCCGGAAAAGGCGGTGTAGACGAGTTCGCCGACATAGGGATGGCGCTCGGAGATCTTCAGCTGGTTGGAATATTCGTAGACGTCCTTCATCCGGTTGATGTCGGAGCAATCCAGATGGGGATCGACGCCTTGCGTGTACATGTTGAGCGCCAGCGTCACGATGTCGACATTTCCGGTGCGCTCGCCATTGCCGAACAGCGTGCCTTCGACGCGGTCCGCACCCGCCATCAGGCCGAGCTCGGTGGTGGCGATGCCGGTGCCGCGATCGTTGTGGGGGTGCAGCGAGATCAGCAGGTTCTCGCGGTCGTCCAGGTTGCGGCACATCCATTCGATCCGGTCGGCATAGATGTTGGGCGTCGACATCTCGACCGTCGACGGCAGGTTGATGATCAGCTTGTTGTCGGCTGTCGGCTTCACGATCTCGGTGACGGCGTTGCATATCTCCAGCGCGACTTCGAGCTCGGTGCCGGTAAAGCTTTCGGGCGAATATTCGAAGCGATAACCGCCGCCGGCCTTGGCCGCCATGTCGGTGATCATCTTGGCCGCGTCGGTGGCGATGCGCTTGATACCGCCGACATCCTTCTCGAAGACGACGCGACGCTGCAACTCGCTGGTCGAATTGTAGAAATGCACGATCGGGTTGGTGGCGCCCTTCAGAGATTCGAAGGTGCGGGTGATGAGTTCGGGACGGCACTGCACCAGCACCTGTAGCGAAACATCAGCCGGCACATTGCCTTCCTCGATGCACCAGCGGGCGAAATCGAAATCGGTCTGCGAGGCCGAGGGGAAACCTATCTCAATCTCCTTGAAACCCATGTCGAGCAGCAGGGCGAACATGCGCGCCTTGCGCTCATGACCCATCGGATCGATCAGCGCCTGGTTGCCGTCGCGCAAATCGACCGAGCACCAGACCGGTGCCTTGTCGATGACCTTGTTGGGCCAGGTGCGGTCGGTGAGACCGACCGTCGGGTAGGGCTGGTATTTTCGGGCCGCGCCCGGCATGTGGCCGGCCGCGCGTTTTACGCTTTCGGCTTCGCCGGCGCGGATGTCTTCTCGTGCGTTCATCGTCTTGTTCTCCCGGCGGCTCGCGGATCGGTCTTCGGACGGATTCCAGGGCGAGCAGCGCCTTATCAGATTTTCGTTCGCTTGATGTGAATTGCCAATTTCTGAACTGGCCAAGGAGCGTGCGCGTAAGCGGCGGTTCGACCGCCGGGCGCTCCTTCAGCGAACCCGGCGATCGCCGATAAGGCCGAGAAGAAGCAGGGTCGATGCCAGCGCGCGCACGGTCTCCCCGGCAAAGCCGGTCGGACGGGAAGCGACGGAGGAGACGCGCGTGTTCATGGCGGGGTTCATACAGGAGCCGCCATGGACAGGCAAGTGGGCTGCCATTCCACCACTCGCGAGCACTCTTCCCCATGCGCGGCAAATGCGCCAGACTTGCGTGTAGCCGGGGCCGCAATGCTTCGCCGTCGGAGGGGTCATCCGTGAATTTTGTTTTCTTCTCGCCGCATTTTCCCGCCAACGGCGCCGATTTCTGCGACCGGCTGAAAAAGGCCGGCGCTACGGTGCTGGGCATTGGCGATGCGCCTTATGAGGCGCTGGACGGCAAGCTGAAGGCGGCCCTGTCGGAATATTACCGCATCGCCGACATGGAGGACTACGATCCGGTGTTCCGGGCGATGGGTCATTTCATCCACAAATGGGGCCGGATCGAGCGCTTCGAGTCCCTCAACGAGCATTGGCTGGAGCTGGAGGCCAATATCCGCACCGACTTCAACATCTACGGCACCAAGCTCGATTTCGTGAAGAATTTGAAGCGCAAGAGCCGCATGCGTGCATTCTTCCGCAAGAGCGGCGTCGACACCATCGCCCAGCGCAAATGCTCCGACCGGGCCGGCGCCATGACCTTCATCCGCCGCGTCGGCTATCCCGTGGTGGTGAAGCCCGATTCCGGGTCCGGCGCCTCGAACACCTTCAAGATTTCCAACGCCAGGGAGCTTGACCAGTTTTTCAGAGACAAGCCCGAGGACGTGACCTTCGTCATGGAGCAGTTCATCGAGGGGCTGGTGGTGACCTTCGATGGGCTGGTCAACCGTGACGGCGAGGTGGTGCTGGCGGCCAGCCACCGCTACGACCAGAGCATCATGGAAGTGGTCAACAAGGATCGCCACATGAGCTACACCTGCTTTCCCAAGGTCCGACCGGCGATCGAAGAGGCCGGCCGCAAAATCCTCAAGGCGTTCGACGTGCGCGAGCGCTTCTTCCACATCGAGCTGTTCGAAACCAAGGACGACCGCGTCATCGCGCTTGAGGTCAACATGCGGCCGCCCGGCGCCTGGATGACCGATGCGATCAACTACACGTTCGACATCGACGTCTACGCGGCCTGGGCGGACATGGTGGTGAAGGATGCCACCGGTGGTCCTTATGAGGGCAAGTATTTCACCGCTTATGCCAGCCGCAAGCAGCACCTCCACTATTTGCACAGCCATGAGGACGTGCTAGCCGCGCATCGCGACAAGATCGTCCATCATCAGCCGATAGAAAAGGTTTTCAGCCGCGCCATGGGAAATTACGCCTACCAGATGCGCTCGAAGGACGAAGCAGCACTGCGCGCGGCTGTCGCCTACATCCACGCGGAAAAGGCTTAGACGCGATGGACATCTCTTATCACAAGGGTTTCTCCGGCAATCTCGGCCGCGACATGGAATACAAGCGCTACGGCCATGCCGGCCGGCCGGTGGTGGTGTTCCCGACGTCGCAGGGGCGGTTCTACCAGTTCGAGGATTCCGGCGGGGTAGGAGCGCTGGCCGAATTCATCGACACCGGCCGCATCCAGCTGTTCGCGGTCGACGGCGTGGATTCGGAATCGTTCTTCAACAAGCATGCCGGCGCCGCCCACCGCATCGGTCGCCACGAGGCTTACTTCCGATATGTGCGCGAGGAGGCGCTGCCGGAGTTTCTGGCGACCGCCGAGCAAGCCAATGGCGGGCGCAAATTAAAGCCGCTGTTCACCGGCTGTTCGATGGGCGGTTATCATTCCACGAACTTCGTCTTTCGCTTTCCCGAACTCGCCAGCGGCGTCATCGCGCTGTCGGGCGTCTATTCGGCGGGCGACTTCTTCGGCAAGGCGCTGGAAGGTGATATCTTCTACAATTCACCGCTCGACTATCTGCCCGGCATCGTAGACCCAAAACTGCTTGCCCGGCTGAAGGCGCTGAGGATGATCTTCTGCTGCGGGCAGGGCGCCTGGGAAGAGCGGATGCTGGTCGAGACCCGCAGGCTGGAACAGATCCTGCGCGACAAATCCATTCCCGCCTCGGTCGACTATTGGGGCGGCGATGTCAGTCATGACTGGCCATGGTGGCACAAGCAGCTGGTCTATTTCTTCGGCCGCTGGCTGGATGATGATCTGATGCACCGGCTCGATTGATGACCACACCCGAACCTATCCGCCGCTTTATCGAGGCCACCAATGCGGGTGATAGCGAAGCCGTTCTCCACACGTTCACAGCCGACGCGTCCCTGACCGACTGGGGGCGGTCCTTCCAAGGCCGCCAGCAGATCGCGCGCTGGAACCAGTCGGATAATATCGGCGTGAAGTCCAATCTTCGCATTGTCCGCATCGCCGAGGTCGAGGGCAGCTACCGCGTCCGCATTGCCGTGAAAGGCAATGGCTTCAACGGCGAGGGTGACATGACCTTCGTGCTCGACGGCCACCGCATAGCGAGCCTCGTCATCTCCTGACGCGGCTCAGCTACCCTTCCTGGCAAACCGGCAGAGCAATGGTCTCGTGTTCCACCGCCCATCCACGGCGCAAGCCGAGAAAGACGACAAGGGCGGTGACGATGGTGATTGCCGCCAGCACGATCAGCAGCCTGTCGAACGCGATCTCATAGGCCTGGACCAGGACCGTGGCTCCGGCACCCGGCAAGCGGGCTGCCGCTTCGCCGATGTTGCCGGTCACCAGCAGCTGCGCGGCGGCGGTTGCATCCAGGGAAGACGCCGTTCCCTGAGCCGCCAGTTGGGCTGCCGTGAAACCCGACAGGACTGCCATGACGATCGCCAGCGCCACGCCTTCGCAAGCGACGCGGGTGGTGTTGAAGATGCCGACCGCCATGCCGGCACGCTCTTTCGGCACGACGCCGACGGCAAGTCCGTCCATCAGCCCCCAGGGCAAGGCGATGCCGACGCCGATGAGGATCAGCGGCGCCACCAGCGCTGCGACGACAGGCGGTATCAGGCTCAGCCAGACAAGGCCGCCGGCGGCCACAAGCAGGCCGACACCGCAGATCGTTGCCGGAGCGATCCAGCGCGCTACCTGGCCGGCGAGCAGTGGCAGGATCAACAGCGGTCCCGACAGGCAGATCATCAACTGCCCCGCCTTGATCTCGCTCATCCCCTCGATGCCGATGAAGCGGATCGGCAACAGCACCAGCAGGACGACGAAGCCATAGGCGGGAGCGGCCGCCAGGAACTGGACGCCGACGAAGCGGGGAAAGCGGAACAGCGAGAGATCGAGCATCGGCCGGCGCACGCGCCGCTCGACGACGACGAAAGCGGCAAAGCAAAGGGCGGCCGCCACGAGAAGCGCGATCACCAGGGGATCGGTCCAGCCGCTCTGCGGCGCTTGCAGCACGCCGTAGGTCAGCGATGCCAGCGCGATCGTAAAGGTGCCGGCTCCCGCCCAGTCGAGGCCGGTCGCATCCGGATCGCGCGATTCCCTGATGGTGCGCAGGCCGAGCAAAGCGGCTGCAATCGCGAGCACTGCCACCAAGACGAAGATCGATCGCCAGCCGAAAGCATCTATGAGCAGGCCCGACGCGATCGGCCCAAAAGCGAGGCCGATGCCGAAACTGGTGCCGAGGAAGGAGAAGGCGCGCAGCCGCAATGGCCCATCGAATTCCTGGGCAAGAGCGGAGGCGCCGCCGGCAAAGGCGGCGGCACTGCCGAGCCCTTGCGCAGCCCTGAGCACATCGAACCAGACGATATCAGGAGCAAACATCGATCCCAGCGATGCCAGCACATAGGTGGCGAGGCCAACAAGGAAGAGCCGCTTGCGGCCATGATTGTCGGCCAGCGCGCCTGATGCCATCAAGGTGGCGGCGAAGGTCAGCATGAAGGCGTTGGTCACCCAGTTGAGCGCGATCGGGCTGCCGCCGAGGTCGGCCGCAATGCGGGAAAGCGCGACGGCCGGGCCGGTGAAGGTCAAGGGCATTGTCATGGCGGCAAGGCATACCGACAACAGGACAAGCCATGGCGCGACCGCGCCGTTTGTGGTCTTCGGGGTCATAATTTTCCTATCTGAACCAGGATCCGCCGGCCTGCCGCAAGCTTGCTGCGCCGGTCGTAACGGGAAGATAGGCTCGCGACACTTCGAGAAAAATAGTGTTAAATCTCCAGATATACCGGACTGAAACGCTCGAATGGAGAGATGCGATGGAACGCCTCAATGGGCTCCTGGCCTTTGCCCGCACGGCTGAGTTCGGCAGCTTCATCGCTGCGGGCCGCACGCTCGGAATATCGGCATCGGCCGTCGGCAAGAGCGTCGCCAGGCTCGAGCAGGATCTCGGCGTAAGGTTGCTTCAGCGCAGCACGCGCCGCATCGGCCTGACCGAAGAGGGCAAGCTGTTCAACGAGCGGGTGCGGCGCATCCTCGACGACATCGACGATGCCGAGGCGATGCTGTCGCGGAGCCGCGAAACACCGCATGGGCGGCTGCGCGTTTCGACGCCGATCGTGACCTATCATTTGCTGTTCCCGGTGCTGTCGGAGTTCATGGCGCGCTATCCCGAAATCGAACTCGACATCGACTTTAACGACCGCATCGTCGACCTCATCGACGAAGGCGTCGACATCGCGATCCGCAGCGGCGACCTGCCGGATTCGCGCCTGGTGGCGCGGCCGCTTGCACCCTTCCGGCTGCTGTTGTGTGCGGCACCCTCCTATATCGAGCAGCACGGCAACCCGAGCCGCCCGGACGATCTCGTGAACCATTACGGCATCCGCTTCCGCTTTCCCAACAGCGGCAAGCTGCAAGGCTGGCCGTTCATCGGCGGCAGCGCCGAGCCGCAGGTCCGCTCGATGCTGACCTGCAACAACACGGAGGCGCTGAAGGGCGCCACGATGGCCGGGCTCGGCATCAGCTCGATGCCCGATTTCCTGGTCCGCGAGGCGCTGCGTGACGGCCAGCTACGCACGGTGCTGGACGACCATGTCGACGGCCGCGGCCAGTTCCAGTTGTTGTGGCCGTCCAATCGTCATTTGTCGCCGAAGGTTCGCGCCTTCGTCGATTTCCTTCCCGACCGGCTTGCCGCGACGCTGAGCGGCTCTTGAATTAGTCCTTCGCGGCCGACGGCGATAACGAAGACAGCGAGGAATAGCTCTGCTTCTCAGTAGGTGGCGCGGCCGCCGGACAGGTCGAAGGTCGCGCCGGTGGTGAAGGAATTTTCGTCCGATAGCATGAAGGCGATCATCGCAGCCGCCTCTTCGACTTCGACGAACCGGCCTCGCGGCACCTTGCCCAGCATGTAGGCGACCTGGGCCTCAGTGAGCTGTTCGAGGATGCGGGTGCGGGCGGGCGATGGGGTCAGCGCGTTGACGGCGATGTCGTGGCCGGCCAGTTCCTTACCGAGCGATTTTGTCAGCGCGAGCACGCCGGCCTTGGCGGCGGAATAGGCGGCGGCATTCGGATTGCCTTCCTTGCCTGCGACCGAGGCGATGTTGACGATGCGGCCGTAGCTGCGCGCGATCATGCCGGGCACCAGGCGCTTGCAGCAGTAGAAGACGCCGTTGAGGTCGATGTCGATTATCTGGCGCCAGGCGGCAGGATCATAATCCGCCACCGTCGCTGCCGGTCCGGCGATGCCGGCATTGTTTACCAGCAGATCGACCGGACCAAGCGAGCGCTCGGTTTCGGTCGCGGCGCTGTCGACGGCCTCCATCAGCGATTGATCGCACAGCAAACCCTCGACCCGGCCGAGCGGGGCGAGTTCGGAAACGGCCTTCGCCATGGCGGTCTCGTCCACATCCCAGATGGCGACGCTGGCGCCCGATGACAGCAGTCGCCGGGCGACAGCAAGGCCGATGCCTTGCGCGCCGCCGGTCACCACGGCGACCCGGCCTGAGAGATCGACGGCATTCACACGACGTTTCATGGGCACTTTTCCTCTTCCCTGGATATTTGAATCTCAGTCCCTGACGGCTCTCGCCATCAGCCGCGCTATGCTCGGCCCGGCGATGAGCACGACCAGGAAGCGGGCCGACTGCAAGGCCATGACGAAGGATATGTCGACGTTCTGGGCGGCGGCGGCAATGATGGCGACGCTGTCCATGCCGCCGGGGCTGGTCGCGAGATAGGCGGTCAGCGGATCGATACCGAGGACGTGGCTGATCAGCCAGGCTAGCCCGCCGCAAAAGGCGATCAGCACGACGATAGAGCCGACGATCTGCGGCAGCGCCCGTGTCGCATGACGCAGGATCGCCCGGGTAAAATTCAGCCCTATCGACCAGCCGACCATCGCATAGGAGAGCGCCAGCAGCCATGGCGGCAATTGCATCGCCACGCCGAAGCCGAGATGGACGATGGTGCCGATGATGAAGGTGCCGAGGAAGAAGGGTGACGGCAGCCGGCACAACCGGCCGAGCAGGCCGCCGACCAGCGCCACGCCGAGCGTGGCGGCAAAGGCTGCCGGTTCGATCGGCGGGAACCAGACGATGGCTGGTACCTCGATGCCCGAAGTGTCGACCCACATCTTGGCGACGAGTGCTGCCGTCATCGAGACGAAGATGACGCGCAGATACTGCATGAAGGCGACGAGGCGCTGATCGGCGCCGAAGGCACCGGCCATCAGCACCATGGCAGTGGCAGCACCCGGCGACGAGCCCCAGACCGCGGTGGTGCCGGGCAGGATGCGCCAGCGGCTGATCAACCAGCCAAGCAGGCTGGACGCCGCAAGGGTCGCCAGCACCACGACAAGGACCAGCGGCCATTCCTTGTAGAACACCGAAAAAATGTCGGTGGAGATCGACGCCGCGACCAGACAGCCGACCAAGGCCTGGGCGGCGGCGAACAGCGGCCGCGGCACGCGCACCGTGGCGCCATTGGTGCCGGCAAGGATCGCCGCCAGCATCGGGCCGATCAGCAGCGCCGCCGGCAGTGCGGCGTATTCCAGCGCGCCGGCGAACAGCAGCGAGACGATCAGCAGCACCACCCACTGCCGAACCGGACGCATGCGCGCCATGCGTTCGACGGCCGGTTGGTCTGGCGAAGAGTCCATGTTTGGGTCTTAGACCTGGAAGAGAAAAATGCGAACGCTGTCTCGGACGAAATTCACGACCCCGACCCCGCGTTGGGATGTCACTCGTTCTTGATGGCGGGCAGGCCGAAACCGCCGGCCGGATGGGTCTCGACCTGGAATTCGAAGCCGGCGATGATCGGCCGGGCCTTGGCGATCGCTGCCTGGACCTCCGGCAGCTGCAGCGAAGCCTTGTGGCTTGCGGCGTCGGTCCACACTTCGGTCACCCAGATCGCGTCGGCATCGGCCGGGTCGCGGGCGATGACATAACTCAGGCAACCCGGCATGGCGCCGGTCGAGGCGAGCAGCACATCCATGATCGCGTCGCGCTGGCCGCGCGACGCCCGCATCTTTCCGATCAATCCGTACATTGCCTCTCCCCTTCTTCCAACCTCAGCAAACGTGCGCACGACATGCATGGTTGCGAGACGCAGTATGCAATTGCCGGCTCACGGCATCAACTGGCCACCGTTCACCTCGATCACCTGGCCGGTGATGTAACCACTCAGGAGATCGGAGGACAGGAAGAGATAGGCGCCGACGCAGTCTTCGGCCGTGCCGGCACGCCCTTGAGGAATGGTGGCGACCATGCCCTTCATCTGCTCGTCGGTGGAATAGCGCTCATGGAAGGGTGTCGCGATGGTGCCCGGCGCCACCGCGTTGACGCGGATGCCGAAGCCGATCAGTTCCTTGGCCATGCCGCGCGTCACATTGGAGACAAAGGCCTTGGCCGAACCGTACAGCCCGGCGCCGCCGCCAGCGCCATTGCGCGCCGCGATCGACGAGGTGTTGACGATGAAGCCGCCCTGCTTCTTCAGCCATGGCATCGCCTTGCGCGAGGCCGTCAGCACCGAGCGGGCGTTGAGGTCCATCACCGCGTCGTAGTGCGCCTCGGTCTGCTCCGCATAAGGTACGCGGCCGAGCATGCCGCCGGCATTGTTGATCAGCCCGTCGAGCCGCCCGAATGTTTCGGCGCTCTCCTCGACTACCCGCTCGACATCGGCTGCCTGTGAGAAGTCGCCCTGTGTCAGGAACACCTCACCGCCGCTGTCGCGGATGTTTTTGGCCAGCGTTTCTGCGGCCTCCCGGCTCGAATTGTAGTGCAGGGCGACCCGGCATTTTTGGGCGGCGTAGGCCAGTGCAAGGGCGGCACCGATGCCGGTCGAAGCGCCGGTGACCAGCACCGCCTTGCCGGCAAGATCGGGGATGACGAGGGTGGTCGCGGTCATGAGCACTTTCCTTCGGGCTGTTTGGCCACCCTTCGTAGGCTCTCATGGCCTTCACGTTCAAGCCCGTGGCGGCTCAGGGCCGGAGATAGGCGTAGCCCTGGCGCTGCAGTTCGGCGAGCTTGACGACGCCGCCCTTGTCGGCGGCGTGGAAGCCCTCGAGCAGGTCGGCAAGCGTGATCTCCATGCCTTGCATGGTGTTGCCGCAGGCATGCGGCTCAAGGCCCTGCTGGACAAGGCCGGCAAAGCGTCCCGAGATCGCCGCCGATATGCCTTTCGACTTGAAGCCGGCGAGGGCCGGACCATGCACGACCAACACGATGTCGACATTGCCGCCGGTGCCTTCATAGTGGTTCTTGATGTTGCCGAGCACGAAGTTGACCTTATCGAGGTCGCTGAGGTGATAGGCGACCTTCGGTCTGTCTTCAGCGGCGGCGGCCCGGCTCAGCCCGAACAGGCCGGCGGCACCGGCAAGGCTGGCCCGGAACATGTCGCGTCGACGCATGGCATCCTCTCGGCTTGGCGCTCCCCGCAAATTGCGTGGCTGCGGCCATGATACTAGCATAAATTCACGTTACGTCCTGTCGATGCGAGGAGGGGGTCACATGGCGTTCAGGAAGTGGAAGGTTGTTGCCAGCGCTGGATTTGGCGCCGTGCTGCTCGGCGCGTTTGAGGGTTTTGCCGGCGATGCGCTTAAATTACCCGAACTCAGCCCGAATGGCGTCGATGCGTGTTTCGGCCGCGTCTATGATGCGGCGCACCTCAAGGCGCATCCAAAGCAGAAGGTGGCGCGGATCTTCTTCCTCTATGGCCATGATCCGGTGAGCCATCCGAACGAGGAGCCGATGGCAAACGCCGACACCTCCTACAACGGTTTTCTCACCACCATGGTGCGCGGCGCCAAGGCGCCGCAATGGGCCGGCGGCTGGTGCAATCACGAGTCCGAGGACGGCAAGTCAGGTCCGATCCGCTGCGGCATGGACTGCGACCGCACCATGGCGTCGCTGAAGCTCGACGACAAAGGCCGCCTGATCCTCACCGATGTCTCGTCCGATCTCTATCTCGACGCCGGATCGGAGGACGAACTGGGCGAAGCCGAATATGACCGGCAGGCGCTGGGCTCGGAGGACCATAATTTCCGTCTCGACCCGATGCCGGCCGCAACCTGCCAGGCTGAATTCGCCAAGATCGACCCGATCGATCCGGCGCTTGGGGCTCCCTTGCGCGAGCGACTGAAACCGGACCAACCCTTCTGCTTCGGGCGAGACTACGATGCCGCGCATCTCTCCTCGCATCCCGACCAGGTGACGCAGTCGATCCGGGTCTTCCGCGGGCCGGTCGAACTCGCCTCCTTTGCCTCAGGCGATGTCGCCAACTGGCCCGACGGCTCCGATGTCGCCGTCTCGGTGACCACCAGGAAGAACGGGACGAAGGTCACGCAGACCTATTCCTGCCAGGGTGAAGCGGATCAATGGCGCTGCGCGGCCAGTTCGAAGATGAGCAACTTTTCCTGCGATATCGCGCAAAAGGAAATCTTCCTCAAGCGCGGCGCCAACGGCACCCTGATGCTGGCCAACCCCAATAGCAGCCTGGCGATTGTCGATCTGTGCTCGGCGGATGGCAAGACCAAGTCCGATGACAAGGTCTACCGTTTGGAGGCTATGCCGCAGACGGCCTGCACTCGTTGAGTTCGATCTTGTCTATGACGCTACCATGGTATATATCTTTGCTATATCTCATTTGAGGATAGCACATGGACAAGGCAAAGGTGTTCTGGTCAGGCCGGTCACAAGCTGTGCGCTTGCCTAAGGAGTTTCGGTTCGAGGCAGACGAGGTTTCGATCCGTCGTCATGGGCAAACTGTCATCTTGGAGCCGCTTGCGCAGGATTGGGCATGGCTCGACCAGGTCATCGGACCGGTTGACGACGATTTCGTCCAGGGAGCGCTGGAGCGTCAGGATGGTCAGGATCGACCTGCTTTGGATGACCTCTTTAAGTGACCTACCTGCTCGACACCAATGCCGTCATAGCGATCATCGCGGGCGACGAGGGTCTGCTGGCTTTGCTCAAACGGCATGCACCACAAGACTTTGCTCTCTCGGCGGTCGTTTTGCATGAGCTGTACTACGGCGCTGAAAAGAGCCAGCGAAAGGTCCAAAATCTGGCGCGCATCGAAGCTTTGCAGTTCCCGGTACTTGAATTCGACCGAGACGACGCGAGACATGCCGGCGAGATTCGTGCTGGGCTTGCGGCACTGGGAACCCCGATTGGTCCCTACGATGCGCTGATTGGCGGGCAGGCACGTGCTCGGGACCTCACGCTGATAACCCGCAATATCCGGGAATTCGAGCGGATCAAAGATCTCACTATCGAAACGTGGTAACTCGCCTCACGCGAACGGCACCGCCGTCGTGCCTTTCGGCAGCTTCGCCTCGTCGTCCGGCTCGACATGGATGGTGACGCGCACCGAGGGGATTTCGGCCTTCAGCGCGTCCTCGATGCGGTCGCAAATGACGTGGCTGGCGCCGACCGTCATGTCGGCGTCGACGACCAGGTGGAACTCGATGAAGGTGGCGCGGCCGGCGATGCGGGTCTTGAGGTCATGAACCTCCAGCGCGCCCTTGCAATTGGCCGAGATGATGTCGCGAATGTGCATGTGTTCGGTCGTGTCCACTGCGCGGTCCATCAGCCCGTTCATCGACGAGCCGATGACGTGCCAGCCCTGCCACAGGATGTTGAGCGCGACGATGACGGCAAGCGCCGGATCAAGGATCTGCCAACCGGTCAGGATAGCGCCGACGAGGCCGCCGAAGACGCCGACCGAGGTCACGACGTCGGTCATGATGTGCCGGCCGTCGGCGACCAGCGCCGGTGATTTTGCGCTGCGCCCGGCGCGGATCAGCGTCCAGGCCCAGAAGGCGTTGATGACGGTGGCGACGCCGTTGATCGCCAGGCCCTCCCAGGGTTGTTCGAGCGGGGTCGGCGTCTGCCAGAAGCGCCAGACCTCGTTGAGGATCAAAAGCGCGGCGAGCACGATCAGCACGCCTTCCAGCACCGCCGAAAAATACTCGGCCTTGTGGTGGCCGAACGGATGGTCCTGGTCGGCCGGCTTGTAGCTGACCAGGACCGCCCAATAGGCGGCGGCCGAGGCTATGACGTTGACGATCGACTCCAGCGCATCCGAATAGAGCGCAACGGAGCCGGTGACGTACCATGCGGCAAGCTTGAGCGCGAGCACCACGCAGGCGATGACAATCGACCAGAAGGCAAGGCTGGCGATCCTTTGCCTGGCCGCTGCCTTCGCTGCGATCGCCGCCATGTTGTCCGTCGCCGCCATCGTTTCTAAGCGGCCTTTTCCTTGGCCTTGCGCGGCAGATGCGCAACGATGTTTTCGATGATGCGCATGCCGGCATTGTGGCCGAGCGTCATGATCGATTCCGGATGGAACTGGACGGCGGCGATCGGCTCCTTGCGGTGTTCGAAGGCCATGATGATGCCATCCTCGGTCTCGGCGGTGACGATGAAATCGTCGGGCAGCCGCACCGGATCGGCAAAGATCGAGTGGTAGCGGCCGACGGTCACTTCCTTGGGCAGGCCGGAGAAGATGATTCCGGGCTTGGAGACGCGGATGCGCGACGGCTTGCCGTGCATCGGCACGTGCAACTGCCTGAGTTCGCCGCCATAGGCCTCGGCCAGCGCCTGCAGGCCAAGGCAGACGCCGAAGATCGGCAGGTCGCGGGCGCGGGCGTTCTTGATGGTCGCGGCGCAGTCGAAATCCTTCGGCGTGCCCGGTCCGGGCGACAGCACGACGAGATCGGGCTTCAGCCGTTCGAAGACTTCTTCCGGCACCGGCGAACGCACGGTCGAGACATTGGCACCGGTCTGGCGGAAATAGTTGGCCAGTGTGTGGACAAAGGAGTCCTCGTGGTCGACGAGCAGGATGTTGACGCCGTCGCCGACGCGCGCGGTGGTGCGTTCGGCGCCTGCGGCATTGCCCAATTTGGCGTCGCGAATGGCGGAGAGCATGGCGGATGCCTTCAGTTCGGTTTCGGCTTCTTCTTCCTCGGGGATGCTGTCGAAGAGCAATGTGGCGCCGGCTCGCACCTCGGCAATGCCGTCCTTGATGCGGATGGTGCGGAGCGTCAGGCCGGTGTTCATGTCGCCGTTGAAATTGACCATGCCGATGGCGCCGCCATACCAGGCACGCGGGCTCTTTTCGTTCTGCTCGATGAAGCGCATCGCCCACAGTTTCGGCGCACCGGTGACGGTGACCGCCCAGGCATGCGACAGGAAGGCGTCGAAGGCATCCATGCCTTCGCGCAGGCGCCCTTCGATGTGATCGACGGTGTGGATCAGGCGTGAATACATTTCGATCTGGCGGCGGCCGATGACGCGCACCGAGCCCGGATCGCAGACCCTGGACTTGTCGTTGCGGTCGACGTCCGAGCACATTGTCAGCTCGGATTCATCCTTCTTGGAGTTGAGCAGCTTCAGGATCTGCTCGCTATCGGAAATGGCGTCGTCGCCGCGCTTGATGGTGCCGGATATCGGGCAGGTCTCGACGCGGCGGCCATTGACGCGCACGAACATTTCGGGCGAGGCGCCGATCAGATACTCGTTTTCGCCGAGATTGATGAAGAAGGAATAGGGCGACGGGTTGATCGACTTCAGCTTGCGCGAGATTTCGGAAGGCTGCGTCTCGCAGCGTTCGTAGAACATCTGCCCGGGCACGACCTCGAACAGGTCGCCGCGCTTGAAACTGTCCATCGCCTTGCGCACCAGATTGGCGTATTCGCCAGGCTCATGGTCGCCGCGCGGCGGGATGCGGTCGGCGGTCTTGAACGGTTCGGCGATTTCGTCGCGCGGCAGCCCCCCGGTTGAAAAACCGTCGCCGGAATAGTCGTAGCGGTCGGTCCAGGCCTTGGTCGAATAATGGTCGACGACCAGGATCTCGTCAGGCAGGAACAGCACGAGATCGCGCTGGCTCTGTTTGCGCTCGAGCTTGTAGTCGACCGGATCGAACTGGAAGGCGAGGTCGTAACCGAAGGCGCCGTAAAGGCCGAGATTGGCGTCTTCATCGGTCTTGAACAGAGCGGTGATGGCGCGCAGCACAGTAAACACAGAGGGGACGCGGCTGCGCTCTTCCTCGGTGAAGACGCGGCCGGGCTTGGCGACATCGAGGCGGATCAGCTTTTTCGAGGTTTCAGCAATCGTCACCTCGGCAACGCCGGCCAGCGTCTTGCCGATCACCGGCAGCAGCACTTCGCCACGGCCATTCAGCGCCTCGATGCGCATGGCGCGGCCACGCGCGGAAATCACCAGCGGCGGATCGATGATGGCCGTATCCCAGCGTGTGTAGCGGCCCGGATATTCGTAATTCGAGGAAAACACCGCACCACGGCGCGAGTTCAAGCCATCGACATAGGCATCGATCGCACCGGCGTAAGGCTTGTCGTGGCGTTCGCGGGTGATGGTGACACCACCTGCGGTCACGAAGCTTTCCGCGCCGTTTTCCAGAGCCTTCATCGTCATTGCCGTCTCCATATGGCTTGTTGGGGCAACGGACCCGGGAATGGCTTTGAAAAAACAAATGGCCGCCCGGACATTCCGTTGCGGCCACCCTCTATTTTCACGCGCACGCGTTCGAACAGGCCGCTGTCAGCGAGCCCACCACCAAATGGTCTTGATCGAGCGCATGTTCATGGGCGAAATCCATAGCGGCGAAAAGCCGGATGCGCAACAGGTTTGAAAGGCCTGTTTGTGGCCGCCGCTTCTGCAGCCCATGGCACATCGCCAAGGCTTGGGGTCCTGCCTAGACTGTTCGTCCAACATCGGAAAGACGGGAAGACAGCAATGACCGAGCAGATCGAGCGCGCACGCACGTTCCATGCCCTTCATGTCAAGGGCAACCCGATCGTTCTCTACAATGCCTGGGATCCGGGCTCGGCCAAGATCGTCGAGAGGGCGGGCGCCAAGGCGATCGCCACCGGAAGCTGGCCGGTCGCGGCTGCTTTTGGTTATGCCGATGGCGAGAAAATTCCGCTGGAGCTAGCGCTGGACAACATCAGGCGCATCGTGGCGGCAGTCGACCTGCCGGTGACCATGGACCTCGAAGGCGGCTACGGCGTCGAGCCGGAGACTGTCGCCCAGGCGGTGACACGTGCCCTGCAGGCCAGCGCCATCGGTTTCAATTTCGAGGACCAGATCGTCGGCGGCGCTGGTCTGCACGACATCGCGGTACAGGTGAAGCGGATCGAGGCGGCAGCGGCGGCGGTGAAGGCTTCCGGCATTCCCGCCTACATCAACGCCCGTACCGACATTTTCCTCAAGGCCAAGCCGGATGCGCATGACAGCGTGCTGCTCGACCAGGCCATCGAGCGGGCGCACGCTTATGAAAAGGCAGGAGCTAGCGGCTTCTTTGCGCCGGGGCTCGGCGACGAGGGTCTGATCGAGGCGCTGTGCAAGGCGACGGCATTGCCGGTCAACATCATCGCGCTGGCGCATGTGCCGCCGCGCCAGCGCCTGGCCGAGCTTGGTGTTGCCCGTGTCAGCCACGGCCCGGTGCCGTACCGGCAAATGGCCGAATGGCTGGAGGCCAAGGCGCGGCTGGCGATTTCGGGTTAGCTCAGTCCTCCAGCGTGCCTGACCTCGCGTCGGCGCTCTTCTTGTCGCCGACCAGCTTCAAGAGATCCTCGCCGGCGCGGATGATGCGGCGTGAGCGGCGGGTCAGGATGACGCCGTCCTGCGGCGCCAGCACTTCGGTGCGGCCACCGGCCTCGCCCGGTGTGTGGACGATGGTGGCGAGGCGCGCGCCCTCGGCGACGCGGTCGCCGGGCTTGACGTCGTAGAGGATGGCGCCGGCCCGGGGCGCCGGCATCATGTCGATGTTCTCCAGCGGCGCGACGAGGCCCTTGAACGCGCCGGGTGCGGGAAGGGCGGTATCGGCGATGACGCCGCGCGCCGCCAGCAGCCGGTAAAGGCCTTCGGCATCGGAACTTGCCAGCGCGCCGTCGACATCCAGCATGCCACGGTATTCTACCGTGGTGGCAACGCGGCGGTCGAGCTTCGCCACGTTGGCGGGGACGTTCTGGTAGGGCATGATCGTGACGCCCTCGAAGGTGCCGTCGGTGTCCTCGCTCCACAACACCACGGCGTCGATACCCATGGCGGCGGCGCAATCGGCCATCGCCGGCCACAGGCTGGCGTGGACGTAGAGATAGGCAAGGCCCTCGTCGTCGCAATGCAGGTCGAGCACGATGTCGTGGCCGAGCGACAGCTGCACCAGACGGGTCTTCAATCGCTGGTCGGGGGTGCCAAGCGTGGTGTCGGGCAAAAGCTTGGCGTCCGGTGCTGCGAGCAACGGAAAGCCGCGGTTGAAATTGTTGCGGGTGCCGAGATGAAAGCGGCCCTGGTGCTCGCCGAAATGATATTGCGCGCGGCCGATCGGATTGGCCCAGGGCACGACCGTGATGCTGCCCTTGATGCGGCCTTCGGCTTCGGCCTTGTTCAGCGCCGGCATCAAGGCGTCGATGGCGACGACACCAGGCAATTCACCGGCGTGGAGTGCTGCCTGCAGATAGGCCGAAGGTGCTGCCGCGTCGGCGCCGGCGAAGCGGAACACCGGGAATTCGTAGGAAACGCCTTCGGTGTCGCCGGCGATGCGTTCGATCGATTTCTGCATGGGATGCCTCCAGGATAAGAGGCAGAACACATGCACTTTTGCCGAAGGGCTGTCGATTGGTCCAGTTCGCGCCGCCATGGGCGCAATGGAATTATTCGGCGGCGGCCGGAACCGGCGTTATCGGCGCCGATCCTTCGAGCGCCTGCGAGACAACGGCTACGCTGACCGCCAGCAGGGCCAGCACCGCGCCGACCAGCGGCAAATGAGCATAGGAAACGCCGGCCGACAGAGCCACGCCGCCGATCCAGGCGCCGCTGGCATTGCCGATATTGAATGCGCCCTGGTTGAGCGTGGCGGCGAGGTTCGGCCCTTCCGAAGCCGCTTCGACGACGCGGATCTGCAGCGGCGGCACGACGACGAAGATCAGCAGTCCCCACAAGAAGACGACGCCGATGGCGACGCTGGCGATAGCGCCGAACTGCGTGAAGCCGACAAACAGAACTGCCATGAAAAGCAGCGTGCCGATGACCGTCGGCATCAATTTCCAGTCGGCCAGCCGGCCGCCGATGATGTTGCCTATGGTCATGCCGGCGCCGAACAGCAGCAGGACCCAGGTGACCGCGGAGGTCGACAGGCCGGAGACATCGGTAAGGTAGGGCTTGATGTAGGTGAAGACGGCAAACAGGCTGGCCGAGGCCAGCGAGGCGATCAGCATGGCGAGCCAGACTTGCAGATTGCCCAGCACGCGCAGTTCGCTGCGCAGGCCGCCGCCGCTCGGTTCGGCGACATTGGATGGCACCAGCCAGGCGATGGCGGCAACAGAGATCAGGCCGATGCCGACGACTGCAAAGAAGGTGGAGCGCCAGCCGAAGGCTTCGCCAAGCGCGGTGCCGGCAGGAACGCCGAGAATGTTGGAGAGCGTCAATCCCGCGAACATCATCGCCATGGCGCTGGCGCGCTTGTTGCGCGGCACCAGGCTGGCGGCAACGACGGAACCGATGCCGAAAAAGGCGCCATGACCGAACGCGGTGAAGACGCGCGCGGCCATCAGGAGCCAGTAATTGGGCGCAATGGCGCAGAGCAGATTGCCGACGACGAACATCGCCGTCAGCGCGACCAACACTGGCTTGCGCGGCAGATGCGCGGTGGCCATGGCGACGATGGGTGCGCCGAAGACGACGCCCAGCGCATAGCCGGTGACCAGCAGGCCGGCCGAGGGGATCGACACGCCGAGATCGGCCGCAACCTCCGGCAACAGGCCCATGATGACGAATTCGGTGGTGCCGATGCAGAAGGACGCAATGGCAAGCGCAAGGATCGGCAAAGGTGTGAAAATCCAGACTGAATCGGTTCAATTCAGACTGAACGAGAAGCCTTGCCGCGCGCAATGCACATTGCTGCAACGCACCAATGCAGAAAGCGCTGAGCTTGACGCGGGGCTATGTCAGGCGAGCGGCTTCAGCTCCTGGGCGATGGTTGGCAACAGCTCCGAGACGTTGGGGTGGATATGCACGGCGCGCGCCAGCGTATCGACCGACGCCTTGGCGTACATCAGGTCGAGCACGCAGTGCACTGCCTCGTCGCCGCCGGGGCCGAGCACGGAGCAGCCGAGGATTTGCCTGGTGTCGGCATCGACCAGGATCTTCATGAAACCTTGCGTCTCGCCCTTTTCGATGGCGCGGCCGACGCGGGTCATTGGCCGCTGGCCGACCAGCGCCTTGCGCCCGGATTTCTTCACCGCCGCCTCGGTCATGCCGCAGCGGCCGAGCGGCGGATCGATGTAGAGCGCATAGGCCTCGATGCGGTCGCTGACCTTGCGCGGATCGTCGTCGAGCAGATTGGCGGCGACGATCTCGTAGTCGTTGTAGGAGGTGTGGGTGAAGGCGCCCTTGCCGTTGCAGTCGCCCATCGCCCAGATGCCGGGCACGCTGGTGCGCAACTGGTCGTCGACGGTGACGAAGCCGCGCAGATCGACCGCGATGCCGGCCTTGTCGAGGCCGAGGTCGTCGGTGTTGGGGGTGCGGCCGAGTGCCAGAAGCACATGCGAGCCGACCGCCGGCGGCTTGCCGGATGAGAAGGTCACGGCGATGTCCTTGCCCTGTCTGGCAAAGCGGATGTCGTCGGCGCCGACATGGACTTCTATGGCTTCGTTTTGGAGGATCGATAGGATGGCCGCCGACACGTCCTCGTCCTCGCGGCCGGTCAGGCGCGAACTCTTCTCGATGACGGTGACTTCAGAGCCGAAGCGGCGAAACATCTGCGCGAATTCAAGAGAGATGTAGCTGCCGCCGACGACGATGAGATGGCGCGGCAAAACGTCGAGGTCCATCATCGAGGAGTTGGTGAGGTAGTCGACGTCGTTGACGCCGGGCAGGTCGGGCACTGAGGCGCGGCCGCCGGTGTTGAGGAAGATCTTTTCGGCGGTCAGAAGGTCGTCGCCGACACGCACCGTGTTGGCGGATTCGAAGCGGGCATGGCCGCGATAAAGCGTGCAGCCCTTCATGCCGGCGATCCACGTCTCCAGATTGCTGCGGGAGTCATTGGTGACCTTGTCCTTGCGCGCCTTGATCCTCTTGTAGTCCACGCCGACAGGGCCTGAGAACGTCACGCCATAGTCCGCGGCACGCCGCGCCAGATGCGCGGCATAGGCGCTGGCGACCATGGTCTTGGTCGGCATGCAGCCGGTGTTGACGCAGGTGCCGCCGACCAGCTTGCGCTCGATCAGCGCCACGCTCATGCCGGCTGACGTCAGCCGGCCGGCGAGAGGAGGGCCGGCCTGTCCGGCGCCGATGATGATGGCGTCGTATGTCTTGGCGTCTGAGGCTTGGGCAGTCATACCACCGCCGCCACGATCAGCAGGCCGCCGATGATCGCCACCGCGTCCTCGATGAGGGCGGCAGGCAAATCCTTGCCGAAGGCGGCGGCCAACCGGCCGCGCGCTTCGGCGCCGCCATAGGTGCCGATGACAGCACCGATGGCGCCGGCAATCAGGCCGCCAATGGTGGAACCGGCGGTGGCGCCGATCACCGCGCCGCTGAAGGCGCCAAGCAGGATGCGGGCGCCGAATTGCTGCGGCACCTTGCGACTCGGCGTCGAGGGCAGCTGGTCGGTGACCAGTTCGACGATGGCGAGGATGGTGAAGATACCGACGGCGGCCCAATGGCCCATGAAACTTGCCCAGGTGCCGGCCACCGGCAGCCAGCCGAGATACGCGCCCCAGGCGATCGCGGCCGGCGCGGTCATGGCGCGAAGACCGGCAATGACGCCGATCAGAAGTGCAAGCAAATAGAGCATGTAGATCCCCTCGAAAGCAGGCCCGGGACTGGCCCACGAGGGCAAGCTAGCATAGGTCCTGCGTTTGACGAGAGTAGGCGATGGTGCTTCTTCCATCAGCGAGCATTGTACTTTGGTAAACAGTCGAACACGACGAAGGGACGGAGTCGCTGTGATGGCCGGAAGCGAACGGACAAGGATGATTGCAGGCGAATGGTACACCTGCATCGACGACGAACTGGAGGCGCTCCGCGTGATCGCGCGCGATGCGGTGTTCGAGCACAACGCGCTGCCGCCCCAGCAACGCGGCAATATCGGCCCGACGCTATTGGCGCTGCTCGGCAGCGCGGGCGCAGGCTCCCGGATCGAGGCGCCTTCCACTGCGCCTACGGTTTCAACATCCATCTCGGCGACGGCGCCTTCCTCAATGCCGGCTGCACCATCCTCGACCCCGCGCCGGTGCGTATCGGCAGGCGGACGCTTCTCGGCCCCAATGTGCAGATCTACTGCGCCGAGCACCACAAGGAGGCCGCGGGCCGTCAGTCGGGACTGGAGATTGCCCGGCCGGTCACCATCGGCAATGACGCCTGGATCGGCGGCAGCGCCATCATCCTCGGCGGCATCAGCATCGGCGGTGGCGCCATAGTCGGCGCCGGCGCGGTGGTGACGCGCGACGTGCCTGACAACACCACGGTGGTCGGCAATCCGGCGCGGGCGGTCAAGCGGGGCTGAACTCGTCGTGGGCGGTCAGTATGAAGCCGTGCGTGCCATACGCTCGTCCGGACCGGCTCGCCGCGAGAATTCACGCCGGTATTGGGCCGGTGACGTCTTGAGCCGTGCGGCGAAATGCTGGCGCAGCGAGGTGGCGCTGCCGAAGCCGGCTTCGAAGGCCACCATGTCCATCGATTTTTCCGTCGCCTCCAGCAGCTGTTGCGCCAGTTCGGTGCGTTGGCCGGCCAACCATTCGCCAAAGCTGGTGCCGATCGATTTCTGGAAACGGCGGGTGAAAGTGCGCCGGGTCAGGCCCGCGGCCTCCGCGACGCGGTCGAGGTTGTGCGTTTGTCCGAGCGTTGCCCGCACCGTGTCGAGCGCCAGGGTGAAGCGGTCGGTGGCCGGGGTTTTCGCCAGCGGGCGCTCGATGAACTGCGCTTGCCCACCCTGCCGGTGCGGCGACAGCACGATGTGCCTGGCCAGCCGCAGCGCTAGCTCTGCGCCATAGCGGGCGCGCACAATGTGCAGGCAGCAATCGAGCCCGGCGGCGACGCCGGCCGAGGTGACGATGTCGCCGTCGTCGACATAGAGCACGTCGGCGTCGACTTCGATGTCCGGGTACAATGCCTGCAACCGGTCGGTGGAGGCCCAATGTGTCGTCGCACGCCGGCCCGCAAGCAGCCCGGCGGCGGCAATGGCGAAGGTGCCGAGACAGAGGCCGACGATCAGCGCACCGCGCCGGTGCGCGTGGGTGAGCGCTGCCAGGAGCGGCGGCCGAAGTGGGGCCTCGAGATCCTTCCAGCTCGGAACGATGACGATGTCGGCATCGTCGAATGCGGAAAGGCCATACGGCACCGCGATGGTCAGCCCGACATCGGTGTGGATCGCTCCATCGTCGAGCGCGCAGACGCGAAAGTCGAAACGCGGCAGGCCAAGCTTGGTGCGGTCGGTGCCGAACACCACGCACGGCACGGAGAGGTGGAACGGGCTGATGCCGTCAAAGGCGAGAACGGCAATGATCGGGTCGGCCATGCGTGTTTCCAGCAAGCGAAAAGCGCATTGTCCCAATTCTTTCGAATGATGTCAATCGGGCCACTTTTGGCAGTCGGGCGATCCGCCTATTTTCGACCTATCCCATTCAAGCCCGAAGGAGAACACCATGTCCGCCAATATCACGCCGCGCCGCGCGCTCATCGTCATCGATGTCCAGAACGATTATGATGGCGGCAACCTCGCCATCCAGTATCCGCCGTTCCGCGACAGCGTCGTCAATGTCGCGCGCGCTATGGATGCCGCCGCTGCGGCCGGCGTGAAGGTGGTGGTCGTCAAGCAGATGGCGCCCGAGACCTCGCCAGTCTTCGCCAAGGGCAGCCATGGCGGCGAACTGCATCCCGAGATCGCCCGGCGAAGCCGCGACCACTATGTCGAGAAGTCACTGCCTAGCGCCTTTGCCGGCACCGACCTCGAGGCGTGGCTGCGCGCCAATACCATCGATACGATAACGGTGATCGGCTACATGACGCATAATTGCGACCTGTCGAGCATCATCCACGCCGCGCATGTCGGCTTTGCGGTCGAGTTCCTGTCCGACGCCACCGGTTCGCTGCCTTACGCCAACAGCGCCGGCTACGCCTCGGCCGAGGAGATCCACCGCGTGGTGTCCATCATCCTGCAGTCGCGCTTTGCGGCCGTGCTCAAGACCGCCGAATGGATCGATTGCCTGAAGACCGGTGCTTTGCCCGAACGCGACACGCCCTATGCGTCCAACCAGCGCGCGCTGGCGCGCAACGCTGCATAGGCAAATTGCCGCGAAGGAACAGGGGCGCCGCAGTCTGCGGCGCCCCTTGGCGTTCCTGATCACGACCACCGGGGCGTGGCCTCGTTTGGAAGTCTTTTCGGCTGGGCCCATTCACTTTCGGGATGAGAGCCGGCTAAACGCAAGAAACTCAGATCGGGCTCTATCTCAGGATGGGGAACTGGAGAACAGAGTGAAGTCTTTCACAGACGAAGGCCTCTCTCCGAGGAACGGTATATCTGGATCAAGGGGTGGGACGGGGTAGACTTCCCCGGGAGAAACAAGTGAAAGCGCGAATTGCACGAACTACAGTCGTTCTCGCCTTGGCTGGTGCCGCGGCACTCTTGCCATGGCCCGCTTTCGCCCAGGTCCCTTCGCACGCGCCGGGGACGATCTGCTTCACTCAATCCTTCTGGTGCTGGGCGCAGCCGCCCGGCCCGCCCGGATATCCGTGCGGGTGCCCGTCGCAATACGGCTATGTGCCGGGCTATCTAGGCTAGTCGTCAGGCGGGGGGATTTCACGATGACGACGACACCGGCCGACCCTCTCGTTTCTGGACTCATCGGGGACGCCAAGCTGGTCGCCAACTACGGCCGCTACGGCGTGTTCAAGGACAGTTCCCTGTTTGCGGCCATCGGCAATGCCGAAAAGCTCGACGATGCGACGGCCAGCCAGCCTGAGGTCGTCAATCTTCAGACGGTTTTCAACGATTGTTCCGGCACCGTGCCATTTGCCACCCTGGCGGCACTGCGATCGGGCTGGTCGCCCGGTGACATGTCGCGCAAGACCGCGCTGGCGACGTACTTTCTCGTGGCTCTTTCCGTGCTTTTCATGGTTGTAACCGGAAGATTGACGTACATTTACAACAAGGGAGTCGCGATAAACTCCGAACTCATAGAAATCGACAACAATGATTTCAGCGCACGGTTCGGACAGGCGATACGCCAGGTTTGGGCGACGAAGAAACAACTGAGCTCGGCATCGTCCGAGCAGGCTTCGACCACGGATCTGACGCTTCTGAAGGACGCCTATTACAATTCGGAAGATAGCCTTCACGCTCTCGACCAGCGCTTTTCCTCCCTGGTGAGAAGAGCGCAAGGGTTCATGACTGAGGACGCGCAATTCCCGATCTGGGGAATGCAATGGATGTACTGCAAATTTTATTCAACCTCCACGGCAGATGGCGTAGCGGCGGGCCAGGCTCAGTATTCCCAGCAAGGTGCCATAGACCAGTTCTGTGACCAGCCGCTGGGGGTGAGTAAATCCACGCCTCCAGACAAGCTCAAGGAGCTCCCCAATCAGCCGGATGCCTATTGCGCGCAGATAAACACCGAAAAGAAAAACCCGAACAATCTTGAAGGTACGTCTTCGGAAAAAGTGACGGACGTGAATGCCGATTTCGACGAGGCAACGCGCAGCCTGCAGTGCGACGGAGTGATCACGATCGCGCCGAACTCGATCTACACGCTGACCGCGCAGATAAAGACGCTGGACGAGGTTCTCAGCCCATATGCCTTGTGGATACTCCCGGCCTTCTACGGCGCGCTCGGAGCCATCATGTTTCACATGCGGATGATCCTCAATCCGCTGCTGCCCAATCCACCGCTGTCGCGGCTGATCCACAGGATCGCACTGGGGGCGCTGGCCGGCATGGTGCTTGCCTGGTTTGTAGCACCGGGCACCAAGCTTGGAGAGGAGGCTTCGGGAATAGGCTTCAGCCTCTTCACCTTCTCCTTCCTGTTTGGGTTCAGTCTGGATATCTTCTTCACCATTCTCGACCAGTTCGTCAGCATGTCGGTCGCCGGGATCAAGAAGTTCGGGTCCTCGACAGTGGCGTGAGAAGCCCGGCAAGCAAAAGGGCGCCGCATGGCTGCGGCGCCCTTGGTTGTCGAGACAAATCTCAGAACAGGCCTTCGATCTGGCCGGCCTCGTTGAGGAAGATTTTTTCCGAGGACGGCGCCTTGGGCAGGCCGGGCATGGTCATGACCTCACCGCAGATGACGACGACGAAGCCGGCGCCCGCCGAAAGCCTGACCTCGCGCACCGGCACGGTGTGGCCGGTCGGCGCGCCGCGCAGGTTCGGGTCGGTCGAGAAGGAATACTGGGTCTTGGCCATGCAGACCGGCAGGTGCCCGTAGCCGGCCTGCTCCCAGGCATGCAGCTGGTCGCGCACCGACTTGTCGGCGATCGCCTCGTCGCCGCGATAGATGCGCTGGACGATGGTGTTGATCTTCTCGAACAGCGGCATTGCGTCGGGATAGAGCGGCGCGAACTGCGAGGCGCCGGATTCGGCGATCTCGACGACCTTGCGCGCCAACTCCTCAATGCCGGCAGAGCCATTGGCCCAATGCTTGCACAGGATCGCCTCGGCGCCGAGCGAGGCGACGAAATCCTTCATCGCCTGGATTTCCACCTCGGTATCGGTGGTGAAATGATTGATCGCCACGATCGCAGGCACGCCGAACTGTTTCACATTCTCGATGTGGCGGCCCAGATTGAGGCAGCCCTTCTTGACTGCCTCGATGTTTTCCTTGCCGAGGTCTTCCTTCTTGACGCCGCCATTCATCTTCATGGCGCGCACCGTGGCGACGATGACGGCAGCCGCCGGCTTCAAACCCGCCTTGCGGCACTTGATGTCGAAGAATTTTTCAGCACCGAGGTCGGCGCCGAAGCCGGCTTCGGTGACGACGTAGTCGGCGAGCTTCAGCGCCGTCGTGGTGGCGACGACCGAGTTGCAGCCATGGGCGATGTTGGCGAACGGACCGCCATGGACGAAGGCCGGGTTGTTTTCCAGCGTCTGCACCAGGTTTGGCTGCATGGCGTCCTTCAGCAGCACCGCCATGGCGCCGTCGGCCTTGAGGTCGCGGGCATAGACCGGCGTCTTGTCGCGGCGGTAGGCGACGATGATGTCGCCAAGGCGCTTTTCCAGATCCTTGAGGTCGGTGGAAAGGCACAGGATAGCCATGACTTCCGAGGCGACGGTGATGTCGAAGCCGGCCTCGCGCGGATAGCCGTTGGCGACGCCGCCGAGCGAGCAGATGATTTCGCGCAGCGCCCGGTCGTTCATGTCCATGACGCGGCGCCAGGCGACGCGGCGGGTGTCGATGCCGAGCTCATTGCCCCAGTAGATGTGGTTGTCGATCAGCGCTGACAGAAGGTTGTGCGCCGTGGTGATGGCGTGGAAGTCGCCGGTGAAGTGGAGGTTCATGTCCTCCATCGGCACGACCTGCGCGTAGCCGCCGCCGGCAGCACCGCCCTTGACGCCGAAATTCGGGCCGAGCGAAGCCTCGCGGATGCAGACGATCGCCTTCTTGCCGATGCGGTTCAGACCGTCACCAAGGCCGACGGTGGTGGTCGTCTTGCCTTCGCCGGCCGGCGTCGGGTTGATGGCGGTGACGAGGATCAGCTTGCCGTCCTTGTTGCCCTTCACCGATTTGATGAATTCGGCCGAAATCTTCGCCTTGTCGTGGCCGTAGGGCAAAAGGTGCTCGGTCGGGATGCCGATCTTGGCGCCGATCTCCTGGATTTGCTTTTTCTTGGCGCCGCGCGCGATCTCGATGTCGGACTTCACTTCGGCCATGACGGCTTTCCTTCGGATTGGACGGTGGAGGGGACGGGTTTGATCTCACTCGCAGGCATGTTGAACCCGGGCGCGGGCATGTTCTAACCCTGTCGCTCCCGCGGCGTCAACTTGCATGCAACTATGTTTCCTATGAAGAAAGTGTCTCCGCGGCCGGCCGACCTGTCGCCGGTTCTTCCTGGCTCCGTTGCCGCGCCGTATAGAAGCCAGAGGACGCGACGTTCCGCCGTCTCAAAACAGCCGCCCAATGCACGGAATGCGACAGAGGCGACGGCGCAAATTCGCCATCGCTCGCCGGGAAAGCTGTGGACGCTACTGAGTCAGGACGTTGCTGATCTCGACCATGTTGGAGCGCACGCGAAGCACGTAGAAACCCATCGTCGTCAGGTGCGTCGGCATGATCCAGCCATCCTCGCGGCCATTGGCGATGATGAAGGGCTGGATGCGCAGCGCCGAGACGAATTGCGCATCCATCGTGTCCCACAGATTGCCGAGATGCTTTTCCTTGATGACGTCCTCGAAGTCGGCCTGGGCGCCCTTCATCAGGCCGTAATAGGCATAGAGCTGGCCATAGGCGAACCAGAAGCGGTCGTCGGCGCGGAAGTCGAACCAGCCATTGTTATGGTTTTCGGCGCGCTCCTTGAGGATCGCCGAGGTCGAACCGATGTCGGAGGAGATGCGGTCGATATACTGCTTCAGATTGTCGGCGCGGGCATCGAACGTCGCCTGGCAGCTGCCGAGGCGGGCGTTGAAGGAGCGCAGCTTGGTGACGGCATCGCGATAATAACTCGGCGTCGGCGTCTTGGGGCCGAACGGGTTGAGGCCGAAATACCAGGTCTCCTCGTCGAACTGCAGATTGCCGCGCGCATCCTGCAGGTCGCCGTCGATCTGCGATGTGGTGCGAACACGGCCGAGATTGTCGGCAAGCTCGGTGGCGGTACGCCGCACCGCCTGGTTGATGCCGCGCTGGAACGAGGCCTTGTTGTCCATGAACGGCGTGTTGTCCCAGTCGATGCCGAACAGGCCGAGTTTGTAGAGGATCATCGACGAGATCCAGGCATTCTGGTTGACGTTGAAGTCCGTCAGGTCGGCCGCCACCTGGGCGATGCCCGAATTGCCGCAGGTCTTGGCGGTGTCGGTGCCGGCGCCGGCGGCGACCTGTTCGCCGGCGGAAATGTTGCGGTTCTCGAAGGTGTATTTGTCGACGTAGTTGGGATCGAACTTGTTCCACCACTGGGTGGCGTAGAAGAAATTGGCGTAGAGGCCGATCAATACCAGAAGCGCGAGGCCGACCACAGCCTTCAGGATCCAGCCGCGCTGCGTATACCAGCGCCCAGCCCAGAGGAACGGCCACAGGATCGCGCCGATGACGAGGCCGATGCCGCGGCCGATCCATTGGAAGATGCGGGTGAAGAAATTCACGATCGGATCAAGCATGGCTCTCGTTCACCCCTCAGTCAGTCAGGCCGTAAAGGCGCGTGCGAAACGCCACTTTGTCTTTCAAATATGTGGTTTTCAGAACGTCCACAACATGCGACCGCCAGGCGTCGCTGTAGCCGTCATAGTCCTTGTAGAAGCCCGGCTTGTTGAAGACGTAACGCGAGACAAAGTCCTGCGGCACGAAATCCGAGATCAGCTGGTTGGTCAGCCAGGCGTCGGGATGGTCGGGCTTGCCACGCACGACCAGGAAGCGCTGTTGCGGAAACACATCCTCGATCTTGAGATGGCCGAGCTGGGCGATCTCACGCTTGGCGGCGTTGAGAAAGGGGAAATTGCCGTCCTTGGTGATCAGATCGGCATGGCCATGGATCCAGGTCTGCAGCCAGACCTTGTCGACCTCGGTCAAATTGCGGTTCGGCTCTGTGTCGCGGATGAGAGAGCGCACCACCATCTCGGCGCGATGCTCGAGATAGCCCGAGCTTTCGACCCATGACGCGCGGGGCAGTTCGATGCGGCCGGTGCTGGCCAGGAACTTGAACACCTTGTCGGCATCGTTGATCGAGAGATAGCTGACCTGCCAGGGCCGCGAACGGCGAAAGCCGGGGGCGGCCGGGTCGCCGATGACGGTGGTCATATCAGGATCGACGAAGACGTAGACGCCGCCGAAATGGCTGGTCCAGTAGGCGTTGTGGCGGAAGATCACCTGGTCGGGCACCAGCGCATTCTCACGGATATCGCCGCAGACCTTCGCCAGCTCCACCATACGGCTCAGCATGGTGTTGTCGCGCCAGGCATCGGGCTCCTGCTTCAGCCGGTCGACCAGCTTGCCGAGTTCGGCGGCCTTGCCCAGCACGTCCTCGGCCGAAAGCACCCTGAACTCGACCTGGCTGATCGACAGCAGATCCTCGATGTCGTTGACCAGGGGAACGGAATCCTCGATCTCGCCGTAGATGACATCCTTGATGGTCAGCGCGTCGATGGCGCGCTGGTTCTTGGACATGAACTCGAACATCAGCTGCGAGGTGTTGGAAAAGGCGGTGTGCACCACCGGCAGATCGATCTGCGACGGCGTCAGGATGATGAAGCGGCGGTTGACCTCATTGGGGTCGAGATAATCGTAATCGCCGCATTCCTCGGCCACTTCGGGCGAGAAGCCGGTGCGGTCGATCTGGAAGCTCTTCAGCTTGGTGGGCTTGAGGCCGAAGGCAACAAGCGCCTTGTTGTAGCGCTGGATGAGGTGCGACTCGTCGACGGTGAGCAAGCGGCCGTAGATCAGCTCATTGTCGCGGAGAAGGTCGGGTTTTTTGGCGTGGCTCATGCAGAACGTTCCGAGCGGCGTTGCCTGTTGTGGCGAAGCGCCAACGCTGACGCCTCCCTCTCCCCGTTCTTCACGGGGAGAGGGTAAGGGTGAGGGGCAGCGCTAGCATTCAAGGACATGTCTCCCCATGGCCTTTGGCGTCAATAAATCGAAGATCATTGGTCCGGATGTCCCGATCGAGGCGCTGTTCGATAGCTGCCAGTATGGTCGGAGCGATCTCTGGTCCACGCATGCGCCGCCCCTCACCCTTGCCCTCGCCGCGTGAAGGACGGGGAGAGGGGGGCGTCAGCGTTAGCGCCAAGCCTTTCAGCACCCGCGGGCAGCGAAGGAAGTTCACGCATTCCAGAGCCCCTTCTTCTTCATCTCCTCCATCTCGCGCCCCGCCCGTTCGCGCAGGCGTGCGTCGCGCAGCAGCTTCTCCACCGCGGCGTCGTCGGATTTGTCGGAATAGCGGAACTCCGAGTCGGCGTAGCGGTTGATCTCCTGCATGACCATGTCCATCGAGAACGGCCCCCGCAGTTCCTCGATCATGGCCTTCTTTTCGTCGTAGCCCTTGTGCATGAAGACTTCCGGCTTCTCGAACCAGTCGTCGGGCAGCTCGATGTCCATGGCGCGCATCTTGATGGCGTCGGTGACGTTCTTGATGGCTCGGCCGGTGAAGCGCGGCTCGGCATCCTTGATCAGGTGCAGATAAGTGCCGATGTCGGCCATCGATTTCGGCGCGCCATTCTCCTTCATGTAGCGCTCATAGACCTTCATCAGCCCGTCTTCCTGAGGCTTCTCGTGCTCCTCATAGGCTTCGGTCACCGCGCGCTGGATCTCCTGCGCGGCGTAGAGCTTGTGGTCGCCGAGTGGGATCTTGTGGTTCTTGCCGGCAAGCAGGACGAAGATGTCGATATAGTCGTCGCGGCTCTGTGGGCCGTCGACCAGCCAGCGGGCCCCGGCGCGCTGGCGCAGCGCATCGTCGACATTTTCGGGATAGTTGGAAAACATGCCGAACGAGCAATTGCCGCGCACCACCGTGCCGGCGCCGGCAAAGGCGTCCATCAAGACGCCGGTGATTTCCTGTTGGCCGGCCGAGGCGCGGTCGTCGGAGCGGCGGGCCGCCACCTGGTCGATGTCGTCGACGGTGCCGAAACCGATGACGCGTGGGTTCAAGACATTGTTGATGAACTGGCGGCAATTCTGGCCAGATTTGCCCTGGTAGGACGAGATCTGGTCGACGCCGAAATTCTCATAGGCGAAGGGATAGCCGGCAACCTGACAATAATTGTTGACGAGGCCGGCGATCATCTGGATCAGCGTCGTCTTGCCGGTGCCCGGCGCGCCGTCGCCGATGAAGGTGAAGAGGAAGCCCCCGAGTTCGACGAACGGGTTCAACTCGCGCTCGAAATCGTAGGCCATCAGCATCTTGGCGAGCTTGACCGACTGGTATTTGGCAATGTGGTTGCCGACGACCTCTTCCGGCTTCTTGAAGGTCATCACCAGCGGCTTGGAGCGCTTGCCGGGCGCGACGTCGAAGCCGTCGAGGGTGAAATCGTCGGCGTCGATGCGGATATGGGCGTTCTCGAACGGGCCGATGCCGTCGAAGCGGCCTTTACGGGCCAAGAGCCCGTCAATGGCAACACGGGCGAAAGCACGCGCCCGGGTCGTCAGGTCGCCATCGTCCTTCGACCCGGTGATCGCCTTGTCCAACCCAGCCACGATCGACTTCACCGCGTCCTGCGGCGTGTCGAACAGGAAGTCGGGTTCGGGGATATCGTTGGGCGCCTCGCCATCGCTGTCGATCAGCTGGAACAGATAGGAGGCAAGGCTGAAGGCCGAAACGTAAGCAGAGGCTGACAGAAGCTTCTTGAAGGTCGCGGCTTCATCGCCTTCGAGCGGTGCGCGGGTGTTCTTGGCCTGCAGGCTTTCAAGGTCGGAGCCTTCGGCGAAGACATCGGAAATGGCGAGCGCAATCGCCAGGCCGCGGCGGGCGCGAAACAAAAGCGTGTGCTGCGGGATGCTCATCAACTGGTCGTCGGGATGGATCGCGGCGACGGTCTTGGTAAGCTCGACCTCGCGGGTACGGCGCACCGAGCCGACCGAGACTGTCGAGACAAAGCGGCGATTGGTGCCGGCAAGCGCGGTGCCGGATTCGCGTGAAGGATCCTCCAGCACGACGACGCGAGTGATGAAGCTTTGCGCGGTTGCGCGGTGCTTTTCGATAGCCGCTTCCGGAATGGTGGTCAGGCCGGTGTCCATGAAGGATGCTCCGCGATGTGACGGTCAGACATCTGAAATCACCTGCCCATTTGACAGGATGTGAACCTTGTAGCCGGAAAAGATCTTTTGAGCTTCGCCGGCGGCGTAGAGTGCTTGATAGGCTTCGTGCGAGATCAGGGCGTGGTTCTCGTAGCTCGACACACCCTGGCGCGCGGCTTCGAGATCGTCGGTGTTGATAAAGAATTCCTGCGTGGTCTTCTCGCTCGAAAACAGGCCCTTGCGGCCGGGTTTCTCGCCCTTGGAGTAGACCTCCTGGATGGTCCAGGTGAGCAGCCAGGCATTTTCCGGTTTGCGCACCTTGGCCAGCACCTCGGTCACGGTCGAATTGTTGTCCGTAATGCCTGCGGAATAAAAGGGGCCGAGCACGACGCGGCGCAGCTGCTTAGGGTGCAGCGGCTCGAAATCCTTGTCGAGATTGACCGCAATCGTTGCGGGCGAAAGCGTGTAGGCGGAATTCTTCTCGGTGAAATCGTCGAAGCGATGGGCGAGTTCGGGGTTGAGCAGGCCGTCCACCGGCAGCGGGATGTCGACCCGTTCATTGAGCTTGCCGCTGCTGTCAACGAGCTGCCGGATCATGCTTTCGGAGGAATCCTCCACCGTCACCATGTAGACCAGCGGCAGGTTGGCGCTGCCGTCGAAGCTCGCCCAGTGCACGAGGTAATAGGGGCGCCCGGTCTTTGGATTGACCGAGACCTTGGCCGTCTGCGCCAGCGAGAACGGGCCAAAAGTCTGTTCGCTCTTGACGTCCTCGAGATAGAGCCGCTCGGCCATCGACTTCTGCAGCGCTTCGGGGAATTCCTTGTGGCGCAGGATGAAGTCGGCCATTTCCTCGCGCAATTCGCCGGCCAGCGGAATGTTGGCCAGCCGCGCCTCGGCCTGGCGGCGGTCGTTTTCCAGTTCGAGCAGGTTCTGGAAGACGGGATAGCCGCTGTCGGCGCGCGAAATGCGGAACGTGTCCATGAAGCCGAGCCGGTTGCGCCAGCAGGAAAACGATTTGTCCAGCCGGGCAATGTATTCGGCGACAATCTTGGCGACGATGCCGTGCCGGTAAAGCGGCGAGCGGTCGTCGCGCATGAACACTTCGAGGCCGCTGAGTGCCGCCGTGATGGCGGAAAAATAGCGCGCCGCCGCTTCGTTTTCGGGAGTCATGCCGGTGTGCCCGCGTGCAGCCGCTCCTTACGACTGCACGTAGTTGGCCGAATTGTGCTTCTTCATCACGTCGTCGAAACGGCGGGCGAAGGCGTCGTCGGCGAGCTTCTTGCGGCGCTGGATGTCGGAGCTGGCGACCATGTTCTTCTCGTGCATTTCGAGGAGATCGCCGATGTGCTTTTGCGAGGCGGCGCCAATGCCGGCCATGGTCTCTTCGGCGGTGTTGTCAACCTGGCTGCCCAGCGTGTTGATCTTGTGGGCGACATCCTGCTGGGCGGCGGTCTTCAAGGAATCTTCCAGTGCCTTGTAGAGCACGATGCGCTGCTCGGTATCGATGGTCAGCTTGTTGATCAGCGTCGACTGCGCTGCGATCTGATTGTTGAGCGAATCGACGAAGGTCTGGAACATCGAGGTGTAGCGTTCCAGCGTCTGGCTTTCGGCCAGAAGCTCCTGCTCCTTGGCCTGCTTTTCATTGTATTCGGTCGCCAGTTTCGAGCGCTCGCCCTCAAGCTGCGTGCGCTCCTTCTGACTGGTAGAAGCGGCGATCTTGTTTTCGATGTCGAGCAGCAGCGGATTGACCTCCTCGATGCGCTTCTGCACCGCCTCGAGGTTGGTCATGGTGACCTTGCGGCGCTCGATCACCTGCGACAGGCTGTTTTCCGAGGTCTTGTAGCGCTGGTCGAGGACCTCTTTCTGCGCTTTCAGGATGCCGACGATGGTGTCGGACTTGACCAGAAGCTCCTGCAGATTGCCGGCCAGCGACATGTTGCGGACGCGGTCGGTGCGCATGCGCTGCTTGCGTTGCGCCGAGAAGACGCCGACGAAGCTTTCCCAGCCGGTGTAGTTCTTCATGCTCTCGAATTCGGTGCCGAAGACGTTGGTGGCGTCTTCCAGGCCGATGATCAGGTCGGCAATGTTGCCTTCCATCACCTTCTGCTGCTTCAGCACGTCCTCGATGCGGGCATTCTCGATGTCGAAATTGGCGTCGCCGATCTTCTTGTCGGCGGTGGCCAGCGTATCAAGCACCGTGCCCGACTGCTCGATCTTGGAGCGCATGTCCTGCACGACCTGCCTGGTCTTGGCAATTTCGGCATCGAAATTCTGCAATGTCGCCATAGGGGCCTCCCGCTTCGGCTTCCGGTCGCTGGCTGCGAACAGCGGCGAATATATGTGGGGTATCAGGGGATTGAAAGACGCAAGACAAGACCCGCCCCGAAAACAAAAAAATGCCTGGTCGTCTTGAAAGGCAATGAAGGCGGGGTCATGGCGTGATTAACCAGCCGGCCAAGTATTGTTCAATTGTCATTGAACTTTGACGGCTGCGAAGAAGTCGATCTCGGACAGTGTGGGTGTGCTGAATTCGACAGAGGGCTCAATGAGTTGCAAGTGCGAGACAGCTGGCGGAAGCCGTCGCCATCACGCTACGCATCGCGCTGTTCAAGGCTTCGGATCGGCCTTCAGATAGGCGATGACGTTGGCGATGTCCTCGTCGCTGCTCAGGCCGGAGAAGCCCATCCTGTTGCCGGGTACTTTCAGCTTGGGAGCGCCGAGATAGGCTTTGAGGTTGGCTTCGTCCCAAACGAGGCCGGCCGCGCCGGCGTCCTTCATGGCCTGCGAATAGTTGAAGTTCTGGGCGGTGCCGGCGGTGCGGCCGACGATACCGAGGAGATGCGGGCCGACCTTGTCGCGGTCGCTTGCCGCCTCGTGACAGGCCATGCAGCGGTAGAACACTTTCTTGCCAAGTGCTGCATCGCCGTCGGCCAGCGCGGCGAGGATACCGGCCAAGTAAATGACAAGGCCTGATGAAATGGCTCGAAGCATGGCGGTTCCCGGCTGGCTCTGGCTGAGGGCAAAATAGGCTGCAGGCCTTAACAAACGCCGTATGCCGGTGGATAGCAGCCGGGCTCAATCCGTGCGCGGGATCGCCGCGACCGCCTGCTTGACCTGCTTTTCAATCGCCGCCGACGAATGATTGTCGCGCACGAAAGCGCGGCCGATCTCCGCCATCTCGGCGGCCGCTTGCGGGCGTGTCGCGAGATCGATGATTTTCAATGCCAACTTGCCGGCATCGTCGCTGGACAGGAAATGCCTGCCCGCCTGCAGGCCAAGCCCTTCGACGGCCTTTTCGGTGGCGGCGACGACAAGGCCCGCCGCCATCGCCTCCAGCACCTTGATGCGGGTTCCGCCGCCGAAGCGCAGCGGGATCGGCGCATAGCCGGCACGCCCAAGCAATTCCGGCAGATGCGGTGGGTTCTCGATCAACCGCAGACCATGCCTGGTGCATAGACCGCGCACGACATCGCGCGGGTTTCTGCCGGCGACGGTGATCGACCAGGGCCGGCCGGAGGCGGCGAGGCGCGGCGCCATCGCGCGGCCGATCTGCTTGACGGCGTCGATGTTTGGGAAGTAGCCGAGATGCCCGATGAAGCACAGGCTGAGCTCACTGAAGCGCTCGGCAGCAATCGGCAGGGAAAGCACGCTCTCGTCTGGAATGGGGTTGGCGACGAACCTGACGTCGTTGACGGGGCCGAGAGCGGACAGAAGCGCTTCGTCGGCCCGCGAACAAACCCAGACCTGGTCGGCCAGGGCAGCCGCACACCTGTCGGCTTCGCGCGCCTCTGCCTTCCTTCGCCTGTTTTGGCGCCAGTCTCGAATTTGCTGCCACAGCGTCAGGCCGGCGATCCGGTCGGACACCGTCCGGGAATCAATGTTGTGCTGGTCAAGGACGGTGCGCGCGCGATGCTTCGGCGCCAGCGTCAGCAGCTGCGAAAGCACGATCTCCTCGATCACCACGAGATCGGGCGCGAATTCCCTCCAGATGGCGTCGGCTTCGGCCAGCTCGTCGTCCGGCATCATATGCACGGTCGGGTGCGGGCTGCGCCTGCCCCAGGGCGCCCTGCCGCGCGCTGCCTCGATGATCCGGTGACGGATGTTCGGCGGTGTGGAGGGTGCCGGGGCGCCAGTCAGGCTTACCGTCAGGACCTCGCCCATCGATGCCAGGGCGCGTGCATTGGCGGCGTTCCGGATCTCTCCGCCGGAGACCGGCGGAAACGGGCAATCAACTGTGAACTGCAGAATTTTCATGTTGTCCCGGCCGTTCAGCCTCTGGTGAAGCCAATGAAATCGTCGGGCGCGGCGCGGCCCATTTCCTCTTCCCAGTGGCGGCGGCAGAGCGAGATATAGACGTCCTTGCCAATCGCCACCTGTTCGCCTTGTCTGGCCACCTTGCCGTCAGCGCCGAGACGCACGACCATCGTCGCCTTGCGGCCGCAGCGGCAGATGGTGCGCACTTCGCGCAGATCGTCTGCGATGGCCAGAAGCGCTCGCGAACCGGAAAACAGATTGCCCTGGAAATCGGTGCGCAGGCCGTAGCACATCACCGGGATGTTCAGCCGGTCGGCGATACGGGCGAGCTGCCAGACCTGCTCTTCCTCGAGAAATTGCGCCTCGTCGACAAAGATGCAATGCACCGTCGTATGTTCGTGATGCTCGGCGACGCGAGCGTAGAGATCGTCGCCGTCGCGGAACATCTCGGCCTCCGTCTCCAGGCCGATGCGCGACGAGATCAGCCCGGTATCGCCCTTTCCGTAGTGGCCGGCGACGAACAGCATCGTCGTCATACCGCGTTCGCGATAATTGTAGGACGCCTGCAGCAGCATTGTCGTTTTGCCGGCATTCATCGTCGCATAGTGGAAGTAGAGCTTGGCCATGCCGTCCTTTTAAGCCGAGTTGGCGCGGCGCGGGGAGAGGGCACCGCTGCATTTCATGGGAAAAGCCGTCTGCAATCGAAAAAGCGGCGGGCGTGTCGCTGTTTGGCCAGTCCGCGCCGTTGATCGTGATTGTCTTAGCGCTTGAAACCACACCAGAATGGTGTTTGGCTGACGAAACAAGGCGGGCAGAGAAACCGTAACTACGCTTCGCCAAAGAATCACAATGGGAGACTGCCAATGTCGCGTATGAACACCTTCGTCGCCGGCCTCGGCCTGGCGACTTTTCTGTCCACGAGCGCTGCACTTGCCGGCGATCCGGAGAGCTGCAAGGCGGTGCGCCTTTCCGATGTCGGCTGGACCGACATCCAGGCAACCACCGGCGTCGCTTCGGTGCTGCTCACCGCGCTCGGCTACGAGCCGCAGACGATCCAGCTATCGGTACCGGTGACCATGGCGTCGCTGAAAAACAAGGATCTCGACGTCTTCCTCGGCAATTGGATGCCGTCGATGACCAACGACATCAAGGACTACACCGCCGATGGTTCGGTCGAGACGATCGGCACCAACCTGACCGGCGCCGGCTACGGCATCGTCGTACCGACCTATGTCGCGGAGGCCGGCGTCAAGTCGCTGACCGACATCGGCAAGTTCAAGGACAAGTTCAACGGCAAGATTTACGGCATCGAGGCGGGCAATGACGGCAACCGCATCATCCTCGACATGATCAAGAACCCGAAGGACAATCTCGAAGGCTTCGAGCTGGTCGAGTCCTCGGAAGCCGGCATGCTGACGCAGGCCGAGCAGTCGATCAAGAACAATGAGTGGATCGCGTTCCTCGGCTGGACGCCGCATCCGGTGATGGGCGCCATGAAGCTCACCTATCTCGACGGCATGGGCGACAGCGGCTTCGGCGCCGCCACCGTCTACACCAATGTGCGCAAGGGCTACACCACCGAATGCCCGAATGCCGGCAAGTTCATCGCCAACCTGAAGTTCAACCTGGACATGGAAGGCGAGATGATGGACGCGATCCTGAAGGGCGGCGACGCCAACACGGTCGCAGCCGACTGGCTGAAGAAGCACCCTGACGCGGTTGCGCCGTGGATTGCCGGCGTCACCACCTTCGATGGCGGCGATGCGGCAGCGGCGGTCAAGACCGCGCTCGGAAGCTGAGCCGACTAATTCGGCCAAGCCGAACCTGGAAGGGCAGCCAATCTAGAAAAGGCTGCCCTTTTTCATATCCTGTGAGAAGATGACCTAATGAAAGCGGAGGCCGGAAGCAGGCGGTCTCTCGCATGAGAGGGGCGATATGGATCCGATTTCGAAATTCATGGTCGATCACAAGATACCGATCGGCGCCTGGGGAAAGGCGTTCTTCGGTTTCCTCACCGACAATTTCGACACCGTGTTCAGGGCCTTCTCGAATGGCCTCAATTTCCTGCTCGACGGGCTGGTTGGCATCCTTTTGATGGTGCCGCCGGTGCTGCTGGCGCTGATCATCGCCATCATCGCCTGGCTGCTGCAGCGCTCTCGGCCGCTGGCCATAGGCGTCTTTCTCGGCCTGATCTTCATCATCAACCAGAATCTCTGGAAGCAGACGGTGCAGACGCTGGTGCTGGTCGTGGCCGCCGCCGCCATGGCGATGGCCATCGGCGTGCCGCTCGGCATCTGGGCCGCGCACAAGCCGAAGGTCTACCGCATCATGCTGCCGGTGCTCGACCTGATGCAAACGCTGCCGACCTTCGTCTACCTGATCCCGGTTCTGACCCTGTTCGGTCTCGGCAACGCGCCCGGCCTCATCGTCACCATCATCTTTGTCATCCCGACCGCGGTCCGGCTCACCCATCTCGGCGTCGTCTCGGTGCCGAAGTCGATCATCGAGGCCGGCGAGGCGTTCGGCGCCACCAAGCAGCAGCTGCTGTGGAAGGTCGAGCTGCCCTCGGCCTTGCCGACCATCATGGCCGGGCTGACGCAATCGATCATGCTGTCGCTGTCGATGGTGGTGTTTGCAGCACTGATCGGCGCCGGCGGCCTCGGCACTGAAATCAACCGCGCGCTCGGCTCGCGCCGCATCGATCTCGGGCTCGAGGCGGGCCTGGCGATTGTCGTACTCGCCATCGTGCTCGACCGGATGACGCGTATCGGCGTTGGAGGCAAGAAATGACCGTCGCCGTCGATTTCAAAAATGTCGATATCGTCTTCGGCTCCGACCAGGCGGGTTCGCTGGCTCTGATCGACGGCGGCGCCACGCGCGCCGAAATCCTTGAAAAGACCGGCAATGTGCTGGGTTGCGCCGGCGCCGGCCTGACCGTGCATGAGGGCGAAATCTCGGTGCTGATGGGCCTGTCCGGCTCCGGCAAGTCGACGCTGCTGCGGGCGGTCAACCGGCTCAACGTGGTGTCGCGCGGCCAGGTGCTGGTCAAGGACGGCGACAATATCGTCGATGTCGTGACCTGCGATCAGGCGACGCTGCGGCGGCTGCGGCAGAAGCAGGTGGCGATGGTGTTCCAGCAGTTCGGCCTGCTGCCTTGGCGTACGGTGGAGGAGAATGTCGGCCTCGGCCTCGAACTCGCCGGCGTGCCGGAGCAAGAGCGCAAGGAGCGCGTGCAACGCCAGCTGAAACTGGTCAATCTCGACCAGTGGTCGAAGAAATACGCGCATGAGCTGTCCGGCGGCATGCAGCAGCGCGTCGGCCTGGCCCGTGCCTTCGCCACCGAGGCGCCGATCCTGCTGATGGACGAGCCGTTCTCGGCGCTCGATCCGCTGATCCGCACCAAGCTGCAGGACGAATTGCTGCAGCTGCAGGCGGAGCTGAAGAAGACCATCATCTTCGTCAGCCATGATCTGGAAGAGGCGCTGAAGATCGGCACCCACATCACCATCATGGAGGGCGGTCGCATCGTGCAGACCGGGGCGCCGGAAGACATCGTGCTCAAGCCCGCCAATGACTATGTCCGCGACTTCATCGCCAATGTGAATCCGTTGTCGGTGCTGACCGCCTGGAACGTCATGCGCGACAGCCGCGACCTCGAGCACGGCGATAATGGCTGGGTGTGGCTCGACCGGCGCAAGACGACGCGCTTCAAGATCGACGAGCACGGGCTGGTGGCGGCGGCGGAACGCGACGGCAAACCGGCGGTATGGGTTTCGTGCGCCGATGTCGAGGCGCAGCCGGAGGAGACGGCGCAAGTGTTCTGGGCCAATCCCGGGACCTCGCTGAAGACGGTGATGCTGGCCATGCACCGCTCGCAGACGGCACCCGTGGCGCTGTTCGACGACCAGTCGCGCTTTGTCGGCGCGATCGGGATACGCGATGTGCTGAGCGCGGTGTTGCGGCGCTAGATCATGATGAGATTTGGTTGAAATCTCATCATGATCTAACCATTTGTTGGAGCATGATCTTTTCCAAAAACCGGTACCCACTTTTTGGGATCATGCTCTAAGCCAGCCCGATACGCGTGGCGCCGAGCTTGAACAGGGCTGTGGCATCCCGGTCGAAGCGGAAGGTGTCGATGAAGTCGTCGGCTCGGTAATCCGGAAGCGTCTTGCGGATGGCGGCGGCGAAGTTTTTCGCCTCGTCCAGCCGCCCAGCCAACGCCAGGCAGTGAGCGGCGATCGACAGGATGATGACATGGGCGTTGGGGCGGGCGGCCGCCTTCAGCGCCCATTCGGCCGCCTCGTCGAACTGGCCGAGGCGGACATGGGCCATGGCGCGCGCGCCCAGCATGCCGAACAGCATCGGGTCGAACGGCGACAGATGGCGCGAATGATCCGACGATCCGATCGCCGCGTGCGGGTCGCCCGACTGCGAATGCACGAACGACAGCGCATAGTGGCCAAGCGCGAAGTTCGGGCTGAGGTCGACGGCTCTTTGCAGTTCGAGCACGGACGCGTCACCCTCGCCGCGCAGCCACAGCGCCCGGCCCATCGCCCAGTGCGCGGCGGGATTGTGATCGTCGACCAACAGGCTTTGGCCGGCTGCCTCAAAGGCAAGCGCGCTGTCCTGGTCGCGGTCGCCCCAGCGCTGGAAGGCGCTCTGCCAATGGGTGAAGGAGAGGCCGGCATAGGCGCGGGTGAAGGTCGGATCCTGCCTGACAGCAATGTCGAAGAAATGCCGCGCGAGGTCGTTCTCGCTGCGGGTGAAGCGATACATGTGCCAGAGGCCGCGATGGTAGGCCTCCCAGGCGTTAAGTGAATTGGGCGCTTTCAGCATGGCGCGGTTGCGCTCGACGGTCTCGATCTCGGATGAGACCGAGGCCACGATGCTGTTGCCGATATCGTCAAGCACGGCGAAAAGATCGTCGGGCTTGCGCTCGAAGGTCTCGGCCCAGACGATCCTGGCTGTGCGGACCTCGACGAGCTCGACGGTGATGATCAGGCGGCCGGTCAGGCTGCGCACCGTGCCGGTGGCGACATAGTCGACATTCAGCCTTCGGCCGGCATCTTCCGGCGCGATGTTCCTTTCCGCCAGCGCAAAGACCGAGCCCCGGGCGATGACAAAGAAGTCCCTGAGCTTGGCGAGGCGGGTGATGATGTCGTGGGTCAAGCCATCGGCCAGCCCGCCACGAACGCCGCTACCGGCGTCTTCGGCAAATGGCATCACGGCCAGCGCAGCCTTGTGCGGCGTCGCGGCTTCGGTGGCGGCAAGCGCGATCGGACTGTGGCCCGCCATCGGCGCAACCGCAGGCTGTGCCGGCAAAGTGGCGCAGTGACGTTCCGCGCGAATGGCAAGCCACGCCTGGCGCACGGGGCCGAAATCCAGCTCTTCCGATTGGAAGAGCGATGCTGCTGCGGCAAGATGGTCCTCGCAGGCACGGAACTGGCCGCGCCGCGCCAGCCTCACCAGGAGTGCGACATGGGCGCTGCTGTCGAACGGGGTCAATTCCAGCCATTTTTCGAGATGGGCGGAGACGTCTTCGGAATCGGCCGGCAGCGTCTTGACCAGATGTTCCAGTATAGCAGCTTGGCAGGAACCGAAACGGCGGCGCTGCGCGGTCAGCCAGCTGTTGAAGAGAGGGCTGCGGTCGATCTCCAGCCCTTCGAGGAAGTCGCCGACGAACAGGTCGGAGAGCAACTGCAGTCGCGTCGGCTCGAGCGTTTCGATGCCTGCGGCAGCCGCCGCCGCGACATCCAGAACGTCGACTGAGATGCCGTCGAGATCGAGCGCGATCGTATCGCCCGATGTTTCGATCCTGCGGCGGCCCGGTTCGTCGAGCGCGGCCCGCAGCTTGCTCAGGCACCAGCGCAGCTCACCCCTGGGATCATTTGGAACATCCCACAGCAACTCGCAGAGCTTGCCACGTCCGACCGGATGGGGCGCCAGCGCCAGATAGGCCAGCAGCGCGCGCAGCTTGCGCGATGCCGGCAAGACCACCGGGACGCCGTCGCGCGCAATTGTCGGCGGCCCAAACAGGCGCACGACAACACCTTGATGGCTGCTCGCCAGGCTCGATTCCACGCCAGATACCACGCCTGCTCCCACGCTGACCTGCCGGCCCCTGCTTTACCACCGAGCACGACAAAGTGCACCCGGCTCGCAAAATTTGTGCGCCGAATGTGGTGTTTACCACACTGCCGCACGTCAAGGACCTGTAGTGCGGCAAGGTGTCGAAATCTCGCCGCCCAAACCGCCGGTGTGTAACCGGCCCGTGAGCAAGAACCAGGAGTCTACCATGTTGCATCAGCAGAAAATCAGAACCACGGCCGGCCGCGGCCGCCTGTTCGACAGCATTCTCGACACCATCGGCGACACGCCGGTCATCCGCGTCAATAATCTCGGACCGGCGCACGCCACCATCTACGTCAAGGCCGAGTTCTTCAATCCGGCGGCGTCGGTGAAGGACCGGCTGGCGCTCAACATCATCGAGGAAGGTGAACGCACCGGCGCGCTCAAGCCTGGACAGACCATTGTCGAGGCGACCAGCGGCAACACCGGCATCGGTCTTGCCATGGTCTGTGCGCAGAAGGGCTACAAGCTGGTGGTGACGATGGCCGACAGTTTCTCGGTCGAGCGCCGCAAGCTGATGCGGATGCTGGGCGCCAAGGTGGTGCTGACGCCGCGCGCCGAGAAAGGCTTCGGCATGTACAAGAAGGCGGTGGAACTGGCCGAAGCCAATGGCTGGTTCCTGGCCCGCCAGTTCGAGACCAAGGCCAACGCCGACATTCATGAAGCTACCACGGGACGCGAGATCGTCAACGATTTCGCCGGCTCGCGGCTCGACTATTTCGTCACCGGCTACGGCACCGGCGGCACCGTCGCCGGCGTGGCGCGGGTGCTGCGCCGCGAGCGGCCTGAGACCCGGATCGTGCTCACCGAACCGGCCAACGCGCAGCTTGTCGGCAGCGGCAAGCGGCAGATGCGTGGCGCCGGCGGAGCGCCGGCCGCCAGCCATCCGGCTTTCGAACCGCACCCGATCCAGGGCTGGACGCCGGATTTCATCCCGCACGTCCTGCAGGAGGCCATCGATGGCAACTTCTATGACGAGGTGATGCCGATCGCCGGGCCGGAGGGCATGAAATGGGCCAAGGCGCTGGCGCAGCAGGAAGGCATCTTCACCGGCATTTCCGGCGGTTCGGCTTTTGCCGTGGCGCGCCAGATCGCCGGCACAGCGCCGGCCGGATCGGTGATCCTGTGCATGCTTCCCGATACCGGTGAACGCTACATGACCACGCCTTTGTTCGACGGCATCGAGGCCGAGATGAATGCGGAAGAGCTTGCTCTCTCGCGCTCGACGCCCGGTTGCCAGTTCCCGGCATGATGACGCGGGAGCAAATTGCATGGACGCGATGCCTGGACACTCGGCTACCAGTACCGAGGAAACGCTTGACCCCTCGGACTGGGCCGATGTGCAAAGCCTGTCGCATCGGATCGTTGACGATGCCGTCGCTTACCTGCGCGATGTCAGGCAACGGCCGGTGTGGCAGGAGATGCCTGGAGATGTGAGGGATTTCTTCACCGCCTCGCTGCCGCAATCGCCGACCGCGCTTGCCGACATCTATGGCGATGTCGTGGACAAGGTGATGCCCTATCCGATGGGCAACATCCATCCGCGCTTCTGGTCCTGGTATATGGGGTCGAGCAATTTTACCGGCGCGATCGGCGATTTCCTGGCGGCAATCCAGGGCTCCAATCTCGGCGGCGGCAACCATGCCGCCGCCCTGATGGACGGCCAGGTGGTCGACTGGTGCAAGCAGATGATGGGCATGCCGGCTTCGGCCAGCGGCACGCTGGTCAGCGGCGGCTCGATTGCCAACATCATCGGGCTCACCGTGGCGCGCAACACCAAGGCCGGCATCGGCGTGCGCGAGCACGGCGTTGGAGCAATCGAAAAGCCTTTGCGTTTCTATGGCTCGGACCAGGTCCATTCCTGTCACCGCAAGGGGATGGAAGCGCTCGGTCTCGGCAACAAGGCGCTGCGCCGCATTGCCAGCGACGCCGGCCTGCGCATCGACATTGAAGGTTTGAGGACTGCGATATCGGAAGATCGCGCGGCCGGGTTCAAGCCGGCCTGCATCATCGGCAACGCCGGCACTGTCAACACCGGCGCCATCGACGATCTGCAGGCGCTGGCCAAGCTGGCGCATGAGGAGGACCTCTGGTTCCATGTCGACGGCTGCATCGGCGCGCTGATCGCGATCGCGCCTGAGAATGCACATCGCGTCGCCGGCATCGAATGGGCCGATTCCATCGCGCTCGATCCGCACAAATGGCTGCATGCGCCTTTCGAGGCAGGCTGCGCGCTGGTGCGGGATGCCTCGGCGCATCGCAAGACCTTCGCGGTGACGCCGGAATATCTGGAGTCGACACCGCGCGGCCTCGCCTCCGGCCAATGGCTGCACGATTACGGCCTGCAGACGTCACGCGGCTTCAAGGCACTCAAAGTGTGGATGGCATTGCGAGAACACGGCGTCGAAAAATTCGGCCGCCTGATCGACCAGAACATTGCGCAGGGGCAGTATCTCTCAGGGCTGATCGCGGCCGAACCAGCGCTCGAACTGACGGCGCCGACCAGCATCAACATCGTCTGCTTCCGCTATCGCGCGGATGGTCTCGATGGCGAGCGCGCGAAAGCGCTCAACACCGAGATCATGCTGAGGCTTCAGGAAGACGGAACCGCCGCCATTTCCGATACCACGGTGCAAGGCCGGCATTGCCTCAGGGTGGCGATCAACAACCACCGGACCCGGCGCGAGGATCTCGACCTTCTCGTCGCCGAAACGGTCCGCCTGGGCAACGAGATCGCTTCTGCCTGACCGGCCATGGGGTAGAGCAAGCGGCTCTCAGCCGCTGGCGGCCTCCTGGAAATCGCCCTTCGTCACGGGGAACGCCAGGCCGGGAAGGTAAAATGTGATCGGCCGGATCTCGTACACTGCCGAGGGGTTCACGCGGCGCAAGTCGCGCGCGGCTGCAATCGCCGCCTCCTGCGTGGCGCAGTCGAGGACATAAAGACCCAGCAATTGTTCCTTGGTCTCGGCAAACGGCCCGTCGATGACGATGCCTTCGCCCGGACCGCGCAGCGTGACGGCCTCGGCGGTCGCGCCCAGTCTTGCCGCCGGCCCAAGCTTGCCTTCGCGGGTCAATCTGGCATTGACCTCGAGCAGGTCGTGCATCAGCGCCGCGTCCTGCTGCGGCGTCAGGGACTGGATGGTCTGTTCGACGTGATAGGCCAGGATGGCGTAAAGCATGCGGCGATCTCCTCCTGTTCGAGCGGCCGCACTATTGCAAGGTTGGGTTGGTTGATCCACCCCCGGTGCCCATCGAGACGCTAGTCTGCTGCCTTATGCCGCCAGCGGCAGGCTGAGCTCCGTCAGCAGGCCGCCGCGAGGATGGTTGGACAGGTTGACATCGCCGCCGGCGGCACGCGCAATGTTGCGGGCAATGGTCAGGCCTAGCCCGAGACCGCCGGTCTGGCGGTTGCGCGATTGCTCCAGCCGCACGAAGGAACCGAACACCTGGTCGAGCTGCGCCTGCGGTATGCCCGGCCCCTCGTCGCGGATAACCAGCGTGACCGCGCCGTCCGACTGCCGCAGGCTGACATGGGCTTTCTTGCCGTAGGTCACGGCATTCTGGACCAGATTGTTGACGCAGCGCTTGAGCGCCACCGGCCGCGCCATGCAGATCATGCCACGCGGCCTGGCGCCGTCATGGTCGAACGTGACGTCCTCGAAACTGTCGGCGATCGATTCCACCAGCGACCAGAAATCGATCCGCTCGCTCTTCTCCTCGGTGACTTCGAAGGTGGCGAAGTCGATGACGGAGCTGGCGATGCTCTCGATGTCGGCGAGGTCGTGGGCGAGCGCCTCGCGCGCCGTCGATCTGCGCAACAGCTCGAGGCGCAGCCGCATGCGGGTCAGCGGCGTGCGCAGATCGTGGGCGAGCGCGGCGGCCAGATGTTCGCGGTCCTCGACATAGTCGCGCAGCCGGACCTGCATGGCGTTCACGGCTTTGGCCGCGGCGCGGATTTCGCGGCTGCCGGTCTCGGCGATCGGCGGGCTCTTCAGGTCCGTGCCGATCCGGTTGACCGCCGTTTCCATCATCCGATAGGGCGCCGTCAGCCGGCGCAGCGACCAGATCGACATGATCACCACCAGGGCCGCGATCAGCGAATAGAGCGGCAGGCTGTCGAAGCTCAATATCGGTCCGACCGGCGTGTTGGGCTCGGTGAAATTCAGCCATTGGCCGTCGGCGAAGCGGACAGATGCCGTCAGCTTGTCGCTCTGGGCGAAGCTGGCCGCCAGCGATAACAGGTCACGCTCCACCGCGCCGACATCCTTGGTCACGGCCACACCGCCAGGCGCGTTGGCTGCCTGGGTTGCCGGATCGCGCCGGACGCGGGCGTCGGTGATGCCGAATTTCGACAGCCGCCCGACCAGGATGTCCTCGAGTTCGGCCAGTTCGTCGTCGCCGGCGATCGACGAGGTGACCGCGGGCGTGTCCGAAACGGTGAGCGCATAGGTGGCGTTGAACAGACCGGAGGCCGTCAGCTTGCGCTGCTCCGGCGTGTCGTCATGCATCAGCTGCACCAGCGAATAGGCGCGGTCGTTAAGCCGGTAGAGATCGACCTCGTCATTGGCGACGGCACGATCGCGCGAGACGATGTAGAGCGTGGCGACCTGGCTGATCAGCAGGCCGGCAATGACGATGAGCAAAACCCAGACCGGCAGGGTTTGCGGCAGGAAACGTCTCATTCGGAGGTGGTCTCGGGCAGGAACTGGTAGCCGCCGCTGCGCACAGTCAGGATCAGTTTCGGCGTCTTGGGGTCGTCTTCCATCTTGCGCCTGAGACGGCTGACCAGGATGTCGATGCTGCGGTCGAAGGAATAGTCGCTGTCACCGCCGGAAAGCTCGATGAGCTGGTCACGGGTGAGGACGCGCTGCGCGCTTTTGACGAAGGTCTGCAACAGGTTGAACTCCGCCATCGTCAGTTCGACCCTGACGTCGCCCGGCGCCATCAGCCGGCGGCGCGAGCAGTCCATCGTCCAGCCGGCAAAATGATAGATCTGCTTGGTGGTGGCCCGCTTCGGCTCGGCAGCACCATTGCGCCTCAAAACGGCGCGGATACGGGCCAGCAGCTCGCGCGGATCGAAGGGTTTGGGCACATAATCGTCGGCGCCCATTTCCAGGCCGACGACGCGGTCGGTGGTCTCGGTGACCGCCGTCAGCATGATGATCGGCGTCGAGTAGCTGGCGCGCAGGTCGCGGCAGAGCTCCAGCCCGCTCTTTCCCGGCAGCATCACATCAAGCACGATCAGGTCTACCTGCGTGCGGCGCAGTATGTCTTCCATCTCGACGCCGTCGGCGGCAACCGTGGTGCGCAGGCCGCGCTTCTGGAAGAATTCCTGAAGCAGGTCGCGAATGCCCTTGTCGTCGTCGACGATCAGTATGTGCGCATCGGATTTCACGGCGATCCTGTCATTGCTGGCGGCCGGTCGGCGGCTGCCTTCTGAGTCTGCTTCTGTGGCGTCACCCACACGATAGAATTCTGGCCACATGTTGGCCAGCGGCGATGATCGCCCGCAAAGCCGATTTGCCAGAAACAATTCAGAAACAAAATTCTATAGTCCGGAAAAACTCCCGAAAAAAATCAAGGGCATAAAGGGTGCCGTGGCGGTCAGGACATCGGCTGCGACGCGAAGTCTCCGGAGTAACGGACATCACCAATGCACAGGTTCACGATCAGCTTGATGGGTGCGCTGCTCAGCATTCCGCTCGTCACAGCCGCGGTCGGAGCCACAACCGCAAAGGTGACGCCGATCACAAGGAGCGAGCGCTGCATCGATCTCAATCGCCAGGTAGACGAAGCCCTTGAAACCCATGCCGCGGCAACGCAGGTCACCGCGGCGAAAGCACTGCAAAGAAAGGGAAACCGGTTCTGCGCCAACAAGAAACAGGCACAGGGTATCCGGATGCTCGCGAACGCTTTGAAGCTGCTTGGAGTGACACCGATCGACCCGGTTCAGTGACACTCGAAACACGACCCGCACAAAGAAGGAAATGAAGCCATGAAAAAGTCCATCCTCTCCGCCACCGGTCTCGCCGTCGCTCTCGCTTTCGCAATGCCGGCTCTGGGCAATGCCGCTGCCACCACGACCGCTGCTCCGGCTGCTTCCACGACCACCGCTCCGGCGACCACGACCGCCAAGCCCCCGGTGAAGAAGGTCGTCGCCAAGAAGCCCGTCAAGAAGCACAAGAAGGCGAAGAAGGTCGTCAAGACGGACGCCCCGAAGGCCTGATCCAGACAGCCAACAGGCTTGTCTGTAACAAGGCCGCTCCAGCACCCCCCCGGCTGGAGCGGCCTTGTCGTGTGAGCATGATTACCCGTTGATGGGTGCCGGCCACCCAGGACTTTAACCCGTTTGCAATGCCGGTCCGGTAGGATAGCCCGCATGAAGAAGCGGCTTTCATCCATTCTGCGCTCGATGGCCATCGGCGGCCTTGTGGCCTCGGCAATGGTCAGGGTGCTGATCCAGTTCACCGCCAGCCCGGTGCCCGATCCGGTGAGCGGGCGCACAGAGCCGTCGCTGTTTGCACCGGCAATCTCCAGCAGCTGGCAATACATCACACCATGGCAAAGCCTGCTGCTTACCGTGATCACCGGCGCGGCGCTGGCCTGCTTCTTCGGCTGGCTCGCGGTCGCCTGGGTCGAATACAAGGCGGCCGGATCAAGGCCGGATGCGGCATCCAGCGCACGGCAATTCCAGGCTCGTCGCGTCGCCAATCGCCAGGGCCGTTGAACCGCAGCATACACTTCCTAAATTTGTGAACGGCAGCACTTCCGGGAAGCCGGTTTGGCGCGCCGATCAAAATGGACGACGGCTTTCCCCCATGACAAAGTGAGAGCGACCCCTCGCGCGATACCGGTTCCCGATGCCTGAAATCAGTTCCAAACCCCGCACCAAGACCAAGCCGCGGACCGAGCGGCCGAAGCTCTACAAGGTCATCCTCATCAATGACGATTTTACGCCGCGCGAATTCGTGGTGACGGTGCTGAAGGGCGAGTTCAAGCTCAGCGAAGACCAGGCTAACCGGGTGATGATCACCGCGCACCGGCTCGGCGTTTGCGTCGTTGCCGTCTTCACCAGGGATGTCGCCGAGACCAAGGCGACACGGGCCGTCGACGCGGCCAAGGCCAAGGGGTACCCGCTGCTGTTTACGACGGAGCCGGAGGAGTAGGTTGAGCGTCTTTCTCCCCGTATAGTGACGGGGAGAAGGGATCCTTACCTTCCCTCTCTGTACCACATCGCGCCCATGGCCAGCAGCAGCAGGCAAAGGCCGAGGAAGCCGCCGAACAGGGGTACGCGCGAGACGGCTTTGAGCACGCTGTCGTCGGTGCTGCGCAGGCCGATCCAGTCTGCGCCCGAGGCCGCACCGGAGGCGCGGACCGGGACGATGGAGGGCAGGGTGACGCTGCCGGTGAGCTGGCCAAGGGTGGAGGAGGCCGCCAGCCGGCGCACGCTGCCGCCGGTGGCCTCAGTCGGAGCCTTCAACCGGTCCTCGGTAGAGACGACGTCGGAGAATTCCGGCGCGTTGACCGGGCCGACATGGGCGAGTGCGGTCAGGTCACCATTGCCGATCTGGTAGAGGCCGATCTCCTTGGTCTCGATGCTGCCCAGGAAAACGCCGGGTTCGGACTTCTCCAGCTTGACGATCAGCGCCTTGCCCGAAGGGGTGATCACCTGCGCCGGGCCGGGATCGTCGCTCATCGTCTGGCGGCGGATTTCCAGCATCATGCCGCGGCCGTCGGCGGTCAGCCGCTCTTCCTCGAGTTCAGGTTCCTTCATCAGCCAGTGGGCGATGCGGCGGTAAAGCTGGACATGCGGCCCGCCACCCTCGAAGCCGCGCGCCCATAGCCAGCCCTGATCGGACAGAAGCATGCCGACGCGGCCTTCGCCCTTATGATCGAGCAGAAGCAGCGGGCGGTTGTCGGCGCCCTTCATCACCACTTCGCCTTCGGGGTTCTGCACGCCGATGGTGCGGAACCAGCGGCTCCAGCGCGGCGGCTCGGTCGCCGAGCCGTCGAGGCCGCGCGTCACCGGATGGCGCTGGCCGAGATCGGTGAGGCGCGGATAGAAGGCCTTGTCGATGACTTCGCCGGTCGGCATTGCCGGCAGCGACGACATTAGCGGGGTGCGGGCGATCGAGGAGTCGCCGGCATATTCCGGCCCGGCGGCGATCAGCAGCGCGCCGCCCTTTTCGACGTATTCGGAGATGTAGTCGTAATAGAGGATCGGCAGCACGTCGCGGTGCTGGTAGCGGTCGAAGATGATGAGATCGAAATCCTTGATCTTCTCGACGAACAACTCGCGGGTCGGGAAGGCGATCAGCGACAGTTCGTTGATCGGCGTGCCGTCCTGCTTTTCCGGCGGCCGCAGAATGGTGAAATGGACGAGATCGACCGAGGCGTCGGATTTCAGCAGATTGCGCCACGTGCGCTCGCCGGCATGCGGTTCGCCGGAAACCAAAAGCACGCGCAAGTTCTCGCGGATGCCGTCGATCAGCGCGATGGCGCGGTTGTTGGCGTCGGTCAGTTCGCCCGGCTCGCGGTCAATAGAGAGTTCGACGATGTTGCGGCCGGCGCCGGGGATGGTCACCTGCAGCGGCATCGCCTGGCCGATGGTCGCTTCTTCGACCGCGACCTGCTCTCCATTGACCGAGACGCGGACATCGACCGGGCCGGTTTCGCCGTCGGTGGCGATGACGCGGTAGGTCATGTCGAGCGGCTTGCCGACGAGGCCGAAGCGTGGCGCGTTCTCGAAGCGGATGCGGCGGTCCTTCTCGTGCTCGTTGCCGGTGATCAGCGCGTGCAGCGGCGCATTGAAGTCGGGGGCGGCCGGTGCGTCATGCACCTCGCCATCGGTGATCATGATGGCGCCACCGATGCGCGAGGGCGGCACGTCGCGGAAAGCGCCTTCAAGCGCTGCAAAAAGCTTGGTCTCGGTGCGCTCGTCGGCGGCTTCCGACTTGCCGGCCTCGACGACGCGGACGTCGAACTGCTTGAAGCGGCCAAGGCGCTGCTGCAAACCGGCAAGCGCTTCGTCGGTCTGTTTGGTCCGGTCGCCGATATCCTGGCTCTGGCTGCGGTCGACGATGACGGCAACGACGCTCTTCAGCGCCTCGCGCTCCTCATCGAGGAAGACCGGATTGAGGAGTGCTGCGCCCAGCGCAATCAGCGCCGCGAAGCGGAAGATCGCGCCGCGCTGGCGAAACCACAAGCCGACAGCCGCCAGCACCAGCAGCGGTGCGAGCACCAAAGCCAGCAAGGGCCAGGACAGCAGCGGTTCGAAGGAAATCGACCAGTTCATAGGCTTACTGCCCCAGCCGTTCGAGCAGGATCGGCACGTGCACCTGGTCGGATTTGTAGTTGCCGGTCAGCATGTACATCATGATGTTGACGCCGGCGCGCAGCGCATAGATGCGCTGCATCGGATCCGATGGCACGGTCGGCAAAAGCGGGTCACCATTCTCGTCGACGGCCCAGGCGCCGGCAAAATCATTGGCGGTGATCAGGATCGGCGAGACGCCGTCGCCGACGCGTACCGGCCGATTCTCGGCATTGCTGGCCTCGAGCGAGGCTTCCACCCAGAGCGGGCTGCCGGAGAAGCGGCCGGGAAATTCGGGCAGGATGAAGAAGGATTTGGTCAGCACATGGTCGGCGGGCACCGGCTCCAGCGGCGGCACGTTGAGATTGCCGAGAATGTCGCGCAACCGTTCCGTCGCCGGGCTCGCCGAATCCGCACCGATGCCGTTGGCGAACTGGTCGCGCGTGTCGAACAGCACCGTGCCGCCCTGCTGCATATAGGCGTCGATGCGGGCGATCGCGGCTTGACTCGGCATCGGCGCGGAGGGATCGATCGGCCAGTAGATCAGCGGATAGAAGGAAAGCTCGTCCTTCGAGATATCGACGCCCGCCGGCGCGCCCGGCTCGAGCGCGGTCTTCTCGATCAGGAAGCGGGTCAAGCCTTCGAGCCCTGCGCGGCTGATCGAATCGTCACCGGGCACACCGGTCAGCACATAGGCGATGCGGGTCTTGGCAATGTCCTCGATAGCGGCGGCATCGCCGGGCTTGGCGTCGTCGGCGCGGGCGAGGTCGGCATGGCCAAACAGCATGCCGAGGCCAAGCAGCAGCGCAGCCGTCGTTGCCGCGGCCGATCGGGCGCGGCGCGGTCGGCGCGACATCAGCCCGCCCATCCAGAACACCGCCAGCGTGTCGAGCAGCATAAGCACAAGTGCCGCTGTGACCAGCGATCCCTTGAGGTCGCGCGATTCATCGAAAGCGTACTGGATATTGGTCACCGGCACTGTGAATTGCGGGCGCACCAGCGGCGCGAAGGCGGTGGCCGGGTCGAGCAGATTGTGGGCGAAAACGCCGGTTTCCGAGCCATAGAGGCCGGGCGGGTTCTCGAACGTCACCGGCAGCGAGCCGGCGCCAGGGACCAGCGGTCGTGCGTCCGGCGTCGGCGGCACCAAAGTGCCGTCGGCGGCTATCATGCGATAAGGCGCCAGCGACGTAGCAGCGGCTTCGGCGTTGGCAACCGCCGCACCCTGGTTGCGCGACAGCTGCACGATGCGCCGCAGCATCTCGACGAAGCTGCCGGAGATCGGCAGCGTCGACCATGTCGCTTCCGGGGTGATATGGAACAGCACCAGCGTGCCCTTGCCCTTCTTCAACCCGGTCACCAGCGGGGTGCCATCGGCAAGGGTTGCCCAGGTGCGCTCGACGATGTCCGGCGTCGGTTCGGCCAACACCTGCCGGCTCACCGTGACTTCGGCCGGCGGTGCGAGGTCGGCGAACGGGCCGTTCTTCGGGAATTCGGTCACCGCTTGCGGCGTCGTCCATGACAGCGCGCCGCCAAGCGAGCGCTCGCCGGTGCGCAGCCTGACCGGCAACAGATCATCGTCATTGCCGGCGGCGGCCAGCCGCGAACCGGCAAAGCGCACCAGCGTGCCGCCATTGTCGACCCAGTCGACCAGCCGCTGATGGACCTGCGGCGGAATGGTACCGATATCGGCCATGACGATCATCGCCGGCTTCTGGTCGAGAAGCTGCGGGATGGCGTCGGCGAGATCGACGCTCGACGGTTCGACCAGATCGGCGAAAGGCTGCAGCGCGCGCCTGATGTAATAGAGCGGCGACAGAAGCGGCTGCGCCTGGTCGGCCTCGGCCTGCGATAAAAGTCCGACGCGGCGGCGCTTGGAGCTTTCGTCGAGCACGCGCACCGCACCTGCCTGGCGTTCGCCGTCGAGCGCGATCGAGGCGAAGTCGTTGCGCAGTTCGAACGGCACCGCCATCGTGCCGGTGGCAGTAGTCTCACCCGGCGCGAAGGTCAGCGTCGCGTCGGCGATGCGGCGGCCCTTATCGTCGAAGGCGCCGGCGGTGACTTGTGCCGGCGCCGGATCGCCGGGCGCGCGGATGGCGGTCAGGGCGAAGCCGTCGACCTGATTTTCGGCGCCAGTGAGCCCAGTCAGCGCCAGCCGGTCGGAATTGGCCCAGACGACACGGGCGGCGTTTTTCGACAGCAGTGTGTTGAAGGCGGCCTCGTCGCCCTTTGCCGCAAGGCCGTCGGCGAGAACGGCAACGCTGGCGCCGGGCAAGGTTTCCAGCACGCCGGCGACGCGGGCATAGACAGCGGGTCGGTCGGTCGGGATCGGCCTCGGCTTGGCGGCGCGCAGCCGGTCGAGGGCAGCCGCCGCATCGAAGGGGCCGATCTCGGCGTTCGGCTTTTCGGCGGTGAAGGCGATGACGACCGGTACGCCGTTCGAACCGGCATCGGCGATCAGCCGCTGGGCGGTGGCGACGCGCTTGCCCCAGTCGGCGGCACTCGCCCAGTCATTGTCGATGACGAGCGCCAGGGCGGCGCCCTCGGCCGGCAATTTTTCGCGCGGATTGAAAACGGGTTCGGCTAATGCCGCGACGACAAGGGCTGCCATCAACAGCCGCAGCAGCGTCAGCCACCACGGGCTCTGCTGCGGCGTTTCCTCGCGCTTCAGCACGCGAGCGAGGATCTTCAGCGGCGGAAACATTTCGGACTGCGGCTTGGGCGGTGTGAGCCTGAGCAGCCACCAGATCACCGGCAGCGCCAGCAGGCCCCACAACACCATGGGAGCGCCAAAGGAGAGCGGCAGCCAGCTCATGCGCCGGCCCTTCCCACGAATGCGCCATCGGCGGTCATCGCCATGTGGATGCGCACCAGCGCCTCGGAAGCGAGGCGGTCGGTGTGGTTGACGGTATAGCTCCAGCCGAGGCGCTTGCACCAGCTGGCCAGCTCCTGGCGGCGGGCGGTGTAGAGCAGGCGATATTCGTCGCCGAGCATTTCGGCGCGGCCGGCGGTCAGCTTGTCGCCGGTCTCGGGATCGGTGAATTCGGTGCGGCCGGCATAGGGAAAGGTCTCCTCCGCCGGATCGGCAACCTCGATCAGATGCGCACGCACGCCATGCCGCGCCAGCACATCGAGCCATTCCATGGTCTCCTCGACCGGGTCGAGGAAATCGCTGACGACGACGATGTCGCAGAAGCGGCGGATGGCGGACAGGTCAGGCTTTGCCGGCGGGTCGGCGGCGTGCATCAATTGCGCCGCGATGCGCTCGGCGCCGTTGCGGGCGGTGAACGGATCGGTCAGGCCGGGCCAGGCGATGCGCTCGCCGCTGCGAGATAGTAATTCGGCCATGGCCAGTGCCAGCACCAGCGCGCGCGATTCCTTGGAAACGCTGGCGCCAGTCGATTTGTAGAGCATGGAGGGCGATGGGTCGGCCCAAAGCCACACCGTGTGGGCTGCTTCCCATTCGCGGTCGCGCACATAGGTGTGGTCGTCCCGGGCCGAACGGCGCCAGTCGATGCGCGAGGAATCGCCTTCGACATAGGGGCGGAACTGCCAGAAATTCTCGCCGATGCCGCGCTTGCGGCGGCCATGCCAGCCGGCAATTACCGTATTGACGATACGGCGTGCCTCGACCAGCAGGTCCGGCACCAGCGAAGCCCGCAACCGGCCCCTGGCGAGCGCGTCGCGCGTCGCTGCCGGTGCCTGGACTTCGCCGATACGCGCCATCAGATTCCTTTGGCCAGTTTCGCTACCACGTCGCGCACGGTCGTGCCCTCGGCGCGGGCGGCAAAGGTCAGCGCCATGCGGTGCTGCAGCACCGGTTCGGCCAGCGCGCGGATGTCGTCCACCGACGGCGCCAGCCGCCCGTCATAAAGCGCGCGCGCACGGGCGCACAGCGTCAGCGCCTGGCTGGCGCGCGGGCCGGGACCCCAGGCGACATGCTTGTCGGTCTCGGCATTGCCCTGGCCGGGACGCGCCGAACGCACCAGTTTGAGGATGGCGTCGACGACGCTTTCGGGCACCGGCATACGGCGGATCAGCGTCTGGATTTCCCTCAGCCGCGCCGGCTGCAGGACGTTTTGCGCCTTGGCGTCCTCGATGCCGGTGGTTTCGAGCAGAATGCGCCGCTCGGCCTCGATTTCGGGATAAAGGATGTCGACCTGCATCAGGAAGCGGTCGAGCTGCGCTTCGGGCAGGGGATAGGTGCCTTCCTGCTCCAGCGGGTTTTGCGTCGCCAGTACATGGAAGGGTGCGGGCAGGTCGTGGCGAATGCCGGCGATGGTGACGTGATATTCCTGCATCGCCTGCAGCAGCGCCGACTGGGTGCGCGGCGAGGCGCGGTTGATCTCGTCGGCCATCAGCAATTGCGCGAAGATCGGGCCGGAGATGAAGCGGAAGGAGCGCTTGCCGGCCTCGTCCTGTTCCATCACCTCTGAGCCGAGAATGTCCGACGGCATCAGGTCGGGTGTGAACTGGATGCGGCGCGAATCGAGGCCGAGCACGACACCGAGCGTTTCGACCAGCTTGGTCTTGGCAAGGCCGGGCACGCCGACCAGCAGCGCATGGCCGCCGGCAAGCAGCGCCACCAGCGTGCGCTCGACCACCACTTCCTGGCCGAAAATGACGCGGCCGACGCCGTCGCGCACCCTGGAAATATCGGCCAGCGCCGTCTCGGCCTGGGCGATCATGTCCTTTTCGCTGATTGGGCTTTCCTTGACCATTACGCTCATGCCGCATCGATCCTTGTGCTGGAAGTACCGGCTTGCACTGTAGTGCCTTAGAATGCCGCGATTCGGCTTCGCCTGGCGCCTACGAATGAATTTAAATCACAGACTTAGGCTGACAAGCGGAACAACAGTGACTATTTCGTGACCATGACGGAACGCTCCGAACATCGCGAACACAGCCTTGCTGCCGCAACCGAGGCGCGCGGTCTCGAAGCGTTGATCTCGCGTGCGGCTCGCGCCGGCAAGGGCGCGGCGCCGGTGGAGCGCTGGAATCCCGACTTTTGCGGCGATCTCGACATGGAGATCAAACAAGACGGAACGTGGTTCTATCTCGGCACGCCGATCGGCCGCATGCCGCTGGTGCAGCTGTTTTCCAGCGTGCTGCGCAAGGACGAGGATGGCAGGACCTATCTGGTGACGCCGGTCGAACGGGTCGGCATCCGCGTCGTGGACGCGCCTTTCATCGCGGTTGAAATGGATGTTTCCGGCGCCGGCGCCGAGCAGACCATCACTTTCCGCACCAATGTCGGCGATGTCGTCGAGGCCGGACCTGGCCATCCGCTGCGCTTCGTCGACGAGAACGAGACCGGCGGCCTGAAGCCCTATGTGCTGGTGCGCGGGAGGCTGGAAGCGCTGGTGGCGCGGCCGGTGATGTACGAACTGGTCGAGCATGGCGAGGAGATCGATATCGGCGGCAAGACGATGTTTGCCGTGCGCTCGAAAGGCGAAATCTATCCGATCATGCCGGCGGAAAAACTGAAGCGGCTGAGCGCATGATGGATCAGGTGAGGCCGCCGCCGTTTTCCACAGCGGATTTTCGCGCGCGGGTCGCGGCGCAAGCTGAAGCCCATGCCGGCGACGATTATGGCGATCATCGCTTCAACCCCGGCCATCCACGGTTGACGCAGCTCAAAGCGCTGCGCGACGCCGCAGTGCTGATCCCGGTCGTCGATCATGGACGCGATGCGACCGTGCTTTTGACCAAGCGGGCGGAAAAACTGCGCAGCCATTCGGGGCAGGTGGCTTTTCCCGGCGGCACCATTGATCCCACCGATGCGACCCCGGAAGCAGCGGCCTTGCGCGAAACCTTCGAGGAGATCGGGCTCGGCCAGGACCGCATCGAGATCATCGGCCGCATGCCCGATTATGTCGCCGGCAGCGGCTATCGCATCGCGCCGGTGCTGGCGATCGTCGAGCCCGGTTTTACGCTGTCGCTCAATTCCGACGAGGTCGACGCCGCCTTCGAAGTGCCGCTTTCGTTCCTGATGGATCCGGCCAACCACACCAGGGACAGCCGCATGTGGAACGACCTGGAATGGTTCTTCTACGATATGCCCTATGGCGGCCAGCGCATCTGGGGCGTCACTGCCGGCATCATCCGCACGCTCTATGAAAGGCTCTATGCTTGAGTGATCCGATATCGCTGGCGGGCAGAGCCGACTGGCTGGGTGAAAAGCATCTCCAGCGGCTGCTTGCCGTGCTGGCGCAGGGCGGCGAGGAAGCCCGCATCGCGGGCGGCGCGGTGCGCAATGCGCTGATTGGGCAGCCGGTCGCCGATATCGACGTTGCTACCACTTGCCTGCCCGAGGAAACCGTTCGCCGCGCCGAGGCGGCGGGCTTCAAGGCAGTGCCGACCGGCATCGAGCACGGCACGATCACGGTGATTGCCGGCGGCGCGCCCTATGAGGTCACCACGCTGCGCGCCGACATCGAGACCGATGGCCGCCGCGCCAAAGTGTCGTTCGGCCGCGACTGGAAGGCCGACGCCGAACGGCGCGATTTCACCATCAACGCGCTCTATGCGGAGGCTGACGGGACGGTGGTCGACCTGGTCGGCGGCGTCGGCGATATCGAGGCACGAAGGCTGCGCTTCATTGGCGATGCCGAGCAGCGGATCCGCGAAGACTATCTGCGCATCCTGCGTTTCTTCCGCTTTTTCGCCTGGTATGGCGAGGGTCGGCCCGATGCCGAGGGATTGAAGGCCTGCGCCCGGCTCAAGGACGGTCTCGCCCATCTCTCGGCCGAACGCATCTGGTCCGAGCTGAAGAAGTTGTTATCGGCCCCAGATCCGTCGCGCGCCTTGCTGTGGATGCGCCAGGCCGGCGTGCTCACCAGCGCCCTGCCGGAAAGCGAGAAATGGGGCATCGATGCCATTCATGGGCTGACCAAGACAGAAAAGGATCTGGGCTGGGCGCCGGACCCGCTGCTCAGGCTGGAGGCGATCGTGCCGCCCGATGCGGCGAGGATGAAGACACTGGCCGAGCGGCTGAAACTTTCGACCACTGAGGCGGAGCGCCTGCGCCACTGGGCGCTGACGGCTGCCGTCGAGCCCAAGACAAGCGAAGCGGAACTGGCCAAGAAACTCTATTCCGGCGAGCGCCAGGGTTTTCTCGATCGCCTGCGGCTGTCGCTGGCGTCGGCGCGAGCGCGGGCTCTCGAGGACAATGACGCGCTGGTTCAGGCCGGCGGGTTTTCGCGCCTGCTCGCTTTTGCGCTGAAATGGGAAAAACCGGTGTTCCCAGTCAAGGGCGGCGATCTGACGGCGCTTGGCGCGTCGCCGGGGCCAATACTCGGTGCGATCCTGAAAAACCTGGAAAAGGAATGGATCGGGTCCGGCTTTGCGCTCGATCGCGACGCGCTGCTGGAGCGCGCCGCGGAAGCCTTGAAGGCCAGATAGGACTGCTCAGGCCGCGTCGCGAACTTTCTCGATGCGCGAGCGGATCGCCTCGATCATCGTCTCGCGAATGACCGTTTCGCCATGTGTCTCGCGCATATGGTCGACGGCGCGGCGCATGACCTCGGCTTCCTCACCGGCACGCGTGTGCCACTCACAGCCGGGAACCAGCGAGCCGCAATGGAATTCCTTCATGGGATTTTCTCCTTTCCTCCTTGGAGCCTGTGCCTCTCATGGGCACACGAAGCTCCGCCATCTCTGTTCCGCGCCCTGTCACAGCAGTCGGTTTCGGGGGCACGCACGGGGGAGCTAGCATAACACGGTTCGACCATTTTGGTTGCCGTGGTGCGAAAAAGGCGGAGCAGCGCTGCTCCGCCCCTCTTGTCAGGCTAAGCCAAAGGCGAGACCGTTCGGTCTTGTCCCGGTCACTTCACGATCTTGACGGACTCGGCAACCTTGTTCTTGCCGCTCATGTCCCAGGAAACGCGGACCTTTTCGCCGGCCTTCAGGCCAGGATCCTTGAAGGTCTTGGGCAGCGTAAAGGTCGATCCATCGTCCAGAACGAGGCTCATGGCCGTGCCATCATAGGTCTTGACCGTGCCCGTGGTGTGCTTGACCGCGGCAGAGGCAATCGAGCCGGAAGCGAGAAGGGCAGCGGCGGCTGCCGAAACAATGAGCTTTCGCATGTAATACTCCTGGAAATGCGGGCATCCGTTTGGAAAATGCTCCGCCTTGTTCAGGGCCGTCCGGTAGCGTCGTGTCGCGGTTCGGGACTGAACCGCCGGCGCTTCCCGGCCCGAAACGACAAATAGTCTTTTTATTTCAATTGCCTATTAGACGAAAAAGATAATGGCGATGCCACATTGGCTGCCCAGATTCGGCGAATGGGACGTCAATGCGGCTCACGTTGCGCTCACCGATAGTTTACGGCCACCTGACCTCCGGCGGCAGGCTGGACAGGATCGAGGCGACATTGCCCCCGGTCTTCAGGCCGAAAATGGTGCCGCGATCGTGAAGCAAGTTGAATTCTACGTAACGGCCGCGGCGAATGAGCTGCTCGTCGCGGTCGTCGTCGGTCCAGTTCTCGTTGAAATGGGCGCGAACCAGGTGTCCGTAGACGACAAGGAAAGAACGCCCTACATCCTGGACGAAGTTCAAATCGGCATTCCAGCCGCCTTTCTCCTCCCCCGAATGCAGCCAGTCGAAAAAGATGCCGCCGACGCCGCGCGGCTCGTGGCGATGCGGCAGATAGAAATACTCGTCGCACCAGGCCTTGAATTTGGGGTGGTCGGCGATCGCAGCGTTCTTCTCGCAGGCGAACTGCATGGCTCGATGGAAGGCGATGGTATCGGGGTCGTCTTCGGTGCGATGGCGATCAAGCACCGGTGTCAGATCAGCGCCGCCGCCGAACCAGTGGCGCGACGTCACGACCATGCGGGTGTTCATGTGCACGGCCGGCACGTTGGGGTTCCATGGGTGCGCGATCAGCGAAATGCCCGATGCCCAGAAGCTCGGATCCTCCTCCGCGCCGGGCATCTGCTTCCTGAATTCGGGCGAGAACTCGCCATAGACAGTCGAGGTGTGGACGCCGACCTTCTCGAAGACGCGGCCCCGCATCATCGACATGGTGCCGCCGCCGCCCTTTCCATTGTCGCGTTCCCACGGCGTCTTCTCGAAGCGGCCGGGCGACCATTCGGCCAGTGGTCCCTGCAGTTCCTGTTCGATCTGCTCGAAGGTTGTGCAAACGCGCTCACGCAGGGTCTCGAACCAGAGCCTGGCCTTCATCTTCTTCTGTTCGATGTCGGCTGGCAGGCCTGCCGGTATTTCTGGTCGTTCCAAAATGCTGTCTCCGGTCGCAGCCGACAAAGGACCTAGTGGAGTGAATTTGACATTTGCAGACAGCGTGGCGCAGGGCACGACGCAAATGTCAAATTCGAAAACTCTACTAGAAACATAAACTTGCTAGTGGTCCTTGTGATTCCAACATTCGCAACGGCGCCTGGGGATTAGGGAGGCGAATGTTGGAATCGGACCACTAGCCTTTTCCGGGCGCGATCCCTAATCTCTTAGGGGCAAGGGTCAAGTGTCATCTGTTCGGCCCAGGAGTTCTTTCATGCGCACGCCGGCAAGACCGCCGCTGCATGGCCTGAAGAAAAGGCTCGATCGTTCACGCGCCGAGCGCGAGCGCATGCCGCGTGACGGGTTTTTGCGGGAGACCTTTGTCTTGCCGCGCCCCGATGCGCGGCTCAAAGCCAAGGAATGGTTCGAACGCTTTCCCAAGCAGGCCTACTGGACCGAGATCGAAAGCTGGTTCGAACGGCCGGGCGATGTCATAGAATTCACGATACGGCGGCTGCCGGCGGCGGATTAGGATCCCACCAGCAGTCGCCTTGCGCCCGGCCCTTGCGCACTCAAGCGATCTTCCCTGTTTCGCAGCGGGCATTTGTCGATCGACATGCAGCCGCAGCCGATGCAGTCGGTCAGGCCGTCGCGCAGCTTCTTTAGCTGAGTGATCTTGCGATCGAGGTCGTCGCGCCAGCCGGTCGACAACAGGTTCCAGTCCTCGCGCGTCGGGGTGCGGCCTTCTGGGAGCGATTCAAGTGCGGCGCCGATCTCGGCCAGCGAAATGCCGACCTCCTGGGCGATCCGGATGATCGCCACCCGCCGCAGCACGTCGCGGCCATAGCGCCGCTGGTTGCCCGACGTGCGGTGGCTGCGGATCAGCCCGCGCGCCTCGTAGAAATGCAGCGCCGACACCGCCACGCCGCTGCGCATCGCCACCTGGCCGACCGTCAATTCCTTTACCGGAGCCATCTCGATTTTCCGCTTGACCTCAACTTAAGTTGAGCTTGTAGCCGGGAAACGTCGATAGGGCAATTGAGGAGAAGGCGATGTGCGCCTGGGTGAGAATGATGCAAGACGCAACGGTGGCGATGACGACAACGCGCTGAAGGGTCTAGCCGAGCTGCCGGATGGCTTCACCGGCGACCATGGCGACCGACAGCGCGACGTTGATGCTGCGCGTGCCCGGCTGCATCGGGATCGTCAGCCGCGCATCCGCCGCCTGATGGACAGGATCCGGCACGCCGGCGGATTCGCGGCCGAACAGCAGGATGTCGCCTTGGGCGAAGCTGAAGCCCGCATAGGGGGTCGCGGCTTTGGTGGTGAGCAGCACCAGCCGGCAGGCTTCGCCCTTGCGCCAATCCTCGAAGGCGTTCCAGTCGACATGGCGGGTCAGGGCAGCCATTTCGAGGTAGTCCATCCCGGCGCGCTTGAGCGCTTTGTCGGAGAGCGGAAACCCGGCTGGTTCGATGATGTCGACGCCAAGGCCGAGGCAGGCGGCGAAGCGCAGGATAGTTCCGGTGTTGCCGGCGATGTCAGGCTGGTAGAGGGCGATGCGGAGACGGTGGTTCATTTCCGCGTCTTTCTAATAAGTGGCAGATCGGCCACAGCGGGTGGCTGGTTTTGGAAATTGCTGGACCTGCGGGTGGCCATTTTCTGCGAAGTCGATTATACCGCACGCATTGTCAACCCGAACCGATGGAGGGGTATTTCATGATGACCATGCACATCCAGCGCCCCTCCCGTGGGCTTACCTGCCTTCCGGCGGTTTCGGTACGACGATTTACCTGATTTCTTAGATCTGATCGCACCGATTCCCGCCGAACCCAATTTTCGGCTCTCGAAGGAATCCTGCGATGTTTTTCAACCGGTTAAAGGGGCCAAGCGCCCCAGCTGAGCATGTCGCGACCGAGGCCTATCCTCGTGTTCCGACGGATGCAATCCGTGCCTCCGGCCGAATGCCGGCGCATGACATTGCTTCGCCTTTTTATGTCTATTTTCACACGGAGGACGGACCGATGTTCGATCCCTATAAGATACCTGGTTCAAGAAGCCTGCACGAACGCAAGACGGCGACCTGGGCGTTGCTGGTCGGCGAGACCTATTCGTCGGCGGTTCATGCCGAGACGCGCCGGCGTCCGCATCGCGGCATGTTGCCGGATGTCGATTTCTCGCGTGCGGTTCCCGACCACAGCCGGCCGTCGCTGGTGCGCCGGATCATCCGGCTGATCCGGCCGGGCGCGAAAAACCGGACTGCTGGCGGCGTGCCGTCAGCTCAGTCGAAGGCTTCTGTCGGTGAAAAGCCCGCAAGTCCCTATATTGCGCGAAGCAGGACCGATGGCCCGGGTGATTCCGGGCCGTCGGTCCCCGCCGACGTACGGTCTGGGGACGCGGAGCGCCCCGGGGATTTTTCCCGCGCCGCATGAGCGGACAAAAGTTTTGTGAGCATCACTATGTTTAGCTGGTTTGAAAGAAGGCTCGATCCGTTCCCCGCAGCGGAACCGGTCGAGCCGCCGAAGACGCTGGTTGCCTTCTGCGTGCATTATACCCGCGGCGCCTGGCCATACATCATCCTCGACGCGGTGCTGGTGACGGCGATTGCCATCGCGGAAGTGTGGATGTTCGGCTTCATGGGCCACATCGTCGACTGGCTGTCCGGGCAGAACCGCGAAACCTTCCTGCAGACCGAGAGCTGGAAGCTCGCCGGCATGGCCTTCGTCGTGCTGTTCGCGCTGCCAGGTACAGTATGGCTGCATTCTTTGCTCAACCAGCAGACGCTGATGGGCAACTACCCCATGCGCATCCGATGGCAGGTGCATCGTTATCTCTTGAAGCAGTCGATGAGCTTCTACCAGGACGAATTCGCCGGCCGCATCGCCACCAAGCTGATGCAGACGGCACTCGCCGTGCGCGAATGCGTCATCAAGGTGATCGAGGTGCTCAATTACGTAATCGTCTATTTCCTCGGCATGCTGTTCATCGTCGGCTCGGCCGACTTGCGGCTGGCGGCACCTCTCGGCGTCTGGCTGCTCGGCTATATCGGGTTGTTGCGCTATATCATCCCGAAGCTGGGCAAGGTCGGGGAGGCGCAGGCCAATGCGCGCTCGACTATGACCGGCCGCGTGGTTGACAGCTACACCAACATCCAGACGGTCAAGTTGTTTTCCCATGCACGGCGCGAAGCAACGTTCGCCAGAGAAGGCATGGCAGGCTTCCTCGACACGGTCTACCGGTCGATGCGGCTGGTGACGGTGCTTTACGGCCTGCTCTATATCCTCAACGCGCTGCTCCTGTTTTCGGTGACGGCGACGGCGCTGTGGCTGTGGCTCGGCCAGGCGGTGACGATCGGCGCCGTCGCCGTGGTCATCGGCCTCGTGCTCCGTATGTGGGGCATGTCGCAGTGGATCATGTGGGAAATGTCGAGCCTGTTCGAAAACATCGGCACGGTGCAAGACGGCATCGCCTCGATCTCGCTGCCGCGCCTGGTCGAAGACCGGCCGGGGGCGAAGGACATTGCCGTCACCAAGGGCGAGATCCGCTTCGACGACATTCGTTTCCACTATGGCAAGCAGAAGGGCGTCATCGAGAACCTGTCGCTGACGGTGAAGCCCGGCGAGAAAGTCGGCATTGTCGGGCGCTCGGGCGCGGGCAAGTCGACGCTGGTCAATCTCCTGTTGCGGTTCTACGACCTCGAGAACGGCCGGATCCTGATCGACGGCCAGGAGATCGCTTCGGTGACGCAGGATTCGCTGCGCGCGCAGATCGGCATGGTGACGCAGGACACTTCGCTGCTGCATCGTTCTGTGCGCGACAATATCCTTTACGGGCGGCCCGATGCGACGGAGGAAATGGTTATCGAGGCAGCCGGGCGGGCCGAGGCGCTGGAGTTTATCGGCAGGCTTTCGGATCACACCGGACGTAAAGGGCTCGACGCTCATGTCGGCGACCGCGGCGTCAAATTGTCCGGCGGCCAGCGGCAACGCATCGCCATTGCTCGCGTTATGTTGAAGGACGCACCGATACTTATCCTTGACGAAGCGACGTCGGCGCTGGATTCCGAAGCCGAGGCCGCCATCCAGGAGAATCTCTACAAGCTCATGCAAGGCAAGACCGTCATCGCCATTGCGCACCGGCTGTCGACCATCGCGGCGATGGACAGGCTCGTCGTCCTCGACAAGGGCCGTGTCATCGAGGAGGGGTCGCACGAGGAACTCGTCGCCAGCGGCGGGCTCTACGCGCAGCTCTGGCAGCGCCAGTCGGGCGGGTTCCTGCTCGACGACGGTCCGGTCGATGCCGCCAATGACGCTGTTGCCAACGACATCGGCGTGAAGGGTGAAGCCGCAGAGTGATGACGTCAGCATGATGACAGCCGTCTATCGCTGGTTCGAGAACTGGGTCTATCCGTTCAGGGAGCCGGCGGACCTTCGGCCGCAGTCAAGCGTCGGCGGCTTCCTCTGGCACTATGTCGGCCAGGCGAAGTTCGCCTTCTTCGCCATGCTTGTCATCGGCGGCATCGCGCCGCTGATCGAGGCCGGGCTTTTCTACTTCGTCGGGCGGCTGGTCGATATTCTCGACCAGCTTCCTGGCGAGCGCAGCTGGCACGCGCTGTGGACCGCCGCCGGGCCTGAGCTTGTTTTCATGATCGCAGTGGTGCTGGTCATCCGCACCGTCGTCGTCGGCCTGTCGGCGCTGGTCAACGAACAGACGATTACGCCGGGCTTCTACAATCTGGTGCGCTGGCAGGCGCACCGGCACGTATCGCGCCAGTCCTACACTTTCTTCCAGAACGATTTCGCCGGCCGTATCGCGACAAAAGTCTGGCAGGCGGGGCAGGCGACCGGCGACCTGATGGAGAGCTTCATCGAGGTCATCTGGTTCATGCTCATCTATACGGTGACGACCTTGGCGCTGGTCGCCGGGCTGGATCTGCGCCTGGCCGTGCTGGTGGTGATCTGGATCCTCGCGTTCGCCTGGCTGGCCAAGCTCTATCTGCCCTCGATCCGCAGGCATGCCGAGGCCACGGCTGAAGCTGGCTCGATGATCAATGGGCGCATCATCGATTCCTATTCCAACGTGCAGACGCTGAAGCTATTCTCGGCCGACGGCGACGACCGCTACATCAAGAACGGCTTCGACATCTATCTCGATGCACTACGGCCCTTCACCCGCCGGCTGACCGGCGTGCGCATGGCGCTGACGACGCTGTCGGGCATCATGATCACCGCGATTGGCTGCTTTGCCGTCTATCTCTGGGTCGAAGGGTCGATCACCGTCGGCGCCGTCGCGTTCACGCTGTCGCTGGTCTTGCGGCTCAACATGCTGCTCGGGCGCGTGATGATGCAGCTCAACGGCATATTGCGAAATCTCGGCGTCCTGGAAAACTCCAAGGCGCTGATCTCGCAGCCGCTTGGCCTTGTCGATGCGCCGGATGCGAAAGAGCTTGTCGTCGCCGGCGGCCGCATCGAGGTGAAGAATGTCGAGTTCCACTACGGCAAGGGTTTTGGCGTGCTGAATGGCATCGACCTTGTGGTCAAGCCTGGCGAGAAGGTCGGGCTGGTCGGGCCGTCCGGTGCGGGCAAGACGACCTTAGCCAATCTCATCCTGCGCCTCTACGACCTCGAGAGCGGGAAAATCCTGATCGACGGGCAAGACGTCGCCGAGGTGACGCAGAACTCGCTGCGCGCCAATATCGGCGTGGTCAGCCAGGACACGGCGCTGTTCCACCGCTCGCTACGCGACAACATCAAGCTCGGCATGCCGGATGCAACTGACGCCGAGGTGATCGCGGCGGCGAAGAAGGCCGAGGCGCACGTGTTCATATTGGGCCTGCGCGACAACCGGGACCGTACCGGCTACGAGGCTTTTGTCGGCGAGCGCGGCGTGAAACTGTCGGGCGGCCAGCGCCAGCGCGTCGCGATCGCCCGCGTCTTCCTCAAGGATGCGCCGATCCTGATCCTCGACGAGGCGACCTCGGCGCTCGATTCCGACATCGAGGCGGCGATCCAGGAGAATCTGGCCAGGCTGATGGAGAACAAGACGGTCATCGCCATAGCGCACCGGCTGTCGACCATCGCCGCGCTCGACCGTCTTGTGGTGCTGGACGGAGGCCGCATCGTCGAACAGGGCACGCATGACGAGCTGGTGGCGCTCGACGGGCTCTATGCGCGGCTGTGGAAGCGGCAGTCCGGCGGCTTCCTCTACCACGAGGAAAGCGTGCTGGAAGAGACACGGCCGGCGGAGTAGGGCATGGCAGTGTCGCCTGATGTCGGCTACGTCCTCAAGCGGCTGCGGCCAACCGCGCCGGCCTTCGACGCGCTGAAGGAGGAGAGCCGGCTGGAGGGCTACTGGATGCTGGTGCGGCTGGCGGATGGCTGGGCAGGCGGCTGCAACAAGTTCCTGAAACGAGGCGAGGCGCTGTTTGGCGCATGGGATGGCCGAGAACTCGCTGGTGTGTGCGGGTTGAACATCGATCCCTATTTCGAAGGCAGGGACCACGGCCGGGTCAGGCACCTGTTCGTCAGCGCGCGTCATCGCCGCAGCGGCGTTGGCCGCATGCTGGTCGAGACCGTCATTGACAGGGCACGTCAGCATTTTGCCGTGCTGAACACCCGCGCGCCACAAGGAGCCTTTGGGTTCTATGAACGGCTTGGCTTCCAGCCGGTGGTGGGCGAAGAATTCGTCACGCACCGCATGATGCTCTCTCAAGACAGAAAAGGAGGCTGAGATGTCACTGCGTCCGCCATCCCTAGGCGCCTCGGCTGCCGAAGCCGCGTTCGACGCCCTCGGCCATGAGATACTGGCTGAAAAGGCCGCAGCGCTCGGCCGTGCCGGCCAACGGGTCGAGGAAACGCTGGCCAAGCTCCGTCAGAACAACGACGACGAGGAGCAGCGACCGCGGCTGCTCAAGGAGGCTGCCGCAGCGGTGCACGCCTATTTCATCCAGCGTGAACTCTGCGGCCTGCGCCGGCATGAGTCGGTCATCCGCGAATACGATATCCCAAGGGCCGTGCTGGTCAGGCTCGGTGCAAGCTAGAGGTCACCAGCCGGCAACAATCATTCCAGCCATTCGGTGATGAAGCTGCCGTTTGATGTCGGTCGTTTCGAGCGGGCCTGGGCCGAGATTGGTGAATTTGTGCGGCGTATCAGGCGGCACGATCAGGATCTGGCCGGCCGTGGCCTCGATCTGCTGGTCGCCGATCGTGAACAGGCCGGTGCCTTGCCGGATGATGAAGATTTCACAATAGGGATGCGTGTGCAGGCGCGGGCCGCCGCCAATCTCTTCCTGATAGTTGAAAATCAGGCAGGAGTTGGAGTCGTAGGCGCCGCATTGCAGTTCGCCCTGCCAGCGGCCGGGCGTCCTGGTCCAGGTCTCGCGGTCGATAATATGTGCCATGCCGGCGAGACTAGATCACGGCAACCTGTCCTGTCGAGACAGGCGGGGAGCCTCGGATTTGCTTATATTTCCCTGTTGTTTAGCCGCCTTTGCCGACCTTTGGGCATCTGGCCAACTGACGCGCTGTTCTGTCCCCGCGACAATCTGCCCTTGTGGCTTCAGCCCGCTGGACAAAAACGGGCTTCACGCATAAACCGAAATCCAAATGCCGGAGGAATTCGCTAGCTTGTTCGCCATGCGCTGTCGGGCCGGCGCGATGGAGCGGGGACAAAGCTCGGCCGCCGGCTCGGAAGAGGCGAAAGGATCAGGCACCCGTGAGCGCAACCGACACCCAGGATCCCAACCGTCGTGATTTTCTCTACGTCGCCACCGGCATGGCCGCAGTGGTTGGCGCAGGCGCCGTTGCCTGGCCCTTCATCGACCAGATGCGCCCCGATGCCTCGACGCTGGCGCTGGCCTCGGTCGAGGTCGACGTCGCCTCGCTGACGCCTGGCATGTCGCTGATCGTCAAATGGCGCGGCAAGCCGGTCGTGGTGCGCAATCGCACCGAGCAGGAGATGAAGGACGGCGAAGCCGTGAACCTTGCCGATCTCAAGGATCCTATTGCCCGCAACGCCAATCTGCCCGCCGATGCGCCGGCGACCGATGCCAACCGCACCACGCCCGGCAAGGAAGCCTGGATGGTGATGGTGCAGGTCTGCACGCATCTGGGGTGCATTCCGCTTGGCCAGGAAGGCGATTTCGGCGGCTGGTTCTGCCCGTGCCACGGTTCGGTGTACGATACCGCCGGCCGCATCCGCAAAGGCCCGGCGCCGGAAAACATGGCCGTGCCGGTATTCAAGTTCATTTCCGATACCAAAATCCTTATCGGTTGAGGCAGGGGATAATTCGATGAGCGAGGGACACTCGACCTATACGCCCAAGACCGGTATCGAACGCTGGTTCGACGCCCGCATGCCGCTGCCGCGCATGGTCTATGACAGCTTCATCGCCTATCCGGTGCCGCGCAACCTTAACTATGCGTGGACCTTCGGCGGCATCCTCACGATCATGCTGGTGGCGCAGATCCTGACCGGTATCGTGCTGGCCATGCACTATACCGCCGACACCAACCTCGCCTTCAATTCGGTCGAGAAGATCATGCGCGACGTCAATTCGGGCTGGCTGTTGCGCTACATGCATTCCAACGGCGCCTCGTTCTTCTTCGTCGCCGTCTACATCCACATCTTCCGCGGGCTTTATTACGGCTCCTACAAGGCGCCGCGCGAGCTGCTGTGGATCCTCGGCTGCATCATCTATCTGCTGATGATGGCGACCGGCTTCATGGGCTATGTGCTGCCCTGGGGTCAGATGAGCTTCTGGGGCGCCACCGTCATCACCGGCTTCTTCAGCGCCATTCCGCTGGTCGGCAACTGGATCCAGGAAGTGCTGCTCGGCGGTTTCGCCGTCGACAACCCGACGCTCAACCGCTTCTTTGCGCTGCACTATTTGCTGCCGTTCATGATCGCCGGCGTCGTCGTGCTGCACGTCTGGGCGCTGCACGTGGTCGGCCAGTCGAACCCGACCGGCATCGAGGTGAAATCGAAGACCGACACCGTTGCCTTTACGCCCTATGCGACCATCAAGGATGCATTCGGCATGATCGTGTTCCTGTTCTTCTTCGCCTATTTCGTCTTCTACCTGCCGAACTTTCTCGGCCATCCGGACAATTACATGATCGCCAACCCGCTGAAGACGCCGGCCCACATCGTGCCGGAATGGTACTTCCTGCCGTTCTACGCGATCCTGCGCGCGATCACCTTCAACATCGGGCCGATCAACTCCAAGCTCGGTGGCGTGCTGTGCATGTTCGGCGCCATCGTCATGCTGTTCCTGGTGCCGTGGCTCGACACCTCCAAGGTGCGCTCGGCGGTCTACCGGCCCTGGTACAAGCTGTTCTTCTGGCTGTTCGTCGCAGACGCTGTCCTGCTTGGCTGGCTTGGCTCGCAGCCGGCGGAAGGCGGCGGTCTGTTGACCCTCCTGATAGGTGAGGTCTCGGGCAACTACGTTGGCTACGCTCAAGCGGCGACACTGTTCTACTTCGCCTTCTTCCTCGTCATCCTGCCGGTGCTTGGCCTGATCGAGACGCCACGCAGACTGCCGAATTCGATCACCGAGGCGGTGCTGGAGAAGAACAAGGGTGCCGGAGGGGGACATCCGTCCGGTGCGACCGCGGCGCCGGAAACCAAAGGCTGAGTGAGAATCTAAGGGGATTTGGCATGAAAAAGATTCTCACCTCGCTCGCCCTGCTAGGCGTGTTTGCCGCTGGCATCGGAGCCGTCGGCAGTGTGGCGATCGCCGCTGAAGAGGCGCACAACGCGGCGGCACCGACGCATTTCCCGATCCACGAGCCGAAGGAGATGGACTGGACTTTTGCCGGTCCGTTCGGCACCTACGACAAGGCGCAGCTGCAGCGTGGCCTGAAGGTCTACAAGGAAGTCTGCTCGGCCTGCCACTCGATGAATTTGGTGGCGTTCCGCACGCTGGAGGACCTCGGCTATTCGGAAGCGCAGATCAAGTCGCTGTCGGCCGAGTACACCATCCATGATGGACCCAACGATGCCGGCGACATGTTCGATCGGCCGGGCAAGCCGTCAGACCATTTCCCGGCGCCGTTCGCCAATGAGGAGGCGGCTGCCGCTTCCAACGGCGGCGCTGCGCCACCGGATATGTCGCTGCTGGCCAAGGCGCGCGGCGTCGAGCGCGGCTTCCCGCGCTTCGTCTTCGACATCTTCACGCAATATGCGCAGGGCGGCCCGGACTACATCCATTCGCTGCTGACCGGCTACGACGAGACGCCACCTGCCGGCATGGTGATCCCCGAAGGCACCCACTACAATCCATACTTCATGTCCGGCGTGTCGCTGAAGATGCCCAAGCCGCTCTCCGACGGCCAGGTGACCTACGATGACGGTTCGCCGCAGACGATCGACCAGTATTCGCGCGACGTCTCGGCGTTCCTGATGTGGGCGGCCGAGCCGCATATGGAAGACCGCAAGAAGACCGGCTTCCGCGTGCTGGTGTTTCTGCTTCTGTTCGGGGCGCTGATGTATCTGACCAAGCGCAAGGTGTGGGAAGGCGTGGCGCACTAAGCCGCATCTTATTCCTCGGAAATGGAAAGGGCGTCTTCGGACGCCCTTTTTGCTTGCCAAACCGGACATGGTTCGCATCTTGGCGCAGCAGCCGTCCAGTAAGAAGTCCGTTGGCACGCCGCCATGCGATTGGTATTGCACGCGCGCCCGGCGGATCGCCGGCTAAAGGGGCATTTGGGATCGATGATGCGGCTACGCGACTGTCACAACTTTTCCGATTTCCGGCGCATGGCCCAGCAGCGGTTGCCGGGGCCAATCTTCAACTACATCGATGGCGCGGCCGACGATGAGGTCACCTACCGCCGCAACACCGAGAGCTTCGAGCGCTGCGACCTCGTTCCCAACGTGCTGCGCGGGGTAAGCGAGATCGACATGTCGGTGACGGTGATGGGCCAGAAGCTGGCCATGCCCGTCTATTGCTCGCCGACCGCCTTGCAGCGGCTGTTCCATCATCAAGGCGAGCGCGCGGTGGCCAAGGCTTCGGCCAAATTCGGCACGATGTTCGGCGTGTCCTCGCTCGGCACTGTCAGTCTTGAGGAAGCGCGCAAGATCAGCAGCAGCCCGCAGGTCTACCAGTTCTATTTCCACCGGGATCGCGGCCTCAACCGGGCGATGATGCAGCGGGCGAAAGCGGTTGGAGTCGAAGTGATGATGCTGACCGTCGACAGCATCACCGGAGGCAACCGCGAGCGCGACAAGCGCACCGGCTTTGCCATCCCCTTCAAGCTCAACCTTGCCGGCATGCTGCAGTTCGCGCTGAAGCCGGGCTGGGCGATCAACTATTTCACCCATGAGGGGTTCAAGCTGCCGCAGCTCGACGAGCATGTCGACATGGGCGGCGGCACGATGTCGATCAGCCGCTACTTCACCGAGATGCTCGATCCGTCGATGACCTGGGACGATGTTGCCGAGATGGTCAGACTGTGGGGAGGTCCGTTCTGTCTCAAGGGCGTCATGTCCGTGGAGGATGCCAAGCGCGCCGTCGAGATCGGCTGCAGCGGCATTGTGCTGTCCAACCATGGCGGCCGGCAGCTGGACGGCTCGCGGGCGGCGTTCGACCAACTGGCCGAGGTCGTCGATGCCGTCGGCGACAGAATAGACGTCATCATGGATGGCGGCGTGCAGCGCGGCACCCATGTGCTGAAGGCGCTGTCGCTCGGCGCCAAGGCTGTTGGCGTCGGCCGCTACTATCTGTTCCCCTTGGCGGCGGCCGGACAGCCGGGCGTCGAGCGGGCGCTGGAGCAGATGCGGGTCGAGATCGAGCGCGGCATGAAGCTGATGGGCTGCAGTTCGATCGAACAATTGTCGCGCAACAACCTCCGTTTCAGGTAATCTCGACCCATGAAATCCTCGCTCGAAGACACGCTGCTCGCCGCGATCCGCACCATTCCGGACTACCCCAAGCCCGGCATCCTGTTTCGCGACATCACCACTTTGCTCGGCAATGCGCGCGCCTTCCGCCGCGCCATCGACGAGCTGGTGCATCCCTATGCCGGGCAGAAGATCGACAAGATCGCCGGCATCGAGGCACGCGGCTTCATCCTCGGCGGTGCGGTCGCGCACCAGCTTTCGGCCGGTTTCGTGCCGATCCGGAAGAAGGGCAAGCTGCCTTACGAGACGGTACGCGTCGCCTACAGCCTGGAGTACGGGCTGGACGAGATGGAGATGCACAAGGACGGCGTTGCGCCGGGCGAGAAGGTGATCCTGGTTGACGACCTGATCGCGACCGGCGGCACGGCGGAGGCGGCGGTCAAGCTGCTAAGGCAGATCGGCGCCGATATTCTTGCCGCGTGCTTCGTCATCGACCTGCCGGATCTCGGCGGACGGGCGAAGCTCGAAGCGCTGGGCGTGCCGGTGCGGACGTTGATCGGGTTTGAGGGGCATTAGGGAGTAGGGAGTAGGGAGTAGGGAGTAGGGAGTAGGGAGTAGGGAGTTGGGAGGAAGCTCCGCATTCCGTGCAAGGCGCAGCACCCACTGCTGCCTAATCCCTACTGCCTAAACCCTAGCCCTACCCAGCCTTCACCAGCACGGCGCTGTCGAACTCCAGCACCTTGTCGCCTGCCGAATCGGAACCTTCCGAGCGCAGCGCCAGCAGGCGCCAGCCGGGGCGGGTGGCAAGCGGGCGGTGGGACAGGGCCGTGCGCATGAAGGTGACGGTTTCTCCGGCATAGACCGGCTTTGGCCATTTCAGGTTCCTGAAGCCGGGGGAGGGGCCGAATTCTGGTACCGGGCCGGGTCCGGTCCATTGAGAAGCGTCCATAGGATTTTTGAGATTGAGCTTCATCCAGGTGGCCGCGGTGTGCCAGCCTGAGGCGCAGAGGCGGCCGAACACGCTTTTCTTCGCCGCCTCCTCGTCGACATGAAAGACCTGTGGATCGTATTTGCAGGCGAACGCCTTGATCGCCTCGGTTTCGAATGTGTGCGAACCGAGGTTGATGGTATCGCCGATGCGGAAGAACGCGTCGAGGCTCATGCGCCGGCCTCGCGGGTCAAGAACATGACAGTGTTCTCAAGTTCGAAGACGCTTTCACCGCGCTGGTTGAACAGTTCGCTGCGCAAGGTGACGAGGCCGAGCTGAGGCCTGGATTTCGACAGGCGCCTGGCAAGCACGCTGGTGCTGCCGGCCAGTGTGTCGCCGGCCAGCACCGGCTTCTTCCATTTGACCTGGTCGATGCCGGGCGCGCCTTGCGCGGTCGAGTCGAGCAGGAAGGCGTCGCACAGCATGCGCATGAAGATCGCGCAGGTGTGCCAGCCGGAGGCGGCCAAGCCGCCAAGGATGCTGGCCTTGCCAGCGGCTTCGTCGAGATGCATCGGCTGCGGGTCGAATTCGGTGGCGAATTCGATGATTTCGGCCGCACTCACTTGCTTGGCGCCGAGGTCGATCGACGCGCCCTCGGTGAAATCCTCGTAGGCCCAGCTTTTTGCGGTCATGATCTTAATCCGGTTGTACGATCACCGGGCATCCGGATGCCGTCCGGGCGGCGTTTGGTCAAGCGAATTCTATTGGGCCTACAACCAGCCGCGGCGGCGGAAATACCAGAACGGCAGGATCGCCGACAGGATCATCAGGGCGATGGCGAAGGGATAGCCGAGCTCCCATTTCAGCTCCGGGATGACGTCGAAATTCATGCCGTAGATCGAAGCCACCAGCGTCGGCGGCAGGAAGATGACGGCGGCGACCGAGAAGATCTTGATTATGGCGTTCTGCTCGATCGAGATCATGCCGAGCGTCGCGTCGAGCAGGAACGAGATCTTCTGCGACAGGAAGGTGGCGTGGTCGGCGAGCGACAGGACGTCGCGCGATACTGTCTTGATGCGGGCGCGGACGTCCTTGCTCATCTTGATCTGGGTCGCGACGTGGGCAAGGAAGCCGGTGAGGCGCTGCAGCGAGATCAGGCTGTCGCGGATCGAGGAGGCAATGTCCTCCTTGCGGCCGATGGCCTTGAGCAGTTCCTGGAAGTCGCGATTGCGCTTGTTCACCTTGGTCGACCGCGCTTCGAAGATATCGCGCGAGATCGTCTCGATGTCACGGCCGGCGCGTTCGAGAATATCGGCTAGGCGATCGACGATCGCCTCCAGCAGGCCGATCAGGATGGTGTTGCCGGTGGTGCAGCCTGTCGCCACCTTCTCGGCGCGCAGGGGAAAGGTCTTGAACGCCTTCGGCTCATGATAGCGGATGGTGACCAGTCTCGGGCCGGCAAGCACAAAGGTAACCGGTGACATCAAGGGATCATCGATTTCGGTCTGCGCCGGCAAGGTGGCGGTCATGAAGTAGGCGCCGTCCTCGATGTAGAGGCGGCTCGAAATCTCGATCTCCTCCATCTCCTCGCGCGTCGGGATGGCAACACCGAGCCAAGTCTCGATCGTTGTTTCTTCTTCCTTGGTCGGGTTGAGAAGGTCGGCCCAGACGACCTGATCGCCATTGGCCACGAGATCGTCGGCGAGGCGCAGGCGATCATTGTCGACGACGAAGGCCTTGATCATCGCCGGTCTCCGTTGGTTGAGCCCAAGGTTTCGTTTAATAGCGATGGGTCTTGCACGCGCCGCCGTTCCCACGGGGACGGCCAAGTCGCATGCAAACGGCCATAGACCCGGTGCCAAGGGCAGTCAAGCGAAGCGGCATGCCGGCTCCTCCACTTGACGAAGCCGTGATCGGCCGCCGTCAGCGCGCCAGCCGCGGCGCCTCAGGTGTTGAACTTGAACAGCAGGACGTCACCATCCTGGACGACATATTCCTTGCCTTCGTCGCGCGCCTTGCCGGCTTCCTTGGCCGCCACTTCGCCGCCCAGCGTGATGTAGTCGTTGTAGGCGATGGTCTGGGCGCGGATGAAGCCGCGCTCGAAATCGGTGTGGATGACGCCGGCGGCCTGCGGGGCCTTGTCGCCCTTGTGGATCGTCCAGGCGCGCGTCTCCTTCGGCCCGGCGGTGAAATAGGTGATGAGATGCAACAGATCGTAGCCGGCGCGGATGACCTTGTTGAGGCCAGGCTCGTCCAGCCCGAGCGAGGACAGGAACTCCATCTCTTCCTCGTCGGAGAGCTGGGCGACTTCGGCCTCGATCGCGGCCGAGATCACCACGGTGCCGGCGCCTTGCGCGGTCGCCATCTTTTCCACGGCTTTGGTGTGCTCGTTGCCGGTGGCGGCGTCGGCTTCGGCGACGTTGCATACATAGAGCACGGGGTGCGAGGTCAAGAGGTTCAGTCCCTGCAGGATGCGCAGGTCTTCCGCTGAAATGCCGTTGAGCAGGATGCGGGTCGGCTTGCCGGCCTGGAGGAGCTCGAGTGCGGCCTCCATCATCGGCAGCACGGTGGTTGCTTCCTTGTCCTTGCTGCCAGCGCGCTTGCGGATCTGCACGATGCGGCGCTCGAGGCTGTCGAGGTCGGCGAGCATCAGCTCGGTCTCGACCGTATCGGCGTCGGCGACAGGGTCGAGCTTGCCCTCGACATGGGTGATGTCGTCATCCTCGAAACAGCGCAGCACATGCACGATGGCGTCGACCTCACGGATGTTGGCGAGGAACTGGTTACCCAGCCCTTCGCCCTTGGAGGCGCCGCGCACCAGGCCGGCGATGTCGACGAAGGAGATGCGGGTCGGGATGATCTCCTTAGACTTGGCGATTGCGGCGATCTTCTGCAGCCGCGGATCAGGCACCGCCACCTCGCCGGTGTTCGGTTCGATGGTGCAGAACGGATAGTTGGCGGCCTGCGCCGCCGCCGTCCTGGTCAACGCGTTGAAAAGCGTCGACTTGCCGACGTTGGGCAAGCCAACGATGCCGCATTTGAAACCCATGTGTCCGGTCCTATCGGGAAACTAGAAATTTGATGAGGGCTATGGGCGATAGGGGTGAGCAACGTCAAGCCCCGCAGTCCCGATCCTATCGACGCTCAGTCCTTCTTGCCGAACAGTTTCTTCAGCATGGCGGCCATAGGGCCGCTTTCCGGCAGCTTGGCCGGCGCCTGCTGTGGCCGTGCCTGGCGGATGTGGCTTTGAGCCTTTGGACCTTCAGCCTTCGGCGCCTTGGGCGGCGGCCGGTCGTCGTCGCTGGTCGGCACCAGCTTGTCACGCAGGGCCAGAGTAATGCGGTTCATGAAGGAACTGTCGTCGCCCTTGGCCAGCAGCCCGGCATCGTCGGCGATGGTGTCGAGCAGCACGTCCAGCCACTCGCGATCGGCCTTGGCGAAGTCGCCGAGAACATGGGACTGCACCATTTCCCGGACGCCGGGGTGTCCGACGCCGATGCGCACGCGTCGAAAATTCTTGCCGACATGCTGGTCGAGCGAGCGGATGCCGTTGTGGCCGCCGGCGCCGCCGCCGACTTTGACCCGCAATTTGCCGGCCGGCAGGTCGATCTCGTCGTAAAAGACGGTCAGCGCCTCGGGGCCGAGCTTGTAGAAGCGCAGGGCTTCGCCGACCGGCTGTCCCGACAGGTTCATGAAGGTCTGCGGCTTGATCAGAAGAATCTTTTCGCCGGCAATCGTGCCTTCGGCGATCAGGCCCTGGAACTTCTTCGACCAGGGCGAAAACGAATGGCGGCGGGCAATTGCGTCCGCCGCCATGAAGCCGACATTGTGCCGGTTATCAGCGTATTTCGCGCCCGGATTGCCGAGGCCTGCAAAAACAAGCATCGTCTGCTCCGGGCTCGAAAATTACTTCTCTTCGGCAGCAGGAGCCGCCGCTTCGGGGGCTGCCGCTTCCGCCGTCTCTTCCGTCTCCGGCTTCATCGCCGAGGAGCCGGCAATGGTCGCGATGGTGAAGTCGCGGTCGGAGATCACCGGCTTGACGCCGGCCGGCAGGGTTACCGCCGAGATGTGGATCGAATCGCCAATGTCGGCGCCGGTGAGATCGACGGTGATGAATTCCGGGATCGCATTGGCCGGGCAGTGGAACTCGACTTCATGACGCACGATGTTGAGCACGCCGCCGCGCTTGATGCCGGGCGACTTGTCTTCATTGATGAAGTGGACAGGCACGTCGACGTTGACCTCGGTGTCCTTGCCGATGCGCAGGAAGTCGACATGGACCGGGAAATCCTTGACCGGGTCGAGCTGGAAATCCTTGGGCAGAACCTGGATTTTCTTGCCGTCGACATCGATCGTGGCGATCGTGGTCAAAAACCCGCCGCCATGGATTTTGTAGAAGACGTCCTTGTAGTTCAGCGCAATCGCCAGGGGAGGCTGTCTGTCGCCGTAGATAACTGCAGGCACTTTACCGTTGCGGCGAACTGCACGGGCGGACCCCTTACCGACCTGTTCGCGCGCTTCGGCCTTGAGCTCGTAAGTATCGTGGCTCATGGCATTTCCTTTCGCGTTTTATGGAGCGTTTGCGGTGGCAGTGTGCCTGGACCGTAAACGTCGAAAGCCGCCAGGCCTGGATGTCCGAATGCCAGAAACCGCATACGCGGAGCTTTGTTCGGGATCACAAGGGAAGGCAGCCTTCCGCCGCGTTGCCTCCAAGGGTGTCTACGCGGGTGGCGGCTCTATAGCGGAAGGCGGGCAGGCGTGCAAGCCATGGCGGGCAAGGGCGGCCGATGCCTGCGTTGGGCGCGCCGCATTGCGCTCAGGCCGGCAGGTCGGTGGGCGGATTTGATCCGTTTCCCTTGGCGCCACCGAGCGTGGACAGAGCGCTCAGCAGTTTCGTCCGGTCCTTGCCGATCATGAGCACGCCGCTGTCGGGCGCCAGCAGCGCCGAGAACGGAAGCATGGCAGCGCCGATCGAGGAGGCCTCAGGGCCGAATTGCCCCGACACGATCTCCGGCGCCACGATGCCGATTGCGCTGGCCTGGTTGAACTGGGTCTGCACCCTTGCCAGCAGTTCGAGATGGATCGGCCTGGGCAGGATCGAGTCGAGAACGATGGCCTCGATGTCGATGATGGAGGTGATGGCGATGATCGCCTCGACCAGCGCGCTCGCACAATCGTCGATCCATTCGAACAGCGGCACGCGCGCTTCGGGTGGCAACGGATCGAGTTCCCGCACACGATTGATCACCACGCCGCGCGACCTCAGGTGATTGACCAGCACATAGATCGAGGCGCGATGCAGCAGGCTCTGGTAGCGCGCAGGCTTCGCCGCCACCGAATCGAGGCTTGAGGGCGAGACCGGCAAGGGTCCGAGGGCAGCGCTGTTGCCATGCGGCCCGGTGTGGACCCTGCCGCCTTGCACCAGGCCGCCGCCGACAAAAGTGTCGATCGAGATGTGCATGAAATCGCGAAAGCGGGCGCCGGCGCCCTGGACAAGTTCGGCCAGCGCCGCCGACGTGGCGTCGTTTTCCACGAACACCGGCGTCTTCGCCGGAGTGGCAAAGCATGTCGTCAGGTCGATCGCCTCCCAGCGGCTGCCGAGATCGTCGGGAAAGCCGAGTTCCTCGCTCCAGCCGCCGAGGAAATAGGGTGAGGCAATGCCGACGCCGACGATGCTGGCATCGCCAAGCCCATCCACCAGCTTTTCGAAGGTGGCCAGCGCCATGTTGCCGGCCTTCAGCACCAAATCAGGATCGGGGAAGCGGTATTCGTGCGACTCTCTTGCGCGGATTTCACCGGCGAAGTCGACCAGAACGGCTTCAAGCGCACGCCGGCCGATCTTGATGCCGACGCTGTAGATGCGCTCCGGCGTCAGCCGGTACAGCGTGGAGGGCGAACCGCGCTGCCCGAACCTTTTTCCCACTTGCTTTACGAATCCGGAAGATTCCAGGCCGTCGACGATGGCAGCGACGGCCGCCGGCGTCAGGCTTGCCGCGCGCGCCAGATCGGACTTGGAGGCTTCCTTGAGGCGACGGATGGCGTCGAGCACGAAACGCTCGTTGTAGTGGCGAACTTTGACAGAATTGCTGCCTTTCCCTGACAAAACCCACGTCTCCTCAAATGTCGCCGTTCTTACCGCAAGAGGCCGAAACCACCTTCGGCCGAAGCATCCTGCGATGCCTGTGCGAGAGGCGACAGTGCGCGTCGGAACCATGGAAGTCAATTTTGCCGTTGCGCCTTTGCGCTATTTAATATAGCAAATTGAAAAAATAACTAGTCAAGGAGGAGACGTGCTGCACTCGGGCACACAAAGCGAAGCCGACGCTGCGGTGGTGCGGGCTGTTCCTGTTGCCCTGGTTCAGGCGACGAAGGCTTTCGGCGGCACGATTGCGCTCAAGGACGCCTCCTTCGAATTGCGCTCCGGCGAGGTGCTGGCGCTGCTTGGCGAAAACGGCGCCGGCAAGAGCACCTGCGTGAAGCTTCTGGCCGGTGTGCATTCTCCCACCAGCGGTCATGTCGAGGTTGACGGCAAATCAGCCGTCTTCCATTCGCCGCATGACGCGCAGGCGGCCGGCATTGCGGTCATGCACCAGCATCCTGGCCTGTTTCCCGATCTGTCGGTGGCGGAGAACATCTATCTCGGCCACATGCCGCGCGACCGCTTTGGCGGCATCGACAATGCCGCCATGCTGGCCGGCGCCCGCAAGGTGCTGGCTACCGTCGGGCTCGACGTGCCGGCGGCAACGCGGCTGGGAACACTGCGTACCTCTGAACAACAACTGGTCGAGATCGCCCGCGCGCTGTCGCTGGATGCCCGCGTGCTGATCATGGACGAGCCCACGGCGGCGCTGTCACAGCGCGAGGTCGAGCGGCTGTTTTCCGTCGTTGCCGATCTCAGGCTGCATGGCGTGGCGATGATGTTCGTCGGCCACCGCATGGATGAAATCTTCCGCATCGCCGACCGCATCGCCGTGCTGCGTGACGGGCGCCTGATCGGCGTCAAGCCGAAGGCCGAGCTTGGCCGCGCTGCCGCCATCAGCATGATGGTCGGGCGTGAAGTCACCGACCTCTATCCCGAACGGCGCCATGCCTCAGGCGCGCTGGTGCTGGAGGGGAAGGGACTTTCGCGCGCCGGCGGCTTTACCGGCATCGACCTCAAGCTTCACGCAGGTGAGGTGCTCGGCCTTGGCGGTCTGGTCGGCAGCGGACGCACCGAGATTGCGCGCGTGCTGTTCGGTATCGACCGGCCCGACGCCGGCGAAATCCTGATCGACGGCAAGCCCGTGCAGTTCGCCTCGGCGCGCGACGCCATGGATGCGCGCATCGCCTATGTGTCGGAAGATCGCATGGGCCAGAGCCTGGTGATGGATTTCTCCATCCTCGACAATGCGGTGCTACCTGTTCTCGACAAGGCCGCACAACGCGGTCTCTACGGCACCGACCGCGCCATCGGTCTGGTGGCGGACTGGCTGAAGCGCATGAAGCTGCGCTTTTCCGGCTATGGGCAGCCGGTGAAAGAGTTATCCGGCGGCAACCAGCAGAAGGTGGTGCTGGCCAAATGGCTGCGCACCGAGCCGCGCGTGCTCATCCTCGACGAGCCGACGCAAGGCATCGATGTCGGTACCAAGGCGGAAGTGCATGCAATGATCGTTGACCTTGCCGCGCAAGGCATGGCGATCCTGCTGATCTCGTCAGAGATGCCCGAGCTGATCGGCATGTGCGACCGCATTATCGTGCTGCGCGAAGGCCGCCAGACTGCTGAGTTTTCGCGCGGACAAGCCACGCAGGAAAAGGTACTGGAAGCGGCGACCAGGACCGATGAACGTGCCGGCCAGGCAGCGCAGATAGAACGCGCCGCCGAGGAGGAAAAGGCAAAAGGACCGTTCGATTTTCTGAAGCGGCGGGAATTCGGCCTGCTTGCGGCGATGCTCGCCGTCGCCATTCCGGTCACCATCATCAACCCGCGCATGGTGAGCGCGGCGAACCTCACCGCTGTGTCGATGGACGCGGCCTTGCTGATTGTCGCCGCACTGGCGCAGATGCTGGTGCTGATCACCCGCAACATCGACCTGTCGATCGCAGCTGTGATCGGCCTCTCCGCCTATATGGCGGCCAGCATGGTTCAGGCCTATCCCGGATTGGACATCGGCATCGGCCTGATCACCGCCTGCGCGGTCGGCGGCTTTGCCGGACTGCTCAACGGCCTTGTCGTTACCAGGGGAAAGATCCCGGCCATCGTCGTTACGCTGGCTTCGATGTCGATCTTCCGCGGCTTCAACTCGATCTGGGCGGCGGGCGACCAGGTCAGCGCCGACGAAGTCACGCAAGCCTGGCTCGACATGACCGGGCTGAAGATCGCCGGCGTGCCGCTGATCGTCGTCATCGCCATTCTCATCCTGTGCGCCGGCTATGTGCTGCTCTATCGCACCGCAACCGGACGCGAGCTGTTTGCCACCGGCTCCAACCCGGACGGCGCACGGCTGATCGGCATTCCGGTCGACCGGCGCATCCTGCTGGCCTTCGGCATGGCCGGCTTGCTCGGCGGCCTGTGCGGGGCGCTGTGGGCATCGCGCTATGCCACCATCGATGCCCGCGTCGCGCTCGGCTTCGAGCTCACCGTGATCGCCTCCGCCGTGGTCGGCGGCGTCGCCATCCGTGGCGGTTCGGGCACGCTGCTCGGCATCATTCTCGGCGCGCTCACGCTCTTGGTCATCAAGAACGGGCTGACGCTGGTGCGTGTCGACCCGCTCTGGTTGCAGGGCGTCTATGGCCTGGTGATCCTGGTTGCCATCGGCATCGACACCTTCATCGTGCGGCGTGCCGAACAGGCAAGACAGGCGAGGGCGAGATGAGAAAGTTTATCCGCTCGATCGACTTCTGGGATCTGCTGCTGGCGACCGCCTGCCTCGCCGTCTTTATCTATGCGGCGGTCTTCGTGCCGAATTTCGTTTCCGGCTTTAACCTTTCTCAACTGGCGGCGAGCGCCTCGGAAAAGGCGTTGCTGATCCTGCCGATGACGCTGCTCATCATCACCCGCGAGATCGATCTGTCGATCGCCTCTGTGCTGGCGCTGACATCCGTGGTGTTTGGCCTGCTCGTCCAGGGCGGCGTGCCGACGCTGGCGGCCATTCCGCTGACGCTGGTCTTCGGCGGCCTGCTCGGCGCCTTCAATGGCTATCTGGTTTCAGGGCTGGGGCTGCAGTCGCTGGTGGTGACGCTCGGCACCATGGCGCTCTATCGGGGCATTGGCTACATCCTGCTCGGCACCGGTTCGGTCAACATATTGCCGCCGGCGGTCGTCGATTTCGGCATCAACAATCTGCCGGGCACACAAATCCCGTGGACCATCGTGCCGTTCCTGCTGCTGGCGCCGATCTTCGCGGTGGTGCTGCAGAAGACGCCGACCGGCAAGCGCATCTATGCGCTCGGCGGCAGCCCCGAAGTGGCGCGTTATTCCGGCATCGATACGCGCAAAATGGTGCTGAAGCTGTTCGTCGTTTCGGGCATGGTCGCGGCCATCGCCGGCATCGTCTATACCGCGCGCCTCTCCAACGCCCGCGCCAACAATGCGCTCGGCATGGAGCTCGATGTCATCACCATCGTGCTGCTCGGCGGCGTCAGCGTCTTCGGTGGTAAGGGGCGGCTCACGGGGGTCATGCTGGCGCTGCTGTTGATCGCCATCATCCGAAATGTGCTGGCGCTCAACCAGATCGGCGGCGACGCTCAAGGCATGATCATCGGCCTGCTTCTGATCGGCTCGCTGCTGGTCGGCAATTACTGGCGCTCCCTGGAGGAGCGGCTGTCAAGATCGCGCGTCCTGCGCGAAACCAAGGGGTGATCTCGGGCCCCTTTCTTCAAGCCCGAATTCTGACGGAGGAGACACAATGAAAGCGTTTAGAATAGCCCTGCTCGCATCCGCGGTTCTGCTTGCGCCGGCCTCGCTGGCATACAGCCAGGAATGCGCCAAGGAACCTGTAACGGTCGGCTTCCTGCCCAAGCTCGACACCGATCCCTACTTCAAGGTGGCTTTCGGCGGCGCCGAGGAGGCTGCGAAGGAAATTGGCGGCACCGCCACCCAGGTCGCCCCGTCGCAGGCGACGGCCGAGGCACAGATCGAATTCATCAACAGCCTTGTGTCGCAGAAGGTCGGGGTCATCGCTATCGCCGGCAACGACGCCAATGCGGTTGCGCCTGCGCTGAAGCGCGCCGTTCAGCAAGGCGTCCGGGTGATATCGTACGATTCCGACGTCGCGGCCGATGCGCGCGCGGTGTTCGTGAACCAGGTGAAGGGCGACAGTCTGGCCGAAATGATGCTGGAAAGCGCATTCAACCTCAGCGGCGGCGAAGGCGAGTTCGCCATCCTGTCGTCGACGCCGACGGCGACCAACCAGAACGCCTGGATCGACTTCATGAAGGCGAAGATGGCGGCAGAGCCGAAATACGCCAAGATGAAACTGGTGCAGGTCGCCTATGGCGAGGAGAGCGAGCAGGTCAACCAGCAGCAGGCCTTGGCGCTGGTGCAGGCGTTTCCGGATCTCAAGGTGATCATCGTGCCGGCAGGCATTGGCCTTCCGGCGGCCGCGCGCGCACTCGAGGAAGCCGGTATGATCGGCAAGGTCAAGCTGACCGGCCTTGCGCCGGCCACTTTGATTTCGAAATACATCAAGGATGGCGCTGCCCAGGATATCTGGTGGAATGTCACCGATCTCGGCTACCTGTCCTATCAGGCGGCCCAGGCGCTAGCGCAGTGCAAGATCACCGGCAAGGAAGGTGAGAAGTTCACGGCGGGCAGGCTCGGCGAATACACGATCGGGGCCAGCGGCGAACTGATCCTTGGCCCGGCCAAGATCGTGACGCCGGAAAACCTGGCCGAGTTTAAGTTCTAAGCCTCCCAAGGCCCGGCGGGCGCCGGTTCAAGCCGGCGCCCGCTCGTTCAATTGTCAGTCGAAAAGCGTGAGGGCGACGATGAAACTCTTGCTGGCAGGCGAGACCTTCGCGGCGACGACGTCGGTCGCTGCCGGCGGCGACGTTCTGACAAGTGCGACATGGGTGAATGGCGCGACGGCCTTCAATGCCGCCCTTGCCGCAGAGGGCATAGCGGTGACGCAGATCGGTGGCGATCGCTGTGCGGCCGAATTTCCGTATGACCTCGACGCGCTGGCCGAATACCAGGCGGTGGTGATCTCCGATGTCGGCGCGCTGACCTTGCTGGTCACGCCGGAGGCCCGCGCCGGGCGCATCGGCGTCAACCGCCTCGACGTCCTCAAGGCCTATGTCGAAGGCGGCGGCGGGCTGATGCTGGCCGGCGGCTATATGGGGTTCCAAGGCATGTTCGGCACGGCGCGTTTCCACGACACCCCGGTCGAGGACGTGCTGCCCGTGCGCTGCCTGCCATTCTCGGACGGGCTGGAAGTGCCGCAAGGCCTGCAGCCGTCGATCCTTCAGGCGTCGCATCCGATCCTTGCCGGTGTCGCGGGTCCGTTGCCGCCGATCCTCGGCATGAACAAACTCGATTTTAGGCGCGACGGCTCGTCCCAGCTTCTGGCGACCTGCCATTATCGCGGCACGGACTGGCCGCTGCTTGCGGTTCGTGAGCATGGCCGTGGCCGCACCGTCGCGTGGGCGACCGACATCGGCCCACACTGGCTGTCGCAGGACTTTTTGGGATGGCCGCTCTACGGCAAGCTGATGGGCAACGTCGTGCGCTGGCTGGCCGGCAAGGATTAAGCCTGGCGTGTTTGTAGGGCAGCTAGTCCGGCTTGCTGCTCAACGCTTCGCGCAGCGCTTGGATCCGCCGATTCAAGGCATCGAGATCAGCCATCGTCATGCCCGAGCGTTCGATCAGGGTTTCGTTGAGGCAGTTGCACTGGACGAGCAGCGCGCGGCCGGCAGGCGTCAGGTCGACCTGCACTTGGCGCTCGTCCGTCTGGCTGCGCTGGCGGGTGACGAGACCGGCCTGTTCCATGCGCTTCACCAGCGGCGTGATGGTGCTCGATTCCAAAGCGAGCCTGTGCGCAATCGAGCCGACCGACATCCCGCGGGCTTCGGCAAGTGCGTTCAGCACGAGATATTGCGGATAAGTGATGCCCATCTCGTCCAGCATGGGCTTGTAGGTGCGATTGATTGCTATGCTGGTGGCGTAAAGCGTGAAGCAGAGCTGGTTGTCCAACGGGAGAGGCACGAGGCATTCCTTTAGCCGACTGAGCACATCAATATGTACCACGAAAAATGATATCGCGATACATATTTTCTGTAGACAAGGATTTGGACCTGCGCTAGTCGTATGGTTATCGCGATATTGATTATCGCGGAAGCAATCAATGGAGAGCGAGATGACCAAGCCCGGCAGCAGCACGATCACCACCAAGGATGGCACCGAAATTTTCTACAAGGATTGGGGAACGGGACAACCCATCGTCTTCCATCACGGCTGGCCGCTGAGCAGCGACGACTGGGACGCCCAGATGCTGTTCTTCCTGTCCAAGGGCTACCGCGTCATTGCCCATGACCGGCGCGGCCATGGCCGCTCGACCCAGACCGATACCGGCAACGAGATGGACACCTACGCCGCCGATGTCGCGGAGCTTGCAGCGCATCTCGACCTCAAGAACGCCATCCATGTCGGCCATTCCACCGGTGGCGGCGAAGTGGCCCGTTATGTCGCGAAGTACGGCTCCGGCGGCCGTGTCGCCAAGGCCGCATTGCTCGGCGCGGTGCCGCCGATCATGCTGAAGACGGCGTCCAATCCCGGCGGCCTGCCGATCGAGGTGTTCGACGGTTTCCGCTCCGCCCAGGCAGCCAACCGCGCCCAGTTTTTCCACGACGTCGCGGCCGGCCCGTTCTACGGCTTCAATCGCCCCGGCGCCCAGGTGTCGCAGGCTGTCGTCGAGAATTGGTGGCGCCAGGGCATGATGGGCGGCACCAAGGCGCATTATGATTGCATCAAGGCGTTCTCGGAAACCGACTTCACCGACGATCTGAAGGCCATCGAGGTGCCGGTGCTGGTGATGCATGGCGACGACGACCAGATCGTTCCGATCGCCGACTCCGCGCTGCTGGCTGTCAAGCTGCTCAAAAAGGGCGAGCTCAAGGTCTACAAGGGCTTCCCGCACGGCATGGCGACGACCCATGCCGATGTCATCAATGCCGACCTGCTGGCGTTCTTCAAGGCCTAGAATCGTCCAGGCGGATAGGCAAATGCAGCCGCCGTCAGGCGGGTGCATTTGCTTTCGTCGAAATGTCAGCGGGACAGTGCCTATTTATCGAGAAAACCAGTGATCAGTTTGACGGTGTCGTCGGGGTTTTCCTCCATGATCCAGTGTCCGGAAGCGGGCACGATGCCGCCCGTTACATCGGTCGCAACAAGCCGCAGGAGATCGGCCTGCGTAGTGCCAGCGGATTTTTCACCGCCGACAGCCAGTAGCGGCATGGTCAGTTTGCCGCCGGCGGCAAGCATCGCCTGGTTGTCGATCGCGTCCTGGTCAAACGCCTTGAACTGCTCGAAAGCGTCATGCATCGCATGCGGGCGGGCATAGAGTTTGGCGTAGTGCCTGCGCGTCGCCTCGTCGATCTTCTTGGGGTCAGCCGACAGCTCGTTGTAGAAGCGGTCGAGATAGATGCGCTCGCGCCCCGCGACCAGCCGCTCCATATCAGGGCCGCGGAAGTTGAAGTGCCAAAGCAGCGGGCTTTGCTTGATCTTTTCCCAGTCGCCTATGCCGGGCAGCGGCGCGTCGATGATAACCCATTTGGTGATGCGCTTGGGATACTGAGCGGCGAGCGCATAGCCGACCATGTTGCCGATGTCGTGGGTGACGAGATCTGCCTTGTCGATCTTCAGGGCATCCAACACGCCGGCGATGTCGACGGCCTGGTTCTTCTTGGCGTAGCCCGCTTCCGGGTGGGCCGACAGACCCATGCCGCGCAGGTCCGGCACGATGACGGTGTGGTCCTTTGCGAGGGCGATGGCCGCGGCGCCCCACATGTCTCCGGTATCGGCAAAGCCGTGCAGCAGCACGACGGCGGGACCCTTGCCGCCAACGCGCACATAGAGTTTGGTGCCGTTGGTTTCGACGGACTGCGTCTTGAAACCCGGCGGAAAGGGAACGATGCGTGCCGTCGCCGGCAAGGTAACAAGAAGCACACCCAATACGGCCAATACGATCTTGCGCATGTCATCCCCCAGAGACGTCGAAGGCCCCAAGCCTTCGTTGATGACTATCTCTAGCAGGCTTTTCAACCAGCGCATGGTGAAAGAATCACAGAGGGCGCAGCAATGCCGCGCCCTGCGTCAAATCCGCAAAATCGACCGGTTTTATCTGGCCGCCGCTTGCGCCTTCCTGGCTTCCTTCATGTTGGGCAGGAACACCGTCAGCAGGCCGAGCAGCGGCAGATACGAGCAGATCTGGAAGACGAAATCGATGCCCTTCATGTCGGCGACGACGCCGAGCACGGCGGCTGCAATGCCGCCCATGCCGAAGGCGAAGCCGAAGAAGATCCCGGCGATGGTGCCGACACGTCCCGGCACCAACTCCTGCGCAAACACGACGATGTTGGAGAAGGCCGAGGACAGGATCAGGCCGATCAGCACCGTCAGCACCATCGTCCATTCGAAATTGGCGTAGGGCAGCGCCAGCGTGAACGGCAGCACGCCGACGATCGAGAACCAGATCATCGCCTTCTGGCCGTAGCGGTCGCCGAACGGTCCGCCGAGCAGGATGCCCAGCGCCGAGGCGCCGAGGAACAGGAACAGCATGACCTGGCTCATCTGCACCGACACGCCGAACTTATGGATGGAATAAAAGGTGTAGTAGCTGGAGAGCGAGGCGATGTAGGCGTTCTTGGTCAGCACCAGCAGCGTCAGCACCGCCAGCGCTCCCATCACCTTCTTGCGCGGGAAGGGGGAGACGAAGCTTGCCGCCTTGCGATTGCCCTGCGCGGCGCGCATCCGGCTGTACCAGCCGCCGACCCGCGACAAAACGATGATGCCGATCAGAGACCCGACGGCGAACCATGAAATGCTGGTCTGGCCGAAGGGCACAACGATGAAGGCAGCGAGCAGCGGCCCCATCGACTGGCCGAAATTGCCGCCGACCTGGAACAAAGATTGCGCCAGGCCAAAGCGGCCGCCGGAGGCAAAGCGGGCAATGCGCGAGGATTCCGGATGGAAGATCGCCGAGCCGATTCCGATCAGCGAGGCGCCGACCAGAAGCAGCGCATAGTGGCCGGCATAGGCCAGAACGATCAGGCCAATCAGCGAGGACGCCATGCCGTAGGGCAGCGAATAGGGCATTGGCCGCTTGTCGGTGATCATGCCGATGACCGGCTGCAGCAGCGACGCCGTGACCTGGAAGGTGAAGGTCAGAAGACCGATCTGCCAGAAATCGAGACCGTAATTCTCTTTCAGCAGCGGATAGATCGCCGGCAGCAGCGATTGCATGATGTCGTTGATGCCGTGGCAAAAGCTCACCGCCAGAATGACGGTGAAGGCGGTCGCCTGGGCTGAAGGGAGGCTGGCGCTTGGCTGCGGTGCAATGCTGGTGGCTGTCGTATCGGTCAAGGCAGGCTCCGAGGTCTTTTTGGCGGGTGTTTGCCCGCGGGCAGGCTTGGCGGCCGCTCCCGCGGACCGCCTTAAGGACGCTCGTCTGAAGCGCTTGGGCGACGCCCCTGCGGAGCGCCTTGGGGATGGCTGCCTTATAAGCCGCTTGCGAGGCGACTTCTTTCGTGGTTTGGTCCAATAGTTTCGCAAGTGGGCCATAGCCGATGCCACATGGCAGGGACATCTTCCGCGCCGGCAATGCCGATCTCGGCCGATTGCACGAAAGCCGCTGGCAGTGGCTGGAGGAGGTTTCCGGGCCGGCGGTGGCTTTGCCGACCGAATATCCGGACGGTTACCTCGTGCCGCAACACCGCCACAGCCGCAGCCAACTGCTGCATGCGCTGGTCGGTGTCGTGCTGGTGACGACCAGGTACGGGCGCTGGATGGTGCCGCCCGACCACGCAATGTGGATACCGGCCGGCACCGAGCATTCTGTCGAAATGCTGGGCGACGTCTCGATGCGCTCGGTCTATGTCATGCCGGGCGCTATCCCCGGCCTGCCGGAAGGCTTGCGTGTCGTCGGCGTCACCGAGCTGATGCACAGCCTGATCGTAGAATCGGAAAAGCTGCCGCAAGGTGGCGAACTGGAAGGCCGCGGCGGGTTGATCATGAACCTCTTGCTGCACGAGATCCCGACCTTGCCGGAACGGCCGCTCGGCCTGCCGTTCCCGTCTGATCCCAGGCTGGCGGCGCTCTGCCGACGCTTCGTGGCGGCACCGTCGCCGCATGCCACGATCGACGAGTGGGCCGATGCCGCGGGGATGAGCCGGCGCTCCTTCACCCGCGCCTTCCAGCGCCAGACCGGACTGTCCTTGTCGACTTGGCGCCAGCAGGCCTGCCTGTTTGCGGCACTTCCCAGGCTCGCCGATGGCGAGCCGATCACCAGGGTGGCGCTCGACCTCGGTTATGACAGCGTGCCGGCATTCATAACCATGTTCAAGCGCATGCTCGGGGCCTCGCCGCGCGGCTATATGCGCGGCGCCCGCGACGAAGGCATGCGGCGGGCTCAGCCTCGACTTGAGGCCCCGGCGCCGTAGCGCCAGGAAAAAGCCCGCAGCACTTTGTCGTAGGCCCTAGTCCAGCTGAACGCCGCTGGCCTTGACGATCGGTTCCCATTTGGCGAGTTCGGCCTTCACATGCGCTCCAAGCTCTTCCGGGGTGGAGGCCACTATCGAGGCGCTGAACTGGGCCATGCGGGCGATCACATCAGGGTCTTTCAGGGCTTCAACTGCCGCCTTCTGAAGAACGGCGACGACCTCCGGCGGCGTGCCTGCGGGCGCGAACAGAGCGTTCCAGCTGTAGGTTTCATAGCCGGGAATGGTTTCGGCAATGGCCGGTATGTCGGGGAAGGAGGGAACGCGCTCCTTGGTGGTGACGCCAAGCGCTCTCAGCGTCCCGCTCTTGATATGGCCCGATGAAGAGGGGAGGTTGTCGAACATCATCGGCACCTGATTGCCGATAACGTCGTTCAAGGCCGGTCCGGCGCCCTTGTAGGGAATGTGCTGCATACTGACGCCGGCCATCGTCTTGAAAAGCTCGCCGGAGAGATGCAGCGGGGTGCCATTGCCTGATGAGGCGTAGGCATATTTGTCCGGGTCCTTCTTCAGCATCTCGATCAGTTCCTTGACGTCCTTGGCGGGGAATTCAGGGTTTACGACCAGGACGTTTGGCACCAGCACGAGCAACGATATCGGCGCAAAATCCTTCTCCGCATCGTAGGGCTTTGTCTTCAGGATCAGCGGGTTGAGCGCGTGGGTTGCGACCGTGCCCATCAGGATCGTGTAGCCGTCCGGTTCGGCTCGGGCGACCTGGGCAGCGCCGATGCTGCCCCCGGCGCCGCCGACATTTTCGACGACAATCTGCTGGCCCAGCTTTTCGGACATCTTGTTGGCGACCAGGCGCGCGACCAGATCCGTCGAGCCACCGGCGGAAAAGGGGACAACCATGGTGATGGTCCGGTCCGGAAAATCGGCGGCCCAGGCCGCCGGTGCTGAAAGGGTGGCTGCGATGGAAACCGCGAGCCCGAGCAAAGTCCTACGCCGCATCTGCTACTCCTCCGTTGATTGGAGGGGCAGTATGGCCATGGTGAACTCCTCGCACAATGCAACCATGGACTGACTGCCCGCCTCAGGAGATCGGGCTTGACACCGATGCTTCGGTTGGCGTGCGCGAGAACGCCTCACCCCTCAGTTCAATCAGCCTTGGTCCAGCTGAAAACAAGCCATTTGTATCGTGACGTCTCTTCAGGCTCGGCCGTGTAGGTCATCTGCATGTCGCCGCCCTCGGCGTAGATGTCGAGCCTGGGCGCCGTGTCCAGTTCGAGCCACAGGGAATCGTTCTTGAACGACCATGTCCCGCACCAGACGCAAGGCCCCGATGCCGGGTCACCCGGTTGGTGAAAATTGTAGCGGCCGTCCGCCGTGATCTCCAGATAGTCGAAGGCGCCATAAAAGGCGGTCACAGTCTGCTGAAATTCGGTCGCAGACGCTTCCTGGTCGGGCTTCGCCGGCTCTTTCAGATCACGCGGTGGCCGGATTGCGGACCCTGCGATGCTCCATTTGCCGATGAAATCCTTTTCGGTGGGAAGATATTCCGTTTGCGCCTGCGCGGTCGAAACCGGAGCGATTGTCGGCGCATAGGCCGCGCTGGCGATGCCGATTGCGAGAAGCATTCCTGCGATGCCTGCAGCCTTGATTCGATTGCGCATCAGCTGGCTCCTTTCACGACGGTTTGGGGCAGATTCCAAAAAGGAGATTACCCCCGAGCCAGGCCCGTGGGCACGCTTTTGGGCAACATGGATTAATCGAACAGGCTCGACACGGACTCTTCGGTCGCTGTGCGCGAAATCGCCTCGCCCATCAGGTCGGCGATGGAGATGACGCGGATATTCGGGGCGTCGAGCACGCCTTGCGTCGGCTGGATGGAATCGGTGATCACCAGTTCCTGCAGCTTCGAGCCGCTGATCCGGGCGACCGCACCGCCCGACAGCACGCCGTGGGTGATATAGGCGGTGACGCTGGTAGCGCCGTTGGCGAGCAGCGCATCGGCGGCGTTGCACAGCGTGCCGCCGGAATCGACGATGTCGTCGATCAGCAGGCAATCCTTGCCGGCGACCGCGCCGATGATGTTCATCACTTCGGATTCACCGGGACGTTCGCGGCGCTTGTCGACGATGGCCAGTTGTGCGTCGAAGCGTTTGGCGAGCGCGCGGGCGCGCACCACGCCGCCAATATCGGGCGAGACGACGACGACATTGGCAAGCTGTTTGTATTTTGCCTTCACGTCGCGGGCCATCACCGGCACCGAGAACAGATTGTCGGTCGGAATGTCGAAAAAACCCTGGATCTGGCCGGCATGGAGGTCGAGCGTCAAAACGCGGTCGACGCCAGCGCGGGTGATCATGTTGGCGACCAGCTTGGCCGAGATCGGTGTGCGGCCCGAGGCCCGGCGATCCTGCCTGGCGTAACCGAAATAGGGGATGACCGCGGTGATGCGCTTGGCCGAGGAGCGCATGAAGGCATCGATCATGATGAGCAGTTCCATCAGATGATCGTTGGTCGGGAACGAGGTCGACTGCAGGATGAAGACATCCTCGCCGCGCACGTTTTCCTGGATTTCGACGAAGATTTCCTGATCGGCGAAGCGTCTGACGCTGGCCTTGCCCAGCGGGACATTGAGATAGCGGGCGACCGCTTCGGCCAGCACCCGGTTGGAATTGCCCGCGAAAAGCTTCATGCACCGTTCCTGGCGAAGGATGGGGAGGTCCTCTTAATCGGGCTTGTAGCGAGCCGTGCCGGTATTGCAAGCCTCGTTGACGGGAATCCGCCGGCTAATCTCAAAAACGTCAACAGTGAACGGAAGCCGGTAACAGGCGGATCAGCCGGCGCTGCCGCCGAGCCAGGCCGCGAACTGGTCGATCGTCTGGTCGGCGATCGCCTGCATGGTAGCGGGTGCAACCGCGGGCCAGCCTTCGGCGGCATTGACCGAGGGCGCCTTCTGCTGGCCATTGATGCGGTGTAGCCGGTTGCCAGCGGGGTCATAGACGTCCCAGACATAGATAACGGTGGTATCCTTGCCTTCCGTCATGGTCGAGAAGTAGCCCTTCAGCACATGGGTGGCGGCCTGGTCGGCGCTGCCGGCAAGGGTGATGCCGCGCTGCTTGGCGCGTGTCTGCAGTTCGGCCGTCAGCGGCGTTGCCGCTTCCACGGAGGCGCCGACGATCGGCGCGATCTGCAGCCGGGTCTTCGACAAAGCGGCGGCGCTCTGCGCGGGGTTGGCGGGTGTCGTGGCGCCGACGGCCGGCGCTGGTGTGGCGGCGGGCGCGATGCCCGGGGCAGCCAAGGGCTGAGCCGGTTGGGCCGAGGCTGCCGGCGGCGTGATGGCGGACGGCTCAAGGACGTCCTTGGCATTGGTGCAAGCGGCCAGCACAAGCGCTGCGAGCAATGACACGGTCGTCACATGCGATCGTCTCATCTGCCCGAAAACTCCTTAGTCGCGAACGCCCCCGCGTGGACCAACCATTATGGATTCACTGTACGATCAAGTCGAGATCATGGCGCGAAAGCGGCTTCGGCTGGGATTCGGTGGTCAGGTAGGTGCGGCCAAGCGTCATCGCCGTCTCGGTTTCGGAGTCCATGATGATCATGTGCGCGAACAATGTCATGTTGGGCGCGATCGGCTCGGGATTGCCCTGGTAGAACATCGGCATATCCATCCAGGACGGGGTGAAGCGGGCGCCGACGGAATAGCCGCAGGCGTTCAACCGATGCTTGGTCAGGCTGTGCGCCTCCAGCGTGCGGGCATGCGCGTCGAAGACGTCGCCGAAGGTGTTGCCGGGCGTCATCGCCTTCTCGACCGCCAGAAGAGCCGCGCGGGCGGCGTCGAACAGCTCCTGATGGCGCTTCGACGCCTTGCCGGTCAGCACGGTGCGCATCATCGGCGCGTGATAGTGATGGAACACGCCGGCCCATTCGAGCGTCAGCTGATCGTTCTTGGTCAGCTTGCGGCGCCCGGCCTTGTAGCGGCAGAGCAGCGCGTCGATGCCCGAGCCGATGATGAATTCATTGGCCGGATAGTCGCCGCCGCCGGCAAACACCGCGCCCTGCATGGCGGCAAGGACCAGCGCTTCGTCGCCGCCCTGCTTGATCAGCGGCAGGGCTGCGTCGAGCGCGTCGTCGGAAAGGTTGGCGGCCTTTTCGGCCTTGGCGATTTCAGCCGGGCTCTTGAACAGGCGCAGACGGCCGACAATACCGGAGGCGTCGGCGATCTGGCCGAAGGTCTGCAGCTGCTCGTCGACGCGGCGGCCATTGAAGGCGGTCAGGCCATGGGTGTCGTATTCGACGCCGATGCGGGCGCCGAGGAGATTGAGGTCGTTGAGCAGGTTGCGCAGGTCGACCGCCGGGTTGGCGCCGTCGCGGTCGGTCCACAGCACGATGTTGTCGATGATCGATGTGTGGCGCGCCTGGCGCAAATCGGCCGAGCGGGTGAGCAGCACCATCGAGCCGTCAGCCTTCACAACCAGGCACTGGAAGAAACAGAAGCCGAACGTGTCGTAGCCGGTTAGCCAGTACATGCTCTCCTGGGCGAAAAGCAGTACGGCATCGAGCTTCTTTTCCGTCATCTCGATCATCAACCGGTCACGCCGGGCGTCAAATTCCGACCGTTCGAAATGCAGCGCCATTATCCGTTCTCCAAAACAATTGCCGAAACCTGCCGACCGTAGTCCGGTTCCTTGCGATGCGTCGCGCGCCGGTAGGAAAAGAAGAGATCCTCCTCGGCATAGGTGCAGCGGCCAAGCCCCTGCGCGGTCACGCCAGCCTTCTTCAGCCGGTCGACCGTATAGAGGTTGAGATCGAACATTGCATGCGCCGGATTGGCCGAAGGCGCGAAATAGCCGATGTTTTCGGCATCGGCTTCGACGAAACGGGCGACGAATTCCGGCCCGACCTCGTAATTGTCGGGGCCGATCGAAGGACCGAGAACCGCAATGATGCGCTCACGGCGGGCGCCGAGGCTTTCCATCGCGGCAATGGTGTTTTCAAGCACACCGGTGAAAGCGCCCTTCCAGCCGGCGTGTGCAGCGCCAATGATGCGCGCTTGCGCATCGGCGAACAGCACCGGGCCGCAATCGGCCGTCGAGGCCCCGATGGCGATGCCCGGCCGGTCGGTGACGATGGCGTCGGCCTTGGGCCGCGGGCCGGGAAAGGGTTCCCTGGCAATAACGACATCGGGCGAGTGGACCTGATGCGCGGTCAGGAGATGGCTGGCCGGCACACCCATCCAGGCAGCGACGCGGCGGCGGTTCTCGGCGACCAGCATCTGATCGTCATCCGACCCGGTGCCGATGTTAAGTCCCTGATAGATGCCGCCGGAGACGCCGCCGATACGGGTGAAATAGCCATGGCGGATACCTCGCGGCTTGGCCGCTTCCAGCAGCGGCGAGCGAACAGGATCCGGTTTGGTCTGATTCAGCATGGATGGGTTTGTTGTCCGCGCCGGCGTTTTCGTCAAGGCGAAGTTCGGCCGAGTGATTGCGACAGTGCTGCCGCGTCGACTTTGCATTGGCCAAAAGCAGGCATGCGACCATAGGCGGCGTCGCGGGACGGCTTGTAACGATCTCTGAGGGTCAGACTGGCTGATGCGGCAGGATTCTCAGGATTTTGAACAGCGTGCCCATGCCGTCGGGTCCGGCCAGGCGCTCGACGGCATCGGCAATGGTTTGTCGTGCCTCTTGGCTTGCCTGGCTGCCCAACTGGCCAGCTCGCTCAAGCAATCCCATGCCAAGCAGAAAGTCGCCCTGCGTCGCCAATTCCACATCGAGGCCATGCGCCCGCACGACGGCGGCCAGTGCAGCGAAGTCGACATGGGCGGTGAGATCGGCTTCGCCGGGATTGGCCAGCACATCTTCGGGGGCGTGCCTGCGCACGGCCTGCAATGTGTCGCCGAAACCGGGCTGGAGATGGCCGTAATCGGGGAACAGCCCGGCGCCGCCGTGGTCGGCTATGCGTTCGGCAATGGTCGCCATCAGTGCCGCGCGGGCCGGTGCTATTTCGAAAATAGAGCCTTGTGGCGCCTCGGCGGCGTCTTCCGGCAGCAGCGTCGCCTCGACCGAGCCGGCGCCGGCGAAGAAGCTCAACTCGTCTGAGACATCGAGGCCGATCACCCGTTCGCGCCAGCCGGCGCCGGCGCGGATGAACTGGCGGATCGGCACGGCATCGAACAATTCGTTGCCGACGATCAGCAATGGCGCCTGCGGTAGCGTGGCGATGGTTTCGTGCCAGCCGAGCTCAACCGAACTTTCGGCAAGCGTCTGCTTCTGGATTTCGGTTAGCCGCGGGCTGGTCTCGACCAGAGCGAAGGACGCTCCGGCGGCGATAGCCGGATCGAGCCGCGTCAGGGTGCGAAGCATGTCCTTCATCAGCGTGCCGCGGCCAGGCCCGATCTCCGCGATGGTGACCGGCAGCGGTCGGCCGATCGCCAGCCAGGCCTGATAGAGCCAGACGGCGACGAGTTCGCCGAACATCTGGCTGATCTCGGGTGCGGTGACGAAGTCGCCGGCGGCGCCGAACGGCTCGCGCGTGGTGTAGTAGCCGTCGCTGGGATCGAAAAGGCAGAGCGCCATGTACTCGTTGACGGGGAGGGGCCCGAGCGCGCCGATCAGGTCGACGATGCGGGTCTTCAGCCGTGTCATGCCGGCTGTGGTTGCGGCGCCGGTTTGGCTGTGGCCATCGCCCAGATGCCGGCCAGCACCATCGGCAGCGACAGCACCATGCCCATGGTGAGCCAGCCGCCGAGGAGGTAGCCGAGCTGCTGGTCGGGCTCGCGGAAGAACTCGACGAAAATGCGTGACAGGCCGTAGCCGCAAATGAAGGCGCCGCCGACAAAGCGCGGCGTCTTCAGCTTCAGCCGCGAATGGGTGAGGAAGCGCAGGACCAGGAACAGCACCGCGCCCTCGAGCAGCGCTTCGTAGAGCTGGCTCGGATGGCGAGGCTCCAGGCCCGCGACACAACCCGCCACGGTCTGCTGGAGACGCTCGTTGCAGAAGACGACGCCCCACGACACGTCGGTCACGCGACCCCAGAGTTCGGCATTGACGAAGTTCGCGATGCGGACGAGGCCGAGCCCGACCGGCACGCCGGCTGCCACCACGTCGAACAGCGTCCAGGTGCGGATGCCGCGCTTGAGGGAAAACAGCGTCATGGCGAGGATGACGCCAAGCAGGCCGCCATGGAACGACATGCCGCCCTGCCAGACGGCGAAGATGTCGAGCGGGTGGTCGATATAGCGCTTTAAATCGTAGAAAAGCACATAGCCGGTGCGTCCGCCGAGCACGACGCCGACGGCGGCCCAGACGATGAAATCGTCGAGGTCGATCGGCTTCATCGGCAAGACGCCATCAGGCCACAGCCTTGTGTTGGTGACGAGCCGCTTGGCGTACCACCAGGCGAACAGGATGCCGACGATATAGCCGATGCCGTACCAGTGCACAGCCAGCGGGCCGATCTGAACCAGGATCGGGTCGATGTTGGGGAAGGACAGCGACGCCATCGGCAGCGGGAAATAGTCGTTCAACAGGATCTCCTGGGAGGGCTCGCGTTAGGGCGCGGACCATGCGGCAGGGTTTTGGCGGGGTCAAGGCAAGGTGACGACAGCCTGATCGTCAGAGATAATGGGCTCAACCCTGCGGCTTGCCGGCGACCAATTGCCTGAGCGCATCGTTGATCCTGTCTTGCCAGCCGGGGCCATCTTCCTGGAAATGGTCGAGCACGGCGCGATCGATCCTGATCGAGACAAGCTCGCGAACGTTTGGTGCGGCGGAGGGTTCGCGAATGGGAGGCGCGGGTTTCTTGACCGGCTTGAAGGCCGCTTCAGCGGCTTCCATCGGATTGGTCGGTCGGCGCGGGGGCGTTGCCATTGGTTGATCCTGAATGAGAGTGACTCTTGCCTGGAGCAAGTCGTGAGGAAAACTAGGCCGCTGGTCTGTGAAGACCAGTAACTTCACTTGGTTCTCTCTGCCATTGCCCTGTATTTGGCTTCAAGCCTGTCCAGCACCTCGTCGCCAGGCTAGACCCGGCCCGCACTGGCATCCGAAATGCCCTTTGCGAGTGCTGCATCGAGTGCTGCAAAGCGCTTCTCCAAGTCCGCACTGTCCGTCACGGCAACCGTCGTTCCAAGAATCCATTTGCGATAATAGCAATCTGTCGGCCGGACCGTGAGCCAAATCGCGTCCGACATGAAGCCGCACCAGCTTCAACGTTCTTGCATTCCGCAGGCAGTGCCACTACGTCAATTCCAGCAAGCGAGGATTTGCCATGTCGACCGGACCGAACCGCATTCTCGATGAATTCGCCAAGCTGATGACCGATGCCGCGGGTGCCGCACAAGGCGTGCGCCGCGAGGTGGAGACTGCCTTCAAGGGGCAGGCCGAGCGCATCCTCAACACCATGGATGTGGTGCAGCGCGAGGAGTTCGAGGCTGCCCGCGACATGGCTGCCAAGGCCCGCGAAGAAAACACCAGGCTGGCCGCCCGCATCGATGCGCTCGAGGCCAGGCTGGCCGAATTGACCGGACAGGCCGCACCTGTGGCTGCGGCAAAGCCCAAAGCAAAAAAATAAAATTTGAACTTTTCCACAAAGCACAATCCGAAAAAATGCTTTGCCGTGAATCGTTTACCGGCGATGCATGAATCTTTGTGACAGCGCCTTTCCACATGCTGATGACGCAGTGCGAAAAATTAGGCTGTTCACGCGACTCCCGATCAATAGACTGAATTTGTTGCATGATTCGGAGCAGGGTCATGCGGCCGGGCGGTGGGGTCCGGTCCGGGGTCTTTGTGTCGTGAAGTCCTGGCCGTCCGAGTTCAAGACAAGATTGTTCGTCGTGTGTGCCCCGCGGAGCGTGTGGCGCTCCCCTGAACACAGGAAGCATTCCATGGAACTTCTCGAACTCGAATTCTCCCGCGAAATCCATCCGGTGGATGTCATCGAGCAGGTCGCCTATAACAATGACTGGTCCTTCGAACGGGCCGGCGATGACGAAATCTCGATCTCGGTTGCCGGCAGCTGGACCGACTATCACGTCTCCTTCTCATGGATGGAGGATTTCGAGGCGCTGCATCTGGCCTGTGCTTTCGACATCAAGGTGCCGGAAGCCCGCGCGCTGGAAGTGATGCGGCTTTTGTCGCTGATCAACGAGCAGATGCTGTTTGGCCATTTCGATCTCTGGGAGCAGGAGGGCGCGATCATGTTTCGCCAGTCGCTGCTGCTCGCCGGCGGGGTCGAACCGTCGAGCCAGCAGGTCGAGGTGCTTTTGTCGTCGGCGCTTGAAGCCTGCGAGTGCTATTTCCAGGCCTTCCAGTTCGTTGTCTGGTCGGGAACCTCGGCCAAGGATGCGCTGGCCGGCGTCCTGTTCGAGACCTATGGCAACGCTTGAGCTTCCATGAGTTCGAGCAGCGCGCGCAAGCCCGAGATCAGCTTTGCCGATTTTGATCGTGTCGACATCCGTGCCGGCACGATCGTCGAGGCCGAGCCTTTCCCCGAGGCGCGCAAACCCGCCTTCAAGCTGAAGATCGATTTCGGCCCTGAGATCGGCGTGAAGAAATCCTCGGCACAGATCACGAAATACTATGCGCCGGAAACGCTGGTGGGACGGCAGGTGTTTGCGGTGGTGAATTTCCCGCCGCGCCAGATCGGTCCGTTCATGTCGGAAGTGCTCACGCTCGGCTTCCCTGATGAGGAAGGCGCCGTGGTCCTTGGCGCCATCGAGCGCAAGGTGCCGGACGGCGGCAGGTTGTTTTAGGAAGATTGCGTCAGGCGGCCAGCTTGCGCCTTGTGCTCAGCGCCTCTTCGACCGTGTCCATGAACATTTCGGCGCAGGCTTTCCAGCTGTAGCGCATGGCGCGTTCGCGCGCCTCGGCGCGGTCGACATTGAGCGCGGCGAGCGAGGCCTCGCGCAGATCGGTCGACACCGCGCCGCCGATGCCGTCGCCGACAATGTCGATCGGTCCGGTGACCGGATAGGCGGCCACCGGCGTGCCGCTGGCCAGCGCCTCGATGATGACGTTGCCGAACGTGTCGGTGCGGCTGGGGAAAACGAAAACATCAGCCGAGGCGTAGATCTCGGCCAGCTCATCGTTCGGGCGATGGCCGAGGAAGTGCGCCTGCGGGTACTTCGCCCTGAGCCTAGCCAGTTCCGGTCCTTCGCCGACGATCACCTTGCTGCCGGGCAGGTCGAGATCGAGGAAGGCGCTCAGGTTCTTCTCGATGGCGACGCGGCCGACGCACAGGAATACCGGGCCGGGAAAGCCGAGGTCCTTCTTCTTGTCCGGGCGGAAGTGATCGGTGTCGACGCCCCGCGTCCACGGCCTGAGCTTGGTGAAGCCTCGCGACGCAAGGTCCTCCGCCAGCGACTGGGTGGCGACCAGCGTGCCTTGTCCCGAATTGTGGAAATCACGCAGCCAGCGATAGGCCCAGCTCTCCGGCACCGGCAGGCGGGCGCTGAGATATTCGGGAAAGCGGGTGTGATAGCTGGTGGTAAAGGGACGGCCAGCATTGCGGCAATAGCGCCGCGCCATGATGCCGAGCGGGCCTTCGGTGACGATATGGATATGGTCGGCCTTGCGAGCCTCGATCAGCCGCGCGACATGACCGGGCGTGGTCAGCGCCAGCCTGATGTCGGGGTAGGTCGGCAACGGCAAGGTGCGAAAGATATTCGGGGTCAGGAAGTCGACCGCAACGTCGAAGGTTTTCAGCGTTTCGGTGAGCCGCTCCAGCGTGTGGACGACGCCGTTGACTTGCGGCCGCCAGGCGTCGGTGACCATCAGGATGCGCATGGCGGTCCTTTGCTCGGGTCGACGGTTGCCTTGATGCGATAGCGGTACGGGCCGGCTGCCCTCGCTTCGCTCCACCGCACCCGGGCATGCACGAGGTCGAAGTAAGGCGGCTGAGCCGAATCAACTGAGGTCGCGCGCTTCATGCGCGCTCTTGACCATGGTTTCATGACGGGCGGATGAAGGTGGTTTTTGGCCGAGCCCGCCTTCCAGATCATGCTTTGGTCAGGCGGGCACCTTGATCACCGCCCGCAGGCCGCCGAGCGGGCTGTCTTCCAGCATGATGTCGCCGCCATGGCTGCGGGCAATATCGCGGGCGATAGAGAGACCAAGGCCGGTGCCGCTGGCGTCGAGGTTGCGCGCCTCGTCGAGCCGCACGAACGGTTTGAACACGTCCTCGCGCTTTTCCGGCGGGATGCCCGGACCGTCATCGTCGATGGTGACGACGAGTGAGCCGCGGCCGTGATCGGCGCTGATCTCCACCGTCTTGGCATAGCGCAAGGCATTGCCGGCGACATTGGACAACAGCCGGGCGAAAGCGTGCGGGCGCACATGCACGTCCGGATCACCGGCAAGCACGGTCGATAGCTTGCGCTTGTGCAGCGACGCCTCCTCGCCGAGCTTTTGGAAATAGGCCTCGAGATCGAAATGGCCGGCATCTTCCGACGCTTCGCCGCGGGCAAAGGCGATATAGCCTTCCAGCATCGACTGCATGTCGTCGATGTCCTGGTTGAGCGCGGCCTTGGTCTCGGGCTTGCCGCCAGCCAGCGCCAGCTGCAGCTTGAAGCGGGTGAGGATGGTTCTGAGATCGTGGCTGACGCCGGTCAGCATGGCGGTGCGCTGTTCCAGCTGGCGTTCGATGCGCTCGCGCATCTGGATGAAGGCAAAGCCGGCCCGTCGAACCTCCTCGGCGCCGCGTGGGCGGAAATCGCGCGGCATCGGCCGGCCCTTGCCGAAGCTTTCGGCGGCCTCGGCCAGAGACAGGATCGGCCGGATCTGGTTGCGAAGGAAGGGGATGGCAATCGTCAGCAGCACCAGTGACGTCCCGACCATCCAGATCAGGAAGATGTGGGTGTTGGAGGCATAGGCCTGGCTGCGGCGCACGAAGACGCGCAGCACCTTGCCCTCGAGCTGGATGCGGACCTCGACGATGTTGGAATTGCCGACCGTGTCGATCCAGAACGGGCGGTTGATCTGGCGGGTGATCTCGGTGGAAAGGACGTCGTCAAGGATCGAGAAGAAGGGCTTGGGTCCAGGCGCCGGCAACGGGTCGGGCGGCAAGAGGTCGACCTTCAACTGCATGCGGTCTTGGGCGATGCGGATGATGTTGGCGTAGTCGCCATCATGCGGATAGGTCTCGATCATGTCGATGATCGCGGCGATGTCGCGCACGGTGGCCTGCGACAGGCGCTGCGTCACGGTTGCCCAGTGGCGTTCCATGAAGTCGAAGGCGACGACCGACTGCAGAAGGATCATCGGCGCGATGACGATGATCAGCGAGCGGGCATAAAGCCGCTTGGGCATATAGAACGCAACCAGCCGCCAGAACCGCTTCCAGGCACGCGGCATTGCTTTCAGCGCGCGTGATACGCGCGCGCCAAAGCCGCCTTGTTCCGGCCGTTCCAGTTGCGTGGTCGCCATTTATCCTTCCGCTGGGTCAATGGCCGCTGGTCGATGGCCACACATCTATGGCCAAGGGCGGCCGTCAGCGGCATTCTATTCCACGCTGAGCCGATACCCAATACCGCGCACCGTCTGCAGCCAGACCGGATTGGACGGATCGCGCTCGATCTTGCGGCGCAGGCGGTTGATCTGGACGTCGATGGTGCGCTCGCCGACTTCCGAATCGTCGCCGACAAGCTCGTGACGCGGGATCGTTTCGCCGGCCCGCGCGGCAAAGATCGCCAAGATCTCCTGCTCGCGGTCGGTCAGCTTCAGCGCCTCGCCGCCCCGCTTCAGCTCGCGCCTGGCGATCTGGAAGGTGTAGGGGCCGAAGACCAGCTGCTCGACCTTGGGCGTCGTCGCCGGGCCGCCGCGGCGCAGAATGTTATTGATGCGCAGGATCAGTTCGCGCGGGTCGAAGGGCTTGGGCAGATAGTCGTCGGCGCCGGCCTCGAGCCCAGTGATGCGGCTGTCGGTTTCCGATAGCGCGGTGAGCATCAGGATCGGTACGTTCTTCTCCGCCCGCAGCGCCTTGGTGAGGTCGACGCCGGTCTCTCCGGGCATCATGACGTCGAGGACAAGGAGGTCGAAGTCGAGTCCTGCAAGCTTTCGCCTGGCCTCGCCGGCATTTCCGGCGACTGTGACGCGAAAACCATTTTCGGTCAGATACTGCTTGAGCAAATTGCGAATGCGGGTGTCGTCGTCGACCACAAGCAGATGCGGCGCGTCATCGTCCGGCGCCGTCGGCTGGTCCACCCTCTCAATGGTCTCCATGGCTTTTCCCTGACATGTTTGCAGGCACAATGTCGATCTGCGCCCTTAGTTCCGGATTGACCATGGCTTCCAGGAATCGTTCGATCAAGGGACGCTCGCTGGCTCCGGAATCTTCCAATGCAGCACGGATGCGGCGTGACTGTGGCCGCGCCAGGGCCAGCGCCAGGGCGCGCCCCTTGGCTGTCGGATAGAGCTCCCGCTGGCGGCGGTCGCGCGGACCCTGCAATTGCACGATATGGTCGGTGTCGATCAGCTGCTTGAGCACCCGCGCCAGGCTCTGCTTGGTGATCTTGAGCACGTCGAGCAGTTCAGCGACCGTCAGTCCCGGCCGGCGGTTGACGAAATGCAGCACCCGGTGATGGGCGCGGCCAAAGCCGTAATCGGCCAGGATCTGGTCGGGATCGGAAGTGAAATCGCGATAGGCAAAGAAGAACAGTTCGATGATGGCAAAGTCGATGCCGTCTTCGTCGGTGATCGGCGTCTTGATCGGTTTTCCGGCAGCTGGGCTTCGATCCGTCATCATTTCTCCGTCCATAGAGGGAAATTATGTCAGTACTATTGACGTAATTTCCCCGCAATGGTAATTTTTGACAAGCTTTTCGGCTGAATGCGAACGAAAAGGCAAGGGAGTGCGGTTTTTCCGGAACTTCCTGAGTTTGCCAGAGTTCGATTCTCCGCTTACGCTTCAAGGGCCGCCCGACGCGGCTGTCGCGCAACAAGAACAACACCAATGATATGCGGGTCGCCGCCCGCGGGAGGTTTCCATGGCATCCGTTCCCTTCGACCAACTGGACGGCTTCATCTGGATCAACGGCGAGTTCGTCAAATGGGCCGACGCCAAGATCCACGTGCTGACCCACGGCCTGCACTATGCCAGCGCCGTCTTCGAGGGCGAGCGCGCCTATGGCGGCGCCATCTTCAAGCTCAACGAGCACACCGAGCGCCTGCATGAATCGGCGCGCCTGCTCGGCTTCAATATTCCCTATTCCGTGGCCGAGCTCAATGACGCCTCGACCACCCTTCTGAAGAAGCAGGGGTTCCAGGACGCCTATGTCAGGCCGATCGCCTGGCGCGGCAGCGAACAGATGGGCGTGTCGGCGCAGAACAGCCGCATCAACTGCGCCATCGCCATCTGGCAATGGCCGAGCTATTTCGACCCGGCGCAGAAGCTCAAGGGCATCCGTCTCGATCTGGCGGAATGGCGCCGGCCCGATCCGCGCACCGCGCCGTCGAAGTCGAAGGCCGCCGGCCTCTACATGATCTGCACCATGTCCAAGCATGCCGCCGAGGCCAAGGGCTATGCCGATGCCATGATGCTCGACTGGCGCGGCCAGGTCGCCGAAGCAACGGGCGCCAACATCTTCTTCGTCAAGGATGGCAAGATCCACACGCCGAAGCCCGATTGCTTCCTCGACGGCATCACCCGCCGCACCGTCATCGGCCTCGCCAAGGACCGCGGCCTTGAAGTCGTCGAGCGCGCCATCATGCCTGAGGAACTCGAAGGCTTCGAACAGTGCTTCCTCACCGGAACGGCAGCGGAAGTGACGCCGGTCTCCGAGATCGGTCCGTACCGATTCGAGGTCGGCGAGATCGCCAAGACTTTGATGAACGACTATTCTGCTGCGGTGCAACCTAAGCATGCGATAGCCGCAGAATAACGAAAGTCACAGCTTTTTTCGCAAGCAGGGGCGGTTTTGAGGCCGGCCCCTTTATTTCAGCATCTGTGCATTTGACTTTCGTACAATTCAGCGTCTCATGATGGTGTCGGCCCGGGAGGCTGGCAGCTATGGAGGGACTAGGTACATGGATACGAATACGCTCATTGCGCTCGTTGTACAGGTAATTGCAGGTGTTGTCGGTGGTCAGGCGGTCGGCGTTGCGCTGAAGAATGCGGCGATGGGCCAGTTGACCAAAATCCTCGGCGGCGCGGTTGGCGGCGTCGGCGGGGCGGCGATCCTCGGCAGCCTGCTCGGCGGCACGGCCGACCCGGCAGCGGCTGCAACGGCAGCGGGCGGATTGGGCGATACGCTGAACCTCAAAAACCTGCTCGGCGGCGCCGGCGGCGGCGCCATCCTGACCGGCATCATCGGTGCGGTCATGGGCGCGATGAAGAAGTAAGCCTCTAGATCATTCACCGTTTCACGGCGAATGATCTAGTTTGTTGTTTTACCCAATTCCGGACGGAAAACCGCTTTACACTTTTCCTGGAATTGCTCGAGACTCAGGCTTCGTCAAATGGGCGGCCGTTGGGCCGCCCATTTCTGTTTTGGGACGGACTGTTTGCCTTTCAGCAGTGGACGGCCTTCGCCCGCGCCTCTACATCACGCTGGAACAGCGAAAGGACAATCATGGGTCAGCTCAATGCCGGCATCGTGCCGGTCACGCCTTTCCAGCAGAACTGCACCATCCTGTTCGACATGGATGACAAGCATGGCGTCGTCGTCGATCCGGGCGGCGACATCGACAAGGTGCTGGCGGTGCTGAAGGACAATGCGATCACCGCCGCTGCGATCTGGATCACCCATGGCCACATCGATCACGCCGGCGGCGCCATGGAGCTGAAGGAAGCACTCGGCATCGAGATCATCGGCCCGCACGAAGCCGACAAGCTATTGCTCGACAATCTCGAGAACCAGGGCCAGCGCTACGGCATTGCCGGGGCGCGCAACTGCGTGCCCGACCGGTTTCTCGCAGAGGGCGAGACGGTTTCGTTCGGCTCACATATGTTCGAGGTGCTGCACTGCCCCGGCCATGCGCCCGGCCATGTCGTATACTACAATCGCGCGGCGAAGTTCGCTCATGTCGGCGACGTGCTGTTTCGCGGCTCGGTCGGGCGCACCGACCTGCCGGGCGGCGACCATGCGGCGCTGATCGCCTCGATCAAGGACAAGCTTTTGCCGCTCGGTGACGAGATCGGCTTCATCTGCGGCCACGGCCCGGGTGGCCGCTTTGGCGAGGAGAGGCGGACCAATCCCTTCCTGACTTAGCGATGTCTTTCTGCCAAAAAAAAAGCGCTGGCCTTGCGGTCAGCGCTTTTTGTGGGACAGGGAAGCTCAATTCGCGACGCAGAAATGCTGCTCACCGTCATTGCCGGTGAACGTGCCGCTGCGGGCATTGAAGCTCCGGTAGCGGTCCGAGCAGTATTCGTACCAGTCGCGGGTCCACGGCTCGGCATAGCGGTCGGCATAGACGACCCGCGGTTCGGCATAGTAACGGCGCACCGGCGCCGGCCGCACTTCGCGGTAGTCGTAATCGTCATCATAGCTGCTGTAGCGCGGCTGCGGGTTGCTCAGCGCACCGGCGATCAGAGCGCCGGCCGCAAGGCCGACGACACCGGCCGCAAGCGCGTCGCCATTATGATGACGACCATGGCCATGATGCCAGCGGTTCCAGTCCTTGGCATTGGCGGCAGGCAAGGTGGCGAGGGTGGTCGCGGCGAGAGCGGCGCCCAGGATGGCGGTCTTGAAAATGCGATTCATTTTGGTCTCCTTCGTGCCGGCCCGGATAGTTTTCGGGGATGCGGTCCAGCCTAGGGGACGATTAATAGAAGACCGTGGCTGAACGGGGGCTGAACGGAATTGGCTGATACGATCCAGTTCTTGCGGCAAAACCAAGCGCGTACGCAAGGCGCTCCGCCTCGTCAATCTCCGTCCGGACTGTCTTGAGCCAGCTTAGCCGACCGACAGGTTGACGGCCTTCGGACCCTTGCCGCGCTTGTCCGGCTCGGTGTCGAATGTCACTTTCTGTCCATCCTCCAGACCGGAAAGACCCGAAGCCTGCACGGCCGAAATATGAACGAAGACATCCTTCTGCCCGTCGTCGGGCGTAATGAAGCCGAAGCCTTTGGCATGATTGAAGAATTTGACGGTGCCGGTCTGCGGCATGGGAAGCTCCCTTTGATCCCATAAAGTCCAGTTTCGGGCCGGCAAATGCCCGAAGGGAAATTTGTCCTTTATTTTAGCGCTATCGGCAAGAGAAAGTTTTGGCGACGGCGGCAACGCTGAAGGCTGGTCAAATAGATCGTGGCACCGAAGGCAATTCGCGCCAGACGATTGCTCCGGCGATCAGCCACGGCATTGACCGATAAAGCGTCCTTTGCCTCCGGCGACGGCGGTCATGAAAAAGGCGCAACGGGAAACGTCGCGCCTTCGAAACTCTGGACGGCTGACAAAGCCGGTTCAAACACGCTTTAGGTGCTTTTTCGAGCGCCCTGACGGGCGCGCGGGCACCGCCGGTTCAGGCCGCGCGGAGGTTGACCGCCTTCGGACCCTTGCCCATGCGGTCGGGTTCAACGTCGAAGGTGACCTTCTGGCCGTCGACGAGGGTACGCAGGCCCGAGGCCTCGATCGCGGAAATGTGGACGAACACATCCTTGGCGCCGCCGTCGGGCGTGATGAAGCCGAAGCCTTTGGTCGCGTTGAAGAATTTAACGGTGCCGGTCTGGGCCATTGGGGAAACTCCTTCACCCGTGTCAGTCTTATGGTTTGCCCGCCGCCTGGCATCGTGGGCAAGTCCCGGTGGTTGCTTCGGCAGTCCTGCATTTGCGCATGGTAAAACCCCCCGCCGAAAATGGGGCCGTCAGAGATTCACAGTATCGGGGAAAGGTCGTCCAAAACGTTCCGCTCTCCGGGTCGCAAATGCCCGAACACAAAATTTATCGCACGGAAACGTGATCGTTGCAAGATAGCGCCGCGGGCCGCGTCCATCGACGCATCCCAACGAAGGCGCTTCGATAAACCTGGGTTCTTAAGAGTTCATCAGCCAGAGCCCGGCCACGCATGGTCCAGCGGTTTGGTCCAGGGCCAAAGCAATGCGCGGGCCGGGCATCGCATGGCTCCCGCGCCGCAAACGGGGGTTGCATTTGGCAAGGGAATGGCGAGGATCGACAGGCGCGTTTTGCGCCGGGGACGGGGGTCTCGAGGGAGGCATATTCATGAGATTTCTTGCGACGATCTTCTCGCGCCAGGGTTTTACTATTCTCTTCCTGTCGGGTCTTCTTGCGGCCTGCACCGTCGTCGTCGATGACGGGCCGGGACCACGTCCGCGCCCGCCACGGCCGGAACCGGAATTCTGCACCAGGCAATACGAGCCGGTCTGCGCGCGGCGCGGCGGTGACCGCCAGACCTTCGCCAATGCCTGCCTTGCCGAACGGGAAGGCTACCGCATCGTTCGCGACGGCCCTTGCCGCGACGGCGGCGGTGGTGGCGGTGGTGGCGAAGAGCCGACATTCTGCACGCGCGAATACGCCCCGGTCTGCGCCCGCCGCCATGGCGAGCTGCGCACCTTTCCCAACGCCTGCGAGGCCCGTGCCGCCGACTACCGCGTCGTCGAGGACGGCCCCTGCTGATTTTTCCTTCTCCCCTGTCGGGTGAGTCCGCCGGAGGCGAATTCACCGTCCCACTGGCACGATAAAAAAGGCGGCGAATGCCGGGACCCTGCGAAGCAGCGGGGACCGGGCGGGTGGACCGGACCACCCTTGGTCCTTCGCAGGCTCAGGGCGTTCGAAACTCGAAAAGCCAACAATTGGCTTTTCGTCTGCTGCGCGGACCGCTTCTCACCCCCAAGGGAGAAGGCAAGGTCGCGGATCGGAGTGGTTGCCTACGCCGAATACGCCCCGTCGGCCGGGCCGGCATAAAGCTCTGCGCCGTCCTCGTCGCAAATGCGCAGACGGTCGGGGATCTGCGGCATGGCGAGGCTGTGGAACAGCGCGGTGGCGCCCTGCAGGGCGGCGCGCAGGTTCGGCGCGTCCAGCGATACCTTGTCGAGCGTGGCTTCGTCGACGTCGCGCGAGCGGCTCGACGAAGAACGTCAAGCAAGCCTCCGTTGCAGAGTTTTGCGCGAGATCGTCAGTCCGAGATCGTCAGTCCATTGCCGGCAGGTGCGCCAGGCGCGCCCTGCCTGGTCAGCCCTTCGACTTCGGCTTCAGGCTGCTCTCGGCTTGCTTGACCGAGGAACCGAACGGGGAGGCGGCCTTGGCCACCACCTTGTCTTTCTTGGGCTTGCGCGTTTCGCGATTGCTGCGCTGCTGACCCTTGGCCATCCGTCTGCTCCTTCGTACGTGCTGGGTGGGTGCGGTGTCAGACGGCCGGGCTGTCGGGGACAGCCGGGGCGTCCGCCACTTCGAGGTTGTCTTCCGTGGTGACCCGCTCATAGGTCTCCTCCTCGCTGCGGATGCGATATTGCGGCGAGCCATCCTTGACCGGCAATCTGCTCTTGATCTGAAACAGCTCGGCGGTCTGCTGGGCGAGCCCGCTGCGGCTCTTCATGCGCACGGTCTGGCCGATGGCGAAGAGGTGCGAGGGCGTATCGGTGCGCGGACGCGCATTCTGCTGGAAGCGGATCATGCTGCGTTCTCCTGGTCGCGCCTCAGCGCTGTTTCGAGTTCGAGGTAGTCGATGGCGACAAGCTGGCTGGTGGCCGGGTTCTTCACCGCCCTTGCCGGCAAATGGATGAAGGTGGCGACGCGACGCCAGGCAAGCCGCGACATGCCCTCGATCAGCTCTTCGTCGTGATCGATGTCATAGTCGCCGGCCGGCAGTTGCCCTTCCAGCCCGCTAAGCACGAAGGGTGCCGCGAAATGGGCGATGGAACGGGTGGTGCGATCCGGCATTGGCTTGGCTCTGGTTCGTCGATGCTTTCCGGCATCAACCGGGAACTCAACCATCGGCGATTGGAATGAGTTTGGCGGGTCGAGTATCTCCGACGCCGCTATATGCCAAGCTTGACCCAAAAAACGATCTCAGATCAATAATCCGAAATTGTTGGTTATTCAAGCTGATTTCCGCCGCGGCTCGACCGGTATAAAAAATTTCTCGTATAAACCCCTAATAAATCTGCTATTGTGGAACAATATCAGCCAATTTCTTATTTTGAGAGCATCGGAATAATTATTCCGGTGCCCCTAAGATTATTTTTTACGAAAGGCAAAAATATATGAGATTCATGAAAACGCCGGATCGTCCGACCGCAACAATCGAGCCAATCGTCCTCTTCCCCAAGGCAATATCAGTGCGCCTGACGATAAGAAGCGACGAAGCGGCACGGCGCAAGATTGCCGACACCGACGGCACGCTACGGCGGGAGCGCCGGCTCGCCGAGAGCCACCGGCTGATTTGAACGCTACATTTTCCTGGAATTCCTCTAGAGTTTCGAAGAGGTCCGCGCCCTTGGCGAGCCCACTCTTCCCTTGAACCTGCAGCGCCGATGGCCTAGATCGCGGCAAGCGGACAAAACACGGCAGGTTTCCCATCAACAGAGATCAGAGAAGAGCGGCGGGTGCTGGAGCTGGCGGACAGGCGCCGCTGGGCCTCGACCAATATGTGCAGCAGGCGCTGCAGCTGCATCAGGCCGGGCGCCGGCAGGAGGCCGAGACGCTGTACCGGCAGGTGCTGGCGCGCAAGGCCAATCACCCGGCAGCGGCGCATTTCCTGGGCCTGTTGCTGCACCAGACCGGGCGCAGCCCCGAAGGGCTGGAGCTGATCGAGCAGTCTGTGCGTCTGCAGCCGAAGAATCCCGATTTCCTCAACAATCTCGGCACGGTGATGCGCGATCTCGGCCGCGTTGCCGCGTCCGCCGATTTCTTCCGCGGCGCGGTCGATCTCAAGCCCGACCAGCTCGCGGCACGCGACAATCTGGGTTCGGCGTTGAAACAGCTCGGCCAGTTCGAGGCTGCGGAGGACATCTATCGCGGCACAATCGGGCGCAATCCCTTCCATGTCCGCGCCCGCATCGGGCTTGCCGAAACGTTGCAGGAAGCCGGTCGTCTGGATGAGGCGCTGGCGACCTTTCGCGAGGCGCTGACGATCCGGCCCAAGGATGCCGACCTGTTGCATGGGCTCGGCGTCGGGCTGATGGAAAAAGGCAAGCTCGATGAAGCGGCAGACCTGTTTCGGCAGGCGTTGGCGATCACGCCAGGCATGGCAAAGGCCTGGCTGATGCTGACGCAGGTCAAGCGCCAGAAGGAGCGCGACGCCGAACTCGCCGGCATGGAGGCCCAGCATGCCAAGGCGCCGGCCGACAGCCTGGCACGCATGCAGCTGTCCTTCGGTCTCGGCAAGGCCAATGACGATTTGAAGGACTATAACAGGGCCTTCGACTATTTCGCTGAAGGCAATGCGATCCGCCGCAAGGGCATCGATTATGATCCGGTCAGGACGCGGGCCGAATTCGAGGCGATGAAGACGGTGTTCAACGCCGGCTTTTTCGAAAAGCACAAGCCAAGTGCAATCTCCGACGACACGCCGATTTTCGTCGTCGGCATGCCGCGCTCCGGCACCACGCTGGTCGAACAGATCATCGCCAGCCATCCACAAGTCTATGGCGCGGGCGAGCTCAGCATGTTGAAAACCGCGGTCGGCAAGCAATTTCCGCTGACTATGCCGGGAGGTTTCCCCTGGGGACTGGTCGATGTATCCGACGCGGAGTTTGCGGAGGCGGGCCAAGCCTATCTCGACATGCTGCATGAGCGCTATCCCAACTTCAGGCATGTCACCGACAAGATGCCCGGCAACTTCCTGCTCATCGGCTTCATCCATATGATGCTGCCGAAAGCCAAGATCATCCATTGCGCGCGCGATGCGGCGGCGACCTGCCTTTCGATCTACAAGGTGCATTTCCGCGGCGACAACCACCGCTACGGCTATGATCTGGGCGAGCTCGCCGATTTCCACAACATCTACACCGACATCATGGCGCATTGGCACGATGTTCTGCCGGGCGTCGTCCATGACGTGCGTTACGAGGATTTCGTGGCCGACCAGGAGGGACAGACGCGGGCGCTGATCGGGCATCTCGGCCTGTCCTGGGACGACAAGGCGCTGTCGTTCCACGAGACCGACCGCCCGGTGCGCACGGCCTCGGCCGCGCAGGTGCGCCAGCCGATGTATCAGGGCTCGGTCGATCTCTGGAAGCGCTATGGCGACAGGTTGAAGCCGCTGCTGGACAAGCTGGACTGAGCAGCGGCTAAAGCTCGATGAAGGGCTGGAAGCCGCCGAAGATCATGCGCTTCATATCGAAGGGCATGGGCCCCAAATCGGGTGTCAAACGGGGATCGGCCATCACCTTGGCCATTACCGCGTCGCGGCTTTGCCTGGACGAATAGACGGCCCAAGCAAAGACGACGATCTCGTCGTCTTTTGCCTGAACGGCACGCGGAAACGAGGTCAACTCACCATAGGGCACGTCGTCGGCGATACATTCGACATAGGCGAGCGCTCCGTGTTCCTTCCATATCGGGCCTGCGAGGTTGGCCAGCTTCTTGTAGTCATCGATATTTGCCTTCGGCACGGCGAGCACGAAACCATCGACATAGGACATCAGGTTCTCCTTGGAGTATCTCACAAAGCTCCTTACCGGCGTCAGCCGGTGAGGAGCTTTGTCAGCAGTGGTCAGTCTTTCTTCGCCGGCGCGTTCATCGCCCATTCGACCCCGAAGGGATCGCGCATGTTGCCCCACTGGTCGCCCCAGAACATCAGCTGCAGCGGCACTGCGACTTCGCAGCCGGCATCGACCGCGCGCTTCCACCAGTCATCGATCTCGTCGGCGCCGAGATGGAGCTGCATGGTATAGCCCTGCGGCTTGACGGCAGGCATGCCGTTTTCGGGGTAGAAATCGGAAATCATCAGCGTCGAGCCGTTGATGTGGAGATGGATGTGCATGGTGCGGCCCTGGTCATCGGGCGGATAGAAGAACACCTGCTCGGCGCCGAAGGCCTTCTTGTAGAACTCGGCGGCCTTGAAGGCGCCGTCCAGTTGCAGATAGGGGGTCAATCCACCGAGAACTTTCGCGGCCGGCTGAATGGGGGTCTGGTCGGTCATGTCTTGTTCCTCTTTGGGTTTGGTCTGGGCATTTGGTTTGGCCTTGCGAACCCTAGGACGAACGAGCCGGCCGCGATCCTACATGTCTGATGCGATTTTCTGGCGAAACGAACTTGCGTCGGCGGCGCCCAATCAGAGCGCAATGCTCGCTGTCAGCAGGCTAGAAAGGGGACTGCTCCTTTACCCCGCTGAGACGACAATGATCCTCTATTACCAGACCCATTCGCCCTTTGCGCGCAAAGCGCTCGTCTTCGCCCATGAGGTCGGGCTTGCCGACCGGCTCGAGGTCATTCATCACGAGACCAGCCCGACCTTGCGCAATGCCAGTGTCTACGCCGAAAACCCGCTCGGCAAGGTGCCGGTGCTGCTGCGGCCGGATGCGCCGCCGCTCTTCGATTCCGATGTCATCTGCGCCTATCTCGATACGCTGCATGACGGCCGCAAATTGCTGCCGCAGGACGGCGAAGCGCGCTGGCAGGCGTTGCGGTTGCAGGCGGTCGCCCAAGGCCTGGCGCAGACGGGCATAGGCCTGCGCTGGGAGACGGAAAGGCGGCCCGAACAGTTGCGCTATGCAGCGCTTGCCGAAGGCTACCGGGAAAAAATCGAGGCCAGCTATGACTGGATCGAAAGCGCGCTGGACGACGAGACACCGCTCCATGTCGGCCATATAGCGCTTGCCACCACGCTGTCCTGGATGGCGTTCCGCCAGCTGCCGTCCTTTCGCGCGCGGGCGCGGCTGACGCGCTGGTTCGAGGCGTTCGAAAAGCGTCGATCGATGCAGGCGACGCCGCTGTCGGGCGATACGCATGACTGAGCAACGGTCGCCCCGCGGCGGCCTGCATCGATCTTTCCCGACCGCATGGTCAGGGCGCCCTGCAGATCCGCGGGCCGTTTTGCGCGTCGATGAGGATTTCCGGCCAGCCGATATCCTTGCGCAGTTCGATCGGCAGGGCCAGAAGCTCGCGCTCGCTGCGATAGCGGGCGCGGTTCTGTGCGTAACGGGCGGCGACGCGGCCTATGGATGACAGGATGGACATGATGCGTTCTCCTCAGATGAAGCCGGCATCATCGTGTCGGCATCCCAAGGACGCAGCAGGTTCAGGCGATCCGACAGAGCGCTGAAAATATTCTGGGAGATGTGAAACCATGGGCCGCAACACAGTGCGGCCCATGGTGGTAGTTCCTCAGCCCGCCGTTTCAGCCACTGAGCGGAAGAAATCCTCGGGGTCTTCGACTTCGGTCAGCTTCCGCTTGTCGATCAGCCAGAAGCGGTTGCCGATGGCGCGGATGAAGGAACGGTCGTGCGAGGCGAGCACACAGCTCGCCTGGTGCTTGAGCAGTTCCTCCTCCAGCGCTTCCTGGCCGTCGATGTCGAGATGGTTGGTCGGCTCGTCGAGCAGGTAGAAGTTGGGGTTGGCGAGTCTCAGCGCCAGCATCATCAGCCGCGCCTTCTGGCCGCCGGACAGCACGCCGATCTTCTTCTCCTGCATCTCAATGACAACGCCGGCGCCGGCAAGCAGCGAACGGGCGCGCTGCTCGCCGACATCGTAGCGGCGCGAGACCATGGCCAGCGGCGTGTCGTCGCCACTGATGCCGGCCAGCGCCTGGTCGCTGTAACCGAGCGCCGTCGACGGCGTCACTTTGACGTTCGGCACCGTGTCAGGCTCGGAGATGGCATTGCGGATCAGGTTGACGAAACGCGACTTGCCGACGCCGTTGCGGCCGAGCAGCACGATGCGATCGCCCTGGCAGATGTGGCGCTTGCCGGTCTTGAACAGCAGCATGCCGTCCGGCGTTTCCACCGTGGCGTCGTCCAGCGTAATCAGCACCTTGGCATGGGTGCCGCGGTTGGCCAGCCGGATCGCGCCGGCTGATTTCTCGCGATGCGCCGATACCGCGGCGTCTTCCAGCTTCTCCGCCCGTTCCCTGAGTTGCTTGGTCTTCACCGTCAAAAGGTCGCTGCCGGAATTGATGCCGATGTTGTTGAGCTTGGCGGCCTGCTTGCGCAGTTGCTGCGCCACCTTCATGTCGCGCTCGAACCGGCGCGCCGTCGAAGCGTCCAGGTCGTCGAGCGCTTGCCTCGCCCTAGAATAGGGCAGTGCAAACACCGGCGAGTCCTCCGGGCGCAAGAACAGCGTGCGGTTGGTGACGGCGTCGAGAAAGGCGCGGTCGTGACTGGCGATGACCACCGGCACCTCGCGAGGCAGGGCGTTCAGCCAGCTTTCCAGCTGGCTGATCTTGGCGAGGTCGAGATGGTTGGTGGGCTCGTCGAGCAAAAGCACATCGGGGTCGGTGACCCAGACGCGGGCAATCAGCGCCAGCCGCTGCCATCCGCCGCTCAGCGCCTGCATCGGCCGTTCGCGCATCGGTTCGGGCACGTCGAGCGAATCCAGCGCCACGTCGACCCGCCACATCTCGCTGTCGGCCTGCCCCGCCGGCAAGGCGTCGGCCACCACCTGGTGGAAGCTGCGGCCGAGAAGGGCAGGAGGAACGGATTGTTCGACATGGCCGACGCGCAGGCCGCGCGTGCGGGAAATGTCGCCGGAGGTCGGCTCCATTGCGCCGGTCAGGCACTTCAGCAAGGTCGACTTGCCACGGCCATTGGCGGCAACGATGCCGAGCCGGTCGCCGGTGCCGATGGTGAGGTCGAGGTTGGAAAACAGCGGCGCACTCATGGTGACGCCGAGGGATTTGAGGCTGATCAGGGCCATTGTGATTTCTCTGGTCTTGCCGGAGACAACTCCGGATGCACTTTGACGGTGTGCTTGCCGGCCGTCAGGCTCAGCTTTGCGCACCACGAAGGGCAGACCAAAAAAATCGAAGCGGGAAAAAACCCGTGATGTCCCTGGTCAGCCCTGCAAGCGAACTCGCAGGGCAGAAATCGGGCCACGCTGACGATGGTGATCGATAGACACGCAGCCCTCCTTTCAAGACAAAACTTTGAGTGTGTGGAGCGATTACACCAAAGGCGGGGGTGGAGGCAAGTGGGCGACGGATGCGGCGGTGGTGGAGCGCTCTTCCCTTCTCCCACAAGGGGAGAAGGGAAGAGGTGCTATTTCCCCGGCCGTCCCGTCTTGCCCGGCCGGCGCTTTTCGCGGCGGGCGTCGCCTGGGTCTTCGTAGGAGCCGATGCCGGCGCGCTGGCGAATCATTGGCTTGGCGTCGCGATCCTTCGCGCCTGTCCCGCCGGACATCTCCCCCAGCTGGGGGGAGATTGGCTGGGGCTTGGCCGGCATTTTTCCTTCGACCGGCTTTTCGGTCCGCCGAACCGTCATCTCGTCCAGTGAGTTCTTCTTGAACAGGGGCCTAGTCGCGTCGCCCGGAATGCCGAAGTCGGAGCCGTGCGCTTCCTGCGCCGACTGTTTCTTGAACAACGAGCGCGACACCGCGCCTGACGGTGTCGGCATGTCGGTACCAGGCCCCATATCGTCGATCGACGGCTTGGCAAACAGCGGTTTCTTCACCGGCACGGCGCCGTCGGCACCCATTTCGTCGAGCGCCGGCTTGCGGAAGAGGTTGGACCGGGCAGCCCTGGCCGCCTCTTCAGCCGCGCGTGCGTCGTCGAACTTGCGAAAACGCTCCTGTTCCTCAGCCGTACGGTGCTTGGCCACGCCCTTGTTGTGCTTGCCCTTCTCGCGGCCGGAGACCGGGCTTTCCATGTCGGCGTATTTGGCCAGAGGGTCTTCCGAGATGGACAGTTCCATCTCGCGCAGCCGCTTGATCTCGTCGCGGATGCGGGCGGCCTTTTCGAAGTCGAGATTGGCGGCGGCGTCGCGCATCTGCTTTTCCATGGCGTCGAGATGAGCCTTGAGATTGTTGCCCATCATCGCACCGGCGCCGTCGGTGAACTGCGAGATATCGGCGCGGACATGGTCCTTCTCGTAGACCGAATCCAGAATGTCGGAGATGCGCGACTTCACCGATTCCGGGGTGATGCCGTTGGCCGCGTTCCATTCCATCTGCTTTTCGCGGCGGCGGTTGGTCTCGGCCATCGCCCGCTCCATCGAGCCGGTGACCTGGTCGGCATAGAGGATGACCTTGCCGTCGACGTTGCGGGCGGCGCGACCGATGGTCTGGATCAGCGACGTCTCGGAGCGCAGGAAACCCTCCTTGTCGGCGTCGAGGATGGCGACGAAACCGCATTCAGGAATGTCGAGGCCTTCGCGCAGCAGGTTGATGCCGACCAGCACGTCGAAAGCGCCGAGGCGGAGATCGCGCAGAATCTCGATGCGCTCCAGCGTGTCGATGTCGGAGTGCATGTAGCGAACGCGCACGCCTTGCTCATGCAAATATTCGGTCAGGTCTTCGGCCATGCGCTTGGTCAAAACGGTGACCAGCGTGCGGTAGCCGGCGGCCGTGGTGTCGCGGATTTCGCCGACGACATCGTCGACCTGGCTTTTCGCCGGGCGGACTTCGACCGGCGGATCGATCAGGCCGGTCGGGCGGATGACCTGCTCGGCGAACACGCCGCCGGCCTGTTCCATCTCCCAGGCGCCGGGTGTCGCAGAAACCGCGACGGAGAGCGGACGCATGGCGTCCCATTCCTCGAAGCGCAACGGGCGATTATCCATGCAGGAGGGCAGGCGAAAACCATACTCCGCCAGTGTCGCCTTGCGCCGAAAGTCGCCACGATACATGCCGCCGATCTGCGGCACGGTGACGTGGCTTTCGTCGATGAAGACCAGCGCATTGTCGGGGATATATTCGAACAAAGTCGGCGGCGGATCGCCCGGCTGGCGTCCCGTGAGATAGCGCGAATAGTTCTCGATGCCGGCGCAGGAGCCGGTGGCTTCCAGCATCTCAAGATCGAAGCGGCAGCGCTGTTCGAGCCGCTGTGCCTCCAGCAGGCGGCCGGCGCGCTCGAGCTCGACCAGCCGGTGCTTGAGCTCCTCCTTGATCGACTTGATCGCCTGGTTGAGCGTTGGACGCGGCGTCACATAGTGCGAGTTGGCGTAGATCTTGACGCTCTTCAGCTCGCCGGTCTTCTGGCCTGTGAGCGGATCGAATTCGGTGATCGCCTCGATCTCGTCGCCGAACATCGAGATGCGCCAGGCGCGGTCTTCAAGGTGAGCCGGGAAGATTTCGATCGTGTCGCCGCGCACGCGGAACGAGCCGCGCACGAAATTGATGTCCTGGCGCTTGTACTGCTGGGCGACGAGATCCGCGAGCAGAGCCCGCTGGTCGAGCCGGTCGCCGATCTGCATCTGGAAGGTCATCGCCGTGTAGGTCTCGACCGAGCCGATACCGTAAATGCAGGACACCGAGGCGACGATGATGACGTCGTCGCGCTCGAGCAGCGAACGCGTGGCCGAATGGCGCATCCGGTCGATCTGCTCGTTGATCGAGGATTCCTTCTCGATGAAGGTGTCGGTGCGCGGAACGTAGGCTTCCGGCTGGTAGTAGTCGTAGTAGGAGACGAAATACTCGACCGCATTGTCGGGGAAGAATTTCTTGAACTCGGAATAGAGCTGCGCGGCCAGCGTTTTGTTGGGCGCCAGGATCAAAGCAGGGCGCTGCGTCTGCTCGATCACCTTGGCCATGGTGAAGGTTTTGCCGGAGCCGGTGACGCCGAGCAGCACCTGAGTGCGATCATTGTTGTCGACGCCCTCGACAAGATCCTTGATGGCGGTCGGCTGGTCGCCGGCCGGCTCGAAATCCGACACCATCTTAATGGCGATGCCGCCTTCGGATTTTTCCGGGCGGGCAGGGCGGTGCGGCGTCCACAGCACGCCGTCCTTGTGCAGCGGGTTGCCGGATTCGATCAGCGCCGACAGCGCCGCGACCGTCGCGGTGACGCTGCCCGAGGCCATCGTCTCGGCGTCTTCCAGCGAGATGTCGAGACCGGCGACCGGGTTGAGGCCGGCGGCGGTGCGCTCGCGGGCCGTGGCCGCGCCGCCCATCGAGGTGCCGCGCGAACTGCGGCCGGGGGAGGTTGAGCGTTCCGGAATCTTCTTCGCCACCTTCGGCGGCTTGGCGCCGCCGGAACTACGCCCTTCCTTCTCGGCCTCCTGCTCTATCTGCTCTGCCCAGTCGGCAATCGAGCCGCTCAGCGGCGTGCCGGTGAAGTCGGCCTGCGGCGCCTCGGCGAAGCCACCCTTGTGCAAGGGCTCCGAAGCATCGAGGAAATCGGTCAACGGGCTGCGCCGCTTGGGCGGCGAAGCGCTGTTGTCACCCGCCGGAGACGGTGTCTTTTTCTCGGGAAGTTTGGCCATGCCCCAAATATGGGCAGAGTCCGCCAAAATGGAAAGAGTGCAGTGGCAACGGACGCTAAGCGGGTCGAAGCTCCTGACACAAGGGTGTCAGGAGCTGTGTCACGCAAAGCCGGGCCACCTGCTCAATTGAACCACAGCGCGAAGGTCAAAAACCCACCGCCACCGAACTGACGCTGGATCTGGTCGAACTCGCCGCTGGTCACGATCTCACCGCTCTCGAGGTAGGGCGCGATGGCCGGGCCGGTAATCGACAGCACCAGGTCGAAAGGCTTCGGTTCTTCGAAGAAACGCTTCATGTTGATGCCTTGGCCGGTGCTGGCCGTGATGCGGAAATGCGGCAGCAGCTTGCGGCCTTCCAAAAGGTCTTCGGCCATGGTCAGAGTGGCGAGCCAGGCCTCGACCTGCTCCTCGCCGACCTCGAGTCCCGTGAGCGGGTTCTCGCCCTTCTGCTGCGGTCCCGGCAGCCATTCGCGGTCATTGTCGGTCTCGGCGCGGATCGCCTTCCAGTCCTGGCGCGACAGCCGGATCATTTCGAGCAGATGGCGGCGCGCCGCTTGGCGTCGCTCGGGCTCGACCACCGGCCAGTTGACGAGGTGAACCATGGAGATGAAATCCGCGATGCGCCATTCCGATGAGAAGATGCTGCTCCCCATGTCCCCGGCGGGAGGCACCAGAACGTCCTGCAGCGGCAGTTTGGCGCGCGGGAACAGCATGTGGAACGAGCCGTCGAACATGGTCCTGAAATCATGCGCCAGCCAGAAATCGGCCTGCGCCATCAGGAATTCGGCATAGCCCTGCAGCCAGAAACCGTCGGCCCGGTCGAAGCGGAATGTGAGCGAGGGAGCGGCGCCGTCCGACGAGATACCGCCGCGCGACAGCGAGGCCATGATCGCGGCCATGCTTTCATCCGGCGCGATGGCACCGTCTTCGTTGAGATCGATGCCGGCATGGGTGAGGTCGACGACCATGCCGATATCGGCATCGGCGGGTACCGAGCCCAGAGTGGCCGCGGATGTCTCCAGCCGGTCGCGGAAGGCGACCAGAATGGCGCGGAACTGCTCATAGGTCAGCGGTTCGGGATTGGGATTGTCCGGAATCGGCAGCCGCATCAGCGGCAGCATGAAGGATTGCGGGCTTTCGAACCCGTGGCGGTGCAGACCGCCGGCGAGGATTTCCAGCGCGGTGAAGAATTCGCCGGCGCTGGCGGCATAGGCTGACGCCGGATCGCCTTTCGCTGCAGACTCAAGCGTTGTGAGCGCACGGTTGCGCTCAGCCACCGTTTTGGCCTCGAACAGCGCGGTCGCTGCTTCGGGCGCGGCGGCGCGGGCCGAAGATAAAGGCAGCAACAGGAGGAAGGCGGACGCCAGCAGGCCTGCAAAACGTGTCATCTCATTCCTCCACTATGCCATTGCGCAGACATTACACGCATTTGGCGCCGTGTCTGCCGGCGGCAGTGTTTCAAGGACTGACGGTCGACACTCCCCGGGCAGACCGTCTACACAAGCTAACCGATTGGGCAAACGATTGGGCGTCGCGTGTCGAACTATCCGCTTTCCTACAAACTGTCATGGCTGCCGCGCTTCCTGAAGCCGTCGCTTGGCGGCGATGTCAGGGATTTTGCGCCGATCGCGGCAACGACACTCATTGATCCACCGCCAGGGCGGAAGGTGCGGCTGGCCTTTGTCGGCGATATTTCGGCGGTGGCCAACCGTAGTGCGCCGGAGTGCGATCCGGAAATCGCAAAACTCTTGGGCTCAGCCGATCTGGTGATCGGCAATTGCGAAAGTCCGGTCGTCGAGCGGCCGAGCGTGGCGCTCGGCACGCGGCTTGGCACGCACCATGCGATGAGCGAGCGGTTTCTTGCCGCGGCGCTTGCCGCCGTAGGCATCGCGCGTGAAAAGCTCGTGCTGTCGCTGGCCAACAACCATGTGCTCGACCAGGGCGTCGCCGGTTTCGACGAGACGGTTGCGGCGCTGAAGCGGCTTGGCATCCGCACCATCGGCACCGCGAAAAAAGGGCCGGTCGAGCAGGTCAAGGCCGGGCCGCTGACGATCGGCTTTGCCGCTTTCACACTGTGGCGCAATGCCGACGCCGCAGTTTTCAATGAGCGTGTGTCGATGCAAAGCGATCCGGCGGCATGGCCGAGAGGCGCGGCCGACAAGAACATCGATCTCACCTGTGCGGTGCCGCACTGGGACTGGGAGTTCCGGCATTTTCCGCAGCCGCAAACGCAAACGCTGGCGAGGTTGCTGGCCGGTCACGGCGTGGGGCTGATTGCCGGGCACCACGCCCATGTCGTGCAGCCGGTGCAATGGGTCGGCAAGACGCTCGTGGCTTACGGGCTTGGCGACTTCCTCGGCACGGCGCTGGCGCGGCAGCCCTGGCCCGGCCGCATCGCCGGCATTTTCGTCGTCGATGTCAGCGCAGATCTCGGCAAGCGCGGCGCGATCGCCGGGTACCGGATGCATGCCTTCATGCGGTTGCGCGCAGGCGGGCATGAGCGGCTGGTTCCGGTCGAGGCGCTGACTGGCCGGATGAAGGGCAAGGTCGAAGCCAGGCTGAAGGCGATCTTTGGCGACTGACGACTTTCCCGCTATTATAGGCATAAACGGACTTTGCGAGGGGGCGATGGAAGCAGCTGAGTTCATGCCTGATGAAGCGGTGGTCGCCGGCATCAGGAAGAATATCGAGATCTATGAGGCTGGACGGGCTTCGGCCTACCGCCAGGTGCGCTGGCGGGTACCGGTGTTTCTGGGGCTGCTGCTGGTTTTTGTCGTGCTGGTGGCCTGGCTGTTCAACAAGGTCGCCGACTTGAACGAGCAATGGTTCTCGACGCCGCATGTGTTCCTCTATGTCGGCGGTTTCTTCGCGGCGCTGCTGCTGTACTTCCTGGCGATCAGGCCGGCGACGCGGCTGCAGCAATCGTTCCGTGACACGCTGCTGCCGATCATCTTCGGCTTCATCAGGGATGTGCGCTATCAGCACAGCGTGACGCCGAATTCCTTCGACCGGCTGCCGCGCGCCGTGGTCGGCGCCTTCAACCGGCAGAGCTTCGACGACATCGTGTCAGGCCGCTACGAGGATTTTCCGTTCGAGCTCTACGAGGCGGAGTTGCGCCAAGGTTCGGGCAAAGGCTCGTCGACGGTCTTCAAGGGCGTCATCGTTGCGTTCGAGACGATCGCGCCGTTCCCCGGCATATTGGTCGCGACGCGCCGCAGCAACGCGGTGGTCGGTTTCTTCCGCGGCATCTTCGCCGGCAAGATGCAGGAACTGTCCAGCGGCGATCCGCTGCTCGACGGCGACTACGAATTTCGCACCGACAATGTCGCCGCCGCGCAGCCGCTGGTGAGCGGCCGGTTGGCGCAGGCGCTGAAATGGCTGCACGAGACATGGCGCGATGATCCGGCGCGGGTGGCACTTAATGGCAGCGATGGCTTCCTGCTCTTGCCGCAGCCGAAGAATTTCTTCGAACTGCCCGCCATTTCCGTGCCACTCGATTACACCAAGCACATCGCGCCGATGATCGCCGATATGGGCGCGATCTTGGCGACGGCGGCGCTGGTGCGCAAGACCGGCGCGACGGATGGCGAGGCCTAAAGCGCCGCGCGTCGAAACGAATTCATGCGACGCGCTTCAGGTCTTGTTTTCATGCATATCGTTGCCCCAAAACGGCGGTCCTGTTTGGGCGCATGCATTAGCCAGGCTGCCGCGCGTCAGCAGGCGAAGCCGTAGTTCTGGCGATAATATTCGACGTCTTCTTGCGCCATCGTCTTGAACATCACGCAGACGGTGAAGCTGCCTACCTGGCGACCGTTTCTGGTGTAGCCCCAGTCGGAAATATCGTCCCGGTTGAATTCGAGGTCCTGGCCGGCCACGACATTGTGCACCGCTTGCGGCTCATTGGCCAATGTTCCTGCAAAGCCGGTCGCGGTCTTGTGGAAGGGGATGATCCAGAAATGCTCCGAGGCGTCTCCGTCCCTGACCTCGACTTTCAATTTGTAGCTGGTTGTCCCGGCTGGCGGCGCATCCGACAAGGACAGGAATTCATCGAGGCTGGCGCGCGCCTGCGCAATGGCCGCCGCCATGTCCGGATCGTCCCTGGCGACGCCTACAACCTTGTCGCCGCCCTGGCCGGAATCCTGCGCACCGGCCGGAATCGGCGCCAAGGCCAGCACCAGGGACAGCACGGTTCGAACTGCATGCTTCATGAAATGGCGCTCCTGCGTGTCGATGCCTGACACCATCATGCATCTATCTGGAGTTTTCAACGGCAGTGCGACAGCGTGGTATGGTCCGAACGGCAGGCCGCTCACAACCCGCTCGGCACCAGCCCTGCCAGCCAGTTCGCGGACCGCTTGGCAATGCCGACCGTTGCCGACGCGACGCGGCCGAGATCTGTCTTGACCACGGCGTAGCCGTTCCTGGTGCGGTAGAGCACGCCTGTTCCGCCATCGACCACTTGCTCGTAGGCGACGGGCCGTACCGCTGCTGCCTCCATGGCCGTCGTCGGGGAGCCGACGGGAACGCTCGGCCGATGGCTCAGTTCCGGCGGCAACGGGGTTTGGACATTCCGGCTGGCCGGCTTCAGTTCCGGGCGGGACGCGGCCGCCGCCAGTTGCGAAGAAGACGCCGACCCCTTGCTGCGGCAGATGCCAGAGACCAGCGGATAGTCGAAGTTCTTCTGGTGCAGCATCTGGCTTTTCATCGCCGCTTCGCAGTCGGCGATAGTCGCCCACTTCGCCGGCGTCTCGCCGATATATTCGCAAAGCTTGGCGTCGCAGTCGCAGCCGACAATGGTCATGGCGACAAGGGCGGTCTTGATCACGGTCTTGTCCTTCGGATTGCCCCCCGGCAGCCAGTCCTTCCATCGCGCGCGAACAAGGCGGGATTTTGGCCGCGATCACGCGATGAGCCGGGGGATGCGTTTTTCGGGTACGGCTCACTTAGGTGGATTTCGAGACACCCGGTAGCAGATGGGGCGGGGGCGTGATGCATTTGCAGGAAGAAGCCCGAATAAATCTTGTCGGCTATGGCCGCGACAACTGTATCTTGGCCCAGTTTTCTACTACGATACTCACGGGCGATACAACAATATAGGAGGGGTTAGTCATGGGAAGAATTGTCCGGTCCGCCGAGCCTGTGCCAAAAAGGGATTCAACGCTCGAGGGCATTCCAGGCGATGCTCCGCTCGGCGTCGACGATGACAACCAAGAAGATCAAGGATCGAAAGGCGGCGACGGCTATCTCGACCGGGTTGCGAAGTACGTGCCTGCCGAAGTCGTGGCATTTTTCATCTTCGTCAATTCCATCCTGGTCAATGCCACTGAGCAGCCGGTTGCCAAGGCGTTGACCGATGCGGTGGCGGAAGAGACCAAAGGCGATCCGGGGGACATTCCGGGTAAGGTGCAGGCAGCCATCTATAAGATTGAAATGGCCGGTATCAGCGTCTGGACCATTTCATGGATCATGTTGATCGTCGCGCTGGCGATGACGCCGGTGTATCTGAAATCGGTCAGCGATTCAGCCGACAATGCGGAGGCTCCGGGAGCCAACATCGTCATGTCGATGCTCGCCTTCCCATTCTGGGCCTATGCCGTCAACGCGCTGGCCCTCAGGCCATGGCATGACGGTGCGCTGGCCAGCATCATGCTCGCCACCTTCACGCTCATCAGCGGCGCCATACGGCCGGAATATATAAACGCTGGCCTCAATTTGATCCCGGGCATCGGCCCGAAGAAGTAGCTCGGCCCGCCGGGCAGGCCGCGTGCAGGGCGCGTCTTCAGTCGGAGAGGTGTTCCAGCCTGGCGCCTGCTTCGAACAGCGCCGGCAGCACGATGTGCAGCTTGCGCACGGCGACGATCAGCCGGTGCGACGGGTGGCCGGATCGATCGGAACCGGTTGGCTGAACGGCGTGCGGGAGCCTTTGGGCGGAGCGAAGTCCGCCGCCGAAACACGGTGAGGATGATCGCGTCGTTGCCACCGATCTCGACGAAGGACACGCCTCTGTCGATCAGGCGCGGGATCATGTCGGTGAATTGCTGACCGCGCCTGGTGATGAAGTGGTGCCGTCAGCGCCGAAATCGCGTTCCAGCAAAGTATCGGCTTCTTACGCGTCGCTTCGCCGACCGGACCCTTGGCCCAAAAGACAGTCGGCGCCGGGATTTCTCCCAGCGCCTCCCTGTCAGATCAGGACACGGTCGCGGCAGCAACTTCCGTAAAGTCGTCGCGCCATGCCGGCCTTGATTTTGACGGTCCTGCCAGTCACCGCCCGAGGGCAGTGCCCGTTCCAGACCACGCCGTTCTCCACCCTTGCGAGCTTCGTTCGGCGCGCCATCGAAGGTTTTCGCCGTCCTTCATGGCAGCATCGGTCCGCCGTTGGCGTTCGCACGCTTTCCGCGGCCCCGTAGGTCTCGGCATCCGTCCCTCGAACAAGCAAGCCTGCTCTCGCTTCGGGCCGTACGGGCCTCAGGAAATCCGCCTTTTCGCTTTGCCTTTCGGCGTGGCGATCGGTAGCCGCCTGAGATGAGTTAAACTTACGCCGGGTAAGGGTTTTGGGGAATGGGCGTGAGCCTGTGGATAACGGGATTATCGGGGACGGTTTGCCACAAAGCTCGGAATTTCGACTCCAGCTGCATTAGACAGCCCGCCCGCTTTTTGGCGCCTGATCGGCTGTGCCCCTTGCTCCGCCGGCTGGCGCGGGCTTCAATGCAGGCAAAGCATCGAGCCTATCGGCTCGGTGCGGGGAGGGTGCGCATTGAAAGTCGGGGTGGTGCTCAATCCGATTGCCGGCGGCGGCCGGCTGAAACGGCATTGGCCGGAGGTGGCTGCTTCGCTGAAAAAGCATTTCGGCGAATTCGAGCTGCGCGAGACGCAGGCCGAGGGCGACGCCGAAAGGCTGGCGCTCGACCTCGCGGCAAGCGGCTTCGAGCTGGTGATCGCGGCCGGCGGCGACGGCACCGCCAGCGAAGTGGCCGACGGATTGCTGCAGGCTTTCGATGAGAGCGGCCGGACAACCGAACTTGCCTTGCTGCCTTGCGGCACCGGCATCGATTTCGCGCGCGGGCTCGGGCTGCCGAAAGAGGTGGATGCGGTGCTGAAGCGGATCGCCGAAGCCAAGGCGCGCAAGGTCGATGCAGGGCGCATCTGCTACATCGACGACCATGGCGCGCTGGCCAGCCGGCACTTCATCAATATCGCCAGCCTCGGCCTATCCGGCGCCACGGACCGTGCGGTCAATGCCGACAAGCGCAAGGGCAGGATGTCGGCCAAGGCGCTGTTTTTCTGGCGCACCGTGGTCGAGTTCATCCGCTACCGCTTCCAGGACGTCAGGATCACCGTCGACGATGGCACCCCGGTCGAGGCGCGCATGGCGCTGGTGGCGGTCGCCAACGGAAAGTTCTTCGGCGGCGGCATGATGATCGCCCCGGACGCCGAACTCGCCGACGGCCAGTTCGACATCGTCATCCTGCGCGCGGCCGGCAAGCTGAAGCTGATCTGGGATATTCGGCTGCTCTATGGCGGCCGGCACCGCAACCATCCGGCCATCACCATATTGCGTGGCCGGAAAGTGGTGGTCGAACCTATCGGCGATGTCGAGAAGAACGGCGCGCTGGTCGACATAGATGGCGAGTCGCCGGGGCGTATACCCGCGACGTTTGAGATCCTGCCCGGAGCGCTGACGCTGAGATATTGAATCAAGGCGTTGAGGGATTGATTCAGGTGGTTTGAGCGGCGATTCCGGCGAACCGGCCAAAGGCCTGAAATCGCAGGACATATTTACCCGGCTTAGCTTTCCAGCTTGGCTGGGAAACCGGGCGCGCGCAGATCCATGTCGACGGCATCCTCGAGCAGTTTGACGATCTGGGTCGACCAGGCGCCGCCGCCATATTCCTGTTTGCCCATCAGGAAAATCTCACTCACAAGCGGCGCCAGTTGGAGTGGCAGTCTGAACTCTCTGCCCATCGCAAGCGCAAAGCCGAGGTCCTTCAGTGCCAGGTCCATGGTGAAGCCAATGTCGTAGGAGCCGTTGAGGATGAGCTGGCTTTCGGTCTCATGGACGAAGCTGTTGCCGGAGGAGGCGACGATGGCGTGGTAGGATTGCGCGAGGTCGAGGCCGCCTTGCTTGGCCAACATCAGCGCCTCGCCGGCGGCGACGAGATGGATGAAGGCCAGCATGTTGGTGATCACCTTGATCACCGCCGCGGAGCCGACCGGACCCATCAGGAACGACTTTGCGCACATCGCTTCGATGGCCGGACGATGGCGCTCGTAAAGCGCAGCATCGCCGCCGACAAGCGCGGTGATCTTTCCGACCGCGGCCAGATGCACGCCGCCGGTGACCGGGCACTCCAGCGTCTCGATGCCTTTGGCCGCGGCGAGGGCGGCGAGGCGCAGGATCTCGTCGCGGCCGTTGGTCGACATCTCGATCCAGGAGCCGCCCCTGGGCAGACCCTCGAGCAGGCCGCCGGCATTAGCCAGCACCGCTTCGCTGACCTTGGGCGAGGGCAGGCAAGTATGGCATTGCCGGCCTGTGCCGCCGCTTCGGCCGGGCTGGTCGCGGCCGTGGCGCCGAGCGCCACGAGGCGCTCGACGGCGGCGGGGTCGCGGTCGAAGACGATGACGACAAAACCGTTGCGCAACAGGCTGGCGGCAAGGTTGCCGCCGAGATGGCCAAGGCCGATGAAGGCGTAGCGTTCGCTCACGGCATCAGCGGCGTTTGCATCATCTGCAAATGCAGGTCCTTGCCGGTGTAGGGATGCGCGTCGCAGACCGCTTCGTCCAGCTCGACGCCGAGGCCCGGCTCCTTCGATGGAATGACATTGCCGTCCTGCCATTCGATCTTCTTCTTGAGCAGTGTCGCGTGGAAGCCGTCCCACTGCTTCAGCGATTCCAGGATGAGGAAATTGGGCAGCGTCACCGCCAGCTGGATGTTGGCGGCCCCAACGATCGGCCCACAATAGCAGTGCGGTGCGATCTGGATGTGGTATGCCTCGGCCATGGCGGCGATCTTCTTGGTTTCGAGAATGCCGCCGGAACGGCCAAGGTCCGGTTGCAGGATGGTGGCGGCGCGGTTCTCGATGATTCGGGCGAATTCGAACTTGGTCGTCAACCGCTCGCCGGTGGCGATCGGGATCGACGTGCCTCGCGCCACCTGAGCCATCACTTCGGGCATGTCGGGCGGCACCGGCTCTTCGAACCACAAGGGATCGTAGGGCTCGATGGCGCGTGCCATGCGCAGCGCACCCGATGCGGTGAACTGGCCATGCGTGCCGAACAGAATATCGGCGCGGGTGCCGACGGCTTCGCGGATCGCCTTGACCATGCGGGTGGAGACATCGATGTCGATCAGGCGCGGCTGGTGGCCGTCGAAGGCGGTGTAGGGGCCTGCCGGGTCGAGCTTGACGGCGTTGAACCCCTGCTCGACATATTCGAGCGCGCAGGCGGCCGCCAATTCGGGGTCATTGTAGACGTTCCGGCCGTCCGGCGCGTCCTCCGAATGGACGCTGCCGGTGTGCGGATAGAGATAGGTGTAGGAGCGCAGCGTCTCGTGCACCTGGCCGCCGAGCAGTTTGTAGACCGGCTTGTCGGCTTCCTTGCCCACAATGTCCCAGCAGGCCATTTCCAGCGCCGAGAAACAGCCCATGCCGGTAACGTCGGGGCGCTGGGTAAATCCTGAGGAATAGGCGCGGCGGAAGAAGGTCTCGATGTCATGCGGATCGTGGCCGATCAGGTAACGCTCGGCCATGTCCTCGACCAGCTTCGCTGTTATGTGAGCCGAGAAGGTGGCGTTGTAGGCCTCGCCGTAACCGACGACGCCGCCATCGGTGGTCAGCTTGACGAAGATGAAATACTTGCCGCCGATGCCGGGCGGCGGGTTGCCGACTACCCAGGTCTTGACGTCGGTGATCTTCATTTTTGGTCCTCCAGAACCAGTTCGGCGCCCTTCCATCCGGTCATGACCGAGGCGGCGTTGGTGTTGCCGGTGATGTTGGCGGGAAAGATCGAGGCGTCGATGACACGCAGACCTGCGAGCCCGTGCACTTTCAGGCGCGGGTCGACGACGGCGGCCCCGGCGCCCGGCCCCATGCGGCACGTCGAGACCGGGTGATAGACGGTGCCTGAGCGCTTCCTGAAATCCTGGATCAGATCGGCATCCGATTGGATCGATGGGCCCGGCAAAACCTCCTCAGTGATGATCTCGGCCATGGCGGGCATCGAGGCTATCTTGCGCACGAATTTCACCGCCGCCAGCATCTCGTCGACATCGGCGTTGGTGGAATAGGCGTTGGCGACGATCCTGGGATAGTCCAGCGGATTGCTGGAGCGGATCATGATCTCGCCGCGGCTGGACGGGCGGCAGTTGGAGAGGCCGATGGAAAAGCCCGGCCACGGATCCGGCGTCAGGATCGGCCGCTCGCCGCTCTTCGGAATGACGGTCGAGAAAGCCTGGAAATAAAGCTGCATGTTGGGGCGCGAAAACGCCAGGTCGGTTCGGAAGAAGCCGCCGCCATGGTTCATCGACAGCGACAGCGGGCCGGAGCGGGTGAGGATGTACCGCATGCCGACCAGCAGCTTGCCCCACCAGGGCCGCAGGATTTGGTTGAGCGTCGGCACGTTTCCCTTGAAGGTATAGTTGATGCCGACATGGTCCTGCAGATGCGCGCCGACATTTTCGTTGCCGTGGACGACCGGGATGCCAAGCCCCTTGAGCAGTGACGAGGGGCCGACGCCGGACAGTTGCAGCAGCTGCGGCGAGTTGATCGAACCGGCGGACAGGATCACCTCGCGGCCGGCCCGCGCCGTCTTGGTCTCGCCGTTCTGCAGATATTCGATGCCGACGGCTCGCTTGCCCTCGAACAGGATTCTGGTCGCCAGCGCATTGGCTTCGACGCGCACATTCGCGCGCTTCATCGCCGGGCGCAGGAAGGCGCGCGCGGCCGACATGCGGCGGCCATTCCTGGTCGAGATCTGGTAGACGCCGACGCCTTCCTGGGCGGCGCCGTTGAAGTCAGGGTTGAGCGGCAGCCCAGCCTGCTGGCCGGCTGCGAGGTAGCGCCTGGTCAGCGGATGGACGGCGTTCGTCGTGTCGGTGATATGCAGCGGCCCGCCGGTGCCGCGCCATCTGTCGGCGCCGGCCTCATTGTCCTCAAGCGCCTTGAAGCCCGGCAACAGATCGTCATAGCCCCAACCGGGATTTCCGGCATCGCGCCAGTCGTCAAAGTCCTCGCGCGCGCCACGGATCCAGACCATGGCGTTGATCGAGCTGGAGCCGCCAAGCAGCTTGCCGCGCGGCCAATGGTCGACATTGCCGGCAAGGCCGGGGTCCGGCTCGGGCTTGTAGTTCCAGTTGACCGCCGGATCGAAGAAGGTCTTGCCGTAGCCGAGCGGCATCTGGACATAAAAGCGGCGGTCGCTGCCGCCGGCCTCCAGCACCAGCACGGAGAAGCGGCCCGAAATCGACAGCCTGTCGGCCAGAACCGAGCCGGCCGAGCCGGAGCCGACGATGATGAAGTCATAAGTCTGCATGATTGGTGTTGGCGGCTCCGCAAAACTGAGCGCAGCCTATCCGCGACGGCTTGGCCGCGCCCCTGCGGCTTCCGGCATGGCTTGTGAAAAAAGCGACCGTGAGACGCCTGGTCGGAAAAGCCACCATGGAACCGACATTGCGCCGGGAGCCTCGCCCGTCGCGTTGACCTCTTGGGCCCGTGACGCTACGGGATCAAGGGCTATCGCTTTAGGGGAATCTCGGATGGTGCATTACGCGGACGGACGGCCGATCGGCGATCTGACCTTGCGTACGCTCGCCATGCCGGCCGATGCAAATGCGGCCGGCGACATCTTTGGCGGCTGGGTGATGGCGCAGATGGATCTTGCCTGCGGCATCCGTGCGGCCGAGCGGGCCAAGGGCCGCGTGGTGACGGCGGCGGTCAAGGAAATGTCCTTCGCCAAGGCGATGAAGATCGGCGACACGCTGTGCATCTACACCCATGTCGAGCGCGTCGGCCGCACCTCCATGACGCTCAAGGTCGAGGCCTGGGCGCAACGCTACCTCTCCGACCTGATGGAGAAGGTCACCCACGCCGATTTCGTCATGGTGGCGCTGGATAGCGACGGCAAGCCGAAGCCGATTCCAACCGAAAGTTGACATCGTCGATTCTGCCAAGCTTGCGCTTATGTAACATCCCCCGCGCGGGCGATGCGCTGCGCGACATCCAATGGTTGCCTTCACATCCGATTCTGCGGGCGGCGGAGGGAAGACAATGCGTCAACACATGCTGAACGGCTGGCTCGTGGCGGCCCTCGTCGCGGTGATCTGGCTGCTTGGCACGACCGCTTATACCGAGATCAGGAAAGAGCTTCCAAGCGTTGCCTGCACGCACGACCGGACCGTTGGCAACGAGCGGACTGCCCAGCGGTCTGCAAGGGTAGAGACGTGCGGCGCAGTGTGTTGCAGCAACCCTGCGTCAAAGGCCTGAGGGCCCGTCAGCGGAAGACCTCGTCAGCCTCAAAATGATCATGCGCCGGCGAACGAAACGCTGCAGCTATGTCGCGATGGCGCGACCAACGATGCCAGGGCGGATCCAGTTAAACCCGGGTACGCGTCGTCGACGGCAAAATCCGTAAACTATTGCTGGGCAACGGTTTTCAGGCGTGCACGCCATCGAATCTTTCACGCGCCGCCTGGACCCGCGAGGTGTTCTTCCGCGCCCATTCGCCGAGCGCGCCGACCGGCACCAGCAGCTCATGGCCGAGCTCCGTCAGCTCATAGTCGACGCGTGGCGGGATGGTCGGGAACACGGTTCGGGTGACGAAGCCGTCGCGCTCAAGACCGCGCAAGGTGGTGGTCAGCATCTTCTGCGAAATGCCGCCGACAGCGGCGCGCAACTCATTGAAACGCAGCGGTCCGCCGCCCAGCTTGCCGACGACCAGAACGGTCCATTTGTCGCCGACGCGCTGCAGGATTTCCGAGACGGCGCGGCAGTCTTCGGTGTTGTGCGGGTGCCTCAGTAACATAACGGTGCCTCCTTGCGCTGCCATTTGTCAGTATCTCATATAGCGCCGGTATCCAAACGATACCAGCTTTTGCATATATGGAGAGCCCCATGTCCAAGCCCAAAATCGCCATCGTCGTCGGTTCGACACGCGCCGCGCGTTTCGCCGATGTGCCCGCCCAGTGGATCGCCAAGATCGCGAAATCCCATGCCGACATCGACGTCGAGACCGTCGACCTGCGCGACTGGCCGCTGCCCTTCTTCGACGAGGTCGCCTCGTCCGCCTGGGCGCCGTCGCAGAACGAAGTTGCCCAGCGCTGGCAAAAGAAGGTCGCCGAATTCGACGGCTTCATCTTCACCGCCGCCGAATACAACCATGGCCCGACGGCCGTGCTGAAGAACGCCATCGATTACGCCGCCAATGAATGGAACAAGAAGCCGGCCGGTTTCGTCGGCTATGGCAGCGTCGGCGGCTCGCGCGCTGTCGAACATTTGCGTCTTGCCGCGGTCGAATTGCAGATGGCGCCGGTCAAATCCGCCGTTCACATTGCCTGGAGCGATTTCCTGGCGGTGCGCCAGGGCGAGAAGAAGCTCGAGGAGATCGAGCATCTGAACCAGGCTGCCACGGCGCTGGTCAACGACGTTGCCTGGTGGGCCCGCGTGCTCAAGGCAGCGCGTCAGGCCGACGCGATTGCCGGCGAAGCCCAGGCGGCCTGAGCCTTATCCTCCCAAGGACCGATGATTTTTCCAAAGGGCGGCGTTTGCGCCGCCCTTTTTCATTCACGTGAAGAGGCGCTCTCGGCTCCCTTGGCCGGATGGTGGAGTCGGACCGGCAAGGTCGCGCTGATGCCTTGACGATCCCGCGCGAAGGATCGCCGCCTGTCACAGCCAACCGCCGGAAAACCCGGCCCGGCGCAGTCCTGTGGTGATGGCCGGCACGCGGCGCATCAATCGCCACAGGAAGTCGGACCGGTAGTTCTCGATCATCAGGGCGATCGGCCCCTGGTTGATGCCGACATGGTCCGGCGATACCCAACCGCAGGCGCGGCCGTCGTCGGCAGCGATCGTCGGGTTGAAGCTCGCGGTGAAGCCGTAAGGGTTGCCGTCGCGCAGGTCCATCTCGTGGAAATGGCGCAGCGCCGGCAGCACGATTTCCGGCGCAAAAGGCAAGGAGGCGATTGCCGCCCATGGCGACAGCGTGCCGTCATCGGGGCCAAACGGTGCGCCGCGGGCGAGATAACCGAAGAAGCGGCGTCCATCGGCTCGCCGCGCGATCGGACCTGGGCCGTCGCTGGCGGTGACGCCCCAGCAATTCTCGCCATAGCCCGCGAACCCCCTCGGATTGCGGATTGCGTAATCGCGCTGCAGATACGTCGCCTGGCGGCTGTTTTCGAAATAGTCCCGGTCGTGATCGCGCATGAAGGCATCGCGGATGTCGCGAAAATCGATCCAGATATGCGAGAACTGGTGGATGAAAAGCGGGCCGGCATAGACCACCTCGCGGCCGTAGATGGTCTTCCATTTGTAAGTGGACAGCCAGGCCGCGTAGCTCTCGGGAGTTAGCGAGTGGGTCGGCGAACCGAGACCCAGGACGTACAGGATCAGCGCCTCGTCAAATCCTTCCCAGCGGTAGCGGAGAAAGCCTTTTCCAGGCCGCCAGCCATGGGTGACGGTGGCGCCGCCGTTCTGCGCCCAGCGCCAGTCGGCACGGCGGTAGAGCGCATCGGCAAGCTGGCGGATTTCCAGTTCGAGCTCATCGTCCTCGTCGAAATAAGCGCCGGCGGCCAGAACACCGGCAAGCAAAAGGGCGGTATCGATCGTGGACAGTTCGCAATTCCAGACGCGGCGGCCGGTCTTCATGTCGAGGAAATGATAGTAGAAACCTTTGTAGCCGGTGGCATCGGGCTCCGGCCCGTGCGGGGCGTTCCAGAAGAAGCGAAGCGTGGCGAGCGTCCGCTCGATTGCGGCATCGCGCGTCATGAAACCGCGCTCGACACCGACGGGATAGGACGACAAAGCGAGCCCGACGGCGGCTATGCTGGCAGGCGACGCCTGCGTGTTGCGGTCGGCGACTAGGCCGTTGGCAGGGTTGGCCTCGTTGAGAAAATACTCGAAGGACAGGCGCTGGATATCTTGGAGAAGCTCGTCGTTTAGCGCGTGTTCGTTCGATGCATCCATGACAATCGATATAGAGGCTTTGGCTGCTTTTGCCATTCGTCCAGCGGATCAATCATGGGTGAGGGCAGGCTGGGGCCGATAGCGAAAGGCGCTGCCGACGCACCGAATTCAAATCGAGGGGCTGCGAAGATCGGTTGGACCGCCATATGCACGGCCCTGCCATCTGGCCTGGCCGTCCTCCCCTGATATATCCGGCTGCGATCCATCACATGAGCATGCCCCGTGAAGTTACCCAGCCCGTCAGGCGTCGTTTCCCCCATGACCCCGGTGCTGGTCTGTGCACTTGCGATCTTCCTTCTGTCCGCCATGGATGCGGCGATGAAAATCCTGGTGATCGCCGTCGGTGTCTACAACACGGTGCTGTGGCGAAGCATGCTTGCGAGCGTGGTCGCGGGCACGGCCTGGGCGGCGGGGCCGCGTTCCCTTCCCACGCCTTCCGTGCTGCGGCTACACGCGCTGCGCGCCGTGGTCGTGGGCATCGTTCTGCTGTCGTTCTTCTGGGGCCTTGCCAGATTGCCGCTGGCGGATGGGATCGGGCTTAGTTTCGTCGCGCCGCTGTTCGCTCTCCTGCTGGCGGCGCTGCTTTTGGGCGAACGCATACAGCGCCAGGCGATCTGGGCGTCGCTGGCGGGCATCGCCGGCGTCGTCATCATCATGGCCGGACAGTTCGGGCAAGGGAATTATACCGGGGATGCCCTGCTTGGCACGGTGGCGGTGCTCGCATCGACGGTGTTCTACGCCTACAATCTGATCCTCTCGCGGCGGCAGGCGCTGGTGGCCAAGCCAGTCGAGATCATGCTGTTCCAGAACCTGTGCGTTGCCGCCGTCCTTCTCCCCGCCGCTCCCTGGCTCGCGGTTGCCCTGCCGGGCAATCTCTGGCTTCCGCTGGCCGGGGTGACGGCGCTGTCGCTCTCCGGCCAGTTCCTGATGAGCTGGTCCTACGCGCGGGCCGAAGCGCAATATCTGATCCCGACGGAGTATTCTGCCTTCATCTGGGCGATCGTGTTTGGCTGGCTGTTCTTCGACGAGGCGGCGACCTGGACCACGCTGGCTGGAGCGGCCCTGATCGTGGCCAGTTGCCTGATCGCCTCGCGCTCCAATCCGAAGCTTGCCGAACCGATCGAAGCCGCGGTCTGAGCGCGCTATTCGCTTTGACGGCAGAGCGTCAACGCACCACTTCGCGATGGCCGCTGGGCAGCCGGGTGGCGATCAGCTTGTCGATGCGGCGGCCGTCGAGGTCGACGACCTCGAAACGCCAGCCTTGCGCGTCGACGCATTCGCCGGTCGCCGGCAGATGGTGCATGTGCGACAGCACATAACCGGCGACGGTCTCGTAATCCCGATTTTCCGGCAGGTCGATACCGAGAACGTCAGCCATCTCGTCGGCTTGCATGTATCCCGCGAGCAGCCATGAGCCGTCCTCGCGCTTGACGGCGTTTTCCTCGTCGCCGGCGTCGGTATCGGCCCGGAAGACGCCGGTGATGGCCTCGAGAATGTCGGCAGGTGTGACGATCCCTTCGAAATGGCCGTATTCGTCATGCACCAGCGCCATCGGCACGTCGGATTCCTTCAGCTTCTGCAGCACATCCAGCGCGTCGGCCTGGTCGTAGACGATGGGGGCGGCGCGCACATGCTTGCGCGGATCGAGTGCGCGGCCGGCGAGCAGGGCGGCCAGCACGTCGCGCGTCTGAACAACGCCAACCATGACGTCGACCCCGCCATCGCCGGCCGGGAGGCGCGAATGCTGGGTCTCCATCAAGAGCTTGCGGATGGCGCCCTCATCGGACTGCAAATTGATCCAGTCGACCTCGGTGCGCGGCGTCATCACGGCGCGCACGGCGCGATCGCCGAGCCGCATGACGCCGGCGATCATGCGCCGCTCGTCGGATTCGATGGTGCCGTGATGCTCGGCCTCGGCGACCAGCATCTTGATCTCTTCGTCGGTGACCTTCTCCTCGCTCTCGCCGCGCTGGCCAAGCAGCCACAATATGGCGCGGCCGGAAATGTCGAGCAGGAACACCAGCGGCGCGGAGACGGTGGCTAGGATGGTCATTGCAGGCGCCGCGCGGGCGGCAACGCGCTCGGGATCGCGCAGCGCGATCTGCTTGGGCACCAGCTCGCCGACGATCAGCGAGAAATAGGTGATGATGGCGACGACGATCCCGACGCCGAGCGGGTCGGCGATGTTTTCGCGCATGCCGGTCGAGGCCAGGTACACCGAAAGCCTGTCGCCCAGCGTGGCGCCGGAGAAGGCGCCCGACAGCACGCCGACCAGAGTGATGCCGATCTGCACCGACGACAGGAATTTGCCGGGATTGGAGCCGAGCGTCAGCGCACGCCCGGCGCCATTGACGCCGCGGTCGATCATCGCCTTGAGCCGCGCCGGGCGCGACGACACGATGGCGAGCTCGGACATCGACAGAAGGCCGTTCACACAGATGAGGACGACCACGGTGGCGATTTCGACGTATAGCATCAGGGCTCAATAGCATTGCGGCGGGCCGCAGGAAAATAGTCCGCGATGATTTTTGGAAAATGACAGTGGTTCAGGGGAATTGCCTGAGCACCCCGACAACAGCCTTGCCGTCGGTGAAATAGGGATCGCCGCCGCCGTTGCGTCCGGTCCTGGTGGCGCCGATGCCCGGGATGTCGCTCGCCGAGGTCACCATGCCGGCCGCCGACAGGTCGTGGATCACGAGATCGCGCTCGGCGTCGATGTCAGGGGCGATATGGTGGGTGATGGCGCCGGTATCGCGGCTGAGACCAACGCCGCGGTCGAAGCTGGCCGAGCCCATCCAGAGCGTTCGGCCGTCGTCGCCGGTCGCATCGCTGCGCCAGAAGCGGACATGATGGCGCCGGTCGGCGCTCCCGCCGACCGGCTTTTCGAAGGCGAGATCCTGGGCGCGGCCTTCGAACAGCAGCCGGCTGACCGGGGCGTCAGGATAGGGATGGTCGAACAGCACGCTCTCACCGATTTCGATCGCGGTCTTTAGCGTCACGCCATCGGCCGTATCCCATCCGGTCATGGCGAAGGCATGGACCATCTCTTTTTCGGTACCGACAAGGCCGATATTGATCGGGTCGCCCGGAATGCCTTGCGGCGTGTGTGTCACCATCTCGAAAGTCTGCGTGCGAAAGCCGCGGTCGCGAACCGTCCAGAATTCCGGCGCAGCGACATAGGCGAGGGCCAGCCAGACCGCCAGAAGAGCGGCGAGCCAGGTCAATGCGCGTCGTTGCAGGCTTCGTCGGCTCATGAAAGCGGCTCGATCCGTGCGGTATCTGTGCCTGACGGACCCTGGAAATCAATGGCCAGCGGCGAGCAGCCGTTCTATCGTCGGCCATCGTTTTTGCGGGGGGTGAGCAGGAATGGATAAGAAGCCGGTGGGTCGCAGCTCGATGGCATTGACCGCGGACCTTGTCGCAAGGGTCGAGCGTGTCGAACCGGATCCGGGTCCCGAGCCCGGAACAACCGAGCATACAGACGCGGAGTTCGATAGTCTTGTCGAGCAACTTCTGTCGGAGCATCGGCCTGAAGCGCTATGGGTCTTTGCCTACGGGTCGCTGATCTGGAACCCCGAATTTGCCCATGTCGAGCAGCGCCCGGCCACGGCGCCAGGATGGCACCGCTCGTTCTGCCTGACGCTGACCCGTTGGCGCGGAACCCGTGATTTGCCGGCGCTGATGCTGGCGCTCGATCGAGGCGGCAGCTGCAACGGCATCGTCTATCGGCTGCCCGCGGAAGACCATGTCGGGCAACTTGGACAGTTGATGCGCCGCGAGATCGATGCCAATCCGCCGACTAACGTGCCATGCTGGATCAAGGTCAAGACCAAGGATGGGCCGTTGCGGGCCTTGGCTTTCGTCGCCGCGCCAGACGGCAGGGCCTATGCCGGCCGGCTGCCATTGGAGCAGGTTGCCGACACGCTGGCGCGGGCTGCCGGGCATTGGGGCTCGTCGGCTCAATACCTGTTCCGAACCGTCAGCAAGTTGGAAGAGAGCGGTATCCGCGACAGGAACCTTTGGCGCATCCAGGATCTGGTGGCCCAGCAAATCATCGCTTCCACCAGGAACGCCAATCCCGACTGATTTCTGAACGGTGAAACGCCTTAGCGGCAGGCGCGGTAGCCGCTTTTGCGGTTCTTGATGTCGAAATGGAAATGGTTGCGGTGATCGTAATTGTAGCCGGGACCGAGCACGGTGGTGAAATACTGGCAGCCGTCGGCACGCACATTGTTGAGGAAGCCGCGGGTGCGGAAGGCAAACAGGCCGGGCTTGCGCACGTCGATGTCGTCGCCGTTGTTGAGCTCGATGCTCATGACGTCGAGGGCGTTGCCCTTGCCGTGCTCGGACAGGACACCTTCGCCGGCGATGTTGCGGCAGGAATAGCTTGAGCCCTGGTGGATGGTCTTGACGCCCGAGAAATAGCGCCAGCGGGCGGAGGGAACCAGTTCGTTGCTGGTCCAGGCGGCGAAACTTGCGGCCATGTCGCAGGTCAATGTCGCGGCGGGCTTCATCTGGATGCCGCCGATGGCGGAGACCTTGACCGGCCAGTCTATGCCGCACTGTCCCTCATGGATCGGCTGCACATCGGTGTAGACGACGCGAAGGCGCTTCAGTTCGCCACGGCAATCGGTTTCGCTGGCCGGCATCTGCTGCGGCTCCGACTCCGACATCGGCTCGTCCATGTGCGGATAGGCGGCAGTCATATAGGGATTGGACGGGACGAGCTTCTGCATGCCTTCATATTGCGGCACGGCCGCGGTCTGCGAGCCGACATCGACGGCCGGCTGCAGCGACAGCACGCTGCCAGTGTTGCAAGCCGAAACGGCGGCCAGCGCAAGACCGGTGGCCAGTATCGCTGCGCTTTTTGCCTTCGCGGCGCGAAATATTGCGGCCATGGGCGGGATCCTGTCCTTGATCGGTGGGATTTTAACGATCAAGGGTAAAGGAAAACTCAGCGTTCCCGTTCATGCCTGCGGCCGAAATGCGGCAGCCATACCATCACCGGCATGACGATCACTGGAGGGCCATTACTGGCAGAAAGTGCCACCATTCCGGCGCGGTTCGAGATCGAGATGGAAATGCAGGGAATGGTCCGGGTCCGCGCCCGGTCCAAGCACGGTCTTGAACGGTCCGCAGGCGGCCTTGCGCACCGCATTGAGGAATTTGCCGTCCTTCTCGGGCGGCGTTGGACCGACTTCGATCTTTCTGCCATCCGACAACGTGAAGCTGGCAATATCGAGCGCGTTGCCGAAGGCATGTTCCGACAGATGGCGCGTGCCGTTGCGCGGCCGGCAAACAAAGGCCGATGCCTGGTTGATCGATTTCAGGTCGGCTCCGAACTCGGCTTTCGCCGCCGGCTGTATGATTTCGGCGGCAAAGCGGGCTGCCGCCTCGGCCATCGGGCAGTTGAGTTCGGTCGTGGGTCCGATGGCGATGGATTTTCCGAGCGACTTCAGCACCAGGGGATAGGGGATCGAGCAGCCGATGTCGGGATTGCTTTCCGCCTTATGCTCCTCGAATTCGACACCAAGGGCCGTCAGCCGCTCGCGACAGGCGACTTCCGCCGCCGGCATTTTTGCATCGGGCAAATCGGCCGAGCGCGCATCGGGCAGCATCTTCTTGTCGCCGGCATCGGGTTTTTCAGGTGGTTGCGGGGCAACGGCCGGCGGCTGAGCTTCAGGTTCCGAAGTGTCTGGCTTTTGTGTCGGAATCGGCACCGCGGCCGGCGGCTCGGGCTCGCTTTGCCTATCGGTCGACGGCTTCGGGGCTGACGGTCCGGGCCGCGCCTGCTTTTTAAAACGGGACTTTTCTTCGTTGAATCGATCGGACGCGCCAAGGGTGTTCGGACCTTCGGCCTTTTGCTTTTCGATCGGTGCCGCGCCGGTCTTCGGCGCCTCTGAAGGACGCGCCTCGGGCAGCGGGACAACGCGCGAGGGCTGCACCGGAACATCGGCGGGCGAGGGCTTTTTATCCGGGGTCTTTTGTTCCACCTGCTTTGGCGTGATGTGCCGCTTTGGACTGGGCTTCTGGCGGTGCTTGCTGCGCGGCTTAGGATGCGAGTCGACCCGCGGTGAAAACAGCTGCTCCAACCGCTGTGACAGCGGCGTGTAATGCTTCTTGCGCTGTTTGGCGTCGGCTTGCGTCAGCAGGGGCGTCAGCAGCAGAGCCGTGACGACCATGACCAGTGCAACCCTGCATGTTCGGGAAAGTACAGGCGACCCCATCGTCCTCAACGGCGCGAGCGCCCGGAGGTTGCCTGCGGCCCATCACGAACGGTAACCACGCCGTTACGCGCCAATCGCTTCCAGCCCTTCTTCCAGCCAGTCGGCCAAAAGCGGCATGCCGAGCAGGTATTTCGCCGTGCGCTTGTTGGCGCGGTCGCGCGCGGCGGCAACCGCATCGGACCATTCCGCAGCGTCATAGTCGCCGCGGCCGACCCAGGCCAGCGCGATCAACTCGGCCGCTTCGTCAACGTTGAGGTCGTTGATCAGCTCGCGCAGCTCTTCCTCGGTGAGGTCTTCCGCGCTTTCCTCCGCCAGACCGTCATGGTGGTGATTGGCATGTGATTCACCATCGAGCTCGACCTCATGCTCGGCACCGTCGGCATAGTCTTCGTTGACGGCAGCACTCAGTCCCTTTGCCTTGAGAATGAACAGGCGCACGGTGTCCGGGCCGATCGATAGCTCCCATTCCCGCTCACGGCGCTGTTGCACTCTCGGGCACCCCCGCTGATCATTTCCCGAATGATAGCGGATTTGCAGCGCGCGTCACGTCATGTTCTGATCCCTGGCTCCCGCCTTTGACCGAATTCAGGTTAGGCACGGCCGCACAAATAGTTTCGGCGGCTGCGGGTTTCCGGGATGAAAAGTCTGCATCCCGGCGTTAGCTTTTCATTATCGTCATTTTCCCTCAAGATCGTCATTATCCCTCAAGGAGGCTTCGATGCATAAAAGAGTGTTGATCCAGGCGGCTGCGGCGCTTGTGGCGCTGCAGTTCTTTGCGGTTCCGGTGTTTGCGGCCGGCGGCGGTGGCGGTGGTACCGAGACCACCACCCAGTGCAAGAAGGGGCAGGTCTGGGACAAGAAAAAGCAGAAATGCGTCGCGCCGAAGTACGGCATGCTGGACGACGACAACATCTACGATGCTGGTCACGACCTGGCCATGGCCGGGCGTTATGATGAGGCGATTGCCGTGCTCAGCCTTGCCGCCAACAAGCAGGATCCGCGCATCCTCAACTATCTCGGCTATTCGCATCGCCATTCCGGCCGTGTCACCGTCGGCCTCGGCTATTACGAGGAAGCGCTGCGCATCAACCCGGATTACACGCTGGTGCGCGAATATCTCGGCGAGGCCCATCTGCAGATCGGCGACCTGGCCGGCGCCCAGGAGCAGCTGGCCGAGATCGAGAAGCGGACCGGCAAAGGTTCCCGCGAATACGGCATGCTGGCCGAACAGATCTACCATTTCATGAGAAGCTGACCCCACCCCAACGGCTTCTCTGGGCCGGCTGCGAGCAATCGCAGTCGGTTTTTTGTTGTCGCCACTGCAACACGCTGCACGTGCCGTAACGACAATTGGACAATCGGCTCATGATTTTTCAAAAAGCCTGCTTTTTCAGCGTGAAAAACGCGCGAGGATCGCTATATTGGGGAAAATTGCGGTGAAACGGTTCCGTTAGCCCGAGGCTGCCGGACCCGTTTTCTTTTTATACCCATCGACAAGGCTTTCCCCGAAATGCGGGGGTGGCGGCAGGAAAGGTCAGGCATCATGAACAAGGTCCCGATGACAGGCGAGGGGTTCGCGTCATTGAAGGAAGAACTGCGCTGGCGCCAGCAGCAAGAGCGGCCGCGTATCATCGAGGCGATCTCCGAAGCGCGCTCGCATGGCGACCTGTCCGAAAATGCCGAATATCATGCCGCAAAAGAGGCGCAGAGCCTCAATGAGGGCCGTGTCAACGAACTGGAAGACTATATTGCTCGGGCCGAGGTGATCGACGTCACCAAGCTTAGCGGCGACAAGGTCAAGTTCGGCGCCACGGTGGTGCTGGTCGACGAGGACACCGAGGAAAAGAAGACCTACCAGATTGTCGGCGACCAGGAAGCGGATGTGAAATCGGGCCGTATTTCGATCTCCTCGCCGATCGCGCGCGCGCTGATCGGCAAGGAAGTCGGCGACGCCATCGAGGTCAACGCCCCCGGCGGCGCCAGGGGTTATGAGATCGTCCAGGTGCAATTTATCTAGCACCTCAGAATTGCTGGAAGGTCCTATGCCGAAGCTTGGAGCTTAAGGGCTAATAGCTTTTCTGCTTCCGGCACCACCTGTGCCGGCATGAGGCGCTCCCCCGCTGCGGCCAGCAACGTTGAGGCATATTGCCCGCGCGGGCCGGTCAAACCCGGCTCGGTCGCCAGGAACACCGCGACCGTCGGCAGGCCGAAGGCGCTGGCGAGGTGGGTCAGACCGGTGTCGGCGCCGATAACCAGCGTCGAGCGGCCAAGGATCGCGGCAATGTCTGCCAGCGGCGATCTCGGCACCACGATCGTTGACGGCACGGCTTTCGAGATCGCCTTGGCCACCGCCTTCTCACGCTCGTTCGACCAGGTGGTGACCGGCGTCATTCCGCTACCAACCAGCAGGCGAGCCGTTTCGATCCAGTCTTCGGCGGGCCATTTCTTGTCCTCGCGACTGGTGCCGTGCAGCAGGAAGGCCGTCTTGCCGTCAATGCCGGCCAGGCCGCCGGGAGGCGGCACAATCCCGGATGCGAGCGCCGAAAGATCGGGCTCGTAGCCGAGCGCCAGCCCGAACAGCCGGCGCGTGCGTTCGATGGCGTGCAGGTTGCGCGGCACGGCGTATTTGCGCTGGTAAAACAACGTTGCCGAGGGCTCCCGCGCGCTTGCGCGGTCGAAACCTGCGATTGGTGCCGCTGCCTGTTTCGCAACCAGGGCCGATTTCAGCAGCCCCTGCGCATCGATGACGAGGTCGTACTCGCCTGCTTGCAGAGCGCGGCGCAAGCTTGTCGCCTCCCGCCATGTGCCGGCGTTGAACAGATGCTTGCGCCAGCGCCGGATGGCGACGGTATGGATCTTTGCTATCGCCGGATGCAGCGCGACGATGCCGGCAAAGGCCTCTTCGACGCACCAGTCGAAGGCGATATCGGGGCGCTTGCGGCGTGCATCTTCGACGGCGGGGAAGGTGTGGATGACGTCGCCCATCGAGGAGGTCTTGACGATCAACACCTTCATGCGGCGGCCGGGAGTTCCAGCAACCTGTCCGCCGCCGCTGCCACTCGGGCAACGTCCAGCGTCTTCAGGCAGTTGAGGTGGCCGAGCGGACAGACCTTCCGGTGGCAGGGCGAACAGGACAGATGCAACCAGATCAGTTCGCGCTGTTCAGCCAACGGCGGCGTGTTTTCCGGCGAGGTCGAACCGTAGACGGCAACGACCGGCGTGCCGACGGCGGCCGCGACATGCATCAGCCCGCTGTCGTTGGACACCGCCAGCCTGGCCGCGGCGATCAGGTCGATGGCGTCCTCCAGCCGTGTCTTTCCTGCCAGATCGACGACACCGGGCGCGAGTGCTGCGATCTCGGCGGTGACGTCGCGATCGTTCTTCGAGCCGAACAACGCGACCTTGAATCCTTTCGCCATCATCTCTCCGGCGAGGCCGGCATAGCTTTCGCTAGGCCAGCGTTTGGCCGGACCGAATTCGGCGCCGGGCATCATGGCGACGAATTTTCCCGGCTGCACTGCGAAGCGAGCGAGCAGATCTTTCTGATTGCCGGCGTCGACGGTGAGCCGCGGCGGCCGGAAATGTCCGCCTTGGGCGAGGCCAAAATAGGCCTGCGCGGTGCGCCGTTTGACGGCATCGGGCAGCGGCACGATGTCGGTCAGCAGGCCGTAGCGCATTTCCCGGAGATTGCCGAAGCGGCGGGGGATGCGGGCAAAGAACGGGATCAGCGCCGATTTCCAGCTGCCCGGCAGGACGTAGGCCATGTCGTAGCGGCCGCGCAGCAGGCGGCCGAAGCGGCGGCGAATGGTGAATTCGAGCGCGCCCGGTTGCAGCGGGAAATCGATCTGCTGGCGAATCTCGGGCATGCGCTTGACCAGCGGGGCCGCCCAGGCCGGGGCCAGCACGTCGATGGCGGCGTTGGGATGGACGTCCTTCAGCGCTGAAAACAGGCACTGCGCCATGACCATATCGCCCACCCAGCGTGGGCCGATCACGAGGATCGTTGGGCTTTCAGCCATTCGACATAGTCTCTGACGCCGGTTTCCACGCTGCGGAATTGCCCATTATAGCCGGCTGCGCGCAAGCGGGACATATCAGCTTGGGTAAAACTCTGGTAGCTGCCCTTGAGGTGATCGGGGAATTCGATGAACTCGATCTCGCCCTGGCCCAGCGTATCGATCACGGTCTCGGCAATGGCGCGGAACGGCTGGGCGCGGCCGGTGCCGCAGTTGAAGATGCCGCTCGAGCCGCGCTTCCACAGCCACAGATTGACGTCGGCGACATCGCCGACGTGAATGAAGTCGCGGCTTTGTTCGCCGGGGCCGAAGCCGTCATGGGCGCCGAACAGCTTTGGGTTTTCGCCGCGCCCGACCTGATTGAACAGATGGAAGGCGACCGAGGCCATGGCGCCCTTGTGCGCCTCGCGCGGGCCATAGACGTTGAAGTAGCGCAGGCCCGCGACCTGCGAATGATCGGTGTCGAACACGGTGCGCCTGACATAGTCGTCGAATAGTTTCTTCGAATAGGCGTAGACGTTGAGCGGCCGCTCAAGTGCGGGATCCTCGCGAAACTCCGAACCGCCGCCGTAGACGGAAGCCGAGGAGGCATAGAGGAACGGTATGCGCAGCGAAAGACAGCCATGCAGCAAGCGCTTTGAGAAGGCGTAGTTCACGTCCATCATGAACTTGCCGTTCCATTCCGTGGTGGTCGAGCAGGCGCCCTGGTGGAAGACGGCCTCGACGCGGCCTAGGTCGCCGGCTTCCAAGGTGGCCAAGAATTCGTCCTTGTCGAGATAGTCGGCTATCTGCAAATCGGCCAGGTTGGCGATCTTGTGGCCGTCGGTGAGGTCGTCGACGACGAGGATGTCATCATGGCCTTCGGCATTGAGTGCGGCGACGATGTTGGAGCCGATCATGCCGGCCCCGCCCGTGACGATGATCATGAAGGCCTCTGGTTGCTTGCGATTCCGGTCCTTATAAGGGAGGCCAAGCGTACTGTCGATGAAGCACCACGACGCCACAGTGAGACCGCGAAGCGGCCCGCTTTATTCGAGGCCCGCAAGCTAGGGGACAAAAAATGCCGTCGACCGAACTGCTCATTGCGTTTTTCGCCACCACGGCGATCTTTGCCTATATTCCAGGACCGGCGATGCTCTATGCCGCCGCGCAGACCATGGCGCGCGGGCGCTGGTCGGGGCTGACGGCGGCACTTGGCATCCATCTTGGCGGTTATTTCCATGTCTTTGCGGCTGCCGCCGGGCTGTCGGTGCTCTTCCATGCGGTGCCGCCGCTCTACATGGCGGTCAAGCTCATCGGCGCGCTCTATCTGATCTGGCTTGGCGTGTCCTTGTTCCGCAAGCGCGGGGACGGTGACACGGCGCTGCCGGCGATCGAGCGCAAATCGGCGCGCCGGGCATTTTTCGAGAGCATCACCGTCGAAGTGCTCAATCCGAAGACGGCGATCTTCTTCATGGCGTTCCTGCCACAGTTCATCGATGCCTCGGCGGGTTTCCCGGTGTGGCTGCAATTCGTCGTGCTGGGCACCATCGTCAATTTAATGTTCTCTTCGGCAGATATTGTCTGCGTGTTGCTGGCAGGCATGGTGATCGCCCGGCTGAAGCGCTCCAGCCGTGCGCAGCGCATCATGCAGAGGGCGGGCGGGGCGGTGCTGGTCGGACTGGGCGTCCACGTCGCGTTGCAGAAGAGCTGACGGCCGCCCTGACGTTGCGCTGCGCGGATTTGCGGTATATCGGCTTCGCCATGAACGATCCGGCCCGTAAATTGACAATTTTCAGCGTGATTGAGGTCGGCCTTTCCCTCGCATTGCCAGTGACATGATCAAGCACAATCCGCCTTCGCCCGAACCTTTGCACCGCGCCATTGCCCGCTTTGGCGACGTTGCCGTGCTGGTGGTCGGCGACTTCATCCTCGACCGTTTCGTCAACGGCGTCATCGAGCGCATCTCGCCGGAAGCGCCGATCCCGGTGCTGCACGGGCGCGGCGAGACCTCGACGATGGGCGGCGCAGGCAACGTTGTCGCCAACATCGTCTCGCTGGGTGCCAGCGCTATTCCCATATCGGTGATCGGCACCGATGTGGCCGGCGACAATCTGGTGCGCATGCTGCGCGAACTCGGCGCCGATACGGCTGATATGGCGCAGGAGCGCGGTCGCATGACGTCGTCGAAGAGCCGCTTCAGCGCGCTCAATCAGCAGGTGCTGCGCTTCGATGAGGAAGAGATCAAGCCGCTCGACGACAAGGAACGGGCGGACCTGGTCCGGCATTTTCGCGCCGCACTCACGCGCGCCGACATCGTCATTCTGTCCGACTATGGCAAGGGCATCTTGCTCGACGGCGTCGCCGCCGACCTGATCGCCATCTGCCGCGAGGCGGGAAAACCGGTGCTGGTCGATCCCAAGGGCCGCGACTATGCGCGCTATGCCGGCGCGACCGCCATCACGCCCAACCGCAAGGAGCTTGGCGAAGCTGTCGGTCGCCCGGTTTTCGCCGACGACGAGATCGTCGCGGCGGCACGCCAGCTGATTTCGGCACATGGCTTCGACTTCGTCGTCGCCACCCGCAGCGAAAAGGGCATGAGCGTCGTCGGCGCGGATGAGGCGCGCCACATCGCCACCCAGGCGCGCGAAGTGTTCGACGTTTCGGGCGCCGGCGATACGGTAATCGCGAGCTTCGCGCTGGCTCTGGCCGCGGGCGCCGATCGCGTCATGGCCGCCTCCATCGCCAATGCCGCCGGCGGTGTGGTGGTGGGCAAACGCGGCACCGCGCGGCTGACCGTGGAGGAACTCACCGGCGCGCTGTTCCGCTCGCACGGCCCCACCGCCCATAAGGACGCCATCCTCGATGCCGCATCGGCCGCGCGCATGGTGGCGGCGTGGAAGGACGAGGGCCTGAGCGTCGGCTTCACCAATGGCTGCTTCGATATATTGCATGCCGGCCATGTCAGTCTTCTCCACGCGGCGCGCAGCCAGTGCGACCGGCTGGTGCTCGGCCTCAACAGCGATGCCTCGGTGCGTCGGCTGAAAGGCGCAGGGCGCCCGGTCAACGATCAGCATGATCGTGCCTGCGTGCTCGCCGCCCTGGCCTCGGTCGATGCGGTCGTGGTGTTCGAAGAGGATACGCCGCTGGCGCTGATCGAGGCGCTTCTGCCCGACATTCTGGTCAAGGGCGCCGACTACACGGTCGAAACCGTTGTCGGCGCCGATGTGGTGCAGAAGGCGGGCGGGCGCGTCGTCCTGGTCGACCTTGTCGCCGGCAAGAGCACCACCGGCACGATCGGCAAATTGCGCGCCGGCGGCGGTACTAACTGAGGGATTTCATGTCCGGACTGAATGACTATCTGGTCCGCTCGGCGGCCGCGATCACCGCGACAGTCGAGCGTGACCTGACCGCCGAGATGGAACGTGCTGTGAGTGCGGTCGTCGCCGCGCTTTCCTCGGGCAAGGCGCTGCTGGTCTGCGGCAATGGCGGCTCGGCCAGCGACGCCATCCACATTGCCACCGAACTGGTCGGCCGCTTCCTTAAGGAGCGCAAGGCCTACAATGTGATTGCGCTGCCGGCCAACGCGGGCATGCTGACCGCCTGGGGCAATGACTATGGCTTCGACACCGTGTTTTCGCGCCAGGTCGAGGCGCATGGCGCGCCCGGCGGCGTGCTGCTTGCCATCTCGACCAGCGGCAATTCGCCGAGCATTCTGGCTGCCGCCGAACAGGCTCGGATGATGGGCATGACGGTGGTCAGCCTCACCGGCGACAGCGGTGGCAAACTCAAGCCGCTCACCGACATACTGCTCAACGTGCCCTCGACCTCGACGCCGATCATCCAGCAGGGACATCTCTGCCTCTACCACTATCTCTGCGAGGTGGTGGAAGACCGTCTGTCGAATGGCTGACACCGGGGCCTACGGTCCATACCCGCTGGCTGAGCCCGGCCTGTGGGTCGAGCGGGTGGGTTCGCGGGTGTTTCCAGCCAACGCGCCGGCGCTGTTCCTCGACCGCGACGGCACCATCAATGTCGACACCGGCTATCCCGACGATCCAGCCAAAATGGCGCTGCGCGACGGCATCGTGCCGGTCATCGCGGCGGCCAACCGGGGCAACATCCCGGTGGTCATCGTCACCAACCAGTCCGGCATCGCGCGCGGCTATTTCGGCTGGAAGGAATTTGCCGCGGTCAACGGCCGGGTTCTCAAGCTGCTTGCCGCCGGCGATGCCTTCGTCGACATGGTTCTGGCCTGCGCCTACCACGAGGCGGGCAGCGGGCCACTGGCGGTCGCCGACCATCCAATGCGCAAGCCCAATCCGGGCATGCTGCTACAGGCCCGGCAGCGTCTCGGCCTCGATCTCAAGCGCTCGCTGATAGTCGGCGACAAGGCCGCGGATATGCAGGCCGGACAACGTGCCGGCCTGCCGCGCGGCTGGCTGGTGGATGGCGAGGGAAGTAATGAGCCGGGCTTCGAGGTTCTGCCGCTGCGCAACCCCGATGATCTGGAACGGCTTTTGAGAGCTGTCGAGTCGCTCGGATCGAGACTGATTTAGCTTTCCGGATCTGTTGCGACGCAATCTCAATGGGTTAGCTTGAGCGTTTCACCGTTTCGCAGAAACGGCGAGCCGATCCATTTCTTTGCTTTGACGCTATTCCCCAGGAAAGCACCACGCTCTTTTGCGGAAAAACTGCAGAGATCAGACATCATTCAAGCAAGAAATTTGCAGATGTCATTCCATCGAAGAACGAGGGGAATTCATTGAAGAAAGCAATCTCTGTTGCCGTTGTCTTGTTGATATTGGCTGTGCTTTCAGCCGTGGGGTATGTCTGGCAAAAACACGGCGTGTATGGGCTCAATGCACTTCTTCGCCGCGGCGGAAGCTACTGGATCGCCGTTGCACCCGACGATGCGCGTCTCTCGCCTGCCATGCAGCTTGCGTTGAAATCGGAAATTCCTGATGTGACCGCTGGAGCCAGCTCATGGAATGAAACCGAGCCTGGATTCCAGGTCAGAGAAATCCCCGTCATGGCGGGCGACCGTGAAATTGACCGGCTCTATCTCAACCGTTTCGATCCAGCCAAATTCCGTTTCGTTGCCCGTAACGAGCCCAGTGGTGCCAAGGACATCGACCAGTGGGAAGCGGCACTCAATCCACAAGGCACAGGCGGCACCGTTCTGATCGTCAATGGCAGTTATTTCGGACTGAAGGGCGAAGCCGACACGCCCTTTGTCAGCATGGGTGCGAGGCTCGGGCCGGATGAATACGATGCGAAGGCCGGCGCCTGGTTCGTGAATGCCTCCGGCACGCATGTGGTCGATCTCAATTCACGTGACTGGCGCGCAGTCACGGAGAATGCCGAAAACGCTATGGTTTCCTATCCATTGCTTGTCGGTGAGGACGGCCGCAACAATGTACGCGCCAAGAGCAACTGGTTGGCCAACCGCACCTTTATCGCGGAAGATCGTCAGGGCTGGATCATCGTCGGTTCGACCAAGGACGCTTTCTTCTCGCTGGACCGGCTAGCAAACTTTCTGTTGCAGACCGACCTCGATCTCAAGACGGCGCTAAACCTCGATGGCGGGCCTGTTGCCTGCCTCAGCGTCCGCTCCGGGAACTACCGGTTGAAACACTATGCCAAGTGGGAAGCCCAGGTCGCGGATGGCGACGTCTCACTGCTTCAAGCACCGCTAGATGTGCCCTGGGGATTGCCTGTTGTTCTCACGGTGGAGCGCAGGTAGCAGAGCCTGCCCTTGGCAGGGTGGGTCAAAGTACTCCCGATTCCGTAGCTGAAACCGGATGGCATATTCAACCTTGGCCGCTCATGTTCACGCAATCTGACCCGGAATACCCTACGATTTCGGCGCCAGAATTCGCTTTCTGGCTCATATTCGTCGTCAACATGATTGTGATCGGCGCGGCGTTTCTCGCGTCAAAAAACATTTTCCGTCTCAAATGGTTGCCGCATGTCATCACATTCGTCTGGCTTGCTTGCTCACCTATTTTGCTAGCCTTTTTAGCTTTGCCGGAGATGTCCCCTGGTGAGAGCCCCGGCCCTGGAGACGGCTTCATTCTTTTGCCAGTTGTCGGAGAGGTAGCAGTGTGTCTGTTGGGGTATGTCTTGGTCGGCGTCGCACATGCTTTTTCGAAGTTAATCTCGCTTATCAGGCGCTGAACGCCACCAGCCCTTCGTCCTTGACGCGGCGGATGGTCAGCGCGGTGCGCACCGTGTCGACATTCGGCGCCGAAGCCAGTTCTTCGATGACGAAGGTCTGGAAGGTGCCGAGATCACTCGCCACGCAATGCAGCAGGAAGTCGGATTCGCCCGAGACCATCCAGGCGTCGCGCACGATCGGCCAGCCGCGAGTGCGCTCGGCGAAGGTTTTGAGTTCCGCGTCGGCCTGGTGATGCAGGCCGATCAGGCAGAAGGCGACGACATCCATGCCGAGCGCCGGCGCGTTGAGCAAAGCGCGATAGCCTTTGATGATGCCGGTTTCCTCCAGCCGCCGGACACGGCGCAGGCAGGGCGGCGCGGAAATGCCGACGCGGCTCGACAGTTCGACATTGGTCATGCGCCCGTCGGCCTGAAGCTCGCGCAGAATCTTCCAGTCGATGGCGTCGAGGTCGGCTTTCAGGGGCATGGCGGTCTCTGCTTAGCGCAAGAATCTTTCGCGATCTCGTCATTAAACGACTTTTGTGGCGATGCCAGCCCTTGGTCGGGCGATTTTGCGACCGTAACGAAAGCGGCCATTGCGCGAATAAGCCTGTGGGCCGAAGCTTTCCGGGGACGACGGCCTGATCGTCTTGCTGGTGTGGTTGGCAACCCTTACATTACCAGCACCGTTTCACGTCTTTTTCCAAGGCACACTCGATTGTCCGCCCCGCAGAGGCTTTAGATGACCACCAAGCACGCGCCTGTCCTTATCATCGGTTCCGGCCCGGCCGGCTATACGGCGGCGGTCTACGCCGCGCGCGCCATGCTGAAGCCGATGCTCGTCGCAGGCCTGCAGCAGGGCGGCCAGCTGATGATCACCACCGATGTCGAAAACTATCCGGGCTTCGCCGATCCGATCCAGGGCCCGTGGCTGATGGAGCAGATGCTGAAGCAGGCCGAGCATGTCGGCACTGACATCGTCAACGACATCATCACCGAGGTCGACCTCAATGTGCGGCCGTTCCGCGCCACGGGCGATTCCGGCACCACCTACACGGCCGATGCGCTGATCATCGCCACCGGTGCGCAGGCGAAGTGGCTGGGCATCCCCACCGAACAAACCTTCATGGGCTTCGGCGTGTCGGCCTGCGCCACCTGCGATGGTTTTTTCTATCGCGGCAAGGATGTCGCTGTCATCGGCGGCGGCAATTCGGCGGTGGAGGAGGCGCTCTATCTCTCCAATCTGGCGAAGAGCGTGACCGTCATCCACCGGCGCAACGATTTCCGCGCCGAGCGCATCCTGCGTGAGCGGCTGTTGAAAAAGGACAATGTCCGAGTCATCTGGGACACGATCGTCGACGAGATCACCGGCCGGCCCGGCAAGACGCCGCTGCCGCCTTCGGTCGAAGGGCTGAAGCTCAGAAATGCGGTGACCGGCGAGGTCAGCCATCTCCAGGTGGACGGCGTGTTCGTGGCGATCGGCCATGCGCCGGCGGTGGAATTGTTTGTCGGCAAGCTGAAGCAGAAGCCGAACGGCTATCTGTGGACGGCGCCGAATTCGACCCGCACGGACGTTCCCGGCGTGTTCGCCGCCGGTGACGTGACCGACGATATCTACCGTCAGGCGGTGACCGCCGCCGGGCTCGGCTGCATGGCCGCGCTCGAGGCGGAAAAATACCTGGCCGGCATCGAGGTGCACCGCGAAGCGGCGGAATAAAATCTATCAAGACGGCGTCGCAAGCCGTTCAAAAGCCTGATTTTTCATTCAGACGCCAAAAACAGAACGAGGGGAACTCAATGGCGTTGGACTGGGACAAGCTTCGCGTGTTTCACGCAGCGGCGGAGGCTGGGTCGTTTACCCATGCCGCCGAGACTTTGCACCTGTCGCAATCGGCGATTTCACGCCAGGTCAGCGCGCTTGAACATGATGTCGGGGTGCCGCTGTTCAATCGCCATGCCCGCGGCCTGGTGCTGACCGAGCAGGGCGAAATGCTGTTCCGCACGGCGCATGACGTGCTGATGAAGCTGGAGACCATCAAGTCGAAGCTGACCGAGGCCAAGGACCGTCCCTCAGGCGTGCTGAGGGTAACGACCACGGTCGGGCTCGGCGCCGGCTGGCTGACCGAGCGGGTGCAGGAATTCATCGAGCTCTATCCGGAAATCAGCCTGCAGCTGATCCTGGCCAATGAGGAACTCGACCTCACCATGCGCCAGGCCGACTGCGCGATACGGCTGCGCCAGCCGCAGCAGCCCGACCTTATCCAGCGCCGCCTGTTCACCGTGCATTTCCACCTCTATGCCTCGCCGTCCTATGTCGGCAAGCACGGCAAGCCGACCTCGGTCGCCGATCTGAAGAACCATCGCATCGTCACTTTCGGTGTGCCGGTGCCGTCGCATCTGTCGGAGCTGAACTGGCTGGAAACGATCGGCGATTTCGACGGTGGGCAAAGGGTGCCGACGCTGCAGATCAACGACATCTTGTCGATCAAGCGCGCCGTGCAGGGCGGCGCCGGCATCGCCATGCTGCCCGACTACGTGATCTCCAAGGAATCGGATCTGGTGCAGCTTTTGCCGGAGACCGAGGTGCCGTCCTTCGACACCTATTTCGCCTATCCCGATGCAATGAAGAACCAGGCCAAGCTGCACGTCTTCCGCGACTTCATCATCGCCAAAGCGCGCAGCTGGTCATTTTAAACATGCCCTTGGGAGGTGCTGGTCACCCCCGCCAAGGCGTCAGCCGTGGCAGCCAGCCGGGAACATTGCGGCGGTAGGTCTCGTATTCGCCACCGTAGCGGCGGGCGAGAGTCGGCTCCTCATAGAACCTGACGAAAGAGCCCATGACGATCGCGCCGATGGCGGCATAGGCAGCGACGCTCCAGCTTGAAAACAGCAACGCCTGGCCGAGGATGATCGACAGCACGGCGACGTACATCGGGTTGCGGACATGGCGGTAGACGCCGCCGATCACCAGTCTCTCGGTGGGCGCGACAGGCGCCGGCGTGCCGAGGCCTTCGAGCGCGAAGCGGGCAAAGGACTGGACGAGCAGGGCGATGGCCGCGACGATTAGGATGGAGCCGGCCGGCACGAAGCCGGGCACCGTCGACAGCGGCAGACGGTAGCGGTCCGTGAGCAGCCAGGGCACCAGCCCGGCGACGACACAAGGTGCGGCGATGAAGAAGACCGCGCTGCCGGCGATCGCCTGGGGTGTCCGCATGTCAGGTCTCCCTTCTTCCGGCCGACCCTTCCCATCCCGCTGCCGCAAAAATAAACGCCTGGTGCCCGATTCAACGTCATTCGGCTTTTTGCCCGCGAGCGCGAGAATCAGCCCGACTTGCGGTTCTGCGAAGGCAACAGCATGGTCGCGCCATTCATTTGGCAACTTTTCGTGGTCCTATGGCCCCTAGACATGGGTTAGACCACAGCCTGTACCTTTTTGCATGCGTGTGTTGCAAAATAGATGCTTGTTTCTTGGGCATGAACAGCACATATATAGATCATCTCCTGGGTGCGTTCTCCTCCCATTAGCGCCCTCGAGTGTTCCCCTCTGGAGGTTAGCCTTAACAGGCACTTCCAATCAAACTCAGCCGGATCTTCATTGATCCGGCTTTTTTGTTTCCGGGCCTGCCGTAGCCAGCGAAAAATCGAGCAAAATCGCCGCGTAACAGTGACATGTAACCTCAGGTAACATGCCGCAGGCGTGATTCATCGTTTAAGCAGATCATAGGACGCGGTGTGGTTCGACCGGGAGATGGGGGCATCACTCGGAAGATCCGGGCTCAGGCGGCTACCGCGTCCGAACCTATTCGTCTGTCAGTGCCGTATGGCGCGGCGGATACGTGCGGCGGACCTGCCGTTTTCCTCCCAAGAAGACGGTCCGCAATAAGAGCGGCGTCCGGATCATCCGGGCGCCGTTTTTTGTGCGGATCATCCTTCGGCCTGTCAGGCAGCCTTGCCGTTGGCGTTCATCGCCTCGTCGGCCAACCGTCCGGTCAGCTCGGCCATGTGATCGAAGGCGCAACGATAGCTGGCGACGCCGGAGGTCGCCGAGCGCAGTTCGATGATCAGGTCGCCGATCTCGGCCTGCGGCATGGTCGCCTCCACGACATCCCATCCCGGCCAGTCAGGCCGCGCGTCGTAGCCAAGGATCTGACCGCGCCGCTGCGGGATCAGCGCGATGATCTTCGAAGTGGCTTCGGACGGCGTGACGATCTCGACCTTCATGACCGGCTCGAGCAGCACCGGCGAGCAGGCCGCCATGCCTTCCTTCATGGCCAGCTTGGCCGCCATCTGGAAAGCCATGTCGGAGGAATCGACGGCGTGGTAGGAGCCGTCGGAGAGGTTGACGGCGACATCGACCACAGGGAAGCCGAGCGGGCCGGATTTCAGATAATCGCGCACGCCGGTTTCGACCGACTGGATGTAGGTCTTGGGCACGACGCCGCCGGTGATGGTGTCCGAGAACTGAAAGCCGGAGCCGCGCGGCAGCGGCTTGATCTCGATCACCACATCGCCGAACTGGCCATGGCCGCCGGACTGCTTCTTGTGGCGGCCGCGCTGCTGCACCGTCTTTCGGATCGTCTCGCGATAGGGGACGGCAGGCGCATGGCCTTCGACCGGAATCTGATTCTTGCCTTCCAGCCGCTCGCGCACGACCCGCAGATGCATCTCGCCATGGCCGGACAGCACGGTCTCGGCCGAGTCCTGATTGTGGCGCAAGGTGAGCGAGGGATCTTCCTCGGCCAGGCGCTGGATGGCCGCCGACATTTTGACCTCGTCCTTGCGCTCCTTCGGCCGCAGGGCAAAGGCAAAGACCGGCTGCGGCGGCGTCAGCGTGACCAGCGGCTTGATACCGCCCTTCGTGGAGCTCAACGTCTGGCCGGTCTTGACCTCGTCCAGCTTGCCCAACGCCACCGTGTCGCCGGCCTTGGCAGCGGTGAGCTTGGACTGGTCCTTTCCGAGCATCTTGTAGATGCCGGAGACCTTCGCCGTCTCGCCATTCGACAAATAGAGTTCGGCTGCATCGGCGATCTGGCCGGAGAGTACGCGCGACACGGACAGCTTGCCGCCATGCGCGGTGTGGATGGTCTTCATCACCTGGACCACGGTGTGATTGCCGTCGGGGACGCCGAGCCGTTTGCGCGTCGCCTCGACATCCGGTGCGTCATGGCGGATCGCCTTCAAAAGGCGCAGCACGCCGTTGCCTTTTTCGGCGGTGCCGATCAGCACCGGCGTTATGGCGCCGGCGCGCAGGTCGGCGGACAGATCGTCGAAGACCGCGTCTTTCGGCGGCTCGATCTCCTCCAGCAACTGCTCCATCAACTGGTCGTCATGGTCGGCAAGCGTCTCCAGCATGGAGAAGCGAGCCTCCAGTTCGCGCGCCTTGTCGTCAGTTGGAATTTCGGCAACCTGGCTTTCGGCATATTCGCGGTAGATGTAGGCGCGCTCCAGCGCCAGGTCGATCGAACCGATCACCACATTGTCCTTGCGCAGCGGAATCTGGCGCAGCAACAGCGGCGCCGCGCTCGTCGGCTGCAGCATCTTCAGCGTATCGCGTACGCCGGCGATTGCCTTGTCGACCTTGTTGAGGAACAGGATGCGCGGCACGCCGAGATCGTCGAGCTTGCGCATGATGAGCTGCAAGGCTGGGATCTTCTTCTCGTCGGCCTCGGCGACGACCACCGCGAGATCGCAGGCTGCCAGCACCGGCTCGGCCTCGAAGGAGAATTCGATCGATCCGGGACAGTCGACGAAGGTGATCTGCTCGCCCATGAATTCGGTGGTGGCAAAGGTCGCCTCGACGCTCATGGCGTGCGCCCGCGCCTCGGGCGAATGATCGGAAACGGTGCTTCCCGATGAAACGGGATTTTGGCGGGGGATGGCGCCCGTACGGGCGAGGATGGCTTCGAGAAGTGTCGTCTTACCGCTTGCAAAGGGACCGACTATGGCAATGCATTTCGGTCCCGTGCGTCGTCCTCCGGCGCGAGTACCCATGGCTGACCTCCACTCAGGCGTTGCCCTTGGAGTGCGATCAGCAAAAGTGGAAACGGTTTTGCGCCGATCGCACCCTGTCGTGAGCGGCGGCCGGCCTGTTCGACCGTCGCGGGCGGGGTTGTTTTCATTTAGCCACCTGCCCAACCCATCGTCCCACGGGTTAGCCGGGAGGGCAAGGAAAATAGAAATCGCGCCGCCGTCAGGCGGCCGAGGCAAGACCCCGGGGATCAGAACCGTCGGGCGATTTCAGCTTGCCTGAGTGCGGCGCGTGGGCGTGGCGGCTGCACTCTGCTTCACCACCATCTCGGCGTAGCGCGACAGCAACGGGTTGAACAGGTCCGGACGTTCCCAGAAGGGCGCATGGCCGGCGCCTGGTATGACATGGCACTGTTCCCACAGCGAGCTGTAGGCGACGGTCTCGAAATAGCTTAGCCGCACCAGCGGATCATGCTCGCCATTGATCACCGCGACGGGGAACGGAGCGTGCTCGACCACCTGTTTCTGGTCGGCGCCCTTGCCCGCAAACATGGAGCGCGCCACGCCGGCGCGAAGCCGACCGTCGGTGCGCCTGATGGCTTCGCGGGAAGACGGACTGGCGGTGTCGCCGTAGCACAGAGCCTCAAAACGCTCGATGTCGCGTTCGGAGTAGACCTTCTTGGAGGCGAGCAGCATGTCCCAGTTGGCGTGAAAGCCGCGCAGCATGCCGAACGGCCCCCTCGACACCGGCGGCGCTCCGGTCAGCACCAGGCCGTTCACCGCATGGTGGAAGCTGGCAAGTTCGACCGCCACATGGCCACCGAGCGACCAGCCGAAGATGATGGCGTGGCCGATGCCCAAAGCGTCGAGAAGCCGGGCTGTGGTCTGGGCAAGGCCGGTAATCGTATAGGCGGTCGCCGGGTCGCGGGCATCGGAGGACTCGCCATGGCCGGGAAGGTCGAAAGCGATCAGCCGATGGGCATCGGCAAGCGGGCTGTCGAACTGACGGGCAAACACGGCGCGCGAACTGCCCGAGCCATGGATCATGACGATGGGCATGCCGGACCCAGACGACTGGCTGAGGCGCAAGTCGGCCTGCGGCGTGCGGATGCTGCGGTGAGTGATGCTCATGCTGGATTAGACCTTGAGATTTGCCTGACCGCCAACATCGCATCGCTGGCTCTATATGTTCTTTAAACATGTGGTTAAGAAACGATTTCTAAAGAGATAGCCGGCACGAACCTCCGGCTCCATGGCAACCACCCGCGGAATCCCGACAATGGAACCAGTCCTCGATCTTCTTGTCTCGATCTGCAGCATCGCGACGCTTGGCCAGTATGTCTGGTCGATGCGGGCGCATTTCCAATCGCAGGCGATGTCTCCAGGCGCCATGGTGATTTCGGCGGCGGTCATCGCCACGGCGCTGTTCTTTCTCGCCATCCTTTGGATCCAATCGCAGCCGGGTTCGGCAAAGCTCACCGGACTTGCCGTCGAACTGGCGAGCTCTGCCCTGTTCTGGTGGGCGATTGTCACGTCGCGCAAGGCGCGATTGCGCTTCGCCTTCGCACCCGACGATCCGCACAGCCTGCTGACCGACGGCCCCTACGGCCATGTCCGCCACCCCTTCTATACGTCCTACATCGTCTTCTGGATCGGGTGGGGGATCGCGACCTGGTCGATCTGGGCGGTGGTGCCGGTCGCCGGAATCGCTATCCTCTATGTGTTTGCGGCGCTGGACGAAGAGAAGAAATTTTCGCGCACGCCGCTGGCCGGAGCCTACGCGGACTATCGCGTACGTGCCGGCCTGTTCTGGCCTCGGCTGGGGTGGTAGCGAGCACCGGGGCAGGGTAGGTTCTACTGAACTCAGGGGTCACCAGAGATGAAGATCATTGCCTGCGGCAGCGTGCCGACCATCATCGCACCGGAGAAGTATTTCACCGGCCGCGTGCTGCAGACGCCCATCATCGAGAAGGAAGCGCCGGCGCGGCTGCGGGCCACGCTGGTCAGCTTCGAGCCTGGCGCGCGTACCCACTGGCACACGCATCCGCTCGGCCAAACGCTCTATGTCACGTCGGGCGCCGGCCTTGCGCAGACATGGGGCGGGCCGATCCAGGAGATCAAGGCGGGCGACGTGATCTCGTTCGAGCCGGGCGAGAAGCACTGGCACGGCGCGGGTCCAAAGACGACAATGACCCACGTCGCCATGCAGGAAGCGCTGGACGGCGTCCACGCAGATTGGATGGAAGCGGTCACCAGCGAGCAGTATGGCGGCTGAGGTCTGCTCCTGACAAAAACCCGGCTCGAAGCCGGGTTTCATGTCTCGGTGCCGCCAGTTCAGGTCAGCGATGCCGTGAACCGCTGGATGCGCGTGCAGGCTTCCTCCAGCAGCGTCTCCGACGTGGCGTAGGAGATGCGGAAGTTGGGGCCGAGGCCGAAGGCAGAGCCGAACACCACCGCGACACCCTCGCCTTCGAGCAATTCGGAGCAGAAAGTCTCGTCGGTGTCGATGACCTTGCCGGCTTTGGTCTTCTTGCCAATCAGCTGGGCGCAGGACGGGTAGACATAGAAGGCGCCTTCCGGCGACGGGCAGGTTATGCCGCGCGCCTGGTTGAGCATCGACACGACGAGGTCGCGACGGCCCTGAAAGATCGCCTTGTTCCTGGCGACGAAATCCTGCGGGCCGTTGAGCGCCTCGACCGAGGCCCATTGCGCGATGGTGCAGGCGCCCGAGGTCTGCTGGCCCTGGATCATGTCCATCGCCTTGATCAGCTGGACGGGACCCGCGGCATAGCCGATGCGCCAGCCGGTCATGGCATAGGCTTTCGAGACGCCGTTCATGGTCAGCGTGCGCTCGTAGAGTTTCGGCTCGACCTCGGCGATCGTCCTGAAGACGAAGTCGCCATAGGTCAGGTGCTCGTACATGTCGTCGGTCAGTGTCCAGACATGCGGATGCTTCAAGAGCACGTCGGCCAACGCGCGCAGCTCGGCTTCCGTGTATGCGGCGCCGGACGGGTTCGACGGCGAGTTCATCAACAGCCATTTGGTCTTCGGCGTGATCGCCTTTTCCAGCACGGCGGGAGTGAGCTTGAAACCATTGTCGATCGAAGTATCGGCGAACACCGAGGTGCCGCCGCAGATCGCCACCATTTCGGGATAGCTGACCCAATAGGGGCGGGGGATGATGACCTCGTCGCCTGGGTTCAGCGTCGCCATGAAGGCGTTGAACAGGATCTGCTTGCCACCGGTGCCGACAATGGTCTGCTCGGGCTTGTAGTCGAGATTGTTCTCGCGCTTGAATTTTTTCGCGATCGCCTCGCGCAGCGGCGCGATGCCCGAAACCGGCGGGTATTTGGTCTCGCCGCGGCGGATCGCCTCGATCGCCGCATTCTTGATGTTGTCGGGCGTGTCGAAATCCGGTTCGCCGGCGCCGAGGCCGATAATGTCGCGGCCGGCATTTTTCAGCTCGCGGGCTTTCTGCGTCACCGCGATGGTGGCGGAAGGCTTTACGCGGGCAAGGGCGTCGGCAAGAAAGGCCATGACCAGATATCTCCAGAGGGGTCGGCGCAACCGCAAACAGCTGCGGCGCTTCTCATGTCGCATCGACCCGGCAAGTGCAAGCATTGTCGGATGAGCCAGGGTCAAGGACCCGTGGAGATCGGCTTTTCGGAGCGCGTGCATGAGGGTTTCACTCTGCGTTGCGGGCTCTGCAATCGACGGCTTATCCCCGGCAAGACTAAATTCATCAACGGCCGCTAAAACCTTTGACGGCAGGATCGCCAGCCATTTCGCCTGTCTCGCGGAGCGAGGGACCCTTGTCGCGCAGCACCGGGCTTGCCCACATCATCCGTCACGATGACGGCACCGCTTCAGGTGTCTGGGGTCCCTACACGCTGCAGAGCGCCTTTCAGCCGATCTTCGCCTTCAAGGACGGCAAGCTCTCGATCGCAGCGTTCGAGGGGCTGATCCGGCCGTTTCGTGACGGCGAGCCGCAATCGCCGATGAACTTCTTCCGCACCTGTCCGGCCGGCGACCGCCTGCATATCGAGGCGCTGACGCGCACGCTGCATTTGCTCAATGCCGGCGCCTGCCTGCCGCAAGAGGCTTCGATCTTCGTCAATTTCGATCCGTCGGTGTTTACCGAGCGCTCCATCGCCGATAACGCGCTGCGCGACATGCGGCTGGTGCTGCACGAAGCCGGGATCGATCCGCGCCGCATCGTGTGCGAGGTGACCGAGCAGAAGTCGGCGTCGCAGGAAACGCTCTACAGCTTTGTCGAGGCGCTGCGGGCCAATGGCTTTCGCATTGCCGTCGACGATTACGGCGCCGATGAATCCGACATCAACCGCATCAAGGAGCTCAAGCCCGACATCGTCAAATTCGATGCGCACTGGATCACGCAGCTCATGGAATCCGGCGCCGGCTTTGCCCTGCTGACTGCCATGGTGACGAACTTCGAACTACAGGGCATCCGCACGGTGTTCGAAGGCATCGAGGAAGGCTGGCAGCTTGAATTGGCCGAGAAATCCGGCGCATCGATGGTGCAGGGCTTCGTGCTGGCGAAGCCGGAACTGGCGCCGACCAGCTTTCGCGCTTTCGGCAAGGATGGGCAGCCATCTGTCGCGGCGGCCGAGCCTGGCAAGACGCCTGCCGGCCCGACTGCAGCGCCTCCGGCGCGGCCGGGCAGGGTGTTCGGGCGCAGGACCGGGCCATGACCGGGCAACGCGATAGGCGTCGCGATATCGGCGAAGCGATCTTTGCCGACGAGGTCGGCATCGAATACGGCGTCTACGGCGCGTTCCGGCTGAAGAGCGCCTACCAGCCGATCTTTGCGCCACGCGGTGGCGCGTTGGCCGCGGTTGCCGTCGAGGCGCTGATCGAACCGCAGCGCGCCTCCATGCCGGTTGCACCGGCCATGTTCTTCGACAGTGTTGCGCCGGGCGACCGCCTGTTTGTCGAGACGATGTGCCGGATGCTGCATCTGAAAAACTTCCGCAACATCGGCGTCGACGGGCTCGGCCTGTTCTTCAATTACAACCCGATGATCAACGATCATCTGGGGCGGGCGCTGGCCGAGATCCGGCTGATGACGCGGCATCTCGGCGATCTCGAACTGCATGCCGCCATGCTGGTCTGCGAGATCACCGAACAGGCGGCCGACGACAATGTGCTGGCCCCGCTGGTGCGCGAGATGCGGCGCCACGGCATCCGCATCGCCATCGACGATTTCGGCACCGGCCACTCGACCGCGGAGCGGATGAACCTGCTCCAGCCGGAGATTGTGAAGATCGACGGCGGCTGGTTCGCCGAATTCTGCCGCCACGCTGCCGCCGAGCGCTTCTTCCGGCCGCTCGTCTCGTCGCTGCACGATCGCGGCGCCAAGGTGCTGGTCGAAGGCATCGAGCAATCCGTGCATCTGCGCGTCGCGCTGGATGGCGGCGTCGACCTGCTACAGGGGTTCCATCTCGGCCGCCCGGCGCTGGCCGGCACGATCTTCAACCGGGAGCCGCTGTCGATCGAGGCGCTGCTTGGCGCCGACAACAAGGTGGTGCCGCTGCATCTGCGGCGCTGATTTGTATTCGCGCTTGCCGCCGCTTCGCGGCTCGTTCCGGACGGGACGCCAACGGGCGCGATGCCCGGTTGGGCTTGCGGCCTTCGGCCGTAGCGCGCATTCAAAGAGGGCGAACTCGGCCCGCGTGAAGTTCAGCCAAAGCCTGCTCGGCAAACTTATCCAGCCGGCCAGCCTTGGCGTCCGCCTCGATCTGCATATCCCACACCTCTGCCCGATACGCTGCGAACCATTTGGTAAGGCCTTTAGTTCTTTGGTGTTCAGGGCTGCGATGGATCTTTCAATCTGTTCGAGCTTGGTCATGGGGCGAAACTAGCATGGCCATCGTCCAATTCCAGACAAACAAAAAGGCGGGATAAATCCCGCCTTCCCATTTTCGGTAGCCTGATCGGAGCTTTAAGTCCGGGCCGGCAGCTATCTGCTGATCCAGCTTGTCGGGTCTTTCCGCTCCAGCGCGCTTCTCGCGCGACCGTCAGTACATCCGTGACTTGCCGCGCGCCCCGAACTCTCGTCCGGCGCGCGCTATCGCAAAATCAGGCTGCCTTGCTCAGAGAACCAGCGGACGACTTGCCTGTGCGGCGGTCCTGCTCGATCTCGAAGTTGATTTTCTGGCCTTCGACCAGGGTCGACAGTCCAGCGCGCTCGACAGCGGAGATGTGAACGAAAACGTCCGCACCGCCCGAATCAGGCTGAATGAAGCCGAAGCCCTTGGTGGCATTGAACCACTTGACCGTACCAGTTGCCATATGAATAGTCCTCGCATTTGCTTTGGTTTGACCGAACCGAGGTTCAGCCGGTTTGTATCGAGATTTTGGAGATAGACGTCAGCAAACGCGAAGATCGCGAGGCCCGGATCGATCGGCCGAAATATCAATGGAGCTGATATAGGCGGGTTTCGCACCAAAAACAAGATGGCTCGAAAAATGGCGTTGCGGTGGCGCCGCCCAAAGGCCGCCCCAATCGCATGAAAGCGTCGAGCAATCGGGAAGACCGGGACGCCCGACGGCGTTAGTCCGGTTTTGGGAGACTGTCATGAAAACGGTTGTGAAAACCATTCTGCTTGCCGCCTGCCTGACGCTGGCGGCCGCCGAGGCGCAGGCGATCTCGCGCTACGACCCCACTCGTATGAGCTGCGACAGGGTGCAAGGCACGATCGCCCGCCAGGGCGCAGTCATCCTGCGCTATCAGTCCAGGCGCGTGCCGGGGCTGCCGCTCTTCGACCGCTATGTGCAGAGCCAGCAATTCTGCAATGTCGGCGAGGTCAGAAAGCGCGCCTATGTGCCGAGCGCCGATACCGAATCCTGCCCGGTCTATCTCTGCAAGCGGATCGAGAACGACCATTTTCACCGCCGCTTCCTGCGCCGTCATTAGGCATTTGATATTCAAGTGAGGCCGGCCTGCGAACGATGGTCTTCTGCGCTTCCGGCGCCCACGTACATTAAGTACGCTCCGCTCCGGTTCTCGAAGACCATAGTTCTCGGTGCGGCCTGACCTGAATCTCAACACACCCAGCCGGCATACCATTCAAGCTCTTAGAACCCGAACGAGACCTGCGCCGCCGGCGGCGGGCCGACGCGCACGCCTTCCATGGCCAGCATCTTTTCCTTGGTGGCCGAGCCGCCGGGCGCCGAGAAGCCGCCGATCTTGCCGCCCGCGGCTAGTATCCGATGGCAGGGGATGACCAGCGGCACCGGGTTGGCGCCCAGCGCTGCCCCGGTTTCGCGCGGCAGGCCGGCTTGGCCGGCGCGCTTGGCCAGTTCGCCATAGGTGGTGGTTTCGCCGTAATGCAGTTTCCGCGCCGCGTCGTAGATGGCGAGACGGAAGTCGTCGACGCCGTCGAGATCGACCGGCACGCCGGAGAAATCGACGTCCTCGCCTGTGGCATACGCCTTGATCGAGGCGATCAGCTCGACCACCCATTGCGGCTGCCCAGTGTTCGCAGCCGTATTGGCGGCAGCACCGGCATGCCGCATCAGCCGGCGTTCCACCGCTTCGCGGCTCCGTTCGGGCAGGCAGAGCCGGATCAGGCCCTTTTCGCTCCAGGCGATGCCGATGAAGCCGATCACTGTTTCTAACACTGCGTGGCCGGCTGTGATCGAAGATGCCGTTTCCATGATGCGCTCCTTTCCGCAAAGCGGCGAAAACCGGGATACCGACCGGTACATATGCAGAACAATATGGCATCTGAGTCCGGCTCTCGCCACCCGAAAACCACCAGATGGTCCCGATTGCCCACCAGGAATCGCTGGTGTAAGGACTTCTTAACAACCGACAAATCGGACCCGCACGGCTTGCCAGCAAAATTCAACCTTATCGCGATCTCTGTGATCGTCGGCGCAGCTGCCCTCAGCGGCTGCCAATCGACCTCGCAGATGAAGGCCACGCCTGCGCTGACCGAAACCGCGACCGCCGCCGGCAGCGATGCCGGCTTCACCGTTCCGCTGCCCGATACGGTTTCGGTGCTGCCGCAATCCTCGGGCATAACACCCGTTCAGTCGGCCGAAGCGTCGCCGGCCACGCCAGCGCTCGATGCCGCTGCGCAGCCGGTTGCCGCGACCGCGGCCTTTGCCGGCGCGACGCCCACGGCCCCGGCCGTGCCTGCGGTGATGGCAGCCAATGCCTGGCAGGCGCCTGCGCCCGCCAACGCCGGACAGCCGGTCGCGGCGCAATATACGACCGCCAGCCTTGTCATGCCGGCGACCGCCAAGGGCGGCCAGAACGCCATGCCCGGCGTGCAGCAGGTAGCCTATGTCGTGCCGCAGAACCCTGCTTCCCTGGGCCAGTTCCCCGCCGCGCCCCTCGGTCTCCCGGAAGAAGAGCATGCGACCGGCATGCGCGGCGACGTCGACCGGCTGATCCAGAAATACGCTGCTCTCTACGAGGTGCCGGTCGATCTGGTGCGCCACGTCGTCAACCGCGAAAGCACCTACAATCCCAAGGCTTACAATAACGGCCATTGGGGGCTGATGCAGATCAAGCACGCGACGGCGCGCGGCATGGGCTATGACGGGCCGGCCAAGGGCTTGTTCGACGCCGAAACCAATCTGAAATACGCGGTCAAATATCTGCGTGGCGCCTGGCTGGTGGCGGGTGGCAACGCCAAGAAGGCCGATTGGCTCTACCAGACCGGCTATTATTTCGACGCCAAGCGCAAAGGCCTGCTCGAGGCCACCGGCCTCGGTGTCGACCGCAAGCGCCGCCGGCTGCAGCCCGACGCCTGAGCGCGATGCCTGAACCGCGCCCGCCGGCTCCAAACGACATCCGGCTGCGCAAAATCCTCGACGAGACGCTCGTTGCACCGCACTGGCCGGCCGGCTTTACCATGCGCTGCTTCGAACATGGTGACGCGCAGCCCTTGCATGCGCTTTTGACCGAGGTGTTCGACGACGGCACCGACGGCCCGTTCGACGAATGGTGGCCGCGCATATCCAGCGATGCCGAATTCGACCCGGCGCTGTGTTTCCTGGTCATCGACGCCAAGGGACGGCTGGCGGCGGCAGCGCTGTGCTGGACCAGGGCCTTCGTCAAGGACCTCGCGGTCCATCCCGAAGCGCGCGGCAAAGGCATTGGCGAAGCGCTGATGTGGCAGGCTTTCAACGCCTTTCGCGATCGAGGCGCGGCCCATGTCGACCTCAAGACCAACACGGTCGAGAACGCCGCCGCGCTCAGGCTCTACGAGCGGCTGGGAATGGTGCCTGTCGCCTGGGAAGGGTAAGGGCTTTTTTCTTGCCGCAATTCCCTGGGGAAAACGCTACGCGCTTTTCCCAGGAAAACCGGTTCCCACTTTTCCTGGAATTGCTCGAGCGCTGTTGAAATCCTTCGGATTGTGAACTGCTTCACATAGGCCGCCGCAACCGGATGCTACCTCACCATCCATGCCTTTCGACCGATGGCGGATCGACGACTGGCAGATGTGGAGGGGCTGCACCGGCATGTGTTCAGCCACTCCTTGGCGGGTCCCAGGCGGGGGTTTGGGGCCCGCCAGTCGTTTTACGGCAGCCCTCAGATATCGGGCGCATTGCCGATCTTCTTTTTGAGCTCAAGCGCCCAGGCGCGGCCCTCGTCGCCGCCCCACAGCAGCCAGGCGATATGGCCGGCCGATGGATTGTCTTCATTGCCGTAATTCTTGCCGCGCTTGTCGACCTCGTGGCGGGCGAAGTAGCTGACCATGCGGCGGATAGTGGATGGCGCCAGCTTTTGGCGGTTCTTGAGTTCCGTCGCCCGCGCCACGCCGATCTCGGTGCCGCCCCGGCCGAACTGCTTGCGCAGCCTCAACCCCTTGGCGGCATTGTCGGCCACCACTTGCGGGCAGCGCAGATCGATCTCTTCATCCTCTTGCATGTGTCTCCCCAGCTCCGGAAGCCTAGCCTGCGGACCCAATGCGGGAAAAGCAACCGGTTCCCAATGCCGCGCCGTCCATCAGGACCAGGATCCGCGCGCCATCGGCGCGTGCGAGATCCTGTGGAACCTTATGGATGTCACGCCTGAGGTCGGCCGAACTGGACCGAACAGCTGCAATATGGCGAGGCGTGCTGTCCTGAGGTTTGTCCGCCAGGGGCTCGGGACGGCTCTTCGGCAGATGGTCGCTGACGAATAGTTCTCCGGACGCAACCCTGCCGCCAATGCCGCGTTTGATTAGCCGAGGGAAATTTTCAAATCGGAGAACTCAGATGAAAACGCTTCTCACCATTGCCGCCGTCGCCTTGTTCGCCGGTGCCCCTGCCGCCTTTGCGGCCAACTCGACTGCGGTCGCGCCTGCCATGGCCGCCAGCAAGGTCGATACCCCAACCTTCGTCAAGACGGTGCCTAGCTCCAACGAATTCGAAATCCAGTCGAGCAAGCTCGCCGAGGAAAAATCCAAGGCGGCTGACGTCAGGAAATTCGCCAAGCAGATGGTCAAGGACCACACCAAAGCCGGCAAGGAGTTCAAGGCGGCGCTGAGCCAGGGCCAGACCACCGGTTCGACCAAAGCCGCGGGCCCGGCCCTGCAGCCGAAGGAGCAGGCAATGCTCGACGAGTTGAAGAGCGCAAGCGGCAAGGATTTTGACGCCAAGTACATCCAGATGCAGACGGACGCGCACAAGGAGGCCGTAGCCCTGTTCAGCAGCTATGCCAACTCGGGCGACGACCCGGCGATGAAGGAATTCGCCAAGAAGACGCTGCCGACGCTGCAGATGCACGAGAAGCACGTGAAGGAACTCGCGGCCGCGCATCAGGGTTGAGGACGGGTGACTGGCCAGCAATAGCATTCTACGGCGCCCCCCTCTGTCCTGCCGGACATCTCCCCCACGAGTGGGGAGATCAGCAGCGTCGGCGCCGTGCTTTTCTTGCGACGGTGAAAATTGGCGAAGGCTGAGGCGACAGCCAATCTCCCTTCTTGTGGGGGAGATGTCCGGCAGGACAGAGGGGGGCGCCGTAGAGTGCGACGGCCGATGCCTGCCGTTGGCAAGGCATTGCGGCAAAGTGGCTCTGTGGCTGGGCCGGCAGTGACATACACTGCCGCCACCCCACCGTGCCTGTCCGCAAGGGCTCCGGCTACCCCGCGCCCTTCGACGCCCCTTGCGCCGAGCGCACACGCCACCGCCTCGGCGATGCCGGCGGCCTCACCGATTTCGGCGTCAACCTGATGACATTGCCATCAGGCGGCTGGTCCAGCCAGCGCCACTGGCACAGCCATGAGGACGAGCTCGTCTATGTGCTGGAAGGCGAACTGGTGCTGGTCGAGGATGGCGGCGAGACGCTGCTCAAGGCCGGCGACTGCGCGACCTTTGCCAAGAACAGCGGCAACGGCCACCACATGATCAACCGCTCGTCCACAACGGCGCGCTATCTCGAAGTCGGCTCGCGCAATCCGGATGATCTCATCACTTGCTCCGACATCGACATGATGAGCCCGAGTTCGGATGGCAGGTTCCTGCACAAGGACGGCATGCCCTATCCGGCCCAGGGGTGAGGGCTGGACTATGGTTCGGCGCTGGCATCCGGCAACCGGCAGGATAAGCTCCCGGCAAACCCAGGGAGGACCCAGTGAAAAAAGAAGTCATCGAAGTGCCCGTGATGTCGGCCAAGGTGCGGGCGCTCGGGCTGCCCTGCTCGACGGCGGTGAGGGCCAACGGCTTCGTGTTCATCTCGGCGACGCCGCCGGTGGACATGGTGACCGGCGAGATGGTGCGCGGCGACATCGAAACGCAGACCGAGGCGTCGCTGAAGGCGCTGAAACACTGCCTGGAAGCGGCGGGAACCTCGCTCGACAATGTGGTGATGGTGCGCATCTACGCCGTCAATTCCGGCTTCTACAACGCCATCAACCGGGTCTACGCCAAGTACTTCAGCGTCAATCCGCCGGCGCGCAGCTTCGTGCCTGTGGCGTCGTGGCCGATGGAGTTTGATATCGAGATCGAGTGCGTGGCGGTGGGGTGAGGGGTGATAAGCGGTCCGCGCTGCGGACGAAAAGCCAAGCGCTTGGCTTTCGAGTATTATCTAAAATGAAAGTTTCGAATGCAGTGCTCGACTGGCTGCAGGAAATGGTTTTTTGTAAATAGTCTGGTAGAGCGAGTCAATCGCGTCGACAATTGAACTAATCGCGCTTTTTACACTGGCTGTCGTAATCTGCGGGATGCCCTTTGGATGTGTTAGCTTATTTCGGAGCTTGATCGAGGTTCCCAACGCACTCCACCAGTTTGCCTGCTTGTCGAGAGGCTGGCCAGAGAAGTGTCTATGTAAAAACGTTATCCGATCTTCAAGCCGAGTCATCTTCAAGCCGTTAAGCTTGAATTGGCCGTTTTCAAGTCGAGCCTCTTGCTCAAGCAGAAACGCGCGTTCATGTACCGAAAATTCGGGTCGGATTGCGAGTTCCTCGCATATAGCGTTCACATGCGCCTCAAGAGAGGAAAACCCGAGCATTAAGGCTGCGTGTAAGCAGGCGTCTCGTCGGACTGCGTCATCGGTCGAGTTCGCGTTCTCGAGAAACCTCTTTGCCTCTTCTAAAAGAAGAGTAGCGAATATATCGATCTCAGCCATTGGCCGCTTTGGCTTTCAGTTTTTCGACTTCTAATGTGGCTACCTTTGCGTGATACTTTGCTATTGCGACGTCAATATTTGATTTTGAAATTCCTTCTCCGTTTTCGGACTGAAGGAAAAATAATTCAGCAAATCGACCTCGTTCTTTTGGGTCAGTTCGATACCCGAGTCCGCGATATTGCTCTGTATCCGTTTTGTGTCTTCCTTTTACCAAAGCGGCGACATTCAGCGGATCATGTCCACTAGAACCCGCCAGGTCGTAGTGCCGCTTCAGTCGCACCTCGTTGTTACGAAGCATGCCAGCGATAAAGGCCCAGGCCGCAACGACCGCTGGGTTGATCGCCTTTTCCGGATAGTCAGGTGGAAATTTCTTCGAGCCTTTAACGAACGCTGCTCGCTGTGCTTTAGTTAGCGCAGCGAACTCTTTGCCGGCGAATATCAACCCTGGATCGCTCCAAAGATTATCTTTCTTCGAATCTCTGAGAGCTTCCCACTCCGGATCAGCCACTCCTGTAGCGCAGAGTTCTGGAGTGGTTTCAGTAAGATCGAATTTTTTGGCGTCAACTCCCGCGCCTTGAAAATAGTTTAAGATAAATGTTCTTGCCAACTGAACTGATATGGGGCCGCCGCTGCGAAATCCTGACCAGAATTGAGCATTCCAACCGATTGGAACCAGTCGCGCAACTGCGGTCCCATCGCTGTCTCATGCATTCGATCAAAGAGATCTCCGGATATGGCTATGTTAGTGTTAGATATTAGCTGAACATCTAATCTTTGATCCATCTTTAGGTCGAAATATACTTTAACGCCGTGATATTCATCTATTCCATGTGCCAAAGCTGCCCGTATCGCTTCGAATCGATGCTGCCCGCCGATAATTTTGAGCGGATGAGGTTTATCGAATTCAAGCGTAAACTCGCCAACTATGTTGCTAAAGCTACGACGTTGCTTTGCATCTTCCATCATTCTGGCGTAAGCAGGAGCGTTTTCAACAATTTCGCGGTTCGCACGATACTCCGCCTGTTCTTCTGGATCGAGAGGAACATCGGTCGTACTTAGCGCAATGATCTTGTTGGCTTTGACATGACACTCGCAATAATGAGCCCCAGTCCTATGGTCAGTGATCAGCAGGATGTGAGGTGCTTCGAGTGGAGAAAATTGCTCTAAGAATTTGGAAAAATTTTCGCTCTGCATTGAAGCGTTTTGATCAATCTGCGACGACATAATTCTTCCCCCGAGCACTGCGTCTCAGACTCCAGGGAGCTAAGATTGCAGGCCGCCATTTTAGGGCATTGTTACTGGCGGATCTTGGGCGTGTCGAGCACAATAGGAATACTTCAAGTAGCTGCAAGCCGAGCCGAGGCTCCGGTACTCTGCACTGACGTTGGTCAGCGCGGCACACTCCCCTAGTACATCTGCTGATAAGGGTGGGTTTGTGTTTGGCGTCGGCGGGACAGCGCCCCCCTCTGGCCTGCCGGCCATCTCCCCCACAAGGAGGGAGATTGGCTAATCGCCTAGGCAAAATACTCCTGCAGCGGCCTGACCTCCAGGCTCCCCGCCTTCAGCGCCGCAATCGCTTCCGCCACAGCCGCAGCGCCCGACAGCGTCGTGTAATACGGCACCTTCTGCATCAGCGTTGCCCTGCGCAGCGATTTCGAATCCGACACCGCCTTCTGACCGTCCGTCGTATTGAACACGATCTGGACCTGGCGGTTGCGGATGGCGTCTTCGATGTGGGGGCGGCCCTCCAGCACCTTGTTGATCTTCTGGGCGTCGACGCCGTTTTCGGCGAGGAAGCGGGCCGTGCCGGATGTCGCCAGCACCTTGAAGCCCTGGCCGGCGAGGCGCTTGACCGCCGGCAGGATGCCGGCCTTGTCCTCGTCGCGCACCGAGACGAACAGCGTGCCGGAGCGGGGGAGATCAACGCCGGCGCCGAGCTGGCTCTTGGCGAAGGCGAGCGCAAAATCGCGGTCGAGGCCCATGACCTCGCCGGTCGAGCGCATTTCCGGACCGAGCAATATGTCGACGCCGGGGAAGCGGGCGAAGGGGAAGACGGCTTCCTTGACCGCGATGTGGCCGGGATTGCGCGGATCGGGCATGGCGCCGTAATGGGCGAAGGCGTCTTCCAGTTTCTCGCCGGCCATGATGCGGGCGGCGATTTTCGCGATCGGACGCCCGATGGTCTTGGCTACGAAGGGCACGGTGCGCGATGCCCGCGGGTTGACCTCCAGCACATAGACCGTGCCGTCCTTGATCGCATACTGCACGTTCATCAGGCCGCCGACATTGAGCGCGCGGGCAAGCGCCGCCGTCTGGCGCTCCAGCTCGTCGACCAGCTCGGAAGGCAGCGAGTGAACGGGGAGCGAGCAGGCGCTGTCGCCGGAGTGGATGCCGGCCTCTTCGATGTGTTCCAGAATGCCCGACACAAAGGTCGACGTGCCGTCGCAGAGGCAGTCGACATCGACCTCGATGGCGCCCGAGAGATAGGTGTCGAACAGAAGCGGGTTCTTGCCCAGCAGCGTGTTGATCTGGCCGGTCTTGTCGTTGGGGTATTTCTGCTTGATGTCCTCCGGCACCAGGCCGGGCACGGTGTCGAGCAGGTAGCTCTGCAGCATGCCTTCGTCATGGATGATCTGCATGGCGCGGCCGCCGAGCACATAAGAGGGGCGCACCACCAGCGGGAAGCCGAGCTCGCCGGCGACTAGGCGCGCCTGCTCGACCGAATAGGCGATGCCGTTCTTCGGCTGGCTGAGGTTGAGCTTGTGAAGCAGCTTCTGGAAGCGGTCGCGGTCTTCGGCGAGATCGATCATGTCGGGTGACGTGCCGAGGATCGGAATGCCGGCCTTCTCCAGCGCATCGGCCAGCTTCAGCGGCGTCTGGCCGCCGAACTGGACGATGACGCCGACCAGTTCGCCCGAGGCCTGTTCGGCGCGCAGGATCTCCAGCACGTCCTCCGCCGTCAGCGGTTCGAAGTACAGCCGGTCGGAGGTGTCGTAGTCGGTCGAAACCGTCTCCGGGTTGCAGTTGATCATGATCGCTTCATAGCCGGCGTCGCGCAGCGCAAAGGCGGCATGGCAGCAGCAATAGTCGAACTCGATGCCCTGGCCGATGCGGTTCGGACCGCCGCCGAGGATGACGACTTTTTTCCGCGCTGACACTTGCGCTTCATTGGCCAGCGCGCCGGCGAAGGGCACTTCATAGGTCGAGTACATGTAGGCGGTGGGCGAGGCGAACTCGGCCGCGCAGGTGTCGATGCGCTTATAAACCGGATGAACGTCGAGCTTTTCACGAATCTTCGCAATCACTTCGGCGTCGGTCTTCGTCAGCGAGGCGAGGCGGGCATCGGAGAAGCCCATAGCCTTCAGCATGCGCAGATTGACGGCGTCTTGCGGAATGCCATGCTCGCGGATACGGGCTTCCATGGAAACGATGCCGGCGATCTGTTCGAGGAACCACGGGTCGATCTTGCACATTGCGTGCACGTCTTCCAGCGAGGTGCCCATGCGGATCGCCTGCGCCACCATGCGCAGCCGGTCGGGCGTCGGCGTGCCGAGCGCGGCGCGGATGGCGTTGCGGTCGTCGGCGTGGTTGGCAGCTACGGCACCGTGGCCGAGGCCGGGGATTTCGATCTCGTCGAGGCCGGTCAGGCCGGTTTCCAGTCCACGCAGCGCCTTTTGCAAGGACTCCTGGAACGTGCGGCCGATGGCCATGACTTCACCGACCGACTTCATGGCGGTGGTCAGCACCGGCTCCGCGCCGGGGAATTTCTCGAAGGCAAAGCGCGGGATTTTTGTGACGACGTAATCGATGCTTGGCTCGAAGGAGGCGGGCGTGGCGCCGCCGGTGATGTCGTTCTCCAGCTCGTCCAGCGTGTAGCCGACGGCGAGCTTGGCCGCGATCTTGGCGATCGGGAAGCCGGTCGCCTTCGAAGCCAAAGCGGAACTGCGCGAGACGCGCGGGTTCATCTCGATGACGACCAGCCGACCATCGGCCGGGTTGACGGCGAACTGCACGTTGGAGCCGCCGGTCTCGACGCCGATCTCGCGCAGCACCGCGATCGAGGCGTTGCGCATCATCTGGTATTCCTTGTCGGTCAAGGTCAGCGCGGGGGCAACGGTGATCGAGTCACCGGTGTGTACGCCCATCGGGTCGATGTTCTCGATCGAGCAGACGATGATGCAATTGTCCGCCTTGTCGCGGACGACCTCCATCTCATATTCCTTCCAGCCGAGCACGCTCTCCTCGATCAGCACTTCGGTGGTCGGCGAGGCGTCGAGGCCGGACTGGACAATGTCGTAGAATTCGGCGCGGTTGTAGGCGATGCCGCCGCCGGTGCCGCCCATGGTGAAGGACGGGCGGATGATGGCGGGCAGGCCGACATGGTCGAGCGCCTGGGCGGCGATCGCCATGCCATGGCTGATGTAGCGCTGCTTGCGGTCGCCTTCGCCGAGGTTCCAGCGGGTTTCCAGCGCGTCGAGCGCGGCATCGAGGTCGGCGGGCGCCTCGGCCTTTACGGCGGCGCGCTCGGCCTCGTGCGTCTTGCGGTCGGCATTCTTGACGTCGGTGGCATTGGCCAGCATCGACTTCGGCGTTTCGAGGCCGATCTTCTTCATCGCCTCGCGAAACAGCGCCCGGTCCTCGGCCTTGTCGATTGCCGTGGCGTCGGCGCCGATCATCTCGACATTGTAGCGCTCGAGCACGCCCATGCGGCGCAGCGACAGAGCGGTGTTGAGCGCGGTCTGGCCGCCCATGGTCGGCAGCAGCGCGTCGGGCCGCTCCTTGGCGATGATCTTGGCGACGACTTCAGGCGTGATCGGCTCGATATAGGTGGCGTCGGCCAGTTCCGGGTCGGTCATTATGGTGGCCGGGTTGGAATTGACCAGGATGACGCGAAAGCCCTCTTCCTTCAGCGCCTTGCAGGCCTGTGTGCCGGAATAATCGAACTCACAGGCCTGGCCGATGACGATGGGGCCGGCCCCGATGATCAGGATCGACTTGATGTCGGTGCGTCTTGGCATCGTTGTGAGTTCCGTTCGGCGAGCGGCTTGCACGAAAAACCGGGACGGGAAGACCCGGCCGGTTGTGCTTGCGATTCTGGTATCAGGCTAGGAGGGCCTTATAGGGAAGAGTTTTGGGAGATGTAACCCCGAAAATGAGGCTAGGCAGTAGGGATTAGGCAGTAGGGATCAGGCAGTGGGGATTAGGCAGGAGCGAGGTTAAGGCGCCTATGCCCATTCCCTACTGCCTGACACCTAATCCCCCAGCGCGAGCTGATCCGTAATCTCAAACCGCTCGGATACCCCGACGCGGATCATGTTGAGGCTGCCTTCCCTTGTGAAGCGGAAGTCCTTGCCCAAATCCGAGCCGGCCGGCATGCCGGCAGAGAAGGAAATAACGCGCGTGCCGCCGTCGGGCCAGGTGACGGTTATATCGGCCTTGTCGGTGCCCTTGTGCGCGATGTTGACGGCGCAGCGGGTCATCGGCTGGCCGACATAGCGGGCGCAGGGGATCTCGGCGGTGGCGCCGAGGGCGGGCGGGGGTTCCAGCCGTGCAACGGTTTGCGTAGCGGTCGCAGCTTTGGCCTGGTCTGGCCGTGGCGTCGGGGATAGTACCCCCGGCGCCGACGCTGTATCCGGCGCTGCTCCCGCAGACGCGGCGGCGGCGAGTTCCGGCGTCCCTGTGGCCTCCGTTGCCGGAGCCTCTGTGGCAGGGATTTCATCCGTCGGCGGACTTTCATTCGCTGCGAAGGCAAGGCCGTAAGCATCCTGCATGGCGGTCCTGCCGATCTCGGCGGCGGACTTCGGCGCGCCCGGATCCGTGCCGCCAAGGCGCTCCGTCAGGTCGAGTGGGGCCGGCGCGGGTGCAGCCGGGGTGGGTGGAGCCTGAGTGGGTGCAGCCGGAGCGGCAGAGGCGGCAGGTGCAGTCGTCCGGGGCGCTGCGGCCACGTCGGCCGGCTGCGTCGACATGTCGGGCGCGAGCGTCGGGCCGCCGGCTTCAGCGCTGGCGGTCACCTGGGGCGGCGCGGCGTCTACTTCGACCACGGTCGGATTGTCGGGGATAAGATAGCGCGCGGGCGCCCAGCCTTTGACCAGTGGATTGTCAATCTCCTCGACCTTGCACCAGCGGTGGCCATCCACTTCGTTGCAGCCGAAATTCCTGACGCTCGAGCCGATCGGCAGACGCGCCTGGGTTCTGCCGACCGGCGACGGCGTGGCGCGGATGTTGAGGAGATCGCCTGGGCCGAGCTCGGTCACTATGGAAACGATGTCGGCAGGCGCGTCCTCGGCATTGGCCGGCAAGCTCACCAACAACGGGCCCACCACCAACGGACCCGCCAACAACCGGGCTGCCCGCAGGAGCGGAGCGCCAGTCAGTCGATGCAAAATGGTTCGGATTGTGCGCCTCATCATTTGGCCGTGCGCCGATTACCCTTGCGGCAGCAGTCCTGCCGTATGCCAAGGCGGTTTTATAAGGGACGATACGCGGCCATGTAAGTCTGAAAATGCGTCCGATGTTTGGTGCCGCGAGGCGGAAGCAGGGCGCAGCCGTGCGGTCAAGCGGAGCCTTGCCAAGAGGGTTTGGGCATGAAGCCGGTCCTCAGCGCATGCGCCCATTCCGGTCGGCCCGCCTGTGCGGCCTGTCTCGCCGCCGCTTCGTGGTCGTAGTCGACGGCGATGGTCTCGAAACGGTCTGGACCATCGCCATCCAAGGTGAGGATGCCGTAGCGCGCATGCGGGCTGCCTTGCTCCGAAACGTGCGCCGGGGGCGTGTCGTCGTCATAGGCGGGGGCGCCGACGCTGCCGGGATTGAAGAGCAAGGGGCCGCCGGGGATACGGACCAGTTCCGCGCGGTGGCTGTGGCCGCACAGCACGACGCGGCAGGCCGGGTCCAGCGCCTGCAACCGCCGCTGAATAGCGGCAAGCGGCGCGCGCACCAGTTGGCCATCGACGATCGCGTCGAGCAGGTATTTCTCGTCATGGTCGGGCCGCGCATGGAAAGCGACCACGCCGGGAACAATCTCCAGCGTGAAGGGCAGGGCGAGCAGGGCTTCGCGCTGCGTCTCCGTCAGCCGCTCCTGGGCGTACCGGTCAGAAGCCCACATCGTATCATCGGCCGGATCGACGGCGACGCGGCGGTCATGGTTGCCGCGCACCGTCGGCAGGTCGAGCGCTTCGAGCCGCTCGAACGTCTCGCGCGGCCACAGTGGGCCGGAGACGCAATCGCCCAGGTTGACGGTGAGATCGGCGCCGCCGCGTCTCTCGAGATCGGCGAGGACGGCATCTAGCGCCAGCACATTGCCATGGATATCGGCGAGAACGGCAATGCGCATGCGAGGGCTCCCTTGGTGCAGCCCGTTGAGGCTTGCGGCCCGGCTTCCTATCAAGCCGCTGCCTTCATTATCAAGCCCTTCTGCCCGTTGGAGACAGACGGGAGCCGACCTTGGCTATCGCGGAAGCACTCCATCTGCTAGCGTCCACGCCGTTCCGAAGTTCATCCGGGGGAAGACAGGCGATGACTCGCGACCAGATGGTTGCTCACCTTCGCGCCGCCAATGATGTCGCGCGCGAAACTGCCGCGCACGGGCACCATCCTTTCGGCTGCGTGCTCGTCGGCCCCGACGATCGCATCCTGATGCGGCAAGGCAACATCAACACCGTGCGCCACGCCGAAACCGAGCTCTCCCGGCGTGCCGCGGACGCCTATCCGCCGGATTTCCTCTGGTCCTGCACGCTGGTCACAACCGGCGAGCCCTGTGCGATGTGCACGGGAACGCTGTACTGGGCCAATATCGGCCGGCTGGTCTACGGCTTCGAGGAGACCAAGCTTCTCGCGCTGACTGGCGACCACGCCGAGAACCCGACGATGAACCTCTCGTCGCGCACGGTGCTCGGCTCCGGGCAGAAGCCGGTCGATGTCCACGGCCCTTTCCCCGAGATGGACGAGGAGCTCCTCGCCCCGCATATCGGTTTTTGGGAGCGCTAGGACCTTGACTTCTAAACCGGTTAGGCCGGCATTTCGATGTCGTGGCCACCGACGATGGGCAGTGCCGGATCATCTCCGGCCGCCGCAATCACGCTATCGAGCAGGCCGGGGAAGCGGGCGTCGAGGTCGGCGCGGCGCAGCGTGATCATCCGGTTGGTGCCAGCCACTTCGGCGCGGGTGACGCCGGCCTCGCGCAGTTTGGCCAGGTGATAGCTGAGATTGGTCTTGGAGCCGAGGTCGAGGAACCGGCTGCAGTTCAGCGGCACGCCTTCCTTGCTGGCGAGATAGCGCACGATGGCGAGCCGGGTCGGGTCGCCAAGCACGCCGAGCACAACCGGCAGGCTGATCTGGTCTGTATTGGGGTGCGGCAAAGTCATGGCCCGAAACTAAGCACAGTCGGTGGCGATTTCAACGCGTCCATGTTTCGCGGGCATGCACAGTCCGCTTCGCGATTGGCCCAATGGCTGTCCTGACACAGGGCTGTCAGCAGGCTTCAGCTATTTTCACCTGGCTTCATTGACATCACGCTCTGTTATGTCCAATTGTTCAATAAGTTTTGAACTAAGGACACGCCCTATGGACAAGCGCCTCTTCTGGCTTGCGCTCGGATCGTTCACGATCTCGACCGAAGGCTTCGTCATCTCCAGCCTGCTGCCTGACATCGCCACCGACGCCCGCATTTCCATTCCGCTCGCCGGCACGCTGATCACCGCCTTCGCGCTGGCTTACGCCATCGGCACGCCGATCCTGGCAACGCTGACCGGCGAATGGGACCGGCGCCGCGTCATCTTGTGGACGCTGGCGTTCTTCGTCATCGGCAATGTGGTGGCGGCGCTGAGCTCGTCCTTCGAGCTGCTGCTCATTGCCCGCATCATCATGGCGCTGTCGTCAGGCCTGTTTGCCGCGACCGCTCAAGGCACGGCGGTGGCGCTGGTCGATGACCACCACCGGGCGCGGGCCATTGCAGTCGTCGTCGGCGGAACCACGGTGGCGGTTGCGCTGGGTGCACCGCTCGGCGCGCTGGTTGCCACGATAGCCGGCTGGCGCGGGACCTTCTTTGCCATTGCCGGGCTCGGCGCGCTGGTCGGCGCCATCCTGTGGTACCGGCTGCCGCGCGGAATTGTCGGCACCAAGCTGCCGCTCAGGCGGCGGCTGGCTGCGGCGCTGCGCCCCGGCGTCATGCCGATCCTGCTGACCACCGCTCTTGCCCTGATCGGCGCCTTCTCGGTGTTTTCCTATATCGCGCCGCTGGCCATCCAGAGCGGCGGCCTCAGCCCGATTGCGCTGCCCGGCATGCTGCTCGCCTTCGGTGTCGGCGCCGTCATCGGCAACATAGCCGGCGGCCAGGCGGCCGACCGTTTTGGTGCGACGCGCACCGTCGGCTGGTCTCTGGCGCTGAGCGCCGTCATGCTGGTGATGCTCTCGGTCATCCCGACCTTCCTGCCGCAGCATCTCGCCGGGCCGGCATTGATGGCCATGATGGTGCCGTGGGGCATGGTCGGCTGGGCATTTCCGCCGGCGCAGGCCAGCCGCATCATCAAGCTGGCGCCCGACGCCGCCCCGATCGTGCTGTCGCTCAACGCTTCGGCCCTCTATCTCGGCGTGGCGCTGGGTGCTGTGGTCGGCGGCGCCGTGCTGCGCTACGGCGTGCCGGCCGATCTCGGCCTGGTCGCCGCCATCTTCCCGCTGATCGGGCTTGGCGTGGTGCTGGCCGGCCGCTGGGCGGCCCGGCCGGTCGCCATGCCGGCCGAATAGATCTTTGCAAAGGACCGGCGGCCGCTCTTTCAGCTTGAAGGGGCGGCCGCCGGCACGTCGTACTCCAGCGCCGCGACTTCATCCAGCATAGCGCGCAGATCTGCCGCTCGCTGCTGGCCGACCAGCGCCTCGAAGCGCTGCTGGGCAATGGTCCACAATTTCGTCGTCTCCTCGAGCTTGGCCTGGCCTTGCGGCGTCAGCCGCACCCGCTTGACGCGGCGGTCGTCCTTGTCGGCGAAGGTGTCGACATAGCCGTCGCGGATCAGCGGCTTCAGCGTATGGCCGAGCGCCGAGAGATCCATGACCATCGCTTCGGCTATCGTGCCCATCGCCGGCTCGTTGCTGACATGGATCTGATAGAGCAGACCGTACTGCGTGCCCTTCAGACCCGAAGGCGAGATTACATCGTCATAGAAGCGGCCGAGCTTGCGCGCGGCGCGCCGCAGCGTGGCGTTGTTGCAAAGGCTGAATCCCGGCAGCACGGTCTTGCTCATCACGACTCCTTGCCGGCAAAACCGCTGCCGGCCTGTCGCAGAAATAGTTTCTGCCGCCTCCGTTGACAAGATGGTGGTATATGCCTACTTCCTGAAAGTGGTAATGCCACTAATTGGAGACCAGGGCGGGACGAGGGTTCATCGACCTGTCTCGCCGGGCAGAAAAAAGGAACAGGACAATGAGTGGACAGGACAACAAGGGTACCGCAGTCGTCACCGGCGCATCGGCCGGCATAGGTGCTGTCTATGCCGACCGGCTGGCCGGGCAGGGCTACGATCTGGTGCTGGTGGCGCGGCGCGCCGACCGGCTGCAGGAACTGGCTGAAAAGCTGCGATATGCTTACAAGCGCAAGGTCAGCGTGATATCAGCCGATCTTGCCGACGACAATGATGTGCGCCGCGTCGAGCAGGCGATCGCAGCCGACGATAGCACCACGTTCCTGGTCAACAATGCCGGCATTGGCGGCCAGGCCGTGGTAGCAACGGCCGACGCCGACGAGGCCGAGCGCATGATCAAGGTCAACGTCATCGCCTTGACCCGCCTGACCCGCGCCGTTCTGCCGGGGCTTCTTGCGCGCAACCGCGGCGCCATCGTCAACATCGCCTCTGTGCTCGCCTATGATACCTCGTTCGGCGGCATCTACAGCGGCACCAAGGCCTATGTCGTCAACTTCACCGAGGCGCTGCACCGCGAAGTCGCCGGCACCAATGTGAAGGTGCAGGCGGTGCTGCCGGGCGCGACCCGCACCGATTTCTGGGAGCTTGCCGGCGGCGACATCGACAATCTGCCGAAGGAGATCATCATGTCCGCCGACGATATGGTCGATGCCGCGCTTGTGGGCCTATCCAGGGGCGAAGCCGTCACCGTGCCGGCACTTGCCGATGCGACCAAGCTCGACACCTTCCTCGGCGCAAGGCAAGTCTTCTACGGCAGCCTGCACGCCGACAAGCCTGCTGCCCGCTATGCTGCTTGAGAGTAGCTGGTTCGCTGCGCGAACCAGGACCCCCACCTCGCTCACTTCGTTCGCGGCCCTCCCCACAAGGGGGAGGGTAAAGTGCGCGCTCCCCTACCTCCCCTTTGTGGGGAGGTCGGACCGCAGGTCCGGGTGGGGGTACTGGCGCCGACCTCTGCGTTTACGCTCCCCGCCACATCGGTATGATCGATGCAGCCAGCACCAGCGCCAGCACGATGTTGAGCGCGCGCCATTGCCATTCGGTCTCGAGCAGCCGTGCCAGCACCATGCCCGCCACGCACCAGATCGACAGCGAGACGGCTGCAGTGAGGCCGAAGGTCGAGCCGAGCAGCAGCGCGAGTTGTCCCGGCCCGTCGGCAAGGGCTGCGAACGAGGCCGCCGCCCCCAGTCCCATCGCCCAGCCCTTCGGGTTCATCCATTGAATGCCGGCGCCGCCGAAGAAGCTGTTGGGTTTTGCCATCGCCACATCGAGATTGGGCGGCCCGGCGCGGCCGATCTTGATTGCCAGCCAGATGAGATAGAGCGAGCCGATGATTTTCATCGCCAGTTGCAGCGAAGGCATGGCCAGCAGCAGACCGGCGAGCCCGGCGGCGGCAGCAGCGGTCACGGTGGCGAGACCGGCGGCGCTGCCGACCAATAGGGGAACGGAACGGCGAAAACCGAACTGTGCACCTGAGGCAGTCGACAGGGTGGTGGCGATGCCGGGCGTGACGGTGGCCACGAAGGCAAACAGGATGAGCGGAAAGATGGGCTGCAACATGAGGCGTCCTTCATCAAAAGTCCAATGGTAGACTTCCGCGTACTTCAGTAAATGCAATGTTTGCGATGGTTGGCATTAGCAGATATAATGCCAACCATGATCCGCAACCTCGACACAGCGCTGATCCGCACCTTCGTCACTGTCGCCGACAAGGCCAGCATGACGGCGGCGGCGAACGCGCTGCATCTGACGCAAGGCGCCGTAAGCCAGCAGATCAAGCGGCTGGAAGAAGCGCTCGGCTGCAGCCTGTTCGAGCGCGACCGGCGTGGCTTGCGGCTGACGCGGCCCGGCGAGCGGCTGTTCGGCAAGGGCAAACGGTTGCTTGGCCTCAATGACGAGATCTGGGCCGAGATGGCGGGCACCGAGGTCGCCGGCCAGGTGCGGCTCGGTGTGCCCTATGACCTTGTCGGCACTTTGCTGGCGCCGGTGCTGAAGGCCTATGCCGAGACCTATCCGCAGGTCGAGATTTCACTGCTCTGTGCGGCTTCGCCGGACCTTGCCGCGGCCCTCGCGGCCGGCACCATCGACCTTGCCGTCATCGAGGAACGGGTCGGCCCGTCGGCCGGTGAGTGCCTGGCCATTGACCGGCTGGTCTGGGTGGGGGCCAAGGGCGGCGTCGCCCGCGCCAAGCGGCCGCTGCCGGTGTCGATCGTCGCCGACACCTGCGCCTTCCGCCCGGTGGTGCTGTCGGCGCTGAACGAGCACGGGCTGGAATGGCGCACCGTGTTCGAGAACGGCAACATCGACGCCACGACCGCGACGGTGCGCTCCGACCTTGCCGTCACCGCCTGGCTGGCCTCCACCGTGCCCGCCGACCTCGACATCCTGCCTTTCGATGCCGGGCTGCCGCCGCTGCCGAATTTTTCCATCAATCTGCATTTGCCGAGGTTTGGCGCGGCGCCTGCCGCGCAGGAGTTCGCGCGGTATATCCGGGATGGGCTGGAACGGCGGGCTGTGGCGGCTTGACAGAACTTGGATTTGCTCTCCCCCGTCGATCGGGGGAGAGGTGTCGAGCGAAGCTCGACGGAGTGGGGGTCGCCCTTTACTCGGTGCGGGAAGATTCTTGCGCCTTGGTGGTTCCCCCACTCCGTCGCTGCTTCGCAGCGCCACCTCTCCCCCCTCCGGAGGGAGAGGAAAGGTGCCAAGCCTGTCCCTGTCACTTCCAGTTCTTACGCCGCTCGAGCTCGGCCTCTGACGGCTTCTGCGTAGCGAACGACCCGACCTTGACCTCACCCCCGCGTTCGTAGGTCGCCATGATGACGCCTGTGGTAGTGGCCTGCGACTTGACCAGCTTGAAAGCGGCGGGCATCGCACCACCATCGAACAGCCGCTTGCCCTTGCCCAGCAGCAGCGGGAAGATCATCAACCGGATCTCGTCGATCAGCCCGTTGGCGAGCAAAGTCTGGATCAGCTCGCTCGAACCCTGGATGAGCAGGTCAGGCCCATCTTCCTTCTTGAGGCGGCGCAACGCCGCGACGATATCTTCTCCAAGCCATTGCGTATTTTCCCAGGTGAGCGAATCCGGCCGATGCGTCGCCACATATTTAGTCGCAGGGTTGAAGGCATCTCCGATGGCATCTTTCTGGTACGGCCAGTAAGCGGCGAAGATGTCGTAGGTTCTGCGGCCGAGCAGCAGGGCGAAGGGCTTAGAGAACAATTCCTCCATGGCCACGCCCGCCACCTCGTCGAAGTAGTGGAACGTCCAGCCGCCGAACTCGAAGCCGCCAACCGGGTCTTCTTCCGGGCCGCCCGGCGCCTGCATGACGCCGTCGAGGCTGACGAAGGTAGCGGCGATGATCTTTCGCATTGGATTTTCCTTTTCCAGGATCCGCGCCGTCAGGGCCGGATTTCGATCTAAGGACGGACAGGCCGGCGGCCGCCCGACAGGCGTTGGCAAAAAAACGCTGCCGGCCGACAAGGGTACCTACCGCCGTCGCCCGCCGCCAAGCGCCTGCGACGAAAACCAGACGTCGCCGATGATGGCGGTGGCGGTCCGGTCCGGCGCCCTGTCTGACGTCAGCCAGATCGAACGGCTGCGCGCCGCCTTCTGGAGGTCGGGGATTTTGGCCGCCGAACCGGCCGCCGAGGCGCCGACGCAGGGGATGAACCACGAGCGCATGAAGGGGTCGCAGGCAAAGCCCTTGTCGTTGCGGGTTACCATCACGGCCAGGCCGACGCCCTGGGACGGACGCCAGGGAAAGATCATGCGGCCGCCCGCTTTCAGCGCCCGAAGCCAAGGAGCCGGCGGTGCGACGACACCGGCATTGACATAGATGATGTCGGACGGCGCCAGATCGCCGGTGACGGCATCGCCGTGGACGACGCTTACATTGCCGTAGGTCTCGAGATTCTTTGTCGCTCTGGCAGCAAGATCGGCCTCCATTTCGAAGGCGGTCACCGGGCCGGGCGCAACCAGCCGGGCCAGCAAGGCGGTGTAGTAGCCGGTGCCGGCGCCGATATGGGTGACGGCCTCGTCCGGCCTGGGAGCGATCCTGCCTATCCACATGGCGTGCAGGGAGGGTTCGCCATTGTTGATGCCCTTGTCGGCATCGAGCGCCACCAGCACGTCCTGATAGATGTGAACAGGATCGGCGCTCGGCGTCATGATCTTGCCGTTGCCGGTGGTGAGCGCCCTGCCGGCGACGACCGCCCAGGGTCCGGGACCGAGAAAGGCCTCGCGCGGCACGGTGGCAAACGCCTCTTCGAGGCGCGGGTCGGCCGAGCCGGCATTGGCCGCCATCAGTTGCGCGTAAAATTTCCTGGCGTCTTCGACACTTGTCATGATGGCGATCAAGATAGCGCAAGCGGCCGGTTTGTCGCGGTCGGGAATGAAACTCAGCCGACGCCGAAGACGGTGTCGTAGAGCAGCTTGAAGTTGAGCACCAGGATGACCGCCGCGACGACCCAGGCGAGGACCGCCACGCCGCGGGGAATGGCAAGGTTGCCCATCTTCTTCTTGTCGGAGACGAACTGCACCAGCGGGATGACTGCGAAGGGCAGCTGCATCGACAGTACCACCTGGCTGAAGACCAGCAACTGGCCGGTGCCCTTTTCGCCATAGAGCGCGGTGACGACCACCACCGGGACGATGGCGATGCCGCGCGTCAGCAGCCGGCGCGCCCATTGCGGAATGCGCAGGCGCAAAAAGCCTTCCATGACGATCTGGCCGGCAAGCGTTGCCGTAACCGTCGAGTTGAGGCCGGAGGCCAGCAGCGCCACCGCAAACAGGATGGAGGCGATGCCGAGGCCGAGCAGTGGCGACAAGAGCTCGAAGGCTTGGCCGATCTCGGCGACATCCTGATGGCCGGTGCCATGGAAGGCCACCGCCGAGACGATCAGGATCGAGGCGTTGACGAACAGCGCCAGGACGAGCGCGATGGTCGAGTCCGTCGTCGCCCATTTAATGGCGTCGCGCTTGCCTTTTTCGGTCCGTTCATAGGCGCGTGTCTGTACGATCGAGGAGTGCAGGTAGAGATTGTGCGGCATCACCGTGGCGCCGATGATGCCGATGGCGATGTAGAGCATCGCCGGATTGGTGACGATCTCCGTCGACGGCACGAACATCGAATGCAGGATCGAGCCGACCGGAGGGGCAGCGGCAAAGATCTGGATGGCGAAACAGCCGAAGATGATGATCAAAAGCGCGATGACGAAGGCTTCGAGATAGCGGAAACCCTTGTTCATCAAGAGCAGCACGATGAAGGCGTCGAGCGCCGTCAGCAACGCGCCGCCGATCAGCGGAATGCCGAACAGAAGCTGCAGCGCGATCGCCGTGCCGATCACCTCGGCGAGGTCGCAGGCGATGATGGCGAGTTCGCAGGCGATCCACAGCACGAAACTGACGGGACGCGGATAATAGGCGCGGCAGGCCTGGGCGAGGTCGCGGCCGGTGGCGATGCCAAGCCGGGCGGCAAGCGCCTGCAGCAGGATCGCCATCAGGTTGGACAGCATGATGATGAACAATAGCGTGTAGCCGAACTGGGCGCCGCCGGCGAGGTCGGTGGCCCAGTTGCCCGGATCCATATAGCCGACCGAGACCATGTAGCCCGGTCCCATGAAGGCGAACAGGCGACGGAACCAGACGCCGGACTGCGGCACCGCGATCGTGGAGTTCACCTCGCGCAGGCTGGGAGGATTGTCCTCCGGCCTGTCAAATCGCCAGGATGATCCCAAGGTAGCGTCAGCTTCGGACATGGAGGGCTTTCCACTGGGTGGATCGGTTGACGTCATCCTATCTATGCCAGGGCTCAACATTATGCAATAGGCTATATTTCATTGTATGTGCTTCCTGTTGCGCCGACCGGCAGGCCGGCCGGGGATCGCAAACGCCGGTTGCGCCCACCATGGAATGGAAATAAACGGCTGGAACAGTTAAGCCCGTGCTATGAATGGCAAAGGGCGATTGCTTTGCCCAAAGCCGATTCTTGTCAAAAGATAGGAAGGAGCGCGTGTTGGCGCTGAAGCACAGACCGGTTGGACGCGAGGAGCCGCTGCCTGACGCCGAGATTCATTCGAAAGGGTTCCGGCAGCAGCGCGAAGCGCGCCGCGGCGCGCTGGTCGAGGATTATGTCGAGCTGATCGCCGACCTGATCGAGGACGGCAATGAGGCGCGTCAGGTCGATATTGCTGCGCGGCTCGGTGTCGCCCAGCCGACGGTGGCCAAGATGCTGACCAGGCTGTGCGCCGACGGGCTCGTTTCCAGAAAACCCTATCGCGGTGTGTTCCTGACCGACGCCGGGCGCAAGGTGGCGGAAGAGAGCCGCATCCGCCACCAGACGGTAGAAGCGTTTTTGCGTTCGCTCGGTGTCAGCGCCGAGACGGCGCGCATCGATGCCGAGGGCATCGAGCATCATGTCAGCGCCGAGACGCTGGAAGCCTTTCGCAAGGCGATGATCGCGCCGCGCTGAGGGGTGCCGGGGCCGCACCACTGGAACCTCCGCACGTCAGGCTCGTTGCTCCTGACGTTGCGCGTGATTGTCGCGCGCCAAGGAGGAAAACATGGGCGTCGAACAGGCACCGACCGCGAAGGGCAAGCAGGCGGCCGAGGGTTTGAGGCAGGCAGCGGCAAAGGACGAACGCAAGACCGAGGTCGAAACCGGCCATGCGCTGAAAAAGGGCGCCGCGCGTTTCGAGGAACGCTCCAAAAGCTCGGACGGCAAAAGCGCCGGCACCAAGCAGAAGATCTGAGTTCTGTTCGCAAGCGGCAACCTGCCGCTCATTCCTCGGTGTCCTGCACCCAACTGCGCGGATGGCCGTCGACGCGGAACTGGAATATGAAATAGGGCGGAATGCAGGAGCCCTTGCCAGGCTTGGCTGCGGCCAGATCGTCGTAGCCGGCGGTGCAGATATAGTCCTCGCGGCAGGGATGCGCCTTGTCGCAGGCGCGCAGGCCGGCGGTCTTGGTGAATTCCTTGGTGCAGAATTTGTGGTCCTTGCCCGACGCGATGCAGTCGTTGAAACCGGTCTTGGCGAGGCGGCCGCAAGTCGCCTCGTCGGGAAGCTTGTCGCAGCTTGCCTTGCGCAGCATGCCCCCGGGAAAGCCACCGGTCTTCTGCTCGGGGTTGTCGTAGCGTTGGCGCGCCGCGCCATAGCCGGCGAGCTTGATTACCGGTTTCTTGTCGCGCGCCGGATCGATAGCGCAGGCTTTTGCGGTGGCCGGCGACAGGCGGCAATATTTGTCGCTGCCCCAGCTCGACATCTTAATCTCGCCGAACTCGACGGGGTCGCCGACTGCGGTGGCCGCCTCGCTGACGCAGGTGCCGAAGCCCGGATGGATGTCGCTTTCATGGACGCCGGCGCAGCGCAGGCTTTCGCCGCAGCTCCAGTCCTTGAAGCTGGCATCCTTGCCGCTGTAGCAGATCGAGCCCCAGCCATTGTAGAGATCGGTGCCTTTCAGCGCTTCGGCGAGTTTGGCGTCCGGACGGGCGGCGAAGCCGCGTGAGAAATCCGGATGGCCGCCGGCGGCGAAGTCCTCGACGATGGCGCGGCGGCGAGGCAGGTCGGCGAAGAACACCGCCGAGCCGGGGACGAAGACGGCGTTGCGGCGCGGCTCGCTGGCCGGATCGGCGCCGGTGTAATGGAAGCCGGCAATGCCGTGCGTCTGGTGGCAGCCGGTGCAGGTCATTTCGTTGAGACGCAGATTGAAGCCGGCCACCGATTTCACGCTGCGCAGCTCGTTGCCCTTGGCGACATAGTCCTGCAGTGCCTTGTCGATGTCGGCATCGTCGAGCAGCCCATAGGCGATGTTGTTTTGCGATCTGGCAATGCCGCCGGGTGCGACCGAGACGGCGCTGGTCGCCAGGAATTTGTCGTCGATGACCAGCCGGCCGCGGTCGAGATCGTAGATGTTGCGGTCGGTGAGCAGCCATTTGGCGAAGGCCGGCCGGTCGGCCAGAACCACTTTCCGGTCGATCTGGTTCTCCATCTTCGATTCCTGGAAGGTGGACGTCGTTGGGTCCCATTTGAAAATCTTGAGGAGATATTCGGCGTGGCCACCGAAGTCGCGGCGGCTCGAGGCCGACAGCCGGAGAACCTGCATGTTCAGCTCAAGCCGCATGATCTGCGACGAATTCAGCATGGCGTTGGAGAGCGGCCCTTCGTCGGAGCGCAGCCAGGCTGCCAGTTGCTCGGGCGCAAGGTTCTTCTGGCCGGCGGCGAGCCAGCGCTTGGCGATTTCGGCACAGGAAACGGCGGTGGCGCTTGGACGGTCTCTCGAAGCGCGGGGGCGAGCCTCGCCGGGCCTGGCGTTGAAGACCAGACTCATGGTCAGCGGCAGCCGCGACGAGATGCGTTGCGCTGTCTTTCCCTTCGTGGGCTTCTCCGCCACCGAATAGTGGAAGCGGTAGATCAGCCTGATCTCGCCGCATTCGGTGTGGCCGAGATAGCCGCGGTCCATGCGGTTGACGACGCCGGTCAGGTCGAGCGTCGAGCCGTCATCGTCGATGTATTTCGGGTTGAATTTCTGGCTGGTGTCCTTCGACTTGACCATGGCCGCGACGTAAGGATCGGGGCTATTGGCAGGCTCGTCGGCGATCTCCTGCTTGACGGCGTTGCGCACAGGGGTCAGCGCGCGCACCGAAAACAGGCCCCGATTGTCGACCTCGCGCGTGAGACCCAGCGCCGGGCCGAGCAGGCGGCTGATCGAGAGGCCGCCACGCTCAAGCGCCTGCAATGTCTCGGGATCGGTCACGGCGACGCTGGAATCGAGCGTCACGGCGCGCGCCGGCAACGGGCCGAGGCATAGCACCACGGCCAGCAGCAGAAATCGACCGATCGTCCGCAAGTCCCCGACACCCCCGTTCGAACCGGATGCTACAGCGCGCATGCCGCCTCGACCAGAGTGCGAACGCGATGCCGCCGCCACGAAAAATACTGTGACTTGGCGCAACCATTGCGATAATTGTCTGTTGGGTCGGACTGGGCCACGACAATCGGCCAGGCCAGCCGAAAATTTGCATACGGGGAGTTGCCATGCTCTGGAAGGGCCGCCGTCAGAGTGACAATGTCGAGGACGAGCGCAGCGACAGCGGCGGCGGTGGTGGTTTTGGCGGCGGCAGCCCTGGCCAGTTCCGCATCCCGATCGGCGGCCGCACCGGCGGCGGCGGCAGCATCCTGCTGGTTGTCCTCGTGGTGCTGGCCGGATGGTATTTCGGCTTCGACCCGTCGCAGATCCTGGGCACCGGCGAGGGCGGCGGCGTGCTGCCGGGTGGTGGTGGCCAGATTACCGACAACAGCGGCGGCCAGGACGACGGCGCCGGCACGCCTGCTTCCGACGAGATGAAGCAGTTCGTGGCGACCGTGCTGGCCGAGACCGAAGAGACCTGGACCGGCATCTTCCAGTCGCAGGGCCTGAAATACGAGGACCCGAAGCTTGTGCTGTTCAGCGGCCAGATCCGCTCGGCCTGCGGCTCCGCCTCGACGGCAGCGGGACCGTTCTATTGTCCCGGCGACCACAAGGTCTACCTCGACACCACCTTCTTCCAGCAGCTCGACCAGCAGTTCGGCGCCTCGGGGGATTTCGCCCAAGCCTATGTGATCGCTCATGAAGTCGGTCACCATGTGCAGAACCTCACCGGCATCCTGCCCAAGTTCAACCAGATGCGGCAGTCGATGGGTGAGGCGGAAGCCAACCAGATGTCGGTGCGCATCGAGTTGCAGGCCGACTGCTTCGCCGGCGTTTGGGCGCATTTCACCGCGCAGAAGGGCATTCTGGAACAGGGCGACATCGAAGAGGCGCTCAACGCCGCCAAGCAGATCGGCGACGATACGCTGCAGAAGAAGATGCAGGGCTATGTCGTTCCGGAAAGCTTCAACCACGGGACGTCGCAGCAAAGGCAGACCTGGCTGGCGCGCGGCTACAAGAGCGGCAAGCTGTCGGATTGCAACACGCTGACCGGTCCGGTTTGAGGCGCTCGCAAGTTCCAGCCGACCGCGGTTCAAAGCGCATCCGTCGGCGGGCCGATTCACCACCGGCAACAGATGTCAGGAGGAGAACGCCTGAGGCGTTCTCCTATTGTTCCAAAGTGGCGCCTCGCCTATAACGGGCGCCCGCCCAAGGGCGGTCTCAGGGAGCAGACGCCATCATGATCGACCCCAAAACCGCCAGGCGGGGCCTTGCGCTCGTCTTCACCACGCTGCTGCTCGACATTATCGGCTTCGGCATGATCATGCCGGTGTTGCCGGCCTTTCTCAGGGAGCTTTCCGGCGTCGGCATCAGCGAAGCGGCGATCGAAGGCGGCTGGCTGTTCTTCGTCTATGCGGCGATGCAGTTCTTCTTCGCGCCAATCATGGGTGGATTGAGCGACCGCTTCGGGCGGCGGCCGATCCTGCTTGCCTCGGTGCTTACATTCTCGATCGACAATCTGATCTGCGCCATCGCCTGGTCCTATCCGATGCTGTTCATCGGCCGCGTGCTGGCCGGCGTTTCGGGCGCCAGCTATTCGACGACGTCGGCCTTCATTGCCGACATCTCGAACGACGACAACCGGGCGAAGAATTTCGGTCTGCTCGGCATCGCCTTCGGCGTCGGCTTCGTCATTGGGCCGGTGCTGGGCGGGCTGCTCGGCACGTTCGGGCCGCGAGTGCCGTTTTACTTTGCCGCCGGGCTTGCCTTCGTGAACTTCCTCATCGCCATGTTCTTCCTGCCTGAAACGCTCGATGAAAAGCACCGCCGCCGCTTCGAGTGGAAACGCGCCAACCCGGTCGGCACGCTGCTGCAGATGCGCCAATATCAGGGCATCGGCTGGATCGGGCTCGCCTTCTTCCTGATGACGCTCGGCCACATGATGTATCCTGCGGTGTGGTCGTTCGTGTCCAATTATCGTTATGGCTGGAGCGAGCAGCAGATCGGCTTCTCGCTCGGCGCCTTCGGCCTGTGTGGGGCGATCGTCATGGCGACGGTGCTGCCGCGCGTGATCCCCAAACTTGGCGAATGGAGGACGGCGGTGATCGGCCTGACATTTACTGCGGCCAGCGCCTTCGGCTACGCCTTCGCCTCGCAAGGCTGGATGATCTATGCGGTGATCGTCGTCGGCTGCCTCGAAGCACTGGCCGATCCGCCGCTGAGAAGCCTTGCCGCCGCCAAGGTGCCGCCATCGGCGCAAGGCGAATTGCAGGGTGCGATGACGTCGATCTTCTCGATCACCTCGATCATCACGCCGCTGCTCTACACCGCGATCTTTTCCTGGTTCACCGGACCGAATGCGCCCGTAGTGTTCGGCGGCGCCCCCTATCTGGTTGGCGCGTGCTTCCTGACGCTTGCGGTCATTGTCTTTGTGACGAAAGTTGCGAGGCCGACGGCGGTGAGAAGCGTTGCCACCGGCGCTGCGGAAGATGGAGCCCAGATATGAGCCATGACAGCCGCATAGAGCTGACCAAGGACGGTTTGTCGCTGTCGCGGCTGGTGTTCGGCGCCTGGCGCTTGCTCGACAGCGCCGCGCGCCCGGACGCCGACCAGATCGCGCGGCTGATCGGCACTGCGGTCGATCTCGGCCTTACCAGCTTCGACCATGCCGATATTTACGGGCATTACCAGGTGGAAGCTGCCTTTGGCGCCGGCTTGTCGCGCTGGAAGGGCAAGCGCGACAGCATCGAGCTGATCTCGAAATGCGACATCATTCTGGCATCGGCCAACCGGCCTCTGAACCGGCTGAAGCATTACGACACCAGTGCGGCCCACATTGCCGCCTCGGTCGACCGTTCGCTCGCCAATCTCGGCACCGACTATCTCGACCTGTTGCTGCTGCACCGGCCGGATCCGCTGATGGATGCCGACGAGACGGCGGCGGCCCTTGCCGGGCTGGTCAACTCGGGCAAGGTGAGAGCGGTCGGGGTCTCCAATTTCACGCCGTCGCAGTTCGACCTTCTGGCTTCGCGGCTGCCGTTTGCCTTGGCCACCAACCAGATCGAAATGTCGGTGCTGAAGACCAATGCGCTGATGGATGGCAGCCTCGATCACGCGCAACGCCTCGGCTATGCGCCGATGATCTGGTCGCCGCTCGGCGGCGGCTTGCTGTTCACCGGCAAGGAAGGGCGCGAGGCGCGGGTCAGGGCGGCAATCGCGGCGGTGGCTGCCGAGATCGGCGCCGGCGATCTCGCCGCCGTCGCCATCGCCTGGCTGCTGCGTCATCCGGCGCGGCTGGCGCCGGTGCTGGGCACGATGAAGCCCGAGCGGCTGGCCGCCATGGTCAAGGCGCTGGAGATCGACCTCGACCGCCAGCAATGGTTCGCCATACTGGAGGCCAGCGAAGGCCGGCCGGTGGCGTAAGGTCAGATACTAGGCTTCGATCCATTCGCTGGGCACGTCCAATGCCTTCGACAGCACGGTGGTGGTTTGCACCGATGGCTTGCGGCGATTGGATTCAAGGTCCGACAGGAAGCCCTGGCTGACACCGATGGCATCAGCCAACTCGGCCTGCGTCAGCTTGCGCCAGTTGCGCAGCGCCTTGAGCCGGCTGGAACCTCGCAAAACATCCATGGTCACCTCGGCGGGCAGAGGCTTTTCCGTTTTGAACTCGGCCTTCCGCTCATCGTAGATCGCCACATCCGCAGCGTCTTCTCTGGCTTCTTCGGCGGCATGCAGCAATGCCTCGTAGTCAGCCTTCGGGATGACGACCAGTTCTTCCCCGGTTGAAGTCCTTATGATTTGCGGAGCGTTCATGATGTGCTGTCCTATGGCCGGCTGTAGGTCGTCGTTTGGCGCTTGCCGATGTAGATCGCGAGGATTGTCTTGCGATCTTCATCAATATAACGCGGTAGCGACCGATCCGAAGTCTGTAACCGTCTCGGCCGGCAAGACGTTTTACATCCCCGCGCCCGCTGATGGCATAAGTGTTCAAACCCTCAGAGACCTGCTCGCGGACATCGGCCGGCAGGTTGTCGAGATCGCGAGCTGCCGACACCGAGAGGATGATCGTCTTCACTCGCGCAATATCGCAGATTTATCGCTCGAGGCTAAGCGATATTATCGCTGCTACATAGAGGGCTCAGGCCCGTTCGGCCAGCAGTTCCTCGCCGCGCTTTTCGCGGATCAGGTTGACGAAGCGGCGGAACAGATAGTGCGAGTCCTGCGGGCCGGGCGAGGCCTCGGGGTGGTGCTGGACCGAGAACACCGGACGTCCGGTCAGCGCGATGCCGCAGTTGGAGCCGTCGAACAGCGAGACATGGGTTTCCTCGACGCCCTCGGGCAAGGAGTCGGCATCGACGGCAAAGCCGTGGTTCATCGAGACGATCTCGACCTTGCCGGTGGTATGATCCTTGACCGGGTGGTTGGCGCCGTGATGACCCTGGTGCATCTTGGCGGTCTTGCCGCCGAGCGCCAGGGCCAGCATCTGGTGGCCGAGGCAGATGCCGAACACCGGAATATCGGTCTTGAGCAGGTCCTGGATGACCGGCACCGCGTAGTCGCCGGTGGCTTCCGGGTCGCCGGGGCCGTTGGAGAGGAAGATGCCGTCGGGCTGCATGGCCAGGATCTCTTCCGAGCCGGTGCCGGCCGGAACCACGGTGACCTTGGCGCCGAGGCCGGAAAGCAGGCGAAGGATGTTACGCTTGACGCCGTAGTCGATGGCGACGACGTGCATCGACGGCTCGGCCTGTTCGCCAAAGCCTTCGTTCCACACCCAGGGCGTTTCACGCCAGACCGAGGACTGGCCGGAGGTGACTTCCTTGGCGAGGTCAAGCCCGATCAGGCCCGACCAGGCGGCGGCCCGCCGCTTCAAATCGTCGAGGTCGAAGATGCCGTCGGGCGCGTGCGCAATGACGGCATTGGGCATGCCCTTTTCGCGGATCAGCGCGGTCAGCGCCCGGGTGTCGATGCCCGACAGCGCGACGATGCCGCGCTTCTTCAGCCACTGGTCCAGCCCGGTGCCGGCGCGGTAGTTGGACGGGTTGGTGACATCGGCCTTGAACACCGCGCCAACGGCGCCGGCACGGGCGACCGGGTTCAAGTCCTCGATGTCCTCGTCATTGGTGCCGATGTTGCCGATATGCGGGAAGGTGAAGGTGACGATCTGGCCGGCATAGGATGGGTCGGTGAGAATTTCCTGGTAGCCGGTGAGCGCGGTGTTGAAGCAGACTTCGGCAACGGCGGAACCGGTGGCGCCGAGGCCGCGACCCTCGATGACGGTGCCGTCGGCCAGCACCAGGACGGCGGTCGGCTTTTCGGTTGCCCAAGGCGGGGTCAGTTCGGGGGTCATCTCGGCCATGGCGACGCTCCTGTCACGCTGCGCGCTTCGATGGCGGGCCATCTGCGCAGCAAACGGCGCGGCCGATCTCTCGAGCCTGCGCGCATCAATTCTTTGTCTTGTGCAAGGCCGAGTACATAGGGGAAGGCGCCAGAGCGGTCAATGATGCCCGTGCCAAAAACGGCGAGCATTTGTTTCGCCGAACGATATCAGGGCTTTGGCGCGTTTGCTTTGCGGATGGGCCGCGGTTATTGTCCGCGCCGTTCGAAGGAGAAAGCATCATGCGCGCAAAAATCGCCGAATCCCTGAAAAGCGCGATGAAGGCGCAGGACAAGCACCGGCTGCCGACGCTCAGGCTGATCCAGGCCGCCATCCACGACCGCGACATAGCCAATCGCGGCTCGACCAAGGACCCCGCCAGCGACGAGGAGATCCTGCAGATCCTGGCCAAGATGGTGAAGCAGCGCGAGGAATCGGCCAAGGCGTTCGAGGACGGCAAGCGCCCGGATCTGGCCGCACAGGAGCGTGGCGAGATGGAGATCATCCGCGGCTTCCTGCCGACGCAGCTGGATGACGCCGCCGTAACAGCTGCGGCGCGCGAGGCGATCGCTGCGACCGGTGCCGCCAGCCAAAAGGACATGGGCAAGGTGATCGCCGCGCTGAAGCAGAAATATGCCGGCCAGATGGATTTCGGCAAGGCCAGCGGCATCGTCAAAGGCCTGCTGCAGTAAGAGCCGACACCGCTTCAGTGGCGAAGGAGAGCAGGGGGCGGGACATCACCTCTGGGCAAGAAACGGTCCGCACCGGCTTAAGCGAGCCAAGCCTTGACCTGCCGGAGAGACCCACCATGATCGAGATCGTCAAACCCACGCTCGAACATCTGCCCTCCTACAAGGCGGCGCTCGAGCGTGGCTGGTCGCCGGACAATGTCCGGCTGATGGAAGCGACGCGCGAGCAACTTGCGGCGATCGACGAGGATCCTGCGGCGTTCCTTGCCAGCCTCGACGATCCCGAGGCCAAAGGAGGCCCGATTACCTTGCCTAATGGCACGACAGTGCCGCGGCTGCCCGGCTTCCGGCGCTGGATCTGGGACGGCGAGGCCGCCGGCTCGATCGGCTTTCGCTGGCAGCCCGGTACGGCCGCACTGCCGTCGCATGTGCTCGGCCATATCGGCTATGCCGTGGCGCCGTGGAAGCGCGGACGAGGCTAAGCGACCGAGGCGCTGCGGCTGATGCTGGACGAGGCGAGGGCTGTTGGTTTGCCATATGTCGAGCTCACCACTGACCTCGACAATCCGGCCTCGCAGAAGGTGGTGCTGGCCAATGGCGGCCGTGTGGTCGGTCCGTTCATCAAGGACGCCGCGTATGGCGGCGCCGAGAGTTTGTTGTTCCGGATCGATTTGTAGTCCGACGCTATTCGGCCGGTGCCGGCAGCGGCGGCGCTGCCCGGCTGCGCCCCTCCCAGATGTAGGAGGCAAGTGCCACCACCACCGCCACCAGCATGGCGGCAGCGCCCACAACCGGCAGGCTGCGAAAGCCGTAGCCGGCATTGAGCATGGCAGCGCCCAGCGACGCGGCGAGCGCGATGCCGACATTGAAGCCGGAGGGGATGAGCGAGGAGGCGAGGTTGGAGGCGTCCGCCGTCCAGGCCAGGATGCGGGTCTGGATCGGCGTGCCTATGGCGAAGTTGAGGCCACCCCAGATAACGATGGCGATGACCATCGGCACGGGGTAGGGGCTGACGGCATAGATCACGCCCAACATCACCGCCTGCAGCGCAAGCACGGTGATCAGCGACGGCATCAGCTTCCAATCGGAAAGCTTGCCGCCGAGAAAGACGCCGACCGTGGCGCCGACGCCGTTGAGCAGCAGCACCCAGGGGATCAGGCTCTCGTCGAGATGGGTCACCTCAAGCAGTGTCGGGGTGATGTAGGTGAACAGGCCGAACTGGCCGATCATCAACATCAGCATCAGGATCAGCGAGGTCCAGACTTGCTGGCGCGCCAGCACGCGAACCTCGCTGCCAAGGCTGGTGGATGGGCTCGATGCGCCCGTTTTGCGCGGCAACAGAGCGGCCATGGCGGCGAACGCCACCACGCCCAGCGCGCACATCACCCAGAAGGTGGCGCGCCAGCCCCAGAGATTGCCGATTGCGGTGCCGGCCGGCACGCCGATGACATTGGATACGGTGAGGCCGGAGAGGATCACAGCCACGGCCATGCCGCGCTTGTCCTCGGGCACGAGGCCGACAGCCACTACCATGGCGACGCCGAAATAGGCGCCGTGTGCGACGGCGACCGCAATGCGCAAGAGCAGCATCGAGGTAAAATCGGGCGCCAGCGCGCAAGCGGCCTGGCCGATGGTGAAGGCGACGGTCAGGCAAAGCAGCAGCGTCTTGCGGGAAATGCCCTTGGTGGCGAGCGCCAGCAATGGCCCACCAACGGCGATGCCGCAGGCATAGCCGGAGACGAGATAGCCGGAAGTCGGGATCGAAACGCCAAGGCCGTCGGCCACTTGCGGCAGCACGCCGGCAATGACGAATTCGGTGGTGCCGAAAGCAAAGGCAGCAATGAACAGGGCAATGAGCGGGAGCATGGCGGAAGCGATCCTCGGATAAGGTCGCCTCAAACCATGGATGGGGTTCGTGGGCAATGCAGAAATTATCGACGCCGCTTTAGGTTTTCTTGATCAGCTTGCCTTCAACCGCGACCCACCCAGCAACCCGCGCTCTTCCAGCACCGGGTAGGCCATCGACGCCAGCAGCGAGTTGATCTGCTTCAGGTCGCGGATGGTGTCGAGGTGGATGGAGCTGGTCTCGACGCTCTTGGCGGTGCCGTCCCGCAGGCGCACGAAATGGCTGGCGCTGGTTTCCTTTTCGCGGTCGCGCAGCCGGTCCTTTTCCAGCACCAGCTGGCGGGCAGTCTCAGGGTCGCGCGACACCAGCACGTTGAAGGCAAGCCTGGCATTGGCCAGCACCGAGGTGTGGAAGGCGAGCAACTCGCTCCAGCCCTCGGGCGTGAACTCCAGCCCGCGCTCGAACTTCTTCTTCACATGCACCAGCATGTTGCGCACGATGATGTCGCCGACCTGCTCGAGCTTGACGCAGGCGCCTATCAACTCCTGGCAGCGCAGCGCCTCGTCCTCTGTGAGCGAGTTCCTGGTCAATTTGGCCAGATAGAGCTTGATCGCCGCGTGCTTCCTGTCGACGCGGTCGTCAAGGGCGGCCAGCGCCTTGATCTTGTCGCCGTCGGCGCTTTCATACAGCTCGATGATGCGCTTGAGCATGATCTCGACGGTTTCGCAGACGCGCACCACCTCGCGGGTGGCGTTGGCCAGCGCCTGGCTCGGAACGTCGAGCGCGCCGTCGTTGAGGGCGGAGAGTTCGACCACATCGAGCTCTGTAGCCGGCGCCGGCTTGGTGCCCATTGCGACGATCTTCTCAGAAGCACGATAGATCAGGCTGGCAAGCGGCAGGCCGGCGAGCAGGATCAGCACATTGAACAGTATGTGGGCGTTGACGATCTGGTCGGGCACGGTGGCGCCGAGGAAGGCGACCGGCGGCTTCAGCGTCATGAACAGGATCAGCATCACCAGCGAGCCCATGCCGCGCATCAACAGATTGCCGATCGGCACGACGCGCACGCCAGGTTCAGCACTTCGGGTGAGCAGCGGCGCAATGATCGACGAGCCGAGATTGACGCCGAGCACAAGCACGATGCCGAGTTCGGGCGGGATGAAGCCGCGGCCGGCCAGCGTCACCATCAAAAGCACGGCGGCGATCGAGGAGTGGAAGAGCCAGGTAACGAGCGCGGCGAGCAGATAGGCGGTGACGTAGTCGCTGGAGAAATATTCGATGATGAGCGGCATCAGCGTGCTCTGCCGCAGCGGCTCCGAGGCCTGGCCGATCATCTCCAGCGACAGTACCAGAAGGCCGATGCCGACCAGGATGCGGCCGAACTGGCGCCAGTCGCGCCGCTCAGTGGCCATGAACATGACCGTGCCGGCGACGAGGCAGATCGGCACCAGCAGCGTCAGATCGAAGGTCAAGAGCTTGACCACCAGCGCCGAGCCGATCTCGGCGCCGCGCACCGCCAATTGGCCCGACATGCCCGAGACGATGCCGGCGCCGGCGAAGGAGCCGACGAGAAGCGTGACGGCGGTTGAGCTCTGCAGTGCGATCGACAGGCCGCAGCCAGCCAGCACCGCCATGATCGGATTGCGCATGGTGGAGCGCAACCGGTGACGCAGCACGTCGCCATAGGCGCGCTCGACGCCTGTCTTGACCATGCGGGTGGCAAACAGCATCAGCGCCACCGCGCCCGCCAGATGCAGCAGGACGACGGAGCCGCTCATTTCGAAACCCGCACGCAGACAAGGACCGCGACGCGGAGGGCGCGCAGTGCAGGGAGGAAAACGGGGCAGCGAATCATGATCATGACAGTCTTGAACAATATCCGGAATATTTTAGCCGGGTAATAAAATCTTGTCGATTTCAAGAGCCGTCGCGGCGCGACAGGGCGTGTCGAAAAATGGACGGATGCGCAAATGGTTGCATGCCGGATCCCTGGTGATGGCAGCGGATCGTCCCGGTTTGCCGGACTCCCGGCAATCGCCTTTGCGATGATGTTCAAATATCCAGAATAAGCACAGGATTTCATTACGTAAATGTAATGCTAGTGTTCAGTTTCGGTTCATCCTTCGGGCGCTATTCCCTAGGCATCGACAACCAAGGAGCCCCGCTATGAAACGTGTTGTTCTTTCCGCCCTCGCTTTCTCGATGCTGGCCGCCACTTCGCTTACCAGCCAGGCCGCACCGGTGAACGCACCGGTCGCACCGCAGTCGAATTACACGCAGGTCGACTGGCAGAGGCCCGGCAAGCATGTCGATGTCAGGAAGCGCGTCGTGAAGAAGACGGTGGTCGTCAAGCGCAGCCATTGGCGCAATGGCCAGAAATATTCCAGCTGGAAGCGGCACCAGCCGATCCGCGATTATGGCCGCTATGGCCTGCATCGCCCCGGCCGCGGCCAGGAATGGATCCGCGTCGGCAACGACTATGTGCTGGTCAGTGTCCTGTCCGGCATCATCTTCGGCGCCATTGCCGCGCATTAAGCCCGGCCTCGCCGGCGCAATGCCGAGACTTGAAAGGAGGCGGCCCTAAACGGCCGCCTTTCTTTTGGCTGTAGAAACCGGGCTTTTTGGCTGTGGAAACCGGGTATGGTCCGCAATAGGGGTCGTCGGATTCCGCGCGCATGATTATATGAGGGACAAACGAGTTCCCCAATGCGCTTTCCGCCCGCCTTTCTCGATGAGATACGCGACCGTGTGCCGATTTCATCGGTCATCGGCCAGCGCGTCGCATGGGACAGGAAGAAGACCAACGCCTCGCGCGGCGACTATTGGGCCTGTTGTCCGTTCCATGGCGAAAAGAGCCCCTCCTTCCACTGCGAGGACAAGAAGGGCCGCTATCACTGTTTCGGCTGTTCGGTGTCGGGCGATCATTTCAAGTTCCTGACCGAACTCGACGGATTAAGCTTTCCCGAAGCGGTCGAGAAGATCGCCGACATGGCCGGCGTGCCGATGCCGGTGCGCGACGAGCGGGAGGAACAGCGTGAGAAGGAACGCGCCAGCCTGACCGACGTCATGGAGATGGCGACTGCCTTCTTTCAGGAGCGGCTGCAAGGACCGGAGGGTGCAAAAGCCCGCGCCTATCTCAGGGATCGCGGGCTGACGCCGGCGACGCAGCAATCGTTCCGGCTGGGCTTTGCGCCCGACAGCCGCAATGCGCTGAAGGAACATCTTGCCGCCAAGGGTGTGCCCAAGGCCGACATCGAGGCCTGCGGGCTGGTGCGTCATGGCGACGACATCCCGGTCTCCTATGACTGGTTCCGCGATCGCATCATGTTCCCGATCCCGGATTCGCGCGGCAAGATCATCGCCTTCGGCGGCCGCGCACTGGCGCCCGATGCGCTGGCCAAATACATGAATTCGCCCGACACAGAGCTCTTCCACAAGGGCAACGTGCTCTACAATTTCGCCCGCGCCCGCAAAGCGCTGGCGAAAGGCGGCACGGTGATTGCCGTCGAAGGCTATATGGACGTGATTGCGCTGGCGCAGGCCGGCTTCGAGAATGCCGTGGCGCCGCTCGGCACCGCGCTCACCGAAAACCAGCTCGAACTTCTGTGGCGCATGGCGCCTGAGCCGATGCTGTGCTTCGACGGCGACCAGGCCGGGCTGAAGGCGGCGTGGCGCGCCGCGGATCTCGCGCTGCCGTCGGTGCAGGCCGGGCGGTCGGTGCGCTTTGCGCTGTTGCCGGAGGGCAAGGATCCCGACGATCTGGTCAAGGCAGAAGGGCCGGACGCGTTTCGTGCCGTGCTGGCGGAAGCGCGGCCTCTCGCTGATTTGTTGTGGATGCGTGAGACATCCGGTGGCGTCTTCGACACGCCGGAGCGGCGAGCGGGGCTGACAAAGACGCTGCGCGAACTGACCAGCCGCATCCGCGATGAGAGCCAGCGCTACCACTACCAGCAGTGGATGCGCGAGCGGGAGCTGACCTTCTTCAGCGCCCAGCGCGAAGTGCGGCAAGGTCGCCAGGACTGGAAACCGGGGCAGGGCAAAACGCCCGCACCCGGCGGACAGTTCGCCAAAGGCAGCGGGGCAGGCGCGCGCGCCGCGATCACCGAAAGCCTCGGCCGCTCCGCCATGGTCAAACGCGGTGGCGAGATGATGTCGGTGCGCGAGGCGACGATCATCGTAGCCCTCGTCAACCATCCGGCGCTGATCGACGAGAACTTCGCCCATGTCGAGTTCCTCGATCTCGCCAACACCGATCTGCAGCGGCTGCACGCCGCCATCCTCGATGCGATGGCGCACGACATGGCCAATGACCGTAGAGCGGTGATCGCCACCATCGAACGTGCCGGCTGCAGCGATATCTGGGGGCGCGCCGTGGCGCTCATCCAACGGGCCAGGCAATGGCCCGCGCTGGAAACCGCAGCGCTTGACGATGCCCGCGACGCCTTCAACCAGGCGCTGCACTTGCAGCGCAGCGCGCGCACCTTACATAAGGAGCTGAAACAGGCGGAAGCCGCGCTCGCCAGCGATCCCACTGACGAAAACTACCGGCACCTCATCGAGATTCAGGCGCAATTCCGTGATGTACAAGCAACGGAAGCGCTGATCGAAGGGTTCGGTGTGTCCTCGGGCAGGGGTGGGCGCGTGTAGGTCGAAACCTGCGCAAGAATGGATGATGTACGTGCTGCGCGTCGAATCGGCACCTCTAAGTCGGGTAATTGATTCGCTTTTTTGATGCGAATCATGCGAGAGGCGCTTGACCTTCTGGCAGAATGACGGAATCAGGACGATTCGAAACCTTAACCCGTGCCGGCGTCGATGGAAATGCACTGACGCGAGGTGCTGATCACTGGACAGGCTGTCAGCCTGCCACAGATATCAGGGTTAATCTGGACTTAATGCATATCGCCCAAAAGTGAAAACCGGTTTTGGGGGCACGATATGAACAAACAAAAGAGTTGATTCGGTTACCGGCCCGGTTAAGCGCCACCAGCGCATGTAGTTTGACCGGTGCGGCAGCTACGCGGCTTCGATGCTCGGCCGCTAGGAGAAGATAAAGACTATGGCGACAAAGGAAAAGGAAGAGGTCGAGACCGAACGTGAAGGCGCCACCGATGGGCCTCTGCTCGACCTTTCCGATGATGCTGTCAAGAAGATGATCAAGGCCGCAAAGAAGCGCGGCTATGTGACTCTCGACGAGCTGAACGCGGTGCTGCCGTCGGAAGAGACCGATCCGGACCGCATCGAAGACATCAATGCGATGCTGTCCGACATGGGCATCAACGTGGTCGAGGACGACGATCAGAGCGAGGAGCCCGAGGCCGCCGACAGCAATGCCGACGCCGAGGAAGACGCCAACGAACTGGCCGAGCAGACCGGCACCGCCGTCGCGGCCACGACCACCAAGAAAGAGCCGACCGACCGCACCGATGACCCGGTGCGCATGTATCTGCGCGAGATGGGCTCGGTCGAGCTCCTGTCGCGCGAGGGCGAAATCGCGATCGCCAAGCGCATCGAGGCCGGCCGCGAGACGATGATCGCGGGCCTCTGCGAAAGCCCGCTGACCTTCCAGGCCATCATCATCTGGCGTGACGAGCTCAACGAATCCAAGATCCTGCTGCGCGAGATCATCGACCTCGAAGCCACCTATGCGGGCCCCGAAGCCAAGCAGGCGCCGGTGGTCGAGCGCATCGAGGAGGCGCCCAAGGCCGAGGACAAGCCGAGGCGTGGACGCGACGAGGAAGACGACATCACCAATGTCGGCGCCGACACGCGCGGCCTGGTCGACGACGACGAGGAAGACGAGGACGAGGCGAGCCTGTCGCTGGCCGCGATGGAAGCGGAACTGCGCCCGCAGGTGATGGAGACGCTCGACGTCATCGCCGACACCTACAAGAAGCTGCGCAAGCTGCAGGACCAGCAGGTCGAGAACCGTCTGGCCGCGACCGGCACGCTGTCGCCCAGCCAGGACCGCCGCCTGAAGGAGCTGAAGGACCAGCTGATCAAGGCGGTGAAGTCGCTGTCGCTCAACACGGCGCGCATCGAGGCGCTGGTCGAGCAGCTTTACGACATCAACAAGCGCCTGGTGCAGAACGAAGGCAAGCTGCTGCGCCTAGCCGAAAGCTATGGCGTGCGCCGCGAGGAGTTCCTCAAGGAATATCAGGGCTCCGAGCTCGACCCGAACTGGACGCGCTCGATCGGCAACCTGACCTCGCGCGGCTGGAAGGAATTCACCAAGAACGAGAAGGACGCGATCAAGGATCTGCGTTCGGAAATCCAGAACCTCGCCACCGAGACGGCGATCTCGATCCTGGAATTCCGCAAGATCGTCAACCAGGTGCAGAAGGGCGAGCGCGAAGCCGCTATCGCCAAGAAGGAAATGGTCGAGGCCAACCTGCGCCTCGTCATTTCCATCGCCAAGAAATACACCAATCGCGGCCTGCAGTTCCTTGACCTGATCCAGGAAGGCAATATCGGCTTGATGAAGGCGGTCGACAAATTCGAATACCGCCGCGGCTACAAGTTCTCGACCTATGCGACATGGTGGATCCGGCAGGCGATCACGCGTTCGATTGCCGACCAGGCGCGCACCATCCGCATCCCGGTGCACATGATCGAAACGATCAACAAGATCGTGCGCACGTCGCGCCAGATGCTGCATGAAATCGGCCGCGAGCCGACGCCGGAGGAACTGGCAGAAAAGCTCGCAATGCCGCTCGAAAAAGTGCGCAAGGTCTTGAAGATCGCCAAGGAGCCGATCTCGCTCGAAACCCCTGTGGGTGACGAAGAGGATTCGCATCTGGGCGATTTCATCGAGGACAAGATGGCGATCCTGCCGATCGATGCGGCGATCCAAGCCAATCTGCGCGAGACCACCACGCGGGTGCTCGCCTCGCTGACGCCGCGCGAGGAGCGGGTGCTGCGCATGCGCTTCGGCATCGGCATGAACACCGACCACACGCTGGAAGAAGTCGGCCAGCAGTTCTCGGTGACGCGCGAGCGTATCCGCCAGATCGAAGCCAAGGCGCTGCGCAAGCTCAAGCACCCGAGCCGGAGCCGCAAGCTGAGGAGCTTCCTCGACAGCTGATACCGGCAACAGACCAGCATTCGAAAAGGGCGCCGATGGCGCCCTTTTTGTTGCCGGGTGAAGGCTCTTGTCGCCCATCTCCGTCGGGAGGATACTTGCCTGGTCGGATGCATGTTCTGGGCGAAAAACCGGATGTCCGCCCCGGCTGATGTCCTCAGCCGTGCTCCGTGGCGCCGGAGGGAGGTGTGTGATGACAACCTACATCCTGCTGATGAACTGGACGGAACAGGGCGCCAGAAATATCCGAGAGTCGCCGAAGCGGCTCGATGCCGCCAAGAAGCAACTGGCCGACATGGGCGGCTCGTTCAAGGCGTTTTACCTGACTATGGGCGAATATGACATGGTGGCGATTATCGAGGCGCCCGACGATGCTGTGCTTGCTCGTTTCGCCCTGATGCTGGCAACGGGTGGCAGCGTCAAGACGCGAACGCTCAAGGCTTTCCCGGAATTTGCCTATCGCGAGATCGTCACTTCGCTTGGATAGCGCTGGGCGCGGGTCCGTGCGGCTCGGCGTCATATTGCGGGGCCGTGCCGTCAAGGCGATAGTCGCGTTATGTCCAAGCCTGCGCTGACCGTCTGGTACAACACACGCTGCCCGGTTTGCGATGGCGGGATCACCCGGCAGAAACGGCGGCTGATCGAGGCGATCAAGGCCGGGCGGATCGAATTCCGCGACATCAACCTCGAACCGGCGGCGCTCTCTGGCTACAGCGCCTCGCTGGAGGACATACGCCGCCGGCTGCATGCCACCGATGCCGAAGGCAGGCTGCTGGTCGGCGCCGATGTCGCGGTTGCCGTCTGGCGGGCGACGCCGGGCGAGGGCTGGCTGGCGACGCTCTTCGGCAATCCGGTCGCGCTGCCGCTGACGCGGTTCGCGTACAATCGCTTCGCCGATCTTCTCTATGCCTGGAACCGGCGCAAGGGCCGCTGGTAGCGAGGCAAGGCCCGAAGATATCTGCGGGCCTTACCGTCATGGGCGTTACCGGGACGCCGGCTCGCAAAGCCAGCCGACAATGCGGCGCACCGCCGGCAGCACCATGAGCAACGTTGGGAACGCTACCAGCCAGGACAGGCCCCAGGCAGTGAGCCAGACAGCCGGCAAATCAGGTTGCAGTCCAAGGCTTTTCAGCGTCGATATGAACGAGACGATCAAGGTCATCAGCAGCGACAGCACCAGCGGGCTGACGATCGCGGCATAGCGCGCCGGCAGCTTGCCGCGCTTACGGTTCGTGGTCATTTTTGGATTTTCCTGAAACATCCGGTCCGTCGCATTTGGCATCCATTGCGCCGGGTTTCCGGCGGAACTGCCCGGAAAGACCGGGGTGGATGCGTTGCTTGACGTCAGACGCTTACGGAGAGGTTTTGGCCCTCACGCGCTTTCTAGCTGCCGGCGGCGGCGAAATCAACCTTCTGGCGCCGCCTTTAGATACATCGTAAGATATATCTTGACTCGTCGGCGGGGCAAGCCTAATTAAGATGTATCGTAAGATATAACTCAAGGAGCAATTCATGCACAGACATCATCCCTTTGGCGAGCGCGCCGAGCGCGCATTCCTGCACATGGCAGGCAAATTTGGTGGCAGACGGGGCAGCGGCTTTGGTCCGTTCGGCCACGGCGGACGTGGCGGTGGACGCGGCGGCCCGGGCGACATGTTTCGCGCCGGGCGCATGCTGGCCGACGGCGATCTCAAGCTGATCACGCTGTCGCTGCTGGCCGAGGCGCCTCGCCACGGCTACGACATCATCAAGGCGCTGGAAGAGCGCACCAGCGGCATCTACAGCCCGAGCCCGGGCGTCGTCTATCCGACGCTGACCTTCCTGGAAGAGGCCGGCTATGCGGCTTCAGCCGCCGACGGCAACAAGAAGGTGTTTTCGATCACCGAGGCGGGCCAGGCGCATCTCGCCGAGAACCGCGAGATGATCGACGGCGTGCTGGAGCATCTCGAGCGCTTCGGCCGCAAGATGGCGAAAGCGCGGGACTGGTTCGGCTGGAACGACGACGGCGAGGAAGGCGGACGGCGTGGTGGACGGGGTCGCTCGGAAGCCCGCGAGGAGTTCCGCGCCGTGCGTCACCGGCTGCGTGCCGCGCTCGGCGATCTCGTCGACGCGTCGGCTGAAAAGCAGGCCGAGGCGATTGCAGTCCTGGAAGCCGCCGCTGAAGCCCTGGAAGCGCTATCGCGCGGTTGACCCCTGGCGAGAACGCTTGCCCGTTCGACTGAGGAACGGTACTGAAAATCATCCTGCACCGCGAGACGTGGTGCAGGATGATTGCCGTTGGAGGAAGCCCCATGTCTTTTCTGAAGCGTCTTTTCGGTGGTGGCGGTGAGGGGGGCGAGCCCAAGAGCGCAGCACCGGCAAAGCAGGTTGAGCACAAGGGATTTTTGATCAGTGCCACGCCCTACAAGGCGGAGGGGGGCCAATACCAGACCTGCGGCGTGGTTTCGAAGGAAGTCGACGGCGTGATGAAGGAACACAAATTCATCCGCGCCGATCGCTTTGCCGGACTGGGCGACGCCGTCGACATCTCGATCAAGAAGGGCATGCAACTGGTCGACGAGCAAGGCGAGAGGATGTTCGGGTAGCCTACAGCCTCGGATCGATTGGCTCGCTCTCCAGCGCCAGGACGCCGAAAACACACTCGTGAACACGTCGCAGCGGTTCCTTGGCGACAAACCGCTTCAGTGCCTCGTGACCGAGCGCGAACTCTCTGAGCGCCAGGCTGCGCTTGCCACCCAAGCCTCGTTCGCGCAGGCGCACGAGATTGTCCGGCGCATCGTATTCGGGGCCATAGATAATGCGAAGATACTCCTGGCCGCGCACTTTCAGCGCCGGTTGCATGAGCCCCTTCTTGTTTCGGCTGACGAAGTCGTGCGGCTTCACTACCATCCCTTCGCCGCCTGAGTCGGTCAGCGTCTCCCACCAGGCGACGGCCTCCGCACAAGAACCGGCATCGGCCAGGTCAACCATCCGCCATTGCGTTCGCGTTACCACGCCGCCCCCGGCAGCCAGACGGTCCGCAAGCGTCATGTGCCAAACGTGGTTCTGGTCGTACCAGACGCATCCCTCACTTGCCAGCAGGTGGAACGGCGCGACCTTCAGGTCGTCGACGCCCGAGACCGGCCACACGTAAGGCGCCCAGGCAGTGGCGTATCTGGCGGCACGCGCGGCGCGGTCCTCAATGCGAGCCTTGAGCGCGGCCGTATCCACGCCGCGTGCCATCGCACGGGCCAGCGCTTCGCGGCTGGCCTGGAGCCCAGCGGCCGCAGACGTTGCCACTGGGGCGTACTGGCTTTCAATCAGGCTGCTTGCCTTGGCCGACCATGGCATGATCTCGGTGTCCAGCAGCAACCAGTCGCTGTTCAATTCCTGCCATAGATCCGCAGCGTCGACGCTGGCGCGCAGGCGATTGAGCAGGCGCTCCGTCATGCCGCTGTCGCTGAAAAAGGAGCGTCCGGTCCGGGTCCAGATCGCGCCTGTCTCGTCGCCAGATACCCCGAACCGGTCGCGCGCCGTCTGCGCGTTTCGGCACAGAGCGATGACTGCCCGCGAACCCATGTGCTTCTCTTCGCACAGGATTTGGGTGACGCCACGCTCGCGGAAATGACTGAGAGCTTCCTCGGGGCGTTCCAGCCAGCCGGCTTGGCTGCTGGTCTCGGATGGCGACATTGTCGGCGGCAGATATACCAGCCACTGCGGCGACAGCGCGAAGCGGCTCATCACCTCAAGTGCCGCCGACGCGTTCTCCTCGGCCACGACAACCCTGCCTTTCAGTTCGGTCTCGATCCAGCGTCGCCCAGAGACATCCTGATAGTCGAGCACGCCGTCGGCATCGGCCTGTGCCGATTTGCCAAGGCCCGGTCCGCCGAGGGGACGCACGGGTTCGGACCAGGTCTCGACTGCCGGCACGTCGACCAGTTCGCGTTCCGGCCAGCGCAAGGCAGTCAGCTTGCCGCCGAACACGCAGCCGGTGTCGATGCAAAGCGTGTTGTTGACCCACTCCGCCAACAGCACCGGCGTGTGCCCGTATACTACGCTGGTTTTGCCCCGATAGGCGGCTGCCCAGTCGGCACGGACGGGCAGGCCAAATTCGTCGATTTCGCCCGTGGTTTCGCCATAGAGGGCGAACTCGCGCACCGCGCCGGAACCGCGCCCGATCATCTCTTCCTTGAGTCCGGCATGTGCCACGGCGAGGCGTCCGCCGTCCAGCCAGACGTGGCTGCGCAGGCTGTCGAGGAAGGCCGGCAAAGCCTCTCGCAGGCCGCGATCCTGAGCGTCCAACTGGTCGATGGTTTGCTGCAGGCCGTGGGCGATCGTGACCTTGCGGCCTTCCAGCCAGCGGCTGAGTTTGCGTTCGTGATTGCCCTGGACACAGTAGGCGGTTCCCGCCGCGACCATGCTCATGGCGATGCGCAAGACGTCGGGCACGTTGGGACCACGATCGACGAGGTCGCCGACAAAGACGATCTTGCGGCCTTCTGGCGGCGTTACAGTGACGGTCCGATCACCATGGCCGTCGGACCAGGCGATGCTGTAACCGAGCTGACAGAACAAGGTCTGAAGTTCGTCGGCGCAACCATGGACATCACCTATGACGTCGAAAGGACCGCAATCGTCGCGCTTGTCGGTCCATAATGGCTGACGCGAGACCTTGGCCGCGTCGATACTGGCCTCGCCGGTGAGCTTCCAGACCTGACGGAAACCTTCGCGTTGCAGGCCGCCGAGGCCCTTGCGAATTTCGTTCGTCATGCGCTGGGCAACGCCGGCGCCGAAGGGACGATCGGCTCGTAGCGCGTTGCGGGCGACGCAAACATCAACACCCGGATCGATGACCACGGCGACCGGCAAAGCGTGCCATTTGCGCGCCAGCTCGACCCACGCCTTGCGATCAGCGGGTCGCACATTGGTCGCGTCGATGACGGCCAGCTTTCGATGCTTGAGCCGTTTGCCGGCGATTTCGCGCACCAAATCAAAAGCGTCGGCCGAGACATCCTGATCAGTCTCGTTGTCGCTGACGAACGCGCGGCAGCGATCCGACGAGATGATTTCGGTCGGCAGGAAGTGCCTGGCGGCGAAGGTCGACTTGCCCGATCCCGTCGACCCGATCAGCACGACGAGGGCGAAGTCAGGGATGGTGAGGTCGGTCTTGTCTGGCTCTCTCATCGGGTGAACACCGCCATCTGCGTCGGCGCGCCGAGCACGGGGTCCACGGCTCCGATGCCACTTAAGGCGGCGCTATAGCCATAGATCTCGCCGATCCTGGCCGCCCAGGCTTCAAACCGAACCCGGCCCCATTCGAAACGGTGATCCGGATGGCGAAAAGCGCCGGCGGCCAGACTGGGGAACAAGGGGTTGTAGTCAGCGTTCGGCGTAGTCACGATCACGAATTTTGGCGCTGTCTCGCCGAAGATAATACGCTCGATCATTGGCAGCCGGTCTTCGTCGAGATGTTCGATGACCTCGACCAGCACCGCGACGTCGGCTTCCGCCCATCGGCTGTCGCGATATGTCAGCGATCCGTGCAGCAGCGTGACCCGGTCTTCAGGCGGTCCCCCGAACTCGTTCAGTTTGAGACGCTTGGCGGCCCATTCCAGTTCACGAATAGCGGGGTCGAGCCCGAACAGCTTGTGGACCCATTTTTCGCGCACGAGCCGATAGAGCAGCTTGCCTTCGCCACACCCCAAATCTGCAACACTGGTCCCTCCGGTCGCCCGAATGGCTTGCACCACGGCGTCCATGCGCAGGTCGTTCAGCCGGATGGGCGCCTCCAGCGCTTGCTCAGGTGCAGCCCAGGCCTCGGGGGGTAGGACCTCATTGGCCGTCTCCGGAGCCAGCCGCTCCAGGGCGATGCGGGCCAACGCACCTCGGTTGCGCAGATAACGGCGCACGATCAGGTCTTTGGCTGGGTGGTTTTCCAGCCAGCCCTCGCCCTTGGACAGCAGCTTGTCAATCTCGGCCTCGCCCACCCAGTAGTGCTTGGTGTCGTCCATCACCGGGATCAGGACATAAAGGTGGTTGAGCAGGCTGCTTAGGCGGCCGGTGCCAGTCAGCCTCAGATGACCGTATCGTGGTCCACCCGCGCCAGATCCGACAGTTTCGACCGGCGCCAGGTTGACGGTCCATCCCAGCGGTTCGAATAGATCTCGAACCAGGGCCTCGCCGCCACGCATCGGCAGCGGGGTCACCACAGCTTCGAGCGGGAGGTCGCTATCGGCCAGTTGCTGGCGCTCCTTCGAGATGCCGGTCATCGCTGTCCGCAGTACCTTGTTCAAAGCCACAGACAGAAATGACGATGCCGTATAAGGTCGGTCGTTTACATATTGATCCAGCAAGCCCTCTGCCTGGCCTTTGCCCCGAACGAGCCCTATCGGATCGACATCGAGCAGAAGCACAGCCTCACAACGCTCATCGGTCGCCTCCGGATAGAACAGCCAGGCCTTGCCGAAGGATAGGTCAGTCTCGTGCAGACGTTCGGGATGCTTGTGCAGCAAGAAGCCGAGATCTGTGGCTGGATGATGGGTTGTCGCGACGGAAAGGAACATCAGCGACCGATAACGCAGACAGGCCGAATAACCAATGGCGTTGCGCGGCAATCTAGTAACGCGATAGATCCGTTTTCGACACGCAACCTATCGCGCCGCCTGACAAGGAAAAAGGCAGGCGCCGAAGCGCCTGCCTTTTCAATGCGAATGACGGGGTGTGCTTACGCGGCGATTTGCGCGCTCGCGGTCTTGGCCACCACGGCATCGACCTTGGCCGTCGCATTGGCGAGCGCGGCGGTGACGGCATCAGGGCCCATGCCGACGCCTTCGATGCGGATGACGTCGACATCGGTCATGCCGAGAAAGCCGAGCACGCCGCGCAGATAGGGGATGGCGTGATCGAACTGCACGGCCGCACCTTCGGAATAGATGCCGCCCGAGGCGAGTACGATATAGACCTTCTTGCCGGTGACGAGGCCCTTGGGACCACCCTCGCCATAAGAGAAGCTCTTGCCGGAGCGGGAGATGTGATCGACCCAGGACTTCAGGGTCGAGGAGATGTTGAAGTTGATGAAGCCGGTGGCCAGGATCACGGTGTCGGCTGCGAACAGTTCGTCAAGCACGATGTCGGAGACGCCGACGACTTCGGCCTGGCGCGGCGTGCGGGCTTCAACGGGGGTGTAGATGCCGGTCGCATAATCGGTGTCGATATGCGGCAGCGGGTTGGCCACGAGGTCGCGTACGACGAGCGTATTCGACGGGTCGGCGGCGACGAGCTTTTCAGCGAATTCGGTAGCGATACGGGTCGAGTGCGAGGCAGCGCCGCGCGGGCTCGAGGTTACAAGCAGGATAGACATAGCGGTTCTCTCCAGTGGGAATTGATTTCTCCCGCCTGATATGGGCCTACCGACCCATTCAAAAAACTGGTATATTTTCTATACGATCCATCCATAAAGTAGGTATGCCGTGCAGCCCAATCCGACGCTCGACCAATTGCAGATCCTGGTTGCGGTCGCCGACACCGGCAGCTTCTCAGCCGCCGGCCGCAAGCTTAACCGCGCGCAGTCCGTCATCAGCTACGGCATCGCCAATCTTGAAGCGCAGCTTGGCCTGAAACTGTTCGAGCGCGAGGGCACGCGCGAGCCGCAGCTGACCGAAATCGGCCGGGCGATGCTGGAGGACGCCCGGCGCATGGTCGGCGTGCTGCAGCGCATCCGTTCGCGTGCCGACGGTCACCATCAGGGGCTGGAGGCTGAAGTTGCGCTATCGGTTGACGCGGCGCTGCCCTCGCCGGTGCTGGTGCGGGTGCTGAAGGCGTTCGAGGCGCAGTTCCCGACCGTGATGATGCGACTGCATATCGGCACGCTCGGTCTGATCCCCGACCATGTCGTCAGCGGACAGTCGGATCTTGGCATCGGTGGCTTGCTGGGCGAGGTCGACGTGCATCTCGTGCGCATCGGCTTCATGTCGATCGTGCTGGCTGCCGCCCCCACCCACCCTCTGGCACTGCTGCCGAAACCGGTGGCGCTCGAGGATGCGCGAGAGCACACCCAGCTGGTTGTCAGCGACCAGTCGGAACGCACCAAGGGACGCGACTTCGGCGTCTTTGCCTATCGTACATGGCGGCTGACAGATGTGCGTATCAAGCATACGTTGATGCGCGAGGGGCTGGGCTGGGGCGGGTTGCCGCGCTGGCTGATCGCGGACGATTTGGCCAGCGGCAGGCTGGTCGAACTCGACCTTGAACCCTTTAGCGAGGTGCGCTCATCGCTCTATGCCATGCACCGCGCCGACCGCAGCCCGAAACCGGCGGCGGCCTGGCTGATCGACCAGTTCAAACGCCAGCTCGGCTGCTTCAACGAGTTCGACCCGGACGACCTGCCTGAGGATGAGCCGGAGACAGCCCATCGATCAGAGCCATGAGCACGGCGCGATAGTCTTCGGCCGAGGCGCCGGCCTCGACGGCAAGTGCTGCGCGGTCGAAGGCAGCGGCGAGCAAAGCGGTCAGCGCATCGGCCGGCAGTCTGGTCATCGACTGTTCGCGCATTGCCGCAACCAGGCCTTCGCGCAGCGACCGGTTGCCGTGGCGATTGTCGATCGCATCCATGGCGGCGCGGCCAAGCACGGCCGGCCCGTCGAGCAGCAAAAGCCGCGTGCGGCCGGGCGCGCGCATGGCGGCGAGATAGGCGTCCGAGCCGGCAATCAGCGCATTGCGGGCAAACAAAGAAGGCGGCGAGGCGCGCTCGATCTCTTGCGCCACCGCCGCCGCCTCCTGCTCGACCACGGCGGCAAACAGCGCCTGCTTGTCGGCAAAGTGGTGATAGAGCGCGCCGCGGGTGACGCCGGCGGCCGCAACGATCTCCGGCGTGCCGGTCTCGGCATAGGACTTTTCGATGAACAGTTTGCGCGCCGCAGCGATCAGGTCGGCGCGCGTCGCTTCGGTGCGGTCGCGGTTGGAGCGGCGCGGGGTTTCTCGTTGCATACATGCAGCCTGTATGTTATTTCGAATTACATGCAAACTGTATGTTGGCTAACGGGAGAAAGAAAGATGAAGACGACGAGCTATTATCCGGTGCTGATGACGGGCGACGTAGCCGGCACAAAAGCCTTCTATATCAATCACTTCCGCTTCAAGCCGCTGTTTGCGAGCAACTGGTATGTGCATCTGCAGTCTGCCGAGGATCGCCGGGTCAATCTCGGTATCGTCCAGGGCGACCACGAGACGATCCCCGAGGGGGGGCGCGGCCGCACATCGGGGCTGCTGATCAATTTCGAGGTGAGGGATCCTGATGCTGTCTATGAACGGATCGTTGCGGCCGGCCTACCGATCCTGTGCCCGCTGCGCGACGAGCCCTTCGGCCAGCGCCATTTCATCACCAGGGATCCCAATGGCGTGCTGATCGACGTCATCAAGCCGATCCCGCTCAGCCCGGAATTTCAGGCGCAATTCGCGGCGGGCGCGGCGGGCGCCTGAACAATGGCAGCAAATGTCGGCAGCGGCTCCGGCCGCTGTGGCCGGACCCGCACCATGCGGTCTATGTTGGTGATGTTGAAGCTGGGCCTGCCGCATGCGTGACATCTGCCTTGTTCGTGCGCCATCCAATCTCGGCCTTCGGCCCTTGGAGCCGGGCCATGTGCCCGGCACCTGGCGTGCGCCGCAGGCGCTGAGCGAAGCTGGTTTGATCGAGTCGCTGGCGCCGGGGCGGGTGGTCGATCTCGACAGACCCGCCTACAGTACCGAACCGCAACCGGGCACTAGGCTGCGTAATGGTCCGGCGATCCGCTGCTTCAACCTCGATCTTGCCGAGATCGTCACCGGTGCGCTTGGGCAAGGCGAGTTCCCGCTGATCATCGGCGGCGACTGCTCGATCCTGCTTGGCGCACTGGTCGCCGCGCGGCGCTCGGGCGCGGTCGCCCTGGTCCATGTCGATGGCCACAGCGATTTCCGCCATCCCGGCAACTACGATGTCAATGCCTCACTCGGCTCGGTTGCCGGCATGGATCTGGCACTTGCCACCGGACGCGGCGAGGCTTTGCTGGCGCAATGGCCAGGTGTTGTCGGTCCGCTCGTCGCCGACGAGGCGGTGGTTCAGATCGGCGAACGCGAGAGCCGCGATGCCGATTTTGCCTGGCCCGACATCAATGCGACCGCCGTGACGCGCATCGACGTCTTTGCCGCGCAGGAACTCGGCGCGGCTGGAGTGTTGCAAAAGACAAGAGCGACGCTGGCGCGCGCCGGCTGTCCCTACTGGCTGCATCTCGACGTCGATGTGCTCGACCAGACGGTGATGCCGGCGGTGGATTCGCCCGGCAGCCCCGGCATCGACCCCGATGAACTCGTTGCCATTCTGTCGGCGCTGGCAGCGGACCAGCGCTGCACCGGCTTGGACATGACGATCTACGATCCCGACCTCGACCCGACTGGTGACCTTGCGCGACTGCTGGTGTCGCTGCTCGGGCGGGTGCTCTAGCCTCGATAAAGGCTCAGCTCGCCCTTGCTACCGGCGTCACCGTCACCTGGCTGACGCCGGTGCGGCGCACCACTGTGCACAGCGTCTCGCGGCCGATGCGTTCGGCGTCGAGCATGCGCACGAGGTCGTCGACGCCGGTGACCGGGCGACCGTCTATCGCCGCGATGATGTCGCCTTCCCTGAGGCCGGCCTTCGCCGCGGGTCCGTCTTTCTCGACGCTGCGCAGCCGCACCGCAGTACTGGTGGTCACCTGCGACAGGAGCGCTGCGCGGCGCGGCAAACTGGTGGTGTCGGCCGAGATGCCGATGAAGGCGCGCCGCACGCGGCCGAAGCGGATGATCTCCGAAATGACGAAGTTGGCGGTGTTGGAAGCGACCGCGAAGGCGATGCCTTGCGCGCCGTGGATCATGGCGGTGTTGACGCCGATGACTTCGCCTGCCGACGACACCAGCGGTCCGCCGGAATTGCCGGGATTGAGCGCGGCATCGGTCTGGACGACATCGTCGATCAGCCGCCCGGTCGAGGCGCGCATCGAACGGCCAAGTGCGGAGACCACGCCTGACGTTACGGTCCATTCGAAGCCGAGCGGATTGCCGATGGCAATGGCGATCTGGCCGCGCCGCAGCCGCTTGGAATCGCCGAGCGGCGCGACTTCGGTGAAGCTGCCATCGGCGCGCACCAGCGCGATGTCGGTGTCAGGGTCGCGGCCTAGCACGCGGCCTTCGCTGGAGGCGCCGTCGGGCATAGAGACGCGCACCGTTTTGGCATCGCCAACGACATGGAAATTGGTAACGACCAGCCCGTCCGGCGCGATGACGAAGCCGGAGCCATGGCCACCTTGGCCACCGACGCGCTCGATGCGGCAGACGGCTGGGCCGATGCGGTCGACGGCGTCGGCGACTGTCGTCGAATAGGCGTCGAGCAGTGTGTCGTCGGTTTCGAATTTGTGGGCGGCGAGGGCCATTGGCGGGGCTCCGTGTTTTCAGGCGCGATGATGACTATATGTGCGGAGCGGCTCGAACTGCCGCGACCTGACCAGATGGCCAGTCACACCAGTAACTAGCCGTCAGACGAGTACCTCCGGGCGCACTGCCGAGCGATATCTGGGGCATGAGAAAACCCAGGAGATCATCATGAGTGACTTCAACCTTAATGCATTTTCCGACGCCATCGCCGATCTCGCCGCCAAGGCTGCGCCGGCAACGGCAAGTTTCACCACCCATCACCATCGCACCGCCAGCGCCTTCCACTGGCGTGACGGCTATTTCGTCACCGCCGAGGAAGCTGTCGAGGCCGGTGAGGAGATCGAATTGACATTGGCTTCGGGCGACGCGGTGAAGGCCGAACTGGTCGGTCGCGATCCGTCGACCGGCGTAGCGCTTCTGAAGCCGGCCGGCGCTGCCGCAGCGCCTGCGCTGGCCAAGGCTGACGCGGTACGGCCCGGCAATCTTGCCATCGCCATCGGCAGTAGTCAGGGTTCGGCGCTGGCCGTATCGGGTTCGGTCGGCGAGGTCGGCCCCGCCTGGCGCTCGATGCGCGGCGGCAGCATCGATCGGCGCATCAATCTCGCCGTCAATGCCGGCGGCCGTTTCGAGGGCGGGCCGGTGCTTGACGCCAAGGGCGCGCTGATCGGCATGCTGCTGTTTGGGCCACGTGGTCGTGCGCTGGTCATGCCTTATGAGACGATCGAGCGGGCCGTGGCGACGCTGCGTGAAAAGGGCCATGTCGCGCGCGGCTATCTCGGCGCCGGCCTGCACCCGATCCGTGACGGCGCGGCGCGCGGCGCCATCGTCATGAGCCTCGACGACAATGGTCCGGCCAAGGCCGCCGGCCTTGCGCTGGGCGACATCATCGTGGCGTGGAATGGCGAGGCCGTGCACGGCCCGCGCGAACTGATCCGAAAGCTTGGGCCGGATAGCGCGGGCGCCGCGGTGACGCTCGGCGTGGTGCGCGGCGGCGAGCAGCGCGACGTCGCGCTGACCGTCGGTGAAAAACCGCTGAGCTGAGAGGGGCGATGGAAAGCGACACGCTGACAAGGCCGGAGGCGGGTGGGCCGGAGGTGGGTGGGCCGGAGGTGGCGGGCGGCGGACGCCAGCTCGTGGTGCTGATCGCGCTGCACGATGCCGCGCGTGCCGAGCGCCTGTCGGCTTCGCTTGCCATGGCGGACGATCTGCTTCCGGTCGTGGCCGGCAGCGGGATTGCCGACGTCGCTGTCGTCGATGACGCTGTTGCGAACAGTCCGGCCTGGCTCGATCGGGCCGATGGTGGCAACAGCGCAATCCCACGGGTGCTGCTATCCGCGAGCGCTGGCCGGCCGGAAAACCGGGTGCTTGCCGTGCTGCCTTTGGCGTCGGATGCGAATCTGATCGCGGCTGCCGTCAGACTGGCGGCGGCCGGCTACCGGGTGTCCAGGGATGGGCGTTCGACGCCCGCTCGCCACGACGATTTCGATGCCGCCGCCAACGGCGGAAGCCATAGCGGGCTGTTCGGCGAGGAGCCGTTGGACGATGGCGCTACCGCCCGTCCGGCGCTGTCGCCGCGCGAGGCCGAAGTGCTGGCGCTGCTGGCCGAAGGCGCACCCAACAAGGTGATCGCGCGGCGGCTGAACATCTCCGTGCACACGGCAAAGTTCCACGTCGCCGCGATCCTGATCAAGCTGGGTGCTGCGAACCGCACGGATGCCATCGCGATCGCGATGCGGCAGGGCCTGGTGCTGGTCTAACCCCCTTTTCCGTTTGAGCCTACGTTGCGTAACCCGTTGCAGGCTGCCGAGGCCTTGCGCAGTGCATTGCCGCCGCGCAATGGTTCGCGTCAGTGATGTAGCAAGGGAGGTGCCAAGACATGTCGCTCAAGGGAAAGACGCTGTTCATCTCCGGCGGGTCGCGCGGCATCGGTCTTTCGATCGCGCTGCGAGCTGCGCGCGACGGCGCCAATGTGACGGTCGCGGCCAAGACCGCCGAGCCGCATCCGAAGCTGCCGGGCACGATCTACTCGGCAGCTGAGGAGATCGAGCAGGCCGGCGGCAAGGCGCTGCCTGTTTTGTGCGACATCCGCGAGGAGGCGCAGGTGGCTGAGGCGGTTGCCAAGACCGTCGAAAAGTTCGGCGGCATCGATATCTGCGTCAACAATGCCAGCGCCATCCAGCTCACCGGCACGCTGGAGACGGACATGAAGCGCTACGATCTGATGCACCAGATCAACACGCGCGGCACCTTCCTGGTGTCGAAAATGTGCATTCCGCACCTGAAGTTGGCAAGCAATCCTCACATCTTGAATCTGGCGCCGCCGCTCGACATGAAGGCCAAATGGTTCAAGAACCATGTCGCCTACACCATGGCCAAGTTCGGCATGTCGATGTGCACGCTGGGGATGAGCGCCGAGTTTGCCAAGGACGGCATCGCGGTCAATTCGCTGTGGCCGATCTCGACCATCGACACGGCTGCGGTGCGCAATCTGCTCGGCGGCGCGACGGTGGCGGCGATGAGCCGCTTACCCGACATCATGGCCGATGCCGCACACGCCATCTTCCTGCGGCCATCGCGCGAGACATCAGGCAATTTCTACATCGATGAAGAGGTGCTGCGGGCCGAGGGCGTGACCGATTTCGCGGTCTATGCGCCGGGCGCGACCGGGCCGCTGGCCGGCGACTTTTTCGTGCCGGACGCGGTATTTGCCAATTCGCCGACGAACGTCAAAAGCATCTACTGACGGAAATCACGGGCCGACGGCGCTGCTTCCTCATCCACCTGCCGGCGTTTTTCGAAAAACCAAGCAATTGGCTTTTCGCCCGCTGTGCGGACCAGCCTCACCTCCCCATGAACGGGGAGAAAGGGGCTCATCACTCCTCGCCCTTCTTGCCTTTGCTCAGTCCCATCAGCCGGTCGATATAGGCCAGCATCAGCGCCGAGACGACGAAAGCGAGGTGGATGATGGTCAGCCACATCAGCTGGTCGATCGTATAGGAAGACGAATTCAGGAACACCTGCAACAGGTGGATCGAGGAAATAGCGACGATGGTCGAGGCGACCTTGACCTTCAGCGAACCGACATCGATCGTACCCAGCCAGTGCACACCGCCATCCTGGTCGTCGAAGCGGCTGACGAAATTCTCGTAGCCGGAGATGATCACCATCACCACCAGCGAGGCGACAAGTGCGGCGTCGATGAGGCCGAGCATCTTCAGGATGGTGTCGGTGTCGTCGAGTGTGAAGGCGACCATGACGAACTCGTAGAGTTTTTTGCCGAAGGACAGCGCATAGACGGCGAGCGCTAGGGCCAGCCCGATGTAGAAAACCACCAGCAGCCAGCGTGAGGCGAGGATGATCGATTCGATGGCGAGTTCGAGACGTTTCATGCAGCGGTTCCGGTCAGCTTTCTGAGGTCGACTGGGGTATTTCGATCAGCTTGCCGCAGTTTGCAAGGCAAATTGCGACGCAAAAAAACCCCGCCGGGAGGGCCGGCGGGGTTCAATGCATCCCGCTGGAGTCGGGACGGGGCAGGGAACGCCCAGGCTTGAATCTGGGGAGGGCGGCCGCTCTATTCAATGAGCCGGTTCTAATACCAGTACAATTCTTGCTGAACCGGGATTGCTGTCCGCAGCTCGACCCATCCCGATCTGCCGGGATGGGTCCTTGTTGTCGATCTGATTCCAGAAAGCTGCTCAAGCCATTGGAAAGCAGATCAATTGTTACTCGCCACCGGTGCCACCAGCGAGGTGATGCGACGGATGCCGACACGGCGGTTCTCGCGGTTGGGCGCCGTGGTGTTGACCTTCAGGTATTCCTCGCCATAGCCCTGAGTGGTCAGGTTTTCCGGCGGGATCCCGAAGGCATTGGTCAGCGCTTCGGCGACAGACTCAGCGCGCCGGTCGGACAGAGCAAGGTTTGCTTCCGGCGTGCCAACCGCATCGGTGTGGCCTTCGATCAGGAAGGTTTCGGCCGGGTTCTTCTTCAACAGTTTCTCCATGGCCGTGGCGACGCCTTCCAGTTTCTGCACTTCGGTGTCGGATATCGAGGCCGAGCCGAACTCGAAGTTCAATGTATCGAGGTCGACGCGACGGGCAATGTCGCGCACGCGCGCCGAACGCTTCACTTCGTCGATGGAATAGAGGCGCTGGACCTTCTCCACCGGCGGTTGTTCGAGGAACTCGTAATAATCGTCCGGGCTTTCGACATCTTCCGAATCGAGGATGTACTCGCGGCGCGGGATGGTGAGCCGCATCGGCGGCAGGTCGTCACCGGGATCGCGCCAGTCATTGTCGTCGTCATAGCTGCGCTCGTCGACATAGCTCAGCACATATTCGTGCCCATCCGGCGTGATGCGCGATCGCCTGATGACGTCGCCATTGCGGTTGCGGATGGTGACGATCTGGATGCCATTGTCGCGCTCGACGATTTCCCGAGAGCGATCGCCCGACAGTTCCTCATAGTAAACATTCCTGGCGCCGCGGTGCATGCGCGGAGCGTCATTGCTTTCCACGATCGTCTGGTTGTTGAACTGCAGGATGACGCGGTCGCCGAGTTCCTTGACGACGTCGACGCCTTTCGGACGCCGGCGGTCGCGGACGTTCTCATCGGGTGCACGCTCGACGCGTTTGCCTTTTTCCTCCGTCACCGGGGCGATCTTTTCTGGCTGAATTGCCTGCTGAGCTGACTTGTCGTCGGTGGGCGGCGGTCCCTGGTCGACCGGAGCCGGCTTCGGGGCTTGCGCCTCGGTGCCGCCCTGCGCGGGCTGCTCGCCCGTCTGGCCGCCAGCATTCTGGCCGTTCCCATTTTGGCCGTTCCCATTTTGGCCGTCGCCATTCTGGCTGTTGCCGCCCTGGTCCTTGCGGTGCTTGCGCCTGGCATCCTTCTGGCTGTCCAGGATGGGTGCTTCGTCGGGGTTGGCCGTGGCTTCGCCTTGCGCCGGCGTCTCACGTTGCGCGGGCTGCTCGGCATTGGCCGGTTGCTCCGCAGGCTGTGGTTCACCGGTCGCAGGCTGCTGTTCGCCCGTCACCGGCTGTTCGCCGACAGTTTTTTTGCCGTGCTTTTTCGCCTGATCCTTCGGCTGTTCACCTTCGGCGGGAGCCGCTTGCTGATCGGCCGGGGGCTGAATCGGCTCGGCCTGCGGCGCGGGCTCTTCGGCAGGCGCAACTTTGACGTCTGGCGCTTTGTCGGCAGGCGCGGCCTCGATCTGCTGATCCTGCTTGCGCTTTTTCTTGCCCGACTTGTTGTCGTTTGCCGGCGCCACCTGTTCGGTGGGCGCTGCCTGCTCGGCAGGCTGCTGGGCCGGCTGTTCAGCGGGCGCCGCTTCGATCTGCTGTTGGTCGCGCTTCTTCTTGCGTGGCTTTAGCGGCTGTTCTTCATTTGCCGGAGCTACCTGTTCGGCCGGTTGTTCAGCCGGTGCTGCCTCGATCTGCTGCTGGTCACGCTTCTTCTTGCGTGGCTTGAGCGGCTGCTCATCGGTCGCCGGCGCTGCCTGGGCGCCGCCCTCATCCGCAGGCGCCGCCTCGATCTGCTGCTGTTGATTGCGCTTCTTTTTGCGCGGCTGCTGTTCCTCGGCGGCAGGTGCGGCCTGTTCGGCCGGGGCCTGCTCGGTCTGCTGCTGATCCCGCTTCTTCCTGCGCGGCTGTTGTTCCTCGGCGGCAGGGGCGGGTTGCTCTGCAGCCGGTGCAGGCTGCTCGGCGGCCGGCGCTGCCTGTTCGGCCTGCTGGCGTTTCTTTTTGCGCGGCAGTTCCTGGTCGGTCTGCTGACCATCTGCAGCAGGGTCGTCCTGGACCAGGATCAGTGGCGCGGCCGTGTGCTGCAAGGGGCCGAAAACGGCGTTGCCCTGCAACGGGGATGCGCCCAACGGCGCGGATGCCATAAGCAGGCCAAGTGCCGTACCTGCCAGTACCCGTGGTTGGCGTTTCATCTTAAATTCTCCTTGTGGGGTCCCATCCCTGCCCAAACTGTCCTTGACCGGATTGGTTCCGGTTTGCAGGCATTACCCGCACCCAAGGACGATTGACCGGCGTTTTGAAGGCAACTTCATGTTTTTCCTATGGTGCGGCCGGAACTTGAAGTCACACAACAGCTTGACCTTGCCGCATGCGGAGGCCACATCTCGACCCATAATGGAAACGCCGTTCTGGAAGACCAAGACGCTGGAAGCGATGACGCCCACCGAGTGGGAATCGCTGTGCGACGGCTGCGGAAAATGCTGCCTGTCTAAACTCGAGGACGAGGATACCGGCGAGATCTACTGGACATCAGTCGGCTGCCGGCTGTTCGATGGGCAAAGCTGCCGCTGTTCGGACTATGCCAACCGGCTGGCGCGCGTGCCGGACTGTGTCGGGCTGACGCCGCAGAATGTGCGCACCATCACGTGGCTGCCGAAAACCTGTGCCTACCGGCTGGTTGCCGAGGGGCACGACCTCTATTGGTGGCACAGGCTGGTGTCGGGAAGTGCCGAGACCGTTCATGATGCCGGCATCTCCATGCGCGGCCGCGTCCGCGCCAGTGAGACCGATCTGGCCGAGCCGGACGACTATTTCGACTATATGCTCGATGACGAGCCCTGAGCATTCTGGAACGGACGCTGCCATAGGGCGTTCTGCGCCATTGGACGTTTTTGACGGTCAGGGTCGTTTGCAGCGGTGGAAGGGGCGGTTGCTTTCAACCTGTCGGGCAGATTAACCGAAAATGAACGGCCGGTTCGCGAAGAGTTCAGATTGCAAGGAGCATTCTCCCCCCATCGGTTCGACCAAGACGGGCGCAAGCCCTCAACAAGGAGAGAAGACAATGTTCAACTCATTCAAGACGGCAGCCCTTTCGGGTCTCGTAGCTCTCGGCACGCTTGCCGCAGTGCCCGCCCAGGCGGACTCGATCTATCTCGGCTTCGGCAACAACCATGACCGCCGCGTCGGCGTCTACACCGGCGACGATGAGGACGGCTTTCGCCGTGACCGCAATTGGCGCCGCTGCTCGCCGGATCGCGCCCTCGACAAGGCCGAGCGCATGGGCCTGCACCGCGTCCGCATCGTCGATGTCAATCGCCGCGTGGTGAAGGTCGCCGGCCGCCAGTATGGCGATCGCGTAGTGGTCGTGTTCGCCAATGAGCGCGGCTGCCCGGTTATCTATCGCTAAGAGAACCAGACTGATCTTCTGCGAAGATCAGTCTGGGATACGACCTTCTGCGAAGGTCGATCCGGAGGCATGTTCCTCTGCCAGGATCAGCCTGGAGTACCTGGAGTAGCGGCATGACCCTTCTAGGGTCAGCCAGGAGCCCCTTTCCCTCCGCGGAAAGGTGCGGCTCGAAAAAACCCCGGAGGCCAGTCCTCCGGGGTTTTTCATGTCGGAAATCTGCGGTTCCGGCCGACGGGTTCAGCAGAACCGCGCCCAGCCCGGCGGCCTGCTACTTAAGCTCGAATGTCACTGTTACCTGCACGGCGTAGGCATTCTCGCCGGCCTGCACGGGAACCGCGGCGCCTGCCGCATCGAAGGCCTTTGCATTGATCGGCATCGGCGCCGGCGCAACGTTCTGGTCGGTGATTTCCAGCACCCGGCCTATGCTGACGCCGGCGGCTTCGGCCAGCGTCTTGGCCTTGGCCATGGCATCGGCGACCGCCTTCTTGCGGGCTTCGGTGACGGCAGCTTTCGGATCCTCGTTGGAGAACGAAATGCCTCCGCCCTGATTGACGCCGAGCGACACAGCCTTGTCGAGAATCTCACCTGTTTTGTCGATGTCGCGGATGCGCACCGAGAGTGTGTTGGTCACCTGGTAGGCGACAAGCTCGGCTTCCTGGCTGCCGTCCGGTTTGTTGGTGTAGTTGTAACGCGGGTTGATCTGGATGCCGGCGGTCTGCAGGTCGCGGTCCTTGATCCCTGCCGACTTCATTGCCGCGATCACGGCGGCCATGGCGTCGTTGTTGGCGTCGAGTGCCGCGCGTGCGGTCTTGGCCTCGCGCATGACGCTGAGCGTCAGCAGCGCCAGGTCAGGCGCCACGGTCGACTGGCCTTCACCCGACACGATGATGCGGGGCGGGGGCAGCGAATCGGCAGCGCTTGCCATCGCCGGAAAAGCGATCGCGGCGGCAAGTGCGAGCGGCAAAATATGTCTGGTCATGAAAATCTCCTCGGTGTGCGATCCAGTCGCGCCTGTCGACTAGGGCGCGAATATGGGCTGATTTGGGCGATCTCGGCCAGCTCGTCCGGAAAGCCTTGTGCCGCGCAAGGAAAAACACTAATCCAGCGCGCGTGGGGCCTGTAGCTCAATGGTTAGAGCCGGCGGCTCATAACCGCTTGGTTGGGGGTTCGAGTCCCTCCGGGCCCACCAGTTTATTATATATCAATACCTTACGCCTAATTATTTGAGTTTGAGTTGAGCGTTATCGGGTAAATCTATGGCTTCTGGGCAAAATGGTTTTGGGGCCCGTTCGTCAATTTTCTCCGTCTCGTTGATGGCACTGTCACACCTAGCTCAAGCCCCCTGGGTTCGAAATACCCTGCAAGGATGCCTGCGGCAATCGGCGGCAACGACGTGCAATTAGGCGGGTTCTGAACTCGGCCGCAGTCTCAAAATGCGCTTGCCAGTTCGGTTGATCTGTGCGGATCTGGCAGCCAATTCCGACAGAATTCTCTTACCCAGCCCGGACAGGTAAAGGCTGAGGAAATCATGAGAATGGTAATCGGTAATGTCCCCAACCGCATCGTTTTCCATCGGTCGTGCTTTGAAATAGATCTCAATCGCGACCGCGACGGCGCCGTGTACTTGACGCCGGTGCAGCTCAAGGCGTGGTGAGAGCCGCCACCAATCGAAGTCCTCGAGGTCTCCTTTCGGGTGCATGACGCGTTTTTACACACGTGGGCTCGACCCCTACTTGGGTGAAGTGTCGGAAACGCAGCGTACTCCTTTTAACGGGCAAGAATTGCAGCGGAATCGACGCGGGCAACCGAGCGTTCAGATTATGTCAGCCCTGCGCGCCAATTGTTCGCTTGTCATCACGGATTGCAGGTGGTGCCGAATATCCGGCAGCAGCCCGGTGACGCTCCGATTGTGCCGTTGGATGCAAGTGAAAAAAACTACCGGGCAATCAAAGCAGACATTTCTGGACTGTTTGCCGACCGGGGCGGAGTTTGGTGTAACGCTTGAACTTCAGCCAGGACCGAAATGGCCTTACCGTCCGATCCAGATCACGACGCCCGCGAAACACTTCGACTGATCGGTCCCGATCCGCAAAATTGGGTGCCGGATCGGGAGGGCATCGACCACAATGTCTTTGTCGTTGGCGGCGGGCAGACGGGCGCGACCTTCGCCTTCGCGTTGAGGCGGGCCGGCATCGGCAAGGTCACGGTCATCGATGCGGCGCCGGATGAGGGCAAGGCCGGCATCTGGCTCACGCATGCGCGGATGAACCGGCTGCGAACACCAAAGGGCCTGCCGGGACCGGAACTCGGCCTGCCGGGCCTGAGCTTTCAATCCTGGTACGAAGCGCGCCATGGTGCCGAAGCCTATGCAGGCTTCGACCGCATCGCGCGGACGGATTGGGCGAATTACCTGAAATGGTATCGCGACTTTCTCGGCATTGGCATTCGCTACGGCACGCGTCTCCTTCGCATCGAGCCGGCTGACGGGTATCTTCGCCTCCACCTCGATGCCGGCGGCACGCCATTGATCGAAACGGCGCGGAAGATCATTCTGGCCAATGGCTTTGGCGGCAGCGGCGGTCCAATGATACCGGCGGTGCTCGCTGCTCTGCCCCAGGGCTTTGTCGCACACAGTTCTGCAGCAATCGATTTTGCCTCGCTCAAGGGCAAAGCGGTCGCTGTCGTCGGGTCGGCGGCTTCGGCATTCGATGCGGCGGGGACAGCCCTTGAGGCCGGCGCGCAATCGGTGCGCCTGTTCGCGCGGCGCACCAGTATCGCCAGCGTGCCGATCAACCGCGTGCGGGGTTATCCCGGCGCCTTGCCCGATCCGGTGCGCTGGCGCCAGGCACTGCGCTTCCGCGAGGCCGGTTCGACGCCACCGCCCCATGCCGTGGAGCGGGTGGTGCGGCACAAGAATTTCCACCTGCATCTCGGTGCCCCCTGGACGAATGCGGATATCGACGGCGGCAAGGTCGTCACCGACATCGGCGCCGAGACGTTCGCTTTCGACTTCGTCATCGCCGGCACCGGCTATTTCGCCGACCCGACGCGCAAGCCGGAATTTAGCGATTTCGCCGCCTCGATCCGGCTGTGGCGTGACCAATACGCGCCGGCGGAAGGCGAACTGGATGAATTTTTCGGCGCCCATCCCTATCTCGGCCTCGGCCATGAATTCCTCGAGAAAGCGCTGGGGGAGGCGCCGTTCCTGAGGAACATCCACGTCTTCAATCCAGGCGGCTTCGTCAGTTTCGGCCTGCCGATAGGCGATGTTCCGTCGATCAGGCGCGACGTGCCGGCTGTCGTCGCCCGCATCAGCCGCGATCTCTTCCTTGCCGATCTCGACAGCCATGAGAGCCGCATCACCGGCAGCCATCCGGCCGAGTTCGGGGAGGAGGCCTACGCCTCTGCCGTCTGGCGGCCGGCACAGACCATTGCGGCGGAATAGACGCATTCCATGGACAAACGCATGACCTTCAGCCCTGACCTTTCCGACCCGTTCGTCGCCACGGCGGTCGAGCTGCGCACCATCTTCGATCGCGATGCGGTGGCGCGCGACAAGGCCGGTGGACGACCGGTCGAGCAGATCCGCCTGCTCAAGGAAAGTGGACTGCCGTCGGCGCAGATTCCCAAAAACTATGGCGGCAAGGGCGCGCCCTGGCTGTCGGTGCTGCGCGTCGTGCGCGAATTTGCCCGCACCGATGGTTCGCTAGCCCATCTCTACGGCTACCATCATCTGCCGCTCAACGGCGTGTTGTTTCGCGGTACGGACGCGCAGAGGGACCAACTGCTGACACGCTCGGCCCGCGAGAACTGGGTCTGGGGCAATTCCGGCAACGCCATGTCGAAGACCTCTACGGCCAGGCGCAACGGCTCGGGCTGGATCCTGAACGGCTTCCGGCCGTTCTCTTCCGGCTCGCACATCGCCGACTATATCCAGGTGGCATGGGAAGACGGCCAGGACCGCCTGGCAGCTGCGATCCCGGCCGATCGTGAAGGTATCGTCATCGAGGATGACTGGGATGGCGTCGGCCAGCGGCAGACGGGTTCCGGTAAAGTCACGTTCAAGGATGTGCATATCGGTGATGACGAACTGATCGGCTCGCCCGCCGTGCCGCTGACGCCGTTCCAGACGCTGATTTCACTCTTCCAGCAGGCGGTCCTGCTCAACCTCTTCGTCGGCAGCGCGCAAGGAGCGCTGAGCGAAGGCCGCGACTATACGGTCTCGCAATCGCGACCCTGGGTCTATTCCGGCTATGAGAACCACACCGACGATCCGTTCGTTCAGCGCAAATATGGCGATCTCTATATCCGCACGCTGGCTGCCGCCGAACTCGCCGATGTGGCGGCGCGCAGCCTCGATGCCGCCTATGGCAAGGGCGAGGCCTTGACCCTGGAGCAGCGCGGACAGACGGCGATCGACCTTGCCACCGCCAATGTCTATGCCGGGCAAATCGGTCTCGACGCATCGAGCGAGGTTTTCGAGGTGATGGGCGCCCGCTCGGCCACCAAGGCCAATGGCTACGACAGGTTCTGGCGCAATGTGCGCACGCACACGCTGCACAACCCGGCCGAATACAAGAAGCGCACCATCGGCACCTGGTTGCTGACCGGGGAATTCCCGGTCGGCGGGTTGTATCGCTGAGGAGGCGCGGAAAATGGCCAGGCGCAAGGACAAGCTCAAGCTTGGAGCGTTTCTTCTCTTCACCGGCCACCATGTGGCGGCATGGCGCCATCCACAGGCGGCCGAGGGGACCAGCCTCGGCGACTATGTCGAACTGGCCAGGCTCGCGGAAGCGGCCAAATTCGATGCGATCTTCTTTGCCGATGGCGTCGCGGCGCGGCTGAGCAATCTCGAGGCTGCCAGCCGCAAGGCGCATAGCGGCGTCTATCCGTTCGAGCCCATTACGCTGCTGTCGGCGCTGTCGGCGGTGACCACCAACATCGGCCTGATCGCCACGGCTTCGACCAGCTATTCCGATTCCTACAATCTGGCCCGCCAGTTCGCGTCGCTCGACCATCTGAGCGGCGGGCGCGCCGGCTGGAACCTCGTCACCTCGTCCGATCCGGATGCGGCATTCAATTTCGGCCACGATACGCATATCCAGCACGGCGACCGCTACGATCGCGCCGAGGAATTCGCCGATGTCGTGCTTGGGCTGTGGGACAGCTGGGAGGATGATGCCTTCCCGCGCGACAAAGTGAGCGGGCGCTATTTCGACAAGGAGAAGCTGCATGTGCTGAACCACAAGGGCCAGCACTTCGAGGTGCGCGGTCCGCTGAACACGCCGCGCACGCCGCAAGGCCATCCGGTCGTCGTCCAGGCGGGCGCGTCCGGCCCCGGCAAGGAGCTGGCGGCGCGCACCGCGGAAGCGATTTTCGCCGCGCAGATCACGCTCGATGAAGCCACCGCCTTCTATGCCGACGTCAAGGGCAGGCTCGGTAAGTACGGCCGTTCAGAGGATGATCTGAAAATCCTGCCAGGCATCTTTCCGGTCGTCGGCCGCAGCGAAGCCGAGGCGCAGGAAAAGTTCGAACAGCTGCAGGATCTCATCCAGCCGGAAGTGGGCCTCGGTCTGGTCTCGGCGCTGGCCGGCGGCTTCGATCTGACCGCCTATCCGCTCGACGGGCCGGTGCCGGAACTGCCGGAGACCAATGCCGGCAAGAGCCGGCAGGCGCTGGTCATCGATCTGGCGCGGCGCGAGAAGCTGACGATCCGGCAGCTCTATTTGCGCATCGCCGGCGCTCGCGGCCACTGGCAGGTGGTCGGCACGCCACAACAGATCGCCGACACGATGGAAGAGCGCTTTGAGAATTACGGCGCCGACGGCTTCAACATCATGGCACCGATCATGCCCGGCGGCTTGAAGGATTTCATCGAGTTGGTGGTGCCGGAACTGCGCCACCGTGGCCTGTTCCGTCGGGAGTATGAGGGCAGCACCTTGCGCGACAATCTCGGCCTGAAGCGGCCGGCAAACCGTTTTTCGCGGCATGCCGCGGCGGCGGCGGAATAGGAATGAGCCGATGGCGCGCGACACGCTCTTTCTCATCCAGCCGGGTTTCGCCGACCCAAAGCATCCGGGCCAGACCTTCGTCTGCCCCTATTCCAACAAGGTCGAAGGGCTGCTCGCAGCCTTTCCCGATCTTGCTGCCAGGCTGGACGTCGAGCGCGTGCCGTTCGCAAGGCCGAGGGGTAAGGTGATCGATGCGCTCGGCGAACGCCACCAGTCGCTGCCGGTGCTGGTCGTCGGCAGTGATCCGCCAGCCGACCTACCGACCGCCAAGGGCAAGGTCTTTGCCGACGACACAAGGCGCATTCTTGCGCTGCTTGCCGAGCGCCACGGCTTCCCGCATCTGCATGAGTGACCTGATGAGCTTCGATCCCGATACCTCCAATCCATGGATCGCCAAGGCGGTCGAGCTGCGCGACATCTTTGCCCGCGACGCGGTCGAGCGCGACCAGCTTGGCGGCAGGCCCGTCGAACAGATCCGCCTGCTCAAGGAGAGCGGCCTGCTCAGTATCGTCATTCCCAAGGAATTCGGCGGCGCCGGCGAACCCTATTCGACGGCGCTGAAGATCGGCCGCGAGTTCGCCAAGGTCGACGGCTCGATCGGCCACATCTACGGCTACCATTTCAGCGCGCTGATCGCCGCAAGGCTCAATTCGGACGAACCGCGCTCAGCCGATCTGCTGCGGCGTTCGGCTGCGGGCGACTGGTTCTGGGGCAACACCGGCAACAGCTTTTCCAAGACGCTGTTCGGCCGCAAGGATGGCGAGTGGACGATCGTCAGCGGCTTCAAGCCCTTCGCCTCCGGCTCGCATGTCGCCGACTATCTTTCGACCTCCTGGGAAGACGAGGTCAGCGGCGAGCGGAAGTTCGCGGCCATCCCGGCGGATCGTGAGGGCATCACCATTCTCGACGACTGGGACGGCATCGGCCAGACGCAAACCGGCAGTGGCAAGGTCGCCTACAAGGATGTTAGGATCCATGACAACGAACTGGTGCGCGGCTGGGTCGACGCGTCGCTGCCGATCCGCACCATCGGCCCGCTGCAGCAGCAAAGCGTGCTGCTCAATGTCTTCATCGGCACCGCCCAGGGCGCACTGCTAGCGGCACGCGACTACACGCTCAACAGCTCGCGACCGTGGATGTATTCCGGCGTCGAGCGCCACATCGACGATCCATGGATCAAGCGGCAATATGGCGAGCTCTGGGTCAAGACGCGGGCGGCAACGGTGCTGGCTGATCGCGCTGCGGCGGCGATCGATCATGCGATCGCGCGCGGCAAGGCGTTGACCGAGCAAGAGCGCGGGGAAGCGGCGGTTGCAGTTGCCGCGGCCAACGTGCTGGCCGGCAATGTCGCGCTCGAAGTCACCACCGAGATCTTCGAGGTGATGGGCGCGCGCTCGGCGGTGCGCAAATACGGCTTCGACCGTTTCTGGCGCAATGCGCGCATCCACACCTTGCACAACCCCGCCGAATACAAGGCCCGCACCGTCGGCACCTGGTATCTGACTGGCGCCTATCCCGAGCCCGGCGTCTTTCGATGAGCGGCCGACAGCTCCACCTCAATGTCAACATCCTGCACGCCGGCTTCTCGCCGGCGGCATGGCGGATGGACGGGGTCGACCCCTATGCCGCCTTCACCGTCGACCACTATGTGCAGGTGGCGAAGATCGCCGAGCGCGCCAAGCTCGACGCTATATTCCTTGCCGATCAGGCGGCAATTTCGGATCGCATCGACTATCGGCCGATTACATCGCTGGAACCGACCATCGTGCTGGCGACGATAGCCGCCGCGACCGAGCGCATCGGCCTGATTGCGACGGCATCGACCAGCTTCAACGAGCCCTACAACATCGCCCGTCGTTTCGCGACGCTCGACCATGTCAGCGGCGGGCGCATCGGCTGGAACATCGTGACCACGGCCGATCCCGCCTCGGCCCGCAATTTCGGCCTGACCGGCGCGATAGATCATGGCCGGCGCTACGAGCGGGCCGCCGAATTCACCGAAATAGTCAAGGCGCTGTGGGACAGCTGGGAGGACGATGCCTTCATCGGCGACGTCGCCAGTGGGCGCTTCGTCGATGCCGCCAAGGTTCACGCCATCGAGCACGAGGGCGCGCATTTTTCGGTGCATGGGCCGCACAATGTGCCGCGCTCGCCGCAAGGGCATCCGGTGGTCATCCAGGCCGGCGGTTCCGATGACGGCAAGGAGCTCGCCGCGCGCCACGCCGAAGCGGTGTTTTCCGCGTCGCAATCGTTCGAGGAGGCGCTCGCCTACGCAAAGGAGCTGAAGGCCCGGGCTGTCGCCTATGGCAGAAGCGGCGGCGTGCCGCTCAACCTCGCCGGTCTGGCCACCATCATCGGCAGCACCGAGGCGGAAGCGGAGCGGCGGCAGGAAGAACTGTGGGACCGCATCCCGCTCGACTACAGCCTGACGCGGCTGTCGGGCGTGCTCGGCATCGACCGCGAGCGGCTGAGGCTCGACGAGAAGCTGCCTGACGTCATCCCGCTGCCGCCCAACGGCGGCCACACCTTCTTCAAGGCCACGCTGGCACTTGCCCGCAACAACGATTTCACCGTTCGCCAACTGATCCGGGCTCAACGGCAGTACCGGCCACCGCACCGTTGTCGGCACGCCGGAGCAGATCGCCGACGATATCGAAAGATGGTTTGTCGCCGGCGCCGCCGATGGCTTCAACCTGATGCCTGACGTGCTGCCGACCGGGCTGGAAGTCTTTGTCGATACGGTCGTGCCGATCCTGCGCCGGCGCGGCCTGTTTCGCAGCGACTATGAAGGGCGCACGCTGCGCGACCATCTCGGCCTTATCAGGCCTGAAAGCCGTTTCGCGCCGCAGCCGCACAAGGCGTCAGGGTTGCTCGGGCCACCCATTGAACGATCATCAAACGATAACGGCGCGGAAGGTACCGCCATTGACCTCCACGCCCGACAAAAATACAGGCCCGACAATGAGCGCTGATCCCGAATTTCTCTGGTACATCCCGAACCAGGTCGATCCCGGTCACCGCGGCGAGCCGGCCGTCGAGGACCACAACAGCCTTGAGACGCTGACCAGCCACGCAAAGGCGCTTGAGGAACACGGCTGGAAGGGCGCGCTGATCGGTACCGGCTGGGGCCGGCCCGACACGTTTACCGTCGCCGCCGCGCTCGCCGCGCGGACCACCTCCTTCGAGCCGCTCATCGCGATCCGCCCGGGTTACTGGCGGCCAGCGCACTTCGCATCCGCGGTCTCCACGCTCGACCAGCTGACCCGCGGTCGCGTGCGTATCAACATAGTGTCGGGCAAGGACAACCTCGCTGCCTATGGCGACAGCGAAGGCGAGCAGAACCATCGCTATGCCCGCACCAGAGAGTTCATGCGGCTGGTTCGCAGACTTTGGACCGAAGAGAACGTCACCTTTGCCGGCGAGCACTTCAAGGTCACCGGGTCTACCGTCATGCCCCGCATCCCTGTCCGTGGAAACCGTCGCCATCCCAGGCTCTATTTCGGCGGCGCGTCGGAGGCAGCCGAGCGCGTCTCGGCCAGCGAGGCCGATGTCCAGCTGTTCTGGGGCGAGCCGCTCGACGGCGTCCGGGAGCGGATCGAGCGGCTCAAGGCCTTGAGCCGGGAACTTGACCGGGACCTCCCACCTCTACAATTCGGGTTGCGGGTCACCACGCTGGTCCGCGACACCACCGGGCAGGCCTGGGCGGACGCCGAGGCGAAGGTCGCCGAAATGGCAAAGGGCCAGGGCGCCGGCTGGAATGATCATGGTCGGGCGGCAGCGGTAGGCCAGCAGCGTCTGCTCGATCTGCACACGCGCGGCGAGGTGCTGGACGACAATCTCTACACTGCGCCGGGCAAATATGGCGGCGGCGGCGCCGGCACCACCTGGCTGGTCGGCTCGGCCGCCGACGTGGCCAGTTCGCTCGGCAAGTACCGGGATCTGGGCATCACGCATTTCGTGCTCTCGGACACGCCGTATCTTTCCGAGATCAAGCGGCAAGGCGACCAGTTGCTCCCGCTATTGCGCAATAGGGTCCAAGCCGCGTTTGTTGAATGACGTGGGGTTGTCAGAACACCGAACGAGCCAGATCGCCAAATAGGGACGACAATGCCACAGCCAGCCGCTTTCAGCATCCGCCCTTCCGACGCCGACCTGCGCGGTGAAGCAGCACTAAGGCGGCGTTACCGGGCGCCGCAAGAGGCGAACACTGCAAACTGGAACGAAGCCCTCGAGGCGATCCTTTCACATCGCTCGGTCCGCAACTATCTCGCCAGGCCTCTGCCCGAAGGGACGCTCGAACTGATCATCGCTGCCGCCCAGTCGGCGCCGACCTCGTCCAATCTGCAGGCGTGGAGCGTCATCGCCGTCGAGGATCCGGCGCGCAAGGCGCGGCTTGCCGGACTGGCGGCGGTCAATCGCCATATCGAGCAGGCGCCGTTGCTGCTGGTTTGGCTGGCCGACCTGTCACGGCTGCGCGCCATTGCCGAGGCAAACAGCCGGGCGGGCGAGGGGCTCGATTATCATGAGAGTTTTCTGCTGGCCGTGATCGACGCAGCACTTGCCGCGCAGAATGCCGTGGTGGCAATCGATGCGCTCGGGCTCGGCTCCTGCTACATCGGCGCCATGCGCAATCATCCTGAGGCCGTGGCGCAAGAGCTCGGCCTGCCGCCGGAAACCGTGGCGGTGTTCGGCCTGACCGTTGGCTGTCCCGATCTCCTGGCTGCGACCGACATCAAGCCCAGACTGCCGCAGCGTGTTGTGCTGCATCGCGAGCGCTATCAGTCAGGCTTCGATCAGGACGATCTCGCAGCGTACAACCTGACGCTTCGCACCTTTCAGCAAGAGCAGTCGATGCCCGTTGTCGACTGGACCGAACTGATGTCGAACCGCATCGGCAGCACTGCGGCGCTGAAAGGCCGTGATCGCCTGGGTGATGCGCTCAAGGCGCTGGGCTTCAAGCTTAAATAGCCAAGGCTATTCGGCGGCAACGATGGCGATGCGCGCCGGCAGTGCTGCCGGCGGTGTGAAGTCGAGTGCGCCAACCCTTCGCGCCTCAGCCTTCAGCCAGCCATGGAAGCGCTCGACGGTCGCGAGCTTCGCCTTGTGTGGCGTCGTCGCGAAGTAATAGGAAAACTCGACCGGCTGCGGCGAGCCGAAAGGGCTGACCAGCCGCCCTGCCGCAAGGTCAGGCTCGGCCAGTCGGAATTTGCCGAGACCGATGCCCTTGCCGGCAACCGCGGCGTCGAGTACCAGCGAGGACTGGCTAAGCCGTATGCCGCCGTCGACAAGGCGGCCGGACAGGCCGTTGGATCGCAGCCAGCCCTTCCAGTCGGGGCAACTTGGATCGCGCTCCGGCCCGTCCTCATGCAGGATCGGCGCGTTACGCAGCCCTTCCGGTCCACGGAAGAGGCCGTGCGTGCGGGCAAATTCGGGGCTGCAGACAGGCAGCACCGCTTCCGAGAACAGCCGTTCCGTGATGAGGCCGCTATAGGCGCCCGAGCCGTAGCGGATGACACAGTCGATATCTTCGCTGGCAAAGTCGGCAAGCCTTGTCGATGCATCGACCAGTACTTCGAGTCCGGGCACCGCCTCACGCAGCGCGTCGAGGCGCGGGATCAGCCATTTGCTGGCGAAGGAGGGCGCGACCGACACCTTGATCGGCGCATCCTCCTCGTCGCCGGAAATACGCGCGACCGATTCGACAACGACGTCGAAAGCCTCGGTGAGCCCGGGCATCAGCGCCTGACCGACCGAGGTCAGCAAAAGCTCGCCCCGGTTGCGCTGGAACAGCGGTTGCCCCAGGTGATCCTCCAGCTGGCGGATCTGCTGGCCGATGGCGGCGGGCGTGACATGGAGTTCTTCCGCCGCTCGCGTAAAGCTCAGATGGCGGGCGGTTGCGACAAAGGCGCGAAGCGAGGTCAGCGGCGGAAGTCTCGCCAGCGTCGGTCGTAGCTTCCTCGGTTTGGCGCGAATGACATCAACCATGAGGCGCATTCAACACGTTCGGACCCGGCGCGACGAGGGCGGGCTTTGCGCCAAAGCGCGCGGCGGAAAATTTCGTTTGCCGCAGCGTCGCGCCAGCGGGAACGGAAATCTAAAAAATCGCAATGTCTACTATTCTTGTAGAAATAAGACGGGCAGCACCGATTTGGGTGTCGGTCGGCTTCGCAGGCCTGGAATGAACCAGTCGTGCAAAGCGGCGCTTTCGGCCGACGATAGAAAATCATTCTTCCGGTTTTGCGCGACGGCAGGGATCATTGCGTCGAGGCGCCGGAGTGCGTTCGGCCGCCGGATGCAATCCGTTTTCCGGAGCCCAAGACCATGTCTGTCAATCGTCGTCATTTCAACCAGCTCTTGCTGCTTGGGGGTGCGAGTTTCGCATTGCCCGGCCTTTCCTTTGCAGCCGAAGGCACGCCCGTTCAGGGCGGCACGCTCAACTGGGCCTACTATCCCGATCCGACGTCGCTGATCGCCATCAACACCTCGTCGGGCACCGGCCAGGCGATCGGCCCCAAGGTGAATGAAGGCCTGCTTGATTTCGCCTACGACCTCACCCCGAAACCGCTGCTGGCCACGGAGTGGTCGATCAGCGATGACGGCCTGCGCTACACCTTCAAGCTGCGCCAGGGTGTCAAGTGGCATGACAGCAAGGACTTCACCTCGGAAGATGTTGCCTTCACCATCTTCCGGCTGAAGGAGGCGCATCCGCGCGGCCGCATCACCTACCAGAACGTGACAGCGGTCGAGACGCCCGATCCGCACACCGCCATTGTCGTGCTTTCGAAGCCGGCGCCCTATCTGATCACGGCGCTGAGCAGTTCGGAATCACCGATCGTGCCGAAGCATGTCTACGAAACGTTCAAGCCGGCAGAACAGCCCAAGCTGGAACAGACGATCGGCACCGGCCCCTTCGTTCTCAAGGAATGGGTGCCCGGCAGCCATCTGATCTTCGATCGCAATCCGAACTATTGGGATGCGCCAAGGCCTTACCTCGACCGCGTCGTGCTGCATGTCATTCTCGACCCGGCGGCACGCTCGGCGGCTCTTGAAACCGGCGAGATCGATATCGGCGCCAATCCCGTGCCGCTGGCCGATATCGAGCGGCTGAAGGCCAACCCCGCTTTGGTCGTCGACACCAACACCTATGCCTATTCCGGCCCGCAGCAGCAATTGTTCTTCAACTACGAGAACGAAATCCTGACCAAGCGCGACGTGCGTCTGGCCATCGCCCACGCGATCGACCTGCAGAAGCTGGTCGACATTGCGCTCTATGGCTATGCGCAGGTATCGCCAAGTCCCATCAGCACGGGACTGCCCAAATGGTATGACCCCAGCATCAAGGCGCGCGAACCCGACCCCAAACTGGCGGAGAAACTGCTCGACGATGCCGGCCATCCGCGCGGCGCCGACGGCACGCGCTTTAAGCTCCGGCTCGCCTACAACGCGTTCCTGCCGGCGTCCTATGCCGATTTCATCAGGCAGTCGCTGGCAGTGGTCGGCATCGACGCCGAGATCCTGAAGCTCGATCTGTCGACGTTCCTGAAGACCGTCTACACCGACCGCGCCTGGGACCTGGTGGTTGAGTCGCTGTCGAACACCTTTGATCCGACGCTCGGCGTCCAGCGCGCCTACTGGTCGAAGAATTTCAAGATCGGCCTCGTCTTCTCCAACGCCAGCCACTATGCGAACCCCGAGGTCGACCAGATCCTCGAAGCCGCCGCAATCGAGCCCGACGAAACGAAACGGCGCGAGCTCTGGTACAAGTTCCAGCACATCATCCATGACGACGTGGTGTCGGTCGACCTCGTTGCGGCCGGTGCCCAGATTGTTGCCAACAAGAAGGTCAGGGATTTCGCACCCGGAGCGCAAGGCATCAACAACAGCTTCGCGCAGATCTGGCTCGCGCCAAACGCATAGGCGCTCGGATTGCCTTGCCTTGGATCGGTGCGTGAAACCACCGATCCCGACTTTTCCCCATAAAGACAAATCGCGCAAACGCGGAGTACCGACCATGACCATCAACCGACGCTTGTTCAATCAGTTCCTGCTGCTGGCCGGCGCGAGTACCGCCCTACCTGCCGGGGCCTTTGCCGAAGACGCCAAGCCGGTGGCGGGCGGCACGCTCAATTTCGTCTACTATCCCGAGCCCAACCAGATCGTTTCCATCAACACCAGCGCCGGTGGACCGGCCACCATCGGGCCGAAGATTTTCGACGGCCTGCTCGCCTACGACTACGACCTCAATCCAAGGCCGCAACTGGCCACCGAATGGTCGATCAGCGATGACGGGCTCGAATATGTCTTCAAGCTGCGGCCGGGGGTGAAATTCAGCGACGGCCATGATTTGACATCGCAAGACGTGGCCTTTTCGATCTCGCGGCTGCGTGAAGCGCATCCGCGTGGACGCATCACCTTCCAGAATGTCACCGACGTCGACACGTCGGATCCGCATGTGGTGAAAATCAAACTGTCTAAACCGTCCGCCGCGCTGATCTCGGGGCTGGCCGCGACGGAATCGCCCGTCGTGCCCAAGCACATCTACGAGAAGCTGAAGCCGGCGGACGATCCGTCCTTCGAGCAGATCATCGGCAGTGGACCGTTCGTGCTCAAGGAATGGGTCAAGGGCAGCCACATCATCGTCGAGAAGAACCCGACCTATTGGGATGCGCCAAAACCCTATCTCGACCGGATCATCTTCCGCTTCATCACCGATTCCGGCGCGCGCGCCGCGGCACTCGAGACGGGTGAAGTCGACATCGGCCCGAACCCGGTGGCGTTTGCCGATCTGGAGCGGTTCAAGGCGTTGCCGCAGTTCGTCGTCGATAGCACCGTCTTTGCCTATAGCGGCCCGCTGCACCAGCTGATCATCAACCTGGAAAACCCGATCCTGAAGGAGAAGAAGGTCCGTCAGGCAATCGCGCATGCCATCGATCTCGATGCGATCAATGCCATCGTGTTCTACGGCTATGGCCAAGTGTCGCCGACACCGATCAGCGTCGTCAACAAGAAGTATTTCGATCCCGATGTGAAGGCGGCGACCGTCGATACGGCGCTGTCGGAAAAACTGCTCGACGAGGCTGGCTTCAAGCGCGGAGCGGACGGCATCCGCTTCAAGCTCAGGCTCACCAACAATCCCTACAATCCGTGGGGCTATGCCGACTTCCTCAAACAGGCACTGGCCAAGATCGGCATCGACGCCGAGATCCAGAAATTCGACTTCGGCACCTATGTCAAAACCATCTACACGGATCGCACCTGGGACCTGTCGACGGAATCCTGCGGCAACATCTTCGACCCGAGCGCCGGTGCGCAACGGCTCTACTGGTCGCAGAACATCAAGATCGGACTGCCATTCTCCAACGGCGCGCACTACAAGAACCCTGAGGTCGACCGGCTGCTGGAGGCCGCATCGGTGGAGCTTGACGAGGCCAAGCGCAAGCAGCTGTTCTTCAGGTTCCAGGAGATCATCGCCGACGAGTTGCCGATCATCAATCTGATCGCACCGCCGACCATCATCATTGCCCGCAAGACCGTCAAGAATTACGCGCCGGGTGCTGAAGGCCTGTCGGCCAGTTTCGCAGACGCATATATCGATCCGAACGCCTGAACCCGGCGGACATCAGCAAGAAAAGGGGCCGCGTCTCGACGCGGCCCTTTTCGTTTCTATTGTCTTGAGGTGCAGAACGGTCAGGCCAGAGCACGCAGCCTTGGGCTGGCGCCGACAAGAAGGCCGGCAAGGGCCATGGCTTGCGCCAGCTGTTCGCCGATGGAACTCGATTCCCAGGCGACGCCGCGCAGCGGATGGCCGATGGCAAACAGATTGCCGTGGGTCCTGCCGTTGCCGGAAATCACCTGGCCGTCATGCGTGGCGTCGATGCCGAAGCCGGTCGCATGCGGCCTGACGATGCCGTTCTCCAGCAGGCTCTGGACAAACGGATCGGCGATCCGCCGCCAGTCATGCTCCTGATGGCCCCGGCAGTTGACGACACCGTCGAAACGCAGCCGTTCGACCGCGCCGCTATCGCGCCAGCGGATCTCGGCGACAATGCCGCCGGCTCGCGGATGCAGTGCCAGCACCCGTCCGGCGCCGCCCGCCCAACGGCCTTGGCTTTGCGCCAGTGCGACGCGCTCAAAGCTCGGCGGCGCCGCTCGATGCGCGGTGACGTCCCAGAAAGCGCGCAGATGGCGTGCGAACTTCAGGCGCTCCTTGTCGGTGGCGCCTTGCCACAGAGCCAGGATCCACGGCCGGATCGTCAAAGGCAGCCCTTGCCAGTCCAGCCCGGCGGCCTCGATGGCCCGGCGTTCGGCCTTTACCAAGGCAAGAAGCGCCCTCGTGGTTTTCGGCAGCGGCCGCCCGGCAAGAAAATCGCGCCACGCTTCGGTATTGCGCCGAGGCTCGACGATCTGTCCGCGCCGCGACACGACGCGATAGCTGCCCTTGAAGCCGCGCGCCTCCATGCTGGCGACGACGTCGACCATGCTGAGACTCGAGCCGATCAGCAGCAATTGCCTTCTGCCAGCGAGCCGGTCCAGTGCTGCCGAATCCCAGGGATTTGCGACATAGCGGTGATCGTTGATGATTGGTGCTTCGGTGGCCGACGGCTCGCTCTGAAAAACACCTGTCGCCAGCACGGCCTCATCGGCCAGCAATTGCTGGCCGTCGCTGGTGCCGACGCAGACTCCGGACGGACCGGTCAGCATGTCGACGGCGGATGCCTTGATGTGGCGCAGCAAGGAACGCGGATCTGCTTCTCTGACGGCTCTGGTCAACTCCGACTGGACATAGCTGCCGAACAGCCAGCGCGGCGGGCTGGAGTCAGGCACATCCGCGGGCGGTGTCCAGCCATGCTTGGGCCCATTCGCCAGGAGCCAGCGGACGAGGTGATCTGGGTCGTCCGGGTGCAGCGAGAAGATGCGCGCCGCGCCGTTGACGAGGTGTTGTGGATCGACGGTGCTGTAGGCGACGCCGCGGCCGAGCTCTGCCCGTCGCTCGATGACGGTGATTGCCAGCGGTTCGGTCGAACGGTCGAGCAGCTTGATCGCGGCAACCGCGCCGGCAAAGCCGCCGCCAATGATGATGATTGAACGAGGGGTCGAACGCGGTGGGGAGGAAGGGGTATGAAACATCAAGGACCTTTGCGACACCGACGGTGCGTGGCTCTAGCCCATCGCTCCCGCGCCGGCCATCGTGCTTTCCCTTGACCCGATGTCAAAAAACAATAATTGCCAGCTGGCGAAAGGCATTCTTTCGCTCAGTGGGTTTGGCAGGCGCTAGATAGGAACGCCCTTTTGCGATCAACCTGAAAGCCGCTGATGACTGAAGATCGAAAGATAAGGCTTGGCGCTTTCGTCCGCGGACCGGGCCATCATGTAGCTGCCTGGCGCCATCCCGATGTGCCGGCCAATCCGGGCCTGAGTTTTCAGCACTACGCGGACGCCGCGCGCACCGCAGAGCGCGGCCTCTTCGACATGGTGTTTCTTGCCGACAGCCTCAGCGCGCGCAATGGCGAGCAGCCGATCGAGACTTTTGAACGCACCGGCCATGTCGTGCATTTCGAGCCGCTGACGTTGTTGTCGGCGCTCTCGACGGTGACGCAGAGGATCGGGCTCGTCGCGACCGCTTCGACCACCTATTGGGAGCCTTTTCATCTGGCGCGCCTGTTTGCCTCGGTCGACCATCTGAGCGGCGGCCGGACAGGCTGGAATGTCGTCACCTCGGCCGACGCGCCGGCGGCGTCGAATTTCAGCCGTGACCAGCATCCCGTCCATGCCGACCGCTACGACCGCGCGGAAGAGTTCGTTGCCGTGGCGCAGAAGCTCTGGGACAGCTGGGACGACGATGCCTTCGTCGCCGACAAGGCTTCGGGCGTCGCCATCGACCGGCATGGCATCCATGCCCCTGACCATGTTGGCCGGCATTTCCGCGTCAAGGGACCGCTCAACGTTGCCCGCCCGCCGCAGGGCCATCCCGTTATCGTCCAGGCCGGATCTTCGGATGCCGGCCAGCAGCTGGCAGCCAGGACGGCGGAGGTGGTTTTCACCGCCCATCCGGCCGTCGACTCGGCGCGGGGTTTCTACAGCGAGCTGAAGGGCCGGCTGGGCTCGTTTGGCCGCTACGCCAACAGCTTGAAGATCATGCCCGGTGTCTTTCCGGTCGTCGCGCCGACACGTGCTGAAGCCGAGGACAAGTTCGACGCCATCCAGCGCCTGGTCGATCCGGTGGTCGGCGTGGCGCTGGTTTCCGGACTGCTCGGCGGCGTGGATCTCTCCGGTTATCCGCTCGACGGACCATTGCCGGAACTCGGCAGTTCCGATGCGGTGAAAAGCCGGCTGAAAGTCGTTTCCGAATTGGCCGCGAGCCGGAACCTGACGATCCGGCAATTGTACCTCGCCATTGCCGGTGCACGTGGCCATTTCCAGATCGTCGGCACGCCAAAGGATGTCGCCGACATGATGGAAGAGTGGTTCACTGGCGGCGCGGCCGACGGCTTCAACGTCATGCCGCCGATCCTGCCGACGGGCCTCACCGATTTCGTCGATCTCGTCATCCCGGAGCTGCAGCGGCGCGGCCTGTTCCGCACCGCTTACGAAGGCAGCACGCTGCGCGAGAATCTCGGCCTTGCGCGTCCGGTCCGTGGCGTTGCCGAACATCAGCAGAGGAAGGCCTCGTGAGCGCGAGCACGATCGATTCGAAAATTTTTCGCCAATGGCTGGCCGATGGCGAGGAACTGGCGGTGCTGGATATCCGGGACAGAGCGGCAGTCGGATACGCGTCGCCGCTGTTTGCCACCAATCTGCCGGCGGATCACGTCGAAGCGGAGATCGACCGCTTCATCCCGCGCAAATCGGTGCGCACCGTGCTGGCCGATGACGGCAGCTGCGTTGCCGAGCAACTTGTCGAACGGTTGTCCGGGCATGGTCGCAGCCAGCTTTTCGCACTGGCCGGTGGAATTCCTGAATGGACGAAAGGCGGCGTGGACGGCTTGCCGACCTTCGACACGCCGGGCGTCGATTTTTCGCTGGCGATCCGCGACGAGAAGGGAACGCCGGTCATCACCGTAGACGAACTTGAAGCGCTCAAAGGCCAGGGCGCCGACGTGGTGATCCTCGATAGTCGAACGGTGGCGGAGTTCGACAAGGACCATGTGCCGGGCGCCATCAGCGTGCCGGGCGCCGAACTGGTGCTGCGCTTCGCCGACCTGGTGCCGTCGCCGGAGACGCAGGTGGTCGTCTCCTGCGCCGGCCTGCCGCGCGCCATCATCGGCGCGCAGACGCTGATCGACGCCGGCGTGCCCAACAAGGTCGCCTATCTGCACGACGGCACCAAGGCGTGGCGCGAGGCCGGCCTCGAGCTGGAAACCGGCAGGACCGCTGCCTATGGTCCGGCCAGCGAGGACGCCAAGCGTTTCGCCGGGGAGCACATCGCAAAGCTTGCCGAGGGCGACGGTTTTCCGCGCATCGATGCGGCGACGGCCGCAGCCTGGGCGAGGGACGACAAGCGGACAACCTACCTGCTTGACGTGCGTACGCCGGAAGAGTTCGCCGAAGCGCATATTCCGGGGTCGATCACGTCGGAGGGCGGGCAGTTGCTCGGGGTCGCCTATCGCACCATCGCCGTGCGCGGCGCTCGTGTCGTGCTCATCGACGACCTGCTCGGCGTCCGCGCGGCGACGACGGCGCACTGGCTGCAGCGGCGCGGCTTCGAGATCGCCATCCTGTTGCATGACTTCCAGTCGGCCAGCCTGGTGAAAGCCGCGTAACTGTCGGCAGATTTTGGGGGCTGCTATTCGGCGGCTTCCGATTGACGTCTACGGCCTGCGAGCACGTTCTTTTGCATCGCCGTCAGCGAAGACCGCACCGCATTGGCGCCGTGTTCCAGCATCCTCGCCTCATAGTCCGACAAGGCTTCGAGAAGCGGCTTGTCGCCGCGTTTGGCGGCCACCAGTTCCGGCACCAGCAGCCCGGCATCATAGATCGCGGTGTTGCCGCCGAGCGCACGGAAATAGGTCATGGCATGGATGGCGTCGCCGAGCAGCGTCACGCGTTTCGTCGGCCACGGATCGACAGGCTCCGAGCTGTGGACATGCAACAGCGCCACCGTCGACGGGTCGGTGTAGCGAATGAGGTTGAGGAGGTCCTTGTGCCAGTGGCCGATCTTCGAGATCAGCAAGTCGAGCAGTTCGGCGCCGGAGAGCCTTGCCAGCGCATCGTCCGTGGCGAGCTCATCCTTTTCATACGCGGTGTTCCACCAGACATAGCTGGTGGTGTTGTTGAAATGGAAACCGGCAACGTCCTTGTGGGTGTCGTCGTCCAGCCCGATCAGCCCATATCTACGATAGGCCTCGACATTGACGCGATGGCTGGTGACCATCAGCCCGTGACCTTCCGACGGCCGGATGCCGGCATTGTAGTCGAGCAGCAGCGGCGAGATCTGGTGAAGGGCTGCGGCATGCAGCGTCATCTTGCCGGCCAAGCGCCTGACGCCGGTGTCGAAGCTTCGCGCATGCGGCACCAACTGCTGGCGCACGCGCGAGCGGGCGCCGTCGGCTCCAACCAGCACATCGGCGTGAATTGCCGAGCCATCCTCGAAATGCGCCGTTACCGAGCCGTCCGGCTGCTCTTCGTAGCGTGAAAAGACCTTGCCGTAGCGCACGATGCCGTCGAGGCCAGACAGCAGCACCTGGCGCAGCGTGATGCGGCTCACCGATTTTTCGATGTGGGTATCGTCGATCTCGCCCTGCGCATTGCCGCCACCCGAGGCATCCTCGCCCAAGGTTTCGAAATTCTCGTCGAGCAGGATGTTGCGGTCCGGCGCCTGGCCGAGCGTGGCAACAAAGGCTTCGTAGAGTTCCGGCGGCAGATTGGCGATCAGCGAATCGATGCCGCGCTGGCGGATGCGCAGGCGGAAACCCTGGACATAGTCGGTGCGGGCGCGATCCTTCTCGAAGACGGCGGCGCCGATGCCGTTCTTCTTCAGGCCCTGCGCCAGTGTCAGGCCGCCAGGGCCTCCACCGACGATGGCGACTTCGACATGTTCGGATGCCATGACGCCGCTCACCCGACCGCCTTGAGCCTGGGTTTGACAGCAACAGCCGGCGGCTCGGCTACCTGAGGGGCAGCGTGGCGGCTGAGCGCCGCTTTGGCGGCGATCGTGCGGATCATGTGGTTCTGTGGTGCATGCGAGCGCGCGGTCAGCGTATCGCGATGGTGGCGCTCGAGCTGGAAGTCTCTGTTGAGGCCGGGATTGCCGGCAAGCTCCAGCGCCAGCGAGGTGACGGCAACGGCATTGTCGATGACGACATGCCTGACCGTCATGCCGTCGGTGCCGACCGGTCGGCCGGCATCGACATCTTCGGCGAGCGAACGCAGCAGCCGCGTGCTGGTCGCAAGCCGAACCTCGATGTCGCCCAGCCCCGCCTGGATGTGCGGCACCGTCGATAGCGGCGCGCCGAGGCTCGCCGGCGCGTGCGTGGTGACGAAGGAGGCCAGCCGGTCACGGGCCGCGCGGGCCGCACCATGGTAGACAGCGCCGATCAGCGAAAAGAAGAACGCTGTCGGCCCTTCTTCACGCCTCAGCGGTTCAGACGCCGGCTGTGCCTCGGTAATGTCTTCGGCAGGCACCACGACATTGTCGAGGATGACATCGTCGCTGGCGGTGGCCCGCATGCCGGCGGCATTCCATGTCTTTTCGACGCGCAATCCCGGCGCATTGGTCGGCACCAGGAACGAGGCGAGGCGCGGTTGCGGCTCGTCGGTCAGCGCCAGCAAGTTCACCCATTTCAGAATGGGAATGCCGGTGACGTAATTCTTGTGGCCGGATATCCGCCAGACATTGCCGTCGCGCCGGGCAATGGTTTCGGGCGGCTTGCCATGAGCGGGCGAGCCGATCCCCGGCTCGGCCTGCGCGGCGTTGATCAAAGCAGGGCCGAGGCGGCTGGCCTCGACAATCCGCTGCACCAGATGGCGCGGCCATTTGCCGGATTTCCGCAGCGCGTACTGGCTGTTGTAATGCATGGCCAGCACCAGCGCCGTCGACGGCTCGCCACGGCCGATCTCGGCGATCAATGCCTGGGCTTCCATCAGCCCGCCACCGAGGCCCCCATGCTCGCGCGCCGTCACCAGGCCAAGCAGCCCGGCCTGGTGAAGCCGGTCGAAATTGGCGAACGGAAAATCCCCGGTCGCGTCGTGATGCGCGGCGGTCAGCGCGAAGTCGTTGGCAAGGCCGGCTGCCGTGTCGAGGAGTTGTGGAAACTCGGGAATGGTCGAGGTCATGAAGCTGGCTTCCTCTCAGGCGGCGGCGCGAATGGTCACCAGATCGAGCGGCCGGCGATCGACCCATTTCTCGACGTCGAAATCGCTGGCGAGAAAACCCCAGTCGCACAGGAAATCCTTGTAGTGGGAAACCGCCGCGATGAGCTCGGGCTGCAGCCCGAGGCCGAGATGTTTGTGGACATCCGGACCGTTGGCCGCCAGCACCTGCTCTTCGGTGGCGCCGGATTCGCGGGCAACGAAGCGCCGCGTCTCGTCGGGATGCGCCTCGGCCCAGGCGCTGGCGCGCAGGATCGTCTCGATCAGCCGAGCGACCAGATCGGGGCGTTCTTCGGCCAGCAAATCGTCGACGGTCAGCACGCGCGGCGAACCGGAATTGATGCGGATATTGGGCTCCGGGTGGAAGCCGAATTCGGCGACCTGGATGGCGCCGATCAGATTGGCGACATTGATGCCGGCCGTGCCCTTGACATAGATGGCGTCGACCTCGCCACGGATCAGGGCTGCTGCCTCCTCGCCATAGGCCTGCTTGCGCTTGAGGCCGAACAACGATGGCCCTTCCTGGCTGTCGAGCACACTGTCGGTCAGCGCGATGTCGACGATCTCGACGTCGGCATGGCTGAGGCCCTCGAGCGACAGCGCCGATACCAGGCCCTTCAGCGCCGTCGCCCGCATGAAGTCGACGATGCCTTCGGGACGCCGGGCGATGCCGAAGCGGCGGCCTTTCAGGTCTCTGGTCGTTTTGATGCCGTAGCCGGGCAAGGCGATGATGGCCTGGAACTCGTCGGTCCAGGTGATGCCGACGAGACGCGTCTTGCGCCCTTCGGAACGGGCACGGATCGGCGGCACGTTGCCGCCGTGGCGGAACGACCAGTCGAGCGTGTGGTTGAAATGGCTTTGGCGGATATCGCGGTTGGGCGAGTCGATGATCGACTTCAATTCGATCCCTTCCTTGCGGAAGGTTTCGTCGAGAAGCCCGAGTTGTGCCGCAAGTCCGACAGGCGTCGGCACCGGGCAGCGTGTGTACCAGATTTCGGAGATCGCAGTCGTGGTCATGATTGCTCCTCAGACGTTGCGCAGGCCGGCCTGCTTCATCAGCGGCAGGATGTTCTCGCCGAAGAATTCGAGATCCGGCTTGAAGTCGAAGAAGGACAGTTGCAGTCCGTCGATGCCGGCGTCCTTGAGCTTGACGAACTGGTCGACGATCTGCTCGGGCGTGCCGATGAGATAGATGTTGCCGCCGACCTTGGCGTAGGGATCGTCACGGCCTTCTCGACCTTTCCAGGCCTGGGCGTCGCTGTTGAAGGTCTGGAAGCCTTTCGGCGTGCGGCTGTCGGCATGGGCGACGATCTGGTCGGCGACCGCCCAGGCTTCCTTCTCGGTCGGACGGCTGATGACCAGCGGGTTGAGCAGCGTGCGCACGGTGCGGCCGACACCGAGGGCCGCGTCCTTTACCTTCTTGGTATGCGCCGGCAGCGCCTCCAGCGCGCTGGCTATGTCTGAGCCGGCCGGGCTGGTGACGAAGACGATGTCGGAGTAACGGCCGGCAAAGGAAATGCCGGCGTCGGAGCCGGTGGCGTTGACCAGGATCGGCCGGCCGTAATTCGGCTTCGGCGTGACAAAGCCGCCGTTGAGCTTCCAGCTCGATTCTCCGGAGAAGGAGAAATTCTCGTCGTCCTGCCACAGCCGCTGCAGCACTTCGACAAACTCGGCGGCGAGTTCGTAGCGGCGGTCATGCTCGATGCGGTTCCAGCCGAACATCTCGTGTTCGACGGCGCGATGGCCGGTGACCACATTGATGCCCCAGCGGCCGCCGGAGATGTGGTCGAGAGTAGCGCCGAATTTCGCCAGATGCAGCGGATGCCACGGGCCGTAGAGAACATGCATGGTCGAGATCAGCATGATCCTCTTTGTGATCGCGGCCATGGCTGCGATGGAAACGAAACTGTCAAGCGCCTGGCCGTTGAAGACACCGCCATAACCACCCTTGGGCAGCCATTGGCTGAGGGCAAAGACAAGGTCGAAGCCAAGCTCTTCCGCCCTGAGCGTCAGGTCGCGATTGTAGTCGAAGCGCCAGTCGGTCGAACGCTCCAGGGTCGAGTTGGTCCAACCACCGGCCTGGATCGGCAGGAACAGCCCGAGCAGCACCGGCTGCTGAAGCGCTTTCGACAGTGGGCTGTCGGGATAATCGGTGGGCGCCCTGAAGAAGGGCGTGCCGACGATGGAACCAGGCTTATGGGCGAGCGTCATGGCGAACTTTCTCGGATGGAGGCAGGGAACCTGTGCGCGAAGACCGCGCACGGGTTCGGCGGATCAGGCGACGATGTGGGCTGTTGCGAGGGAGCCGGCATTGCCCTCGGCGCCCACCGTGTGGTCGGCGATGCGCTTGTTGTAGAGGGTGATTTCCGGCTGGCTGACAATGCCGATGTCGGGCAGGTCCTCGACCAGGATCTGCTGGATCGCGGCCCATTGCTCGAAGCGCTTTTCGTGGTCGACCTCGACAGCGGCCGCTTCAAGAAGTTCATCGACCTTGGGGTTGCTGTATTTCGAGCCATTCGAGAACGGCACGCCCGGCTTGAAATTCTTCGACCAGTAGAGGCGCTGCACGCCGACCGTCGGGTCGAACAGATTGCTCATGCCGTTAAAGGTGAAGTCGAAATTGCGGTCGGTGTAGATGCGCTTGGTGTAGGTGGCGAAATCCTGGCTGCGCACGGTGACCGCGATCCCGACCCCGGACAGCGCCTGCTTGATGTATTCAGCGCCACGCTTGTAGGTCTCACCGCTCGGAACATAATCGTGGACAAGCTTGAGCCGGATGCCGTCGGCGTCGCGCGGCAAGCCTGCCTGGTCGAGCAGTTTCTCAGCGGCAGCAATGTCGACCGGATAGGTCTTCAGGTCGGCGACGAACCACTTCTTCAGATTGGGATTGATCGGGCCCGGAATGGTCGCGCCATAGCCGTAGTTGATGGTGTCGCGGATGATGTCGCGGTCGATGACATGGGCGAAGGCGCGGCGGACGCGAACATCCTGGAAATAGGGTTTCTCCAGGTTGAACTCGACCCGGCTGATGCCGTTGGAATACTGGTAACCCTGCTTCTCGAAGCCGATATGCGGCAGCGTTTCGAATCGCTGCAAATCGCTGTACGGGATCGGCGTTGCCGGCGCCAGGTCGATCTCGCCGGTCTCGAGCGCCAGTGCGCGTCCCGAGGCGTCCGGAATGAAACGCACGATCAGCCGGTCGAGATAGGGGCGCGGTGCATCCCAATAGCCGGGGTTGCGTTCGTAGACGATGTGGCTGCCGCGGACCCATTCCTTGAAGACGAATGGGCCGGTGCCGATCGGAGCAGTGTTGACCGGATTCTCGGCGGCCTTGCTGCCGTCATAAAGATGCTTCGGCACGATCGGCGTTTCGGCCGCGGCCAGCGCCGTGATCAGGTAAGGTGCCGGCTTCGACAGAACCAGCGTCACGGTCAGCGGATCCGGCGTCTGGATATCGACAAGGTTGAGGAAGGTGTTGCGGCCGCGCGGATGAACCTCCTTGATCGTGGCGATCGAATAGGCGACGTCGGCAGCGGTGAATGGCTGGCCGTCATGCCACTTCACGCCTTCGCGCAGCTTGAATGTGTATTGCAGGCCATCGTCGCTGACCGACCACTGCCTGGCCAGCGATGGCCGCGGCGTGAGATCGAAATCATAGGTCAGCAGGCCCTCGGTGGTCTTTGCCGAGACGTAGACCGAATTGAATGCGGTGTGGGCGATCGTCGTCAGCACCGGCGGCTCGGCCGAGAGCAGCAGCGTCGCCGTCCCACCCTGTTTCGGCTCGGCTGCGTAGGCACTGCGCGATGCGGGCAACAGGGTGGCTCCGAGCACTGTCGCCGAAAGGCCGAGGAACCTGCGGCGGTTCGGAGTGAGGAAATGAGACATGGTGCCCTGGTCCTTTTTTGCTGCCGGCATCAATCGGCCGGTCGTCGGCAGCCGGGTGAAAAATCCATCGTTCCAAGAGCCGGCCCGTTTGTGAAAAGATTTGGCCGCCGCGCTCCCGCACTTAAGATTTCATACTTCAAATGGCTTTTTTTGTAGCATGAAACAAAATTCTATTCTGCAGTTTCGCCATTTGCAGAACAAAATTTCTTAGATCAGATTTGACAATGTCTATAAATCTTGTCAACTAAAAAGCACGGAACTTCCGGGAACAGCAAACCCGCATCGTCAGCCACAGCCGGGATAGCGAAAACGATGTCGACCCTGACGCGCATTGGCAGAACGTTTCGACGCACCGCGATCCAGGCGGTGCCGACCGTTCTGGGCATCGTCATCCTGAACTTCTTCCTGCTGCAGCTTGCGCCGGGCGATGCTGCCGACGTCATGGCCGGCGAGGCCGGTTCGGCCACGGTGGAAACCATGGCTGCGCTGCGCGAGCGCTTCGGGCTCGACAATCCGCTGCTCGTCCAGCTGTTCAACTATCTCTACAACCTGGCGCATTTCAGCCTCGGCTTTTCGCCGCGCTACGGCATGCCGGTCGCCGACCTGATCAGCCAGCGGCTGCCGGGCACACTGTTGCTGATGGCGGTGGCGCTGAGCATCGCCATCGCACTCGGTCTCGTCCTCGGATCGTTGATGGCGGTGTTTTCGGGACACCTGCCGGATCGTCTGCTTTCGGTGGTTTCGCTGCTGTTCTATTCGATCCCGGGCTTCTGGATCGGCTTGATGCTGATCGTGCTGTTCTCGGTCAAGCTCGGCTGGCTGCCGAGCGGCGGTTCGGGAACCATAGGCAGCAACCTGACCGGCCTTGCCGGCGTGTGGGACAAGGTGCGCTACATGATCCTGCCGGCGCTGTCGCTGGCGCTGTTCTACGTGGCGATCTATGCGCGGCTGACGCGGGCGGCGATGCTGGAAGTCCAGTCGCAGGACTATGTGCGAACCGCCGCCGCCAAGGGCCTGTCGCCGACCATCATCACCATCCGCCATGTCCTGCGCAACGCGCTGATCCCCATCACCACCATGGCCGGCATGCATGTCGGCGGCATGCTCGGCGGCGCCGTGGTTGTCGAGACCGTCTATTCCTGGCCCGGCCTCGGGCGCCTCGCCTTCGAGGCGGTCATGGGCCGCGATTTCACGGTGCTGCTCGGCATCCTGCTGCTGTCGTCGCTGCTGGTCATCGTCGCCAATGCGACGGTCGATCTGCTGCACGCCTGGCTCGATCCCCGCATCGGAGTGCGCTGAATGGCTTCAACCGATTTCGTCGCGGGCGACGCCCGCTCCCGCCGCGCCTATGCCGAGGCTCGCGAGCCTGCGGCACCGGCTGAACCCGAGGCGAAGAGCTGGAGCAATCTTCACGCGCCCGACGCGCGCTCCGCCTCTGCGGCGTCGGTACCGATTGCAGCCGGCGGCCGGGCGCTGAGGATTTTCCTCCGCAATCCCAACGCCATGTTCGGCGTGGTGTTCCTGTCGCTGGTCGTGCTCGCAGCATTGCTGGCGCCCGTCCTCTATCCGGCCGATCCGCTGTCGATGGTGGCGCGGCCCTTCCTGTGGCCAGGCCAGAATCCTGCCTTCCCGCTGGGCACCGATTCCATGGGCCGCGACGTGCTTTCCGGCATTCTGCATGGCGCGCGGATTTCGCTGTTCGTCGGCCTGGTGGCGACAGCACTTGGCCTGAGCTTCGGCATCCTTGTCGGCGCCACCGCCGGCTATTTCGGCGGCTGGATCGATGACGTGCTGGTGCGCCTGATCGAGATCTTTCAGACCATACCGAGCTTCGTGCTTCTGGTCGTCATGGTGGCGATCGCGCAACCGACGGCGCTTGTCGTGACGGTGGCGATCGCCGTCATCACCTGGCCGACGGTGGCGCGGCTGACCCGCGCCGAATTCCGCGCCATTCGCGAAAAGGATTTCGTCATGGCCGCGCGCAGCCTCGGCTATGGCCATGCCCGCATCATTTTTCGGGAGATATTGCCAAACGCGCTGCCGCCTTTGATCGTGACCTCGTCGGTGATGGTGGCAACCGCAATCCTGATGGAATCGGCGCTGTCCTTCATGGGCCTCGGCGATCCCAATGTCGTCAGTTGGGGTTCGATGATAGGAGCGGGCAGGGAGTTGATCCGCACCGCCTGGTATCTGACAGCACTGCCGGGGCTTGCGATCGTCTTCACCGTGCTGGCGCTGAACTTGATCGGCGACGGCCTCAACGACGCGCTCAACCCGCGCTTCTTGCAGGAGCGCTAGAGATGGCCGCTGCTTTGCTCAAGGTCGACAATCTGACGGTTCGCTTCCCGAGCACCGAGCCGGTCAGCCGGCTGAGTTTCGAGGTCGGCGAAGGCGAGACGCTGGCGATCGTCGGCGAATCGGGCTCCGGCAAATCGCTGACAGCACTTGCCCTGATGCAGCTTCTGCCGCGCTCGGCGAAGATCCCCAATGGAAGGATCGAGTTCGCCGGCAGGGATCTGCTCGGTCTCGACCAGAAGGCGATGCGGAACCTGCGCGGGCGCGAGATCGCCATGATCTTCCAGGAGCCGATGACGTCGCTCAACCCGGTGCTGACCATCGGCCGGCAGATCACCGAGGTACTGACGCTGCACGAAGGCATACGCGGCAAGGCAGCGCGGAACCGTGCCATCGAGCTTCTCAATCTGGTGCGTATTCCCGATCCGCAGCGGCGCATCGACGACTATCCCCACCAGCTTTCCGGTGGCATGCGCCAGCGAGTCATGATTGCCATTGCCGTTGCCTGCCGTCCGCGCCTGCTGATTGCCGACGAACCTACGACGGCGCTGGATGTGACCATCCAGGCGCAGGTGCTCGACCTGCTCGATACGCTGCGCCGCGAACTGTCGATGGCTGTCGTGCTCATCACCCACGATCTCGGCGTCGTCGCGCAGTGGGCCGACAAGGTCGTCGTCATGTATGCAGGACGCAAGGTTGAACAGGCGCTGCCCGGCGCGCTGTTCAGAACCCCGCTCCATCCCTATACGCGCGGCCTGCTGGCCGCTTCGCCAAGGCTGAAGACCAATCTGCACTACCGCGACGCCAGGCTGACGGAGATACCCGGCAGCATCGTCTCGGCCGCTGGCGAGAAAGGCTGCCCGTTCCGGCCGCGCTGCGCGGTGGCGCGCGATAGCTGCGCCCATTTCGTGCCCGACCTCGTCGAGGTGAGCGAGGATCGCCTCGTCGCCTGCCCCTACAGCTTCATTCCGGAGGTTGCGCATGGCGCTGCTCTCGGTCTCTGACCTCTCCACGCATTTCCATGCTCAGGGTGGTGCGTTGCGCGCCGTCGACGGCGTCTCGCTCGAGGTCGGACGCGGCGAAACGGTTGGCCTCGTCGGCGAAAGCGGCTGCGGAAAATCGAGCCTCGGCAAGACGATCATGCGGCTGGTCGATCCGACCAGCGGCAAGATCGAGTTCAACGGCACCGACATCACCGTTCTCGACGCCCGCCGGCTGAAGGCGGCGCGCCGCAACATCCAGATGATTTTCCAGGATCCGTTCGCGTCGCTCAACCCGCGCCACACGATTGGCGACATCCTGACCGCGCCGCTGAAAGTCCATAGCATCGGCAACAAGGCCGAGCGGCGCAAGATTGTAGAGGATATAATCGAGCGCGTCGGTCTGCCCAAGGATTCGCTTGGCCGCTACCCGCATGAATTTTCCGGTGGTCAGCGCCAGCGCATCGGCATCGCCCGGGCACTGATCCTCAATCCGGAACTGGTCGTCTGCGACGAGCCGGTGTCGGCACTCGACCTTTCGATCCAGGCCCAGATCCTCAACCTGCTGGTCGACATGAAACGGCAGCTCGGCCTGTCCTACCTGTTCATCTCGCATGATCTGTCGGTGGTCCGCTATTTCGCTGACCGGGTGCTGGTCATGTATCTCGGACGCATCGTCGAAAGCGCCGACAATGCGACGCTGTGGACCTCGCCAAAACATCCCTACACGCGCGCACTGATGGACGCCGTGCCGGACCCGGTGCGCCGGCGTCAGGCAGCGCCGATCCATGGCGATCTGCCAAGCCCGCAGAACATCCCCAGCGGTTGCCGTTTCCACACGCGCTGCCCGCTGGCGACGGATCTCTGCCGTTCGCAGGAGCCTGCATTCCGGGCGATCGCGGCGGGGCATCACGTCGCTTGCCACTACGCCGAACCAACCCTCAACTGAAAGTTCAACGGAGCAAAACAATGTCCGATTACCGCTATCTCGGCCGCAGCGCCCTGAAGGTTTCCCCGCTCAGCCTTGGCACCATGATGTTCGGCGGGCCGACCGAGGAGACGGTCGCGCACCGCATCATCGACAAGGCGCGCGAGCAAGGCGTCAATTTCATTGACACCGCCGACGTCTACCACAATGGCAAGTCCGAGGAAGTTGTTGGCCGCGGCATCAAGGCGACGCGCGATCATTGGGTGGTGGCGACCAAATTCGTCAACTCGCATGACAAGGGTCCCAATCTCGGCGGCCATTCACGCAAATGGGTGATCCAGACCGTCGAGAACAGTCTGAGGCGCCTGGGAACAGACTACATCGACCTGTTCTATTTCCACCGCGCCGTCTTCGATGCGCCGCTGGAGGAGCCGGTGCGGGCCATCGCCGACCTGATCCGCCAGGGCAAGCTGCGCTATTTCGGCGTGTCGAACTTCCGTGGCTGGCGCATCGCCGAAGTCGCGCATCTCGCCGATGAACTCGGCATCGACCGGCCGGTGGCCAGCCAGCCGCTCTACAACATCGTCAACCGCACCGCCGAGGCCGAGCAACTGCCGGCGGCAGCCTATTTTGGTCTTGGTGTCGTCTCCTACAGCCCGCTGGCGCGCGGCGTGCTGACCGGCAAATACGAGCCCAACCAGGCGCCAGCCGCCGACACTAGGGCCGGGCGTGGCGACAAGCGTATCGCCGAGACCGAGTGGCGCCCGGAATCGATCGAGATCGCCAGGCAGATCGCGGCGCACGCAAAGTCGCGCGGTGTCTCGGCCGCCGATTTCGCGCTGGCCTGGGTGCTCAACAACCGGCTGATCACGGCGGCGATCGCCGGTCCGCGCACTGAGGAACAGTGGGACAGCTACGCCAAGGCGCTGGACTTCAGGCTGACCGCCGAGGACGAGGCCTTTGTCGACCGCCTCGTCACCGCCGGCCATGCCTCGACGCATGGGTTCAACGATCCGAGCCATCCGGTCGAAGGCCGTGTGCCGCGTTCCGAGCCGGCCGCACCGATCCCGCTGACGCGGCCTCTGCGCGCCGCCTGACGGTCAGCTGTGGACTGGCGGGGCCGGCGGCCCCGTCAGAGTCTCCAATCATTTCGCACAGATGAGAGAGACCACGAATTTCCATGTCGAACGGCTGCGCCAGAACATCGTCGTGTTGTCAGGCAACACCCATAGGCCGTCGAAATCACGGAGGCTGGCGCATCATCTGGGTGAGGCACTGCGCGAAAAACTGTCGGTCACAGTGAATTTCCTCGATCTCGTCGATGCCGGCCGCGGTCTGGGTGCTGCGTTCACGCGAAAGGAATCGACGCCGGAGGCGCTGGATGTGGTGGCCGCGGTCGAACAAGCCGACGCGCTGATCGTGACGACGCCGGTCTATAATGGTTCCTATGCTGGCCTGTTCGACCTCATCGATCCGCTGGCACTCGTCGATCGCCCAGTCCTGATCGGCGCGACGGGAGGCGGCCAGCGCCACGCGCTGGTGGTCGAACACCAGCTTCGCCCGCCGTTCGGCTTCTATTCGGCGCTGAGGGTGCCGAGCGTCGTCTATGGCAGCGACAGCGATTTTGCCGACGGCAAGCTTTTGGATCCAACGGGCCTGGGCTGGCCGCACAGGCCGTGGACCAGTTCGCGACGTTGCTTTCAGCGCGGCAGCCGAAGAGCCAACCGGTCAGGCTGGCTTCAGGCTGACGGGTATCGGGCTCGGCCAGGTGCCGGCTGCCTCGGCAAACGGAACTAAGGGGTTCGGGAAGGTCGTGAACATCTTTTAGTGTAGTAGGGTGATGGCTGCCTGGAAGTTTCGCTATTCGTGCTCCATCTGAAGGCCAAACACCGAGCGTTCGGTGCTTTGGCCGTCCTCGGAACCATACGGAACGATGCGGGAAGATTTCTGATTTTTGCCCGCGAAAAACCCAACAAAATCGACGATTTTCGTTCGCCCTCCGGGCCTACCAGTCGCCTTGATGAACAAGGCTTTGCGTCGAGGGTAGACAACCTGGTTAGACAGTCGGTCAGACAAACCGCTTCAGAAGCTTCGCCATGCCCTCCACGGCGAGCCGCTCCTGCTCCGTATCGACTTTTTTATTGAAATCCCGAATTCGGTGGCCTTACAAGACCGATGTTGCCATTGCTCGTAGGTCGGCTGTGATGGATAACGTGGTTCCATTCCGCAAGGCCGTGCCTTGCGTCGAAGTGACAGAAACCTGCGGCGAATGGTTCGTCCGCGTGGTTGAGAAAGATCAGGAAATTGCCAGGTCATTCAATCAGGAATCGTTCGCGTTGTCCTTTGCAGAAGGCCAGCGGATACGCCTAGGGCTAGCGAAGGTCGTGCGCCTGTAGGGCGCTGTGGGGCGGCATTGTAGGCATTCAAGCATGAGCGGAACCTAATTTGCAGCCGCAAATTAATGTCCAATGAATGAACTCCCAAACCGGAAAAAACTCGTGCCTGACCCTCAACCTCGGCGCGGCTCCAACAAAGGTGTGTTGCTAGCGGCTGCAGCGCTGCTGTTTGCCTTTCTCGCTCTTATTCTGTTTGGGTTTTTTCAGTAAGTGCGCGCGGCGCCGGCTTCCTAGAGAGGGCAGAGCACCTGCCGACGTGATCTTCGATCGCTCGCGTCCTTGCGGCGGGGCGACTATCCAAGCCGGCTCGGTTCGTCGCTCCTGACGGGTTCGGCGGTCCCACCACAGCAGGATGATCATTCGGCAATTTTTGGCAGCGCCGGTATTCAACTCACGCCCAAAGCGATTGAACTGAAGCTGGCCGTCGATGTCGTGACTGACGCAGCATGAGCCGAACAGGCGAGGCAAGCGCAAGCCTTGGGGCCCAACCTCAGACAGACGAAGCACGCTCGTGCAGTCTGGAGACAGCGCAACGAGTTATTCATTCGGGCGCCTTCGCATCACCAGCGGAACGAAAGAGTTAACTGGCGGTTTACTAGGGAAGGATTGCAGGACGAAAAACATTGAGGATTTCTGCCATGACAATGTTGTTCGAACCACTCGACTCTGAAGGTTACAAGCGCAGCGTGGTCTACCATGCGGCACGCTTGTCCATGCTCCACAATCGAATGCTGAAGCGTTTCGACAAGGTCGATAAAGCGGCTGAAAAGGTTGAAGCCGAGGTGGAGTTGTTTGATGAAGCTGTTCGCACTCTCTACGAATGAGCGGCATGTTGACCGCCGACGTTCCTGCTAGCGCGTATACGGGCGCGGGGTTCACCGTTGCGTCACCAGGCGATGTCGCGCCGCGTATTTGGGCTTGATAAGCACGATCTAATGTATACGATTCACCCAGCCGGCCTGGCTCCCCCGCCATCGGGCCGGTCAGGCCCGACGGTTCAACGCACCACCCCAAACGACTGTCGGGCCGCTAGGACTCTCACTGCGCAGCCGGGTTCATGCTTTGCCTTTTTTTCTCGAAAAGCGCGAGCTTGGTCATATAACCAATTCTGATTTTTGCATGGCATTGGGTGCAGTTGAAGTTGGATATCACCTTCAACCACGATCCCTTTTTTATGATGACATGAGAACAGTTTGGACATTCCAGTTCCAGGTACTCGTCCCCCATATCGTTTGAAATCGGCACTACGACACTCCCCAACAGTTGCCCGTGAAACTTGCGCTTCGAGATCGGCCGGCACCTCCGTGCTCAAACCCCGAACGTGGGTCCTTGGCAGATGTTCCGCAATCCGACCTCTGGCGACCGGGATCGGACCTAAGTCCAAATCGCCGCCAACAGGCCGAGAAGTGGAACCCCGGCGGATGCTTTTTGAACGCTGAATTTCCGTCCTCGCCGGTCGTAGTCCGCCGTCCTCATGGCCAAAGCGCCAATGTTGCCCTTTGTGAGACTGACCTCGTCCGGCCTACCAGGTCGCCAGGGCGCAACTCCGGTAATAATGCGGCGGAGCGAATGTCAGCGCGAAGCTGTGCGCAGGGACGCCAACTCGCTGACAGCAGCAAGGATGACAGCATCGGTTGCCGGCTTCGGCAGGAATCTGCAGTCGCGGAAAGCCGCGGGAACGTCGGCGGGGCCAAATCCCGACAAGAAGGCAAAGGGGATGCCTCGCGCCTGCAATATCCTCGCCACCGGCAGACCCGTTTCACCGTTCAGCTGGATGTCTAGCAACGCCACGTCAATCTTGTCCGATTCGACAAGACGCAGAGCGGCGGATACCGACGGCACAGGTCCGACCACCTGATAACCGGCGCGACGCAGCCGCGCGGCAGTGTCCTGCGCGACTAGCCATTGATCCTCAACAATCAGAACACTCACGCTTTCGCTCACGGCCCCTCTCTGCGATTGACCGGAAATGAGATGTCGATCCGAGACCTTCGGACAGTTGTTTCGACATGTCCGCAAACCTATAGGTAACCTCTCCATGCAGCAAGGTGAGGCTGATGCTGGAGCGGAGGCGCTTCCACCGACCACTTGCTGAATTACCGGAGCCGAAGATTAGCGCGTCAATGGAGCTGCGGTCCGCGCCTCCGCTCCATCAGAGTTGGATAGGCGTTTACCCCTCTCCACGATCCACAAAATCTAAAAGCCGCCGTACCGCGCCATTGGCTCTTCAAAGCATGAGCAGCACCTCTCTCTCCATCTTTGGCGACCTGAGATTGCAATCGGTCAATGAGCGTCAGAAGTGCGATGCACCGAGTTTGTGCCTGCAGTTTTTCGAAGGAAAGGCTTGAGAATTCATGATTTCGGAGCAGGTTTGGCTGGCGCATGAGCGCCGCAGATCTATACTGGGGAGATCAAGCGATGGGGTCGGCCATGAGCAAAGAGTTCAGTGTAGCTGATGCCTATGGCGCCGGCCGCGCCATGTTCATGGGACTTGAACTGCTGGTTTCGCCCGGTGCGCTCGTCCCCAGACCTGAGACCGAGTTGCTCGGCAAGACCGCGCTTGGTGTGTTGCATCAGATGAACCTGCCGGCTCCGCGCATAGTTGATATGTGCTGCGGCACTGGGAATCTGGCGTGCGCGATCGCCTACCATGTGCCCAGCGCCCTTGTCTGGGCAAGCGATCTCACCGATGAATGCGTCGAAACGGCACGCCGCAACACCTCACATCACGGCATGGCTGAGCGTCTTTCGGTGCTTCAGGGCGACTTGTTCGACTCTCTCATCGGCCTTGGGTTAGACGGAACTATCGACGTAATCGTCTGCAATCCGCCTTACATTTCTGAAAAGCGGCTCGAGGGCGACCGCGCCCATCTGATCGAGCTTGAGCCGCGCGAGGCGTTTGCAGCCGGCCCTTACGGCCTGAGCATTCATATGCGCGTACTGAAAGACGCACCGCGATACCTGCGGCGTGGCGGCATCCTGCTCTTCGAGGTCGGGCTTGGCCAAGACCGACAGGTAGCGGGTCTGCTGGAACGCAGCAAGGCATTCGAGAACATCCGTTCGGTCTCGAACGAAGCGGGCGAGGGCCGGGTGGTTCTGGGGCAAGTCAAGACGCAGGCATGAATCCTGCGACAATCAGACCAAATACGGGGCTGCTCTGGGCGTTACGCTTACCCATCAGTTCATTTTGCGGATGATGTATTGCTCGATCCCCTGGATGGAATCGAGGTTTTCAGGCAGAAGTTCGCTATCCTCGACGGTAATGCCAAAGGTCTCCTCGATGAAGCCGATAATCTCAAGCACACCCGTCGAGTCGACAATGCCTTGATCGAGCAAGGATGCGTCATCCAGCAATGCCTTGACGTCGCTGACGTAGAAATTCGAAACCAAGAAACTACGAATCTGCTCGCTGTAGATTCCGGTGCGTTCCTTGATGGTCAACATGAATTCGTCCTCCGTGGCGTCACCATTAAATCAGCGACTTGGTTCTGGCCCCGTATCATGACAGCGCCGTTTTCTTGAGTTTTCCCGTGTCCGTCATCGGCAGGTTCGCCACAACGACGATGGATTTCGGGACCATGAAGTTTTCCAGACGCTTCTGGCACTCCTTCTGCAGTTCCCTTTCGCCAATGGCTCTTCCATGCTCCATCACCACAAAAGCTTTCACCGCTTGCCCGAGGAGCTCGTCGGGAACACCTATGACAGCCGCTTCTCGGACTCCTGGAATGTCCATCAGTACATTTTCCACTTCCCTTGGCGCCACCTTCTCGCCTCGCGACTTTATGATCTCATCCCCACGGCCAACGAAGTAGAGGTAACCCTCCGTATCCATCCGGCAGTAGTCGCCGGTGTATAGGACCTGCTCGCCGGGCAGCGGGCCGGGTTTGAGTTTCCTGGCCGTTGCCTCGGGCTTGCCCCAATACCCGTTCATCACCGTTGCGCCGCGAATGACGAGTTGGCCGACAACGCCTGGGCCTATCCGCCTGTCATGCTCGTCAACGATCCACATCTCCGTATTCGGGATTGCGATCCCTACGCTCAATGGCTTTCGCTCGAGGTCCTCTGGCGGCAAATAGGTGCAACGTTTGCATTCGGTGAGACCGTACATCGAATAGATGCGTGCACCCGAAAACAGCTCGCGAAGCATGAAAATATGCTTGAGGGGTAGGGCTGCCGCAGTGTTTGTGACGTAGCGGATGCTCGAGAAATCCTGGTCTTTGAGGGACCTGAGTTCGGAGAGTGCGGCAAAGATTGTGGGCACGCCGGGAAAGCCCGTAACTCCCTCCTGCCTGATCAACCCGAGGATCTGTGCCGGGAAAGCGAACGAGCGTTCGAGCACCAGCCGGGCGCCGGTACGAAAAGCCATGATCATCTGGTACAGTCCATAATCGAAGGCGAGGGGTAGGACATTGAGGATCACCTCGTCCTCGGCAATCGCCAGGTAGGAAGCGACAGACGCGCACGCGGCCATCATGTTTCTGTGCGTCAGCATCACGCCCTTGGGTTCGCCCGTCGACCCGGACGTGTAGATGATGGCTGCCAGATCAACATCGATGCACTGCCGTGCCGGCGGCGTATCCGCGCCATTGGCGAGGGCGGCGTCCCAGCGCACGGCAAACGGCAGCTGGGCGAGTTCGACGTCGTCGATCGGTCCCGATACGATCACCCGCAGAAGTGACGGGCAGCCGCGCGCCGGCTCGCGGAAGATCGCTTGCAGATGGCCGTCCGTGATGAGCGCCGTCGGCCGGCAGTCGTTGAGCAGATAATCGAGCTTGTCGCTCTTGGTGAGCGGGTTGACGATGCACACCACCGCATTCGCCTTTAGCACCGCCCAGAAGCTAACCACCGTCTCGACGGTGTTGTCGGCGAAGATCATCACGCGATCACCGCGAACGACTCCGGATGCGGACAGGTCCCAGGCGATCGCGTTGGCTCGCGTTTCGAGTTCGAGGTAGGTGACACGCTGCCTGTTGCACACCAGCGCCACCTTACTTCCGTGTCGGACGGCGGAATGGGCGAGGTAGTCATGCAGCAATGGTACGGCATCATGCAACATACAGGCGCTCTTCCCGATGTTCGCAGTCGACGTCGACGCTGAGCGTGCATTCGAGCGTTGCACTGGGACAACCCGCGACGAACTGCTGATGAAGAAGTTGGGTCGACAACACGCCGACCAGCGCCATGTTGTCGGCATTGGACAGGTCGCCATCGCCAGTTCTGGCCTGGCATTTGGCAAGCAGGTGCGTGACCCCCTTTGGATCGAAGACATTCGCCTCGCGCAGGGCCTTCTGCGAAACCGCCTCGCGAGCGTAATCCGGAGCGTCTGCGCCGACGAAGCAAAGCGCGTTGGGCGCGCGGAAGGGCTGCTTCTTGCGGGCTACGATCTCGGAGGGCAGGATGGGTGCCGCCATGCGCTTCAGCACGTGCTTTTCGTCGAGGCCGCGGAGTTTGAAGGAGGGCGGCAGCGAATTCGCGAGCCTCACAAGTTCATCGTCCAGGAACGGGAAGCGCCCCTCGACGGAGTGAGCCATCAGCATCCTGTCGCCTTGCGAGGAGAGCAGATAGCCCGACATCAGTGTTTGCACCTCGAGATACTGGTCCTGCGCAAGGGGACTCCAACGGGCAAACTGCGCGGGCAGACGGGCGAGCAACTCGGACACGGCGTCGCGGCCCTGCGTTCGAGCCCGCATATCGGCCGTAAACAAGCGCTTGATGGCCCTGGTGGTTTGCCAGCGGGTTTCATGAGCAAAGCCCGGCGCGTCGTAAGCCTGAATATTTCGCCCGAAGAACTGACGCGCCATCGCCTGCTGTTGCACCGGCGAGCGGGTGAGATAGGGGTAAAGGCGTTCCAGGAGCCGAGAGCGTCGTGTCGAAGTCGGGTGGCGCCCCCAGAAGCGGCGGACCTTGCCTTCGCGGAACAGGTCGTAGCCGGCGAACATTTCGTCAGCGCCTTCGCCGGTCAGCACGACCTTGATTCCACGCTCGCGCACTAGGCGCGAGAGCAGGAAGAGTGGCGCCGGGGCAGTCCTCAGTATCGGGCGTTCGGTGTGTCGGATTACCTCCGGAAAGATTCCGGCTATATCTCTGCGCGAAACGACCACTTCATGGTGCTCACTGCCGGTCGCCTCGGCAACCATTCGCTGGAAGCGGGTCTCGTCATATTCGGCGTCGGCAAAACGCAAGGAGAAGGTTTGGAAGCGATCGCCCGCGAAGCGCCTCGCGAGCGAGGCCACAAGCGAACTGTCCAGCCCTCCGGAGAGGTAGCACCCGACAGGCACGTCGGCGCGCACCATTCTGAGCGCCGTCGCGGCCTCAAGAGCGCTAGACACGCGGTCCACCGCGTCGTTGGAGGACCCGGGGAACTCGCCCTGCCGCGATCCGAAATTGTCGGGATAGGAAGGCTGCCAAAAAATCCGCTCACGAACGGTGCCATCCTGATAGATGCGGACACGACCCGGCTCGAGTTCGTTGATTCCGTGGAAAACTCCTTGCGGCGGAACGACCGTCCAGAGCGTGAACGTCTGATCGATGCCGGCTGGATCAAGGGCGCGAGGTATGGTTCGATCGGCCGCGAAAATGGCTTTCACTTCGCTGGCGAAATAAAGCCGGTGCGCATGCTCGCTGAAATACAGCGGGCAAATGCCGAAGCGGTCGCGCGACAATATAAGACGATTGGCCACTGAATCCCAGATCGCAATTGCCCATTGGCCGTTCATCCGCTCGAAGGCCGTTTCTCCCCACTCACGATAGGCGTGTAGCGCGACCTCCGTGTCGCTGCGGGTTCGGAAGCGGTGGCCGAGCGCCGTGAGTTTTTCACGCAATTCGACGTAGTTGAATATCTCGCCGTTGAACACGATCCACGTCGTATCGCCTGTGTCCGCCATCGGTTGCTGGCCACTGGAAAGATCGACGATGGACAGGCGCACATGCGCCAGCCCCGCGCGTCTGTCCCGGTAGAGACCGCGCCCGTCGGGGCCGCGATGCGCCAGCGCGCCCATCATCTGCATCAGCGCCTGCCGCGAAGGAGAAGCCGCTGTGGCATTCAGCGCCACGATTCCAGCGATGCCGCACATGCTCGGTCAATCTCCGCCTTCCGCGGACAGCAAAGGCCGCGCGTGAAGATAGTGGGCCGCCCTTCGTTTCGCTTCGATGTCCTTGAACACTTTCTGAAGCTGGGGCTCGGTGAGGCCAGCAACCGCCGCGAGCTCATTGCTGGCGACCCCGTGGTTCAGGCCGTAGAGGCATAGATCCATCAGGTGATAGGGCAGCGCGAAATAGAATTCTTCCTGGCTTTGGGTCATGGAAAAGGTGTCGGTGGTCGGTGGCCGCTGCCGGATTTCATCATCCACCTCGAGATATTCCGCGAGTTGATAAACCTGGGTTTTGTAAAGGTGAACGATCGGCATCACGTCGGCGGCTCCGTCGCCCTGCTTGACGAAAAAGCCCTGGTCGTACTCGAGGCGATTTGGAGTGCCGACAACCGCGTATTTGAGGCGGTCGGCGTGATAGTATTCCGTCATCTTGCGCAGGCGCTGCTTGTAGTTTGTCGCAGCAACGATCTGCAGATAGGCAGCTGGCGGCAGACGCACGGTATCTACTTTACCCTGCGGATCCTGGACCGTGAGGCGGGTTATATTGAGCCCGCTGCTCTCCAGAACCGACGCGATCACCAGCTTGCATTTCCACCCTTCCCCATAGTCGGGAACGACGGTCTGGATCGCATCGATCTGCCGGCGGTAGGCCCCAATGGCCTCCAGTGCCGGTGCTATGTCCTCAAGGACGCTTTCAATGCCAAGCTGTGCCGCGACGCGGCGGCCAAGTCTCAGGGAGCCGCCGGAAGAATCCCGCTCCGGCATGAACAGTCCCAGGACCTTGTCTTTCCCGAACGCGCGCATGCACAAGGTCGCGACGACGGAGCTGTCGATACCGCCGGAAAGACCGACAACCACGCCGCGACGATGCAGGGTGCCGAGAACCTGAGTGCGCAAGGTGTCAACGATGCGATCGACCTCCGCGCGGGCATCGAGCGTCAGCATGTCCTTGCTGAATTCCGGAATTATGTCGATGACAAGTCCTCCCTTTTGCGAGATTCGGCGGGGGAATAGGTCTGCACGATGGCCGTCTCGATAAGCGGACGGTTGGTGGCAAGGTTTGGTTCGACGACAAGGTCGATGTGGCTGCCCGTGATCGAAATGACGTCCAGGTGTGCCAAGACGCTGTCCCAGCCCAAGGCCCGCGGCATTCCCTCCCTGCGACATCGGAACAAGGTACCGGAGAGGGGCAGAGCCGGTTTCGGTGCCTCAAGCCATTGGAAGAATGACTTCGCCCTTAAAACCTCCTGCAGTTCCAGTTTGGTCCTGAAGATCGTCGGGTTGAACTCTCCATTGGCAAATCTGTCCAGAATCCTGGCCAGACGCGCTTCGCCGCCCACGGCGACGGTGATCTTCGCAAGGGCTCTGCAAGCCATCCGATGCGCGGATATGCGGTTGGTGCGAATACGATAGAACGTACGGGTAAGTGTCTCCCAATGGTTGCTCGGCTCGTCCAGAAGGCTCGTGTCGAGGATGCCCAGGAACCGCACCGTTCGCCCGGCCTTCATGAGCCGTGCGGCAACCTCGAATGCAACCGCGCCACCCAGAGAATGGCCGAGAAGTCGCACGGGGCCCGCAGGTTGGATGCGGCTTATCTGCTCGAGTGCGGCGCCAGCCATGGCGCTGAGGGTGTTGTGTCCGTCCAGTATCGCCGCAAGGCTCGGATATCGGATCGGGTTTACACGGGCGACTTTCCCTATGGCGGCTGCGAACGCAGCCAGGCTCGGACCATAGCCAACGGACCCTGGAAACAGGAAAAGAACCGGGGGGTGGTGCTTCTTTTCGCGCCCTTCGCCCGACCGTGCAGAGACGACCGCCTCAACCATCTCGTCCAAGCTCATGCCGACGGTGAATGCTTCGAGGCCCAGCTCTTGCCCGATGGCGTTTTCGATCGCCATCACGCAGTGCAGCAGCTGCAGCGAATCTCCTCCAGCATCATCCCAGTTTCCCGTGGCAGTGCCTGTGTTGAGAACCTGCGTCCACGCGTGCTGCACTATTTGACGTGTGTCCTTTGCTCCTCCGGCGGGCGGAGCATCGAGAGTGGACGACCGGGCGACTCGCGCCCTCCTTCCGTGCGAACGATCTATCTCGGCCAGTGTTGCCAAATCGACCTTACCTCCCGACAGGCGTGGGATTGCGTCAACGGGGTGCAATCGCAAGGGACGCAATGGTGCCGGCAAGGTCATTCTGAGGAGCTGGCGAAGGTCGTCTGCAAAAGCGCCGCCTGCGAAGCGCTGGGGAACCGCGAAGGCGATGAGTTCCTGCGCGGCCGTTACCATCACCACGGCATCCGCCACCGAAGGCGCGCAACGCAAGACCCGTTCGAGTTCGGCGGGCTCGATGCGTCGACCATTGATCTTGATCTGGCGCCCTTTGCGGCCGACGATCCTCAAGATGCCATCATCGTCGAGCCGAACGAGGTCCCCGGTCGAAAAAAGCCGAGCCTCGGGATCGTCGGGGTCCGGCTGCGCGGGAACGACCACACCGTTCTCCCAATGACCAAGCAGGACATAGCGGCTTTTGATCAGAAGCTCTCCACTTTCGCCTGGCCCTACATTGCGCTCCGCTTCGTCGACGATAGCGAATGTCATACCAGGGAGCAGCCTGCCGACGGGAACCGACGCGTCTTGCTCGGGCCAGTCAGGCGGCAAGAACCATTGCGAACCGATGGTTTCAGTCGATGAGTAGCCGATCTGGATCAGACACTGGTCCGAAACGGCTTTGCGCAGCAAAGCGATGTCCATCCATGACACTTTCTCCCCACCGATCCGGGCCACTCTGAGCGGCCAGGAAGCGTCGGCGGGCGCCTCAGCCAGGAGGGCTCGAAGCAGTGCCGGCACAAGATAGGCGATCGTCACACCTTCGGACTGCAATCGAGCGCGCGTAGCGCGCAGGCCGACAGCCTCCACTTCGAGAAGATGCAACGTGGCGCCCGTCAGCAGCGCCGCAAAGATCTCCCGGCAACCGGCGATCGTGGCTGGCCCGGTCAGCGGCAGGAAAACGTCATCCGCGCTGATATGGCACGCATCGACATATTGCCGGACCCGCCATAGCAGGCTGCGTTGGCTGTTGACGATTCCCTTGGGGCGCCCGGTGCTGCCCGAAGTGTAAAGCACCAATGCGGGCGCATCGACCGAAACCATAGGGGGCTTATGCTGCTGTTCTGGGTGTTGATCGTTGGACGCCACGGCGGCCGCAATTTCGATCCAGACGATCTCTTGGGCCAATTCGACCGGGCGAACATTTTCGGCGCCTATAATCGCGCCGAGCCCCGCGGCACTGACTATATCGAAAATGCGAGAGGCGGGATCTCTTGTGTTGAGCGGGACCGAAGGCCGTCCCGCCGCCATGGTCGCCAACATCGCCACAGGATACCAAGCGGAGTTTGCTTGCAGGATGCCGATGGCCTGCCCTTCGGGGACGACGGCAGCGATATGAGTTGCCAGCGTCTCGACCGCCCGGAAAAGCTCAGAAAAAGTCAGGCGGTTCGCGCCGTCGCTGATTGCGAGCTTGTCAGGATACCGCCTGGCGACATCTCCAAGGTGGTCGAAGATTGGAGTGTCCGCAAATTTGGCACCCATCTGTCGGTAACGGCGCCAGACTGGCCCCCCTTGGTCAAGATCATATTCGGGAACGACTGACCACTTTCGGGTGGGTCGCAGATCCACCTGTAGGTTTTGATTTGCCACTTCCGAATGCAAACACACTGAGGACATTCAGGGCCCCGCCAAGCTGACGGTCGAACATCGCTCGCCGCGGAGATCTTTTCATCAATCATTCGGATGATGCCTCGATCTTGCCTAGCCAGCGCTTCCCGAGCGTCCTTCAGAAGTTTTGCCATCTGTGTCCAGCACCGGTCGTTTTTCCTTGCAAGCTCCGTCGAGCGCAAGACGGCTTGCCCAGGCGAACGGAGCGATCGGCATCTCCGCTAGAATCCGGGCTCGGTGCCCAGATTCACTGACTGGAACAATCATTCAAATGAACGTTGGTGTGATCTGAAATCCGGCTAAGCTTGATCCGTAGGGGAATGACTGCTCGTTCGGAGACGCTTGAGCATATGATCATCGAGTTGTTTGGGCCGCCTGGCGCGGGTAAAACCACGCTGCTTCGCGGCCTCTGCCAAGGGCTGGCGAGACACGGCATCAATGTGAAGACAGTAAATGGGTATCGCCTGATTGAACCTGGATCGGCTCAGGATGACGCTCCGGAAATCCGCCATGGCATAGGAAGAATTGGCAAAAAGATTGCCACATCCGGTCCTATCTTGCTGTCGACCTTGCCAAAGGACAGTGTCGCGGCCCGGCTTCTGGCATCGATCCCTCTTCGAAGCCGCGTGTGGTCATGGCGAATGAAGGTCGACATCGCCCAACTGTGCCAGTCCTGGCGCCAAGCGCGGGAGTCGCCCGGTTGCTTCATCTTCGAAGAGGGCATGATTCAGGCTTTGTGTGCGCTGGGTGTGCTGGCTAGAACTCCAAGCCTCGACGCGGTCCGCGAGTGCCTGGCGTTCCTGCCGCGGCCGGATCTCGTTGTGCAACTCGACGCGCCCCAGGAAACGTTACGCCGCCGTCTTGTGGATAGGCATGCGCAGCAACCGCTCCTCGAGGTTATGCTGTTCGAACTTGGCGTGGACAAAGGATTAAGGCAGGCCGAAATCTCAAGAGAGGTCGGCGAGTGCCTGCGCCAGGACCGATGGCCGTTGATACAAGTCAATGGTGCTGAACCTCACGACGTGGACGGGGTCGTCGCGCGCGTTCTGGGAGAGCATGTTGGTCATGCTGCCTAGGCTGGCCCATGACCTATGATCCATGACACATTTATGCATTTGGCGCCAAGCCGGGCAGCATCTGCCGCCAAGCGCGCAATCATGTCGAATCGTGCTGATCGAGCACTTCGAGCATGGTCGTCAACATGCTTCCGACTTCCTCAGAGATTTCCTCGGGGCGGATTCCCGCTCTGATGGCATCCGCCGTTGCTTGGTCCGCAAGTTTCGCCGCAAGAGCCGGATCGGCCTTGGTGTAGAGTGGGATCTTATCCTCTACCCATTTCTGCAGGAATTCGATGCCGCGCGCGCTCATACCAAGTACAAGCTCGGCGGGGCTTCTTGGTTCCGTCAGCCATATTCAAGAACGTCAGACCATCTTGCTCAGGCTGACGTCCCACGGTCACGTCACGATGAACGAGGACGCCGTCAGAGCCAGATGTGGCGATAGAGTGGCAAATTGGATCTGATGTGCGCCGCCCGAGCCGTCGCTGTCAAAGGAAAGCGCGCCGGTCGTGCTGTTATAGACGATGTGATCGCCGCTGTCGTGCGCGGCCCTGCCGGCGTAAAACGCCGAAGAGGGAAGGGCGCCTGTATGCAGGCCGGCAAACACGGTGTGGTCGAGTTGGATCTTGTCGTGGCCCACTTTGAAATCGGTGACCTTGTCGATATTGCCGACCTTGAGAGCCGAATCGAAGACAAAGACGTCGTTGCCGCCATGTCCGGTCAGAACGTCTCTCCCGCCACCGCCGTTGATAGTGTTGCTCCCGGAATTGCCATCGATGGTTTGGGCGAATTCGTTTCCCGTGAGCTTGATGGCGGCAGTTCCCAATTTGCTGGTGGTCGCAAGATGCTCGACCTGCGAGCCGGCCGACAGCGCGTAGCTCACCGATGCCAGCACGCTGTCGTTGCCGCTGTGCCGCAGTTCCACCACCTTGTCGCCGGCGTTGTTGACATAGTAGGTGTCGTTGTAGCCGCGGCCCATCATCGTGTCCGCGCCAGCGGTGCCGCGAAGCACATCCGCGCTACCCGTGCCGTAGAAAATGTGATCGCCGGTGCTGGTCGGAGGGACACTTGTGGGCGGAGGCGCTGTGCTGGTAGGCGGCGGCGTCGGTTCGCTGGCCGAAGGACCGCTTGCGGTGCTCTGGTTGTGTTGAAGGAACAGAGCCTGCAGCGTCGGCGAGCTCTCAAGCGCCGTGTCGCCCTGTTGAGAACCCCAAGCATAGGCATAGTCGAAGGCCGGCGAAGGCGCTACCTTGGCCCAGTGGTCCAACATGGTCTTTTCCTGAGCAACGCTGGGCAGGACATAGCGACCGCCCGTGTCGGTCGTCCAGTCGCCGCCGCCGAAGGTCTGATACACGGGAACGACCTGACTGAGCGGGATGCCCGAGGCGACGGCCGCCGCCACAGTCCTGTCGATCATGTTGTAATCAATCGTGCTTGTTCCGGTCCGTACCGGGTAGGGATCCAAGCCGTAATAGTCGATATGCGTGTTGGCAGGATTGAAGGTGTTTGAAAAGTCGGGGTTAGCGGAAGACCCCATGTTCATCATTGTTATGAAGGTCTTGGCGCCGGGCAGGTGGCTGTGGATCCAGTCTGACTCCGCCTTCAGATCAGCGGCGGTGGCATAAGTTCCCCATTTGCCGGTCGGGTCCGGCTCATCGACGAGGAAGAAGCCAAACACTTTCGGATTGCCGATGAAGGGCGTGACCTTCTGGATAAAGGAGGAGGTTGCACCATCTGCTTCATTGAGCCACACCAGGCCTTTCTGGCCGGCCGGCAAGGCGTTGAGCTGGTCCAAGGAAGATACATCAACAAGATTGAATCCGGCTTTCGCGACCTCGGAGGCCGACCCGCCCGAGGCGTAATGGAGTGTTGTCATTGACATACCCTTCGTCCGATTCGGTAGGCGCCCCACACCTGCCTAGGGAAAGGATCCATTAGCGACAAATCAAATACCGGCGTCCCTTGATAGAATCTTTGATCATCGTCCGGAAAACACAACAGCCTCGATGCTACGCTTGCGTCAGAGGTTTGTAGATGATCCAAGTATGTCGGGCGCTCAAGCCTGCAACGAAAGCGTTGCAGCGAAGTCTGCCGGAGCGCCTGCGCATTTGCAGTGGCGGCAATCGGCCAATGCGCGCTTCGGTTGCGCGAGCCACCGCCCAAATGCGCGCTTCCGCAGGATTTATTCGAGCTCAGACCGCAAAAGAATCGCGTCCTGGCGAAGCCCTCCCATTGCAGCCGCTCAATGCTCCTCGTGAGCAAAGCCTCGGCGCCAAATGTCCGCAAGGTCATGCGAGGCGCTCGCCGCTGGCAATTGCGGAGAGGCACTGAACTGGATCCCGCCGGGTTCAACCGAAAGGCGGGCGTGCGGGTCCGAATGACGGGGAGCATGGCAACGCGGTCGCCCATCCGCAGGAAGAGGCGGCTGGTGGTCCGACCGTATCCAAAGACCGGGTGAAAGCCTGTTCCAGACGAAGCGGTCGGGAGAACTGCCGGTGCGAGTCATCACACCATCTGGGTGCGATGTTGATCCGGCGTGAGAAGGCGGGCAGAGAACGCGAGCGCGCGGACCCCGTCGAACACAGCCCTCTTTTTCTAAATATCCGGCCCGCCGTGTCGTACGCGAACGTGTCGTCGTTGCACCGTCAGACCGGATGATCCAACGCACTGACCGAGGCGACAGCGATTGTGGCTGCATTGCCGCATCGTTGATCAGCTTGCTTCATGCAAACAGACGAGGACAGCACGAAAGCCTGCTCCTAGCGTGGGACTGGCTGTTGTGTGTTCAGGGGCGATGAAACCGGCCATGGAAACCGCGGATAGGGTCAGCTGTTTTACGAGATTGGGATCGCATCCAGGAGCGACAGGATGAGTCCGCATCTGGTTTGCGTTGGCGGCGAGGATCATAGACTAAGAATCCCGTTTCTTTTGGCGCTTCGCGAAAGGGGTTTTCAAGTCACTGCCGTTTCGAGTGATCTCGGAGCCGCCTTTTCACCCCATGGCATTGCCCATCGCCGATTCGGGTTCGACCGCTTTGGCAGCGGCGGTGCAGAATGGGGTGCTGTCGGCGCGATCCGTGAACTGATGTCCGAACTGCGTCCGGACATCATTCAAAGTTTCGACACCAAGCCCAATCTCCTAACTCCACTGGCGGTGCGCGGGCACGTTCCCGTCGTTCGCACCATCAACGGGCTTGGTTGGACATTCTCGTCGCGGGAGCCGCGGGCCCTGGCATTGCGTCCTTTCTTTTGCGGCCTTCAGGGGGTGGCGTCTCGTTGGACAGCCATGACCGTCTTCCAGAATAGTGATGATCAGGCCTTCTTCGAGCGCTATCGGCTGGTGGCTCGCGGCAAAGGGCGACTGATCCGGAGTTCTGGCATCGACCCCGATGCATTCTCGATGGCAAGGTATCGTGGTCCTTCGGCTGCCACGATGCGCGAGGAACTTGGCCTACAATCGGCCCAGGTCATAATATTTGTCGGTCGGCTCACGCGGCAGAAGGGGATTCCAACCCTCATCGAGGCGGTTCCTCGCGTTATCCGCGAGAGGCCCAACGCGCGTTTCGTACTTGTCGGCCCGCAAGACTCCGAAGGTCCGTTTGCCGTCAGCAGAGCCGATATCGAGCGCCATGTTCCCCACGTTGTCGCATTGGGGCCAAGGCGCGACATTCCAGCCCTCCTTGGCATGGCGGATATCTTTGCGTTTCCGACGCAATATCGCGAGGGAATTCCGCGTGTCCTGCTGGAGGCGGGATTGTCCGGATTGCCGATCGTCGCCTCGAATATGCCGGGCTGCAACGATGTGGTTGAGGATGGCTGGAACGGCTATCTCGTGGCGCCGCGCGATGCGGATGGCTTGGCCTCCCGGATAGTCGATCTTCTTTCCGACCCCGCCCGTGGCAAGACGATGGGCAGCCGTTCCGTCGGATTCGTGCGGGAGCGGTTCTCGCTGTCGTGGGTGATCGACCAGTATTGCGACCTGTATAAGACAATACTGGGTGGCAGATATCGCAGCAGGCTTGTTCAAGCTGCGCAGGCGAATCCGAGGGAAGAGGCGGTGCCAAGCCCCCATCGACTGGGTGAGGCGCGGCAATGATGCGTGATGCGCTTCTGGCCTTCGGCGTCGCGATGTCCTACGCGGCGCAACTCAGCATCCCAGGGCTGCCCTTCGGCTACAGCGAACTGTGCCTCACGCTCTGGATAATGCTGTCGATGACGCGAATCCTTGCTGGCGGCCAACTGGAGGTTACGCCGGCCCTGGCCAAGCTTGGGCTTTTCTGGCTGATCCTGGCGCTTGCCATGGGCGTGGGTTACATCATCGGTTTTCTGACAACCACGTTGTTCCTGGATCCGTTGTTGCACGACACGCTGGCCTATGTGCTGTTGGCGTGCGTCACCTGTCTGGCCGCTGCGGAGCCCAACGCGTCTTTCCGTTTGCGTCGTATCGCCTGGTGGATGGTTGCTATCGCGAATGCGGGCTTCATCATTCAGGTAGGGCTTGGCTTCGGCTGGCTCCATCAGGCTGGGGTCGAGCCCTGGTACTGGGACCGCTTCTGCGGATGGTCCGACAATCCGAACCAGCTTGCGCTCTACTGCGCCCTGCTCGGTCCACTGGCCTTGCATCTTGCCACAACCACCAGCAATAAATGGGGAAGATGCCTTGCCCTATGCAGCCTCATATTCACCGTTTACGTCGGAAGGCTGACAAAAAGCGATACCTACCTTTATACCACGGTCCTGGCTTGTCTGATCCTTCTCGGGCTGCGGGTCCGGGCCTGGCTGACGAGCGACGGCAATAAGGCGAGCCTTTCAAGGCAGCTTGCCGTCCTGATGGCCGTTGGCTTCCTGCCGCTGGCCCTGTCTATAGCGCCCTATGCCCTCAGCGAGGCCTCCAGCGCCGAAGACTTCGCCAAGAGCCTGACCAAAGACAAGGGCGGGGAAGCGACTGCCCAAACCGCGGCGCTTCGCCTCTACCTCTGGAATGCAGCCTTGGAGAAGGGGGCACGATCGGGATCGCTTGGACTGGGTCCGGGCCCGCACCTAGATAGTCCCCCCGTGGTCAATCAACAGTTTTTGCCGCGGCCCTTCGAGGCGCACAGCACCATCCTGGATCTCTACACTCAGGGCGGCCTGATTTCGGTTCTAGCCCTGATGTGGATCTTCGGCTCGGCTGCGTTGTCCGCCTGGCGGGCGAAGCTGGATGCTCTGGTGGCGCTCGTGGCATCGATCGCCGTCTTCAGTGCTCCGCATTTGGTCATCCGCCATCCGATCGTGTGGTTCTGTCTGACCCTCTGCCTTGTCGCTGGGACGCCGGAAGCGATCCCCGCGATTGTTCGCGAGAGGAGATGCTAGAATGTGTGGGATCGCCGGAATTTTGTTGGCGCCCGATGCACCCAACGCAAGTGCGCTTAGGGCCATCGGACCGATGGCGACGGCGCTTCGTCATCGCGGACCTGACGGTGAGGCCTTCTGGGTGAGCCGTGAAGGGGGGGTAGCCTTCGGCCACCGGCGACTGGCCATCGTCGATCTGTCCGGAGCGGGTCGCCAGCCAATGCTCTCCGCGAGCGGTCGGTATGTCATCACCTTCAATGGCGAGATATACAACTTTCGCGATCTGCGCCGTGAACTGGAAGGGGCGGGCCATCATTTCCGCGGCGCCAGTGACACGGAGGTCATGCTGTGCGCGATCGAAAGCTGGGGCCTTGATGCAGCCCTCGCGCGCTTCGCTGGCATGTTTGCTTTCGGGCTGTGGGACCTGGAGAACCGAACGCTTCAGCTTGCCCGCGACCGAATGGGCAAGAAGCCACTCTATGTCGCCTTGACACGTGACGCGCTTGTCTTCGCCTCGGAGCTGAAGGCGATCACTTGCTTCCCAGGCTTCACTCCGGAACTCGATGTCGATGCGGCGACGACGATGGTTTCCAACGGCTGGGTGCCGGATGACCGTTGCATTTGGCAAGGCGTGTTCAAGCTGCCGCCTGGTTCAATCCTGTCGGTCACTGCGGCGCAATTCGCCGACGCCCGCGGCACCGGTTCGCTTGCGCATCGCATTCACCCTTGGTGGTCGCTGGCCGATGTCGCCAGCAAGGGACAGCGCGATCCGATAGCCGCCAGCGACGAGGACCTCGCGACCGAGCTCGACAGCCTGCTCCGCCTGGCCGTCAAGCAACGAATGATTGCAGATGTGCCGCTGGGCGCCTTTCTGTCGGGCGGAATCGACAGCTCGACTGTCGTCGCGCTGATGCAGGCACAGTCCCGAAACCCCGTTCGTACGTTCACCATAGCGTTCGGCGAAGGTGGGTTTGATGAAGCTCCCCATGCGGCCGCGGTGGCTCGGCATCTGGGCACCGATCATACGGAACTTCATCTCTCGCCGGCCGCCGCGCTTGAGGTCATTCCGGAGCTGCCCCGGATTTGGGACGAGCCGTTTGCCGATGAATCGCAGATACCGACGCTGCTGGTGTCGCGGCTCGCGCGGCAACATGTAACCGTGGCGCTTTCAGGCGATGGTGGCGACGAGTGCTTCGCAGGCTATTCTCGACACTTCCTGGCAACCCGCCTCACAAAGCAGCATGAGCTGCCATTGTCATTTCGCCGGCTGTTGGCATCGGGGGCTGGGTTGCTGGCCCAAGCCTCTCAGAAAGATATCTTCGGCAATCTGCCGCTTTCATCGAATATGCGGCATGGCTTGCGCGGTGACCGCCTGGCTCGCCTTGCCCGCCTGCTCGCGGCGCGAGATGAGGACGAACTCCTTCTGCAACTGACCAAATCTTCAGCCAACGACCTTGTTCATCGCAAGCCGTCGACAGCACCTACCGACACGACAAAGCTCGACGGCCTGCTCTCGCGTCTCCTATTCGCCGACATGACAGGCTACCTACCGGGCGACATTTTGGTGAAGCTCGATCGAGCCACCATGGCCAGCAGCCTCGAGGGGCGATGCCCGATCCTGGACCATCGCGTCGTTGAATTCGCCTGGCGCTTGCCAGCCCGTGCCAAAGTCCGAAACGGGAAGGGCAAATGGTTGCTTCGCCGACTGCTTGATCGTTATGTACCACGCCGACTGGTCGACCGGCCCAAGCAAGGTTTCGACGTTCCGGTCGGGACTTGGTTGAAAGGGCCCTTGCGCGGCTGGGCAACCGATATAATTGCCACGATCGGCCGCTCCGGGGACGGGGTCATCGACCGTGAGAAGGTCGACGCATGCTGGCGCAATCATCTGCATGGAAGCCAAGATAATTTCCGCGACCTGTGGCCGGTGCTCATGTTTCAGGCGTGGCGCAACGAAGCCATGCGGCCATCGACGGTCGCCACGCACCCTTCTTACCATATCGAACTGACAGGGGATTGAGATGGAAGGTTCCATAGCCAACCGCGCCCGGCGTCCGCGCGCCAAGCAGATGGAAGCTGGGACACTTGAAACCAATCTGCGCTTGATGCGGCCGCCACGCGAGCCAACGCAATCGTCACCCTTCCACCAGCTCGTCATCATCCTGACGACGCGAAAATGGTTCTTGCTTGCCATGGCCCTTCTGGGCGGCATCCTGGCCGGACTGGCAGGCTTCACCCGCCCGGTGCTGTTCGAGGCAACGACGCAGGTCATTATCGACGCCCCGAGCAGCAGTGCTTCGGGTGGCGTGGCATCCGCCCAGGACTCGCTGGAATCGAACATCGATGATCATCTGACGATGCTCTCCTCGCAAGGCCACCTGCGTCGGGTCCTGGCAGCACTGCGCAAAGCCCAACCAGTCGACGGTAACGGAAAGAGCGTCGTCAATGCCGTCCCGCCCGCGGCTGGCTCGTTCCTCATCGACCTCCTGAACAGGGCCTGGAGACAGGATAAGACAGTGGCGGAAAATCCGGACGCAGCGGACGCGCCCGAGCTGAAGGCGCTACGCAAGGGAATGAGGGTCGGACAAGAGCTGCGATCGCGCGTCATCACCATCGGGTTCACCGATCCAAGTCCGGCGCGTGCGGCACTTGTCGCGAACACGTTCGCCCAGGTCTACATTCAAGATCTGGTACAAAAAAGCCGAGCATCGGATCAGGTTCATCTGGATTCGATAGTCGCCAGCCTTCCGCAAGTACAAAGGGATCTTGTCGAAGCGACAGATCGGCTGGAGACATACCGGCTCACGCATGGCGCCGTCGATCAGACTGCGGCCAACAACGCAGCCAGTGAGACAGCGGAACTCGGCCGGCAGATATTCCTATCGAAAGCCAGTCTTTCCGCGTCGGAAGCGCGCCTTCGCCGTATTGAGGACCTGCGCAAGGCGGGCGCCCCGGTCACGGCCATCGCTGAAGAAATCGGGTCGCCCGTGTTGACGGACCTAGTGACACGCCAGTCGGGTGCCGCCGCCGACGGCGATCTGCGCAACGCGATCGCCCGCGAAATGGAGCAAAGCGTTGCCCGAATCGCTGCCGAGGCAAATGTCTACCGGTCCCAGGCTACGGCTCTTGAAAGTCGCAAAGCGATGCTCGACGCGGCCGTGGCCGACACGGCGAGCCAACTTTCGGGGCTGCGTTCCCTTGAGCCTCGGGTAGCCATCGTGACGCAGCATTACAACGAACTCCTGAGCCGGCAGCAGGACTTGACACGTCGCATCGCCGCTCCTTCCCCAGGCGTAGCGGTCCTTTCGACCGCCTGGCCGCCGTCGACCCCCATGACATTGTCGCCAATTTTCCTGATTCCCCCCGGCATGGTCGTCTTTGGTCTCATGGGGGCGGTCATTGTCCTGGTCCGCAACGGTTTCAACCAAACCTTGCGCAGTGAAGCCGAAGCCGAGGCCGAGCTTGGGGTCCCGTGCGTAGGACTGCTTCCCAGGGTTGCGGGACTTAACGCCAGAAAGCTGCGGCATCTGGTTCTGAGCCAGCAGAACTTGCCGTTCAGCCGCGCCGTGACTTCGCTGCTCGTCACTGCGGCGCCAACTCAGGGGAAGGGGCAGCCGCCGCATATCATTCTCGTGACGTCCAGCATCCAGGACGATGCCAAGACCGAGTTGGCATGGAGCCTGGCGCTGGCGGCAACGCGGCTGGGAGGAAGAGTGCTTTTCCTCGATCTCGATCGCAAGGATGTACGGCTCACGAACGGGTTTCGTGGTGAATTCAGCACCGACAAGGCCCGGAACTCCTTCGGCGACTATGTGAATGAACGTTGCGTGCTGAAGGATGCAATTACGAGGATGCCGGAAATCGGTATCGACCTCATGGCCGCTCCAGCACCTTCCGATGATCTCCTGACGCTTCTGTCCACCGTCGACAAATGCCAGTTCACCGAGGAGCTGCGTTCGGCCTACGACGTGGTCATCATGAACGGTCCCCTGGGCCTCGGGGGGCCTGAAACCAGGCTGCTTAAGCGCTGGGCCGATTCGGTGCTTTTTGCCGTTCGCTGGGCAAGGACGAGGCGCAGCATTGCCCGTGGTGCTCTGGATGCAATAGGGGCCGGCGGATCCGCCACCGTTCCAGTAGGGAGTGTGCTCACCCGGGTGAACCTGAAGAGGCTAGCCGGCTCCAGGCTCGGAGACAACGCCGATCTTCTGTTGGAGAGGGTTTGAAGATGCGTGTGCGATCTTCAACAGAAGCTCCAGGGAGCGATCGCGCCCCTAAATCGAGCCAGCTACACGATGATCATTGAATTTTTCGGACCTCCAGGATCCGGCAAAACAACCTTCGCACATGCGCTTGCGCAGCAGCTGCGCGGGAAAGGCTATCACGCCAAGGTCGCTCTCAGCTACAAGCCAAGCACCAGGGCCGCCAAATATGACCTCGGAATCTTGCTATTCATATCAAGGATCGTATCGGCGATATTTTCAACCTCCAGAATACTGCTTTTTTCGGCAGGGCGAGCCGATGATATTTCCAATTCCTTTGCAATGGTGAGGATGATACCGCCAAGAAACCGAATTTGGCGCGCGCGAATCTGGCGATACATCCTGCACCTTTCGCGTTGCTGGAAGTCTGCTGAGCAATCGCCCGAAATTATAATTTTCGATCAAGGATATGTTCAAGCGATTGGTTCGCTTGCGATGTTTAATGGGAGCACCAACCCCAGAGCGCTGGAAAAGGCGCTCAGCCTCGCACCGGCGGCCGATCTCACCGTCAGGCTCTTGGTGCCAGCTGCGGTCGTGGAAAGTCGCCTTCGTCGGCGGATGGAGCTTGAGCCGCCGGCGGAACGGATTTTCGAGGCCGACTTGAACGTGAACATGCGCTCGTTCGCCGTTTTTGAAGCGATGCATGACCTCCTGACAACATCTGGCCGGGAAATCATCTCCGTCGAAAACACCGATGGTCCATCGACCTTTAAAAGTATTTGTCGGATTGAGAGACAAATACTTTCTGCATTGTCGCGCTTCGATAGGGCGGTCAGCGAAAAGCAAATTGAGTTGCCGGCTCATCGCGCAGATGTAACTGGTTCAGCAACCGCACCGCCGCGCAACAAGGACATGGGCTCGCGGCTCGCTTGGGCAAGCATATTCGCCCTGCTGATCTATATTGGTGGCGCTGGTTTGACCAGTCTTGCCCAGTTGGCAATTGCACGCCTTATTGGACCTCACAACTACGGCATCTATTCCTACGTTCAGGCTTGGACGTCAGTGCTCGCCTATCTGGCAACGCTTGGTTTTAATGTATCATTGTTGCGTTTCCTCCCGGCCTATAGGGCCAGTGGCAGGCTTGATCTGGCCCGCGGCGTGATAAGATTTGCGCTGCAGAGATCGCTGATAGCGGCAACCTTGTTCGGGATGATCGGCGCTGCGTCCGTCCTGTTCCTTTCAGATCCAACGGAAAGAGGGCTTGAGACAAGCATCGTGCTCGGCATGATGGCTGTGCCCTTGGTTACGGCCTATGCTCTCGGAGCCACGCTTGTGCGTGCTTTCGGCGGCGTTGTCTCGGCGTTGTTGCCGGAGCGCATCATGCGAGACGGACTCCTGCTCGTGTTGGTAGCGCTCCTGGCATTGTCGGGATTTCGAACAGTGGATGCGCCCTCGGTGACGATGGCGGTGCTTGTGAGTTCCGCTTTCACAGCGGCGCTGGTGTTCATCATCGCGAGGAGGTTTGAACCACCCGGCCTGGGACACGCCAAGCCAAGTTATGCCTCGAGGGAATGGTGGCTTGCCGTCCCCCCGCTCATGCTCATCACTGGGCTCGATGTTTTCGTCAGTCGGGCAGGAGTCCTGGTTTTGGGCTGGACAAGCCATATTGCTGAAGCGGGTATTTTCGCGCTGGCCTTGAATGTCGCGATGCTCGTGGGCCTGTCCCGTATCGCCGTGGCAACCATGTTTTCGCCAACAGCAGCCGATCTCTACGTCAGAGGCGATCGCAGAGGCCTACAACAACTGTTCGCGCGCGCAACCCTGCTTTCTGCTGGCGGTGCCATCCTGGTGGCCGTCCCAATGATGGTGATAGTCGAGCCGTTCTTGAGCTATTTCGGTGAGGGTTATAGCGCGGGAGCGCCGATCGCACGGGTTCTGATTTTGGGATATGTCTTTGTCGCGCTGTGCGGGCCCCAACAGAATCTCCTGACCATGACTGGAAATGAATGGGCTGCGGCAACGACGATGGTAGCGGGTGCTGTGGCCAATATAATTGCCTGTGCAGCCGGAGTTGCGGTGTACGGCCTGCTTGGCGCTGCGGTGGGTGTGGCACTTGCACTGAGCATCTGGAGCATTGCCATGGCCGTCTATATCCGCAAGCGACTGAAAATCATGCCAGGCTTGGTTTTTGCCTTGCTGTCGATGAGGCCGAGCGCGGTCGATGCCCGTCAATGGCATTGGTTCTTGAGGGCGAGCAAATGAGAGCACTGTTTTGGCTACGGTGATCGCCGTCGTTCGGGCAGGAAGTCACGAAGCCCGGATCGCACAAAGGCCATAGGGCTGCACAGACGCTTCGGCGTATCTCTGTTCCGGACACCCGCGCGGGCAGCCGATACTTCGCGGGCTGTGTCCGTCATTTGAAGGATGCATCAGTTTCGGAGGCGCCCCAGGGTGTGCTCACAATCTGCGGAGCATCCATGGAACAAGCCCGAATGGCGAGCGCCTCGGCGCCTGCAGTGCGCCGTCGCTCGGAGAGATCGACGCCTGTCGAGCGCAGCCAACGCGAAACCCTCACCCAGGTCCAGGTCCTGCGCGCCCTCGCGGCTAGTTCGGTCGCGCTGCGACACGCCCAGCATGATGCGGCCACCCTGGAATTACAGGCCGGCCGCACCTTTCAGAGCTGGAATCCGATACCATGGAGCGCTGGAGTCGATATTTTCTTCGTGATTTCCGGCCTTATCATGGTGCATACGTCGCGACAGCTGTTCGCAAAGCCCGGGGGCGCGCGTCTCTTCATTTCCCGCCGGATCGCGCGAATTGTCCCGCTATATTGGGCGCTCACCTCGCTCTACATTGCGGTAGCGGTGGCCGCCCCAAATCTTCTCAACCAGAGCTACGTCGATTTCAGGTTTGTAGTCGAATCCTACTTATTCGTTCCGGCCAGTCGCCCTGACGGCGTCGTTCAGCCGGTCTACGAGTTGGGTTGGACGCTCAATTATGAGATGCTGTTTTACGTGCTGCTCACGGCGACGATCGTGCTGCCCATGCGGTGGGCAGTTACGGTCCTGCTCACGATCCTGGTTGGGATGGTGCTCTTGGGCGCTCTTGCGGCTCCTTTGCCAGAGCCTTGGGGTTTCTGGACCAATCCGATCATCCTCGAATTCGCTTTCGGCGCGATGATCGGGGTCATGTGCGCCTCGGGCCTGCGGCCTTCCGGCCCAATCAGGGCCTGTGTCGCCGCAACGGGACTGGGTGCCCTGATGCTTGCGGCGGCGTTTCCCGATATCTCGGCCGGCTTTGGTCGCTCTGTCGTGTATGGCATTCCGGCGTCTCTAATTGTTTGGAGTGCTGCCTTGGCACCGCCGGGTAAACTGAGGCATGACAGCGTGGCGGCGAGGTGGGCCGCTGGCGTTGGCGATGCGTCATACGCTCTTTACCTCATGCATCCATTCGTGATCCGCGCCATGCGCATATTGTTCTGGCGTACAGGGTTGATCTTTGTGCTCGGTCCGTGGGCCTTCATCGGTTCGGCCTTGGCGATAACCCTCGGCGTGGCATTTATCACCCATCGTCTGTTCGAGAAGCCGCTCACCCGCTATGCGCGGCGCCTTTTGGGGGTCGGGCACAGTACAGGACGGCAGCTTGGGCCCCTTCCAGTGCCGGCGTATCCCAAGACAGATTGAAGGCGAGCCGCCACCCTGTCACACCAAGGAAATGGCGGCGTTGTGCTCACTATGCCGTTGCCGGAAGGCCAGCTGGTCGCACCTGCCCCACAGGGCGTGCATGGAATTCCCGATACCATTCCACGAAACGTTGCACGCCGTCCTCCAGTGTTGTCGCCGGTGCGAAGCCAACGGCGCGGCGGAGGTCCCTGACATCGGCGCGGGTTTCCAGGACGTCACCTGGCGGTAAAGGTACGTTGACGCGAACGGCGCGGCGACCAAGGGCCGTCTCGATGAGCGCGATCAGATGGTTGATTTCTTCCGGCCGATCATTGCCGATATTGTAGAGCCTATATGGCGCCGAACTGGTGGCAGGATCGGCAGCGCGACCGTCCCAACCGGGATCCTGACACGGTGGTTTGGCGAGCACGCGAACAACCCCCTCTACGATGTCGTCGATATAGGTAAAATCCCGCCATACGCGCCCGGCATTGGCGATTTCGATCGTTCGGCCCTCGGCGATGGCATGGGTGAAAGTATAGACTGCCATGTCGGGCCTGCCCCAGGGGCCATAGACGGTGAAGAAGCGCAGTCCGGTTACGGGGAAGCCGAACAGATGGCTGTAGGAATGCGCCATGCATTCGTTGGCGGCCTTGGTGGCGGCGTAGAAGCTCACCGGATGATTGGCACCATGATGCTCGGAAAAGGGTATGCGTCGATTGGCGCCATATACGGAGCTCGACGAGGCATAAACGAGATGGCTGACGCCCGCGTGTCGGCAGCCCTCCAGAACGTTGAGAAATGCGACTATGTTTGACTCCACATAGGCATGCGGGTCGACGAGCGAATGACGCACCCCGGCCTGGGCGGCCAGATGCACGAAGTGCGATGGCTGGAATTCGCAGAACAGCGCTTTCACCAGCGACCGGTCCGCCAGGTCGAAGCGCTTCGGCGTGAACCTCGGCTCGGCGCAGAGCCGTGTAAATCGCGCCTCCTTCAGCTTCAGGTCGTAGTAAGGCGTGAAGTTGTCGACGCCGATGACCTCGGCGCCGAGCCGCAAAAGGCGTGACGCAACATGAAATCCGATGAACCCAGCGGCGCCCGTGACGATGATCGGCCCCGTGTGCGTAACGTTCGACGCAGCACCATCCTGCAGCGCGTGAACGATATCCGCCAGCTTGTTGACCTTCGAATCTGCTTCGGCCATGGCAAGTCACTCCCGTTTCCAGGTTCCGCGTTCCGCGCTATCTCGGCAGCGCTTGAACGATCGGAAATGGCGCCGCCGGCCTTGTGATCTACGCGACAGCGCGCTCAATGCGGGCCGCCGCTGTCTGAATCAAAGCGGATGCAGACAGCAGTCGATTTCTCATGGCAAAACCGAAATGCGCCCCAAAAGAGCCACTAGTTCCGCCTGACGCCTCGTGTCGGTCTTGGCGAACAGCGAGGCGAGCTGAGAGCGAATAGTCGTGCGACTGAGATGCCAGCTACGGGCGATCTCCAGGGGCGCGTCGCCATGGGCGAGGCGTAGCGCCAACTGCGTTTCCGCGCTGGTCAAACCGAACATCCTTTGCAACGTGCGAGGGTTGGCCGCCGATTTGTTATCCCGGTCCAGCAATGCGACGACGGTTGTCCCGTCCGGTGTAACGACGCCCGTCTCGTTCATGGTCACCGGCCTGTCGCCTCTGCTGTGGATCACTACCCATGAGAGTGAGCCCGGCTGGAGGTGGACCGGAACATTCGCGACCAGCCGCCTCAACCCGGCAGCAAGCTCGACGGCTGTATCAGTTGCTTCGCCCTGGCGTGCGAGGGTGTCCCGAGCGGCAGCGTTCCATTCTATTACTTTCTTGTCTCGGTCCAGGACGAGATAGCCGCAACCCATACGATCAAGCATGCCGGTGATGGATTCCAGGCTGCGTCGTCGAGATCCGCCGACCCTTGCGTCCGGTCGGTCCACAAGGCTTATCGGCCTTTCGTGGCGGGTATCGTTCAATACAATGTATTGCCTGCCTGCAAGCGCATCGTTTCGCGTTTCAATCAGTGTCATCGCTTCCACCCAACCCATTGCTACTGACGCAAATCAAATCTGATGAAGTTGCTGCTTCAACTTGAATTTCCACATACTGCGAGAAATCTGCGAATGGTTTTTCCGCAGCGTCTCTTGGATATATCTTTCTGAAGAGCGCTCCTGACACCATGATTTTATTCGCCGGCAAAGTCATGGCAATCGGGCATTGGGATTAGGTGCCACCCCTTCGGCCTAGTCTCGACGGACTAGACCGAAAGTTGTAGTCTTTGCGCATGGGTTCGGACCTGCGCTGGCTCAAATCGAATGTGTCGAGCACTACGTGGGCTCATCTAGCTTCGCTTTTGGTGTTTGCAGCATCGATAGCATTCGAGGCGATAAGTACGGTATATGGCGGCCAGCCGTTGCCGCTTGTTGCGTTTATCCCCATAACCGTTGTCATCGTGTATCTTGAGGGCCGTTTTGTTGCCATCGCAGCAACGCTTCTGATGGCGGTCGCCGGCTTGTGGATGCGACACCTGTTGGACGGTCACCTCACTGGTCGAGACTGGACCGGGGCCGTCTTCCTTCTGGGTTCGGGTAGCCTGATCGCAACCGTGTTCCACCGCCTGCGACAAGATCTGCACGGCGCGCTCAGGGTGGCAGAAGCGAGGCTCGCTGCCATCGATGCTGCCGCCTTGGGCTTTGCTAATACCAATCGCCATGGCGAACTGCTGCAGTCGAACAGACGGCTTTTGGAGATGACCGGCTACGCGCACAAGGAACTTGCCCAACTGGAGCTGGAGGAACTCATTTTCCCCGACGATCGAGGTACTGTGCGGAAGCTTTTGCAAGATTTGGGCAATGGGACCGCGTCGGCGACGGATATCCGCGTTTTGCGCAAGGATGGCACGGCATTTTGGGCTCACCTGGCCCTGTCTTCGTCGCGGCCGGACGAGGCGCCAAATGAGAGCGTATTCGTGGTGGTTGACGATATTTCCGAGCGACAAGCGGCACGCGAGGCCCTTCGGGCTCAGAAGGAATGGCTCGATCTCGCCGTATCTGCCGGGCGCCTGGGCACATGGCAAATAGACATTGAGGATGGGACAGTCGCCGGCTCCGGCAAGTTCTGGGACATCCTTGGTCTGCCTCCGGCCCCAGTCCGCCGCTTGGAAGAACTCTCGGCCGTAATCCATCCCGTCGACTGGCCGAAGTTGTCCGCCTCGGCAAAGCCTTCATCGGCATTGAACTTTGACGTCGAGATTCGCGTCCGGCAAGTGGATGGTCACACACGCTGGATTGCATTGCGTGGACGGCAGGAAGAGCACGGCGACCGCAAAATGCGCATCGGGGTGGCGGCGGATCTGACCGAACGTCGACAAACAACTTTGCTTCGCGCCGCCGTAAAGAGACGCGAGCGCATAATGCGCGAAGAGCGCCATCGGTTCAGCAATGTGTTTCCAGTGATTAGAGCTCTGGTCAACATGATCGATACTCCCGACAATGATGTTGCCAAATACAAGGAGATGTTGATCGATTGGATTCGAACACTGGAGGCGACCCATCGCATCCTTTCTCGTCATGCCAACCTGTCAGGGATGCTCCATGAACTCGTGGACCGGGAATTGCAGCCCTTCAAGGAGACACGCGACATTACGATCAGTGGACCTTCCCTCACTGTGCCAAGCGGCGCCGCCGAGGGCTTGGCGATGATCCTTCACGAGTTGACGACAAACTCGGTGAAACATGGTGCGCTGGGTGACCCGAATGGCAAGGTCGAAGTTAAGTGGCGATTTGCATCCGAGGACGAAGGCGACGACCTCGTGTTCGATTGGGTGGAATCGGGCCGACGGAAGAGTTCAAAAGTCGTACGCCGCGGGTTCGGGTCACTGATAATCGGTGTGGACAGCACGCCGCTTGTCGGGCATTCCCCGAATATGGAAATAACCGAAGATGGCCTTCGATATTCGCTGCGTGTATCGCGCAAAGAAATTGAGGAATTTGGACTGCAATAGAGCCCCTCCAAGTCGAAGCCGACCAATTAACCGATGGTGTGGGCCCTTTGCTGCGATTTCCTGCAAGCAAACTCGGGCCGGTTCGAGGGGCATGCGTCAACTCGCCTGTCTCGTAAGCCAGCTTTGGAGCAACACAGCTGCTTCGGTACGGTTTCTAACCCCAAGCTCACGCAGCACGGCTGCGGCATGGATTTTCGTTGTCGCCTCGGCAATGTCCAGATTGCGGGCAATCTCCTTATTCGAGTACCCCTCTGCCATCAGCTTGAGGACGTCCTTCTGTCTAGACGTCAGCCTAGCGACGTCGCCCGAGCCCTCGTGCCGGCGGCTGGCATTTTGAACCGGAGGTGGGGGGGCATGCGATCTCTGGTCGGCAGACGTTCGAGATAGGAGAGATGGCACATAGATCCGGCCAGCGAGGATTTCGTTTACAGCCAGCACGACTTCTTCGTCGCTCTGCGATTTGACGATATACCCGTGAAGTCCGATCGAAAGCGCGGTCAGTATCTCCGAGCGGGAATCATCCCCGGAAACGATCGCAAAGCGAGTGTCAGGATAGGCAGCCATAAAGTCGCTGAGCACTTCCTGATGGAACAGCCCAGGCATGTTCAGATCGAGGATCGCAAGATCGATGGACGCCTGCTCCTCTAAAAGATTGACCGCGGCATCGAAACACGAAGCTTCGAATATTTCGGCGCTTGGAATTCCAGCCATGAGTGCCAGCCGGAGACCACGCCGATATAAGCCGTGATCGTCGGCAATGACGATCCGAGCCATGCAACTACCCCAACGCGTTACTCGGTTCCCGACGAGAAAACCCGCTGGAACCTCCCATTCGCCTATGATCGACAATCCGTGGTGGTCCTAAAATGGCGGCCATCCACTGGTCAACGCATCACAGTGATGTCCGCAGCGTCCCATCCACGCACATCCAGAACGTCTAATATAATACTAAATTGCGAAGCTCATCCATAGATTTTTAACCCTGGCGTGCGGTGCCTGTCCGCAAAACGATGCCGGTTTCCCATCTCTGGGTCCAAGCCAGCTGTTCAGGACCATCGTAATCATGTGGCATCTGTTATGTCGCCACCCGCTGTCGCCGGACCTGTAGGCCGGTCCGGCCCTGGCGGATCGCAGCTTTCTTGAAAGCAACTGCTTTCGTTTTATCGGCGTCATGATCAGTGCCCAATCGCGCTTCTGTAGGCTGTTGATCTCGTGGCCATCTAATACCTTGAACGTTTTGAATCCCTACCATTCGAATGCACGACGACAGCCGCCCCGGCTGTCACATACCTTTTCGCATATGATGTTCGGATTGCCGCCGAGGTTTGGCCGGATTTGAGGGGGTGCCCTGGCCGGACAATGGAACACCGATCCCGAACAAAGCCAACTGCAGATCAGGAGGATCGAATGAAAGCGGTGATTCAATGTGGTGGGATGGGTACGCGCCTTCGACCGTTTACATCGGTCCTGCCGAAACCATTAATGCCGATAGGGGCCCGGCCTGTTCTTGAGTTGCTTTTGAAGTGGCTGCGGCGCAACGGCATTGAAGAGGTATATATTACGACAGGGTATCTAGGACATTTGATCCGTAGCGTCTGCGGCGACGGATCGCAATGGAACTTGAAGATCAAATATACCCAGGAAATGGAGCCACTCGGCACCGTCGGACCTCTCTCTCTGATTAGGGATGAACTGAACGAAACATTTGTCGTTCTGAACGGCGATGTCCTCACAGATCTAAGCCTGAGCCGGTTTGTAGCCGCGCACCGCTTGCATAGGGATCCCGTTACGATTGCCACGGCGTGCCGTCATATCAAGATGGACTTCGGGGTCATCGACGAGATCGACAATACCGTCCAGCTCTTCCGGGAAAAGCCGACGCTTTCCCATCTCGTCAGCATGGGGATTTACTGCATGAACCCAGATGTCCTGCGGTTCATTCCGTCCGGGATCCCATTTGGGTTCGATGACCTGATGCTGCAGATGATGCAGGGCGGCACGACCGTGCATGTTTACAAGCATGACGGTCTTTGGCTCGACATCGGTCGTGTCGATGACTTCCAGAATGCACAGGCAATTGCCTGGGAAGATCAGTCGTCCTCAATCGAGGTCGCGGCTGCCGCTGCAGCCGCATGAAAGTCTGATGCAGAGGTCTAGCCACTAACAAGGCTTTCAGGAGGTCAAAATGCTCTTGGTGAGCGCCCCGATCCTAGGCGTGCCAGAGAAGGCAGCCCTGTCGCAGGTGATTGATAGCGGCTGGCTTACGATGGGGGACAGGGTACGAGAGTTCGAACAGGCCTTTGCCGGCATGCATGGCGCGCGAGATTGCGTTGCGGTTGGTTCCTGCACCGCAGCGCTCCATCTTCTCCTCCATGCTTTGGGCATCGGCCCTGGCGACGAAGTACTGGTTCCTTCGCTGACGTTCGTGGCGACGGCGAATGCGGTGCTGTATGTAGGGGCGACGCCGGTCTTCGTCGATATCGAGTCCGTCGACGTGCCGTTGATCTCGGTTGCGGAAGCCGAAGCGCGGTGCACGACGCGCACGAAAGCGGTCATTCTCGTTCACTTCGCCGGGTATCTCCCCGATCGGGAACAATGGCAGCGGTTCGCCCGGCTTCGCGGGCTGCATATCATCGAGGACGCTGCGCACGCGCCCGGGCTTAGGGAAGTCGGGACATTCGGCGCCGCGGCCGCGTTCAGCTTCTATGGCAACAAGAACATGACAACGGCCGAAGGGGGCGCCGTGATCGCACGTGACCCCGATCTGCTCGACAGGGTTCGCCTGGCCCGCGGGCACGGAATGACCACGGGGACGCATCAGCGGCTGAACAGTCGTACGCCGCAATATGATGTCACGATGCTCGGGTTCAACTACCGAATGGACGAGATGCGAGCGGCAATAGGGCTGGTTCAGTTGCAGAACCTGCAAGAGTGGAACGAAATCAGGCGTATCATAGCTGTCTTGTACCGACGCCTGATCGCGGACCGTTGCCCAGCCATTGTCATTCCATTTAGCGAACCCCGGACGTCGGCTTACCACATCATGCCGATCGTCCTGCCGCGCTACGCGAGCCGGCAGGATGTCATCGACGAGCTGCGGACACAGGGCATACAGACCACCATCCACTACCCGCCGGTGCACCAAATGACGTTCTACCGCGAGCGCTTTCCCGGCGTGAGTTTGCCCCGAACAGAGGATTTCGCTGAGCGAGAGCTCACAATTCCGCTGCACCCCCAGATCACTTCCGCCGCCGCCGAATCAGTCGTGGCTGCCCTGGCAGCCGCGCTCAAAACAGGCGCGCTCAAAGCAGGCGCCCAAAGAGGAACTGCTGCATGAATGCGTTAGACCCTGCCTTTCACCGGATGTTCGTTCCAAATCCTGATCACGGCTTTGCGAGACGCGCAATCGATCTTGCGGTGGCGGGCATCGCTACCGTCGCATTGGCGCCATTGATGCTGCTGATCGCCGGAGCGCTTCTGCTCGAGGGCGGTGGCTCGATCTTGTTCGCTCAGACCCGCATCGGGGCCGGCGGCCGAACCTTCCGCATGTACAAATTTCGCAAATTCGGTGTGAACTGCGGCTCTCAAGGCCTTGCGCTGACGGTCGTGGGCGATACACGCATGACCACCGTTGGCCGCTTTCTCGCAGCGACGAAGCTGGACGAACTACCGCAGCTGTGGAATGTCCTCAAAGGCGAAATGGCGATCGTCGGTCCACGACCCGAGAGCCTGGCTTTCGCCGATTGTTTCCGGGGCGAGCTTAGGGCCGTGCTGCAATACAAGCCAGGCCTGCTGGGTCCAGCCCAGGTCGTTTTTCGGCACGAAGCACATTACTTCCCCCAATCCGTGGATCCGATCGTGTTCTACCGGGAGGTCATGTTCCCCGCCAAGGCAACACTGGACCTCTCGTATTATCCGCGACGCACCATCGTCTCCGACCTCGCGTGGATGGTGCGGGGAGTGCTGGCAGTGGTCGGTTGGGTTCCGGTACCGCCGATCGACGTTTGAATATCCAAGGGAAGCGTTCCAAACAGCCAAGGGAATGCGCAGTGATGAGCTACAATGGAAAGAAAGTCCTGGTGACCGGCGCGGACGGATTCATCGGTTCGCATGTCACGGAGGCGCTTGTTCGCAACGGGGCAGATGTCACAGCCCTTGCCCTTTACAATTCCTTTGACAGCCATGGATGGCTAGACGATCTGCCGGACACCATCCGCAGCCAGTTGAGGCTCGTCCGTGGTGACGTCCGCGACAGTGCGTTCCTTAACCGGATCATGCGCGGCCAAGCCGCGGTTTTTCATCTGGCGGCGCTTATTGCGATTCCATACTCCTACGCCGCTGCCCAGTCCTATGTGGAAACCAACATCCTGGGCACGGTGAATGTCCTCGAAGCGGCGCGCCTATGGGAGACGGAGCGGGTGATCCATACCTCGACGAGCGAGGTCTATGGAACTGCCCAAACCATGCCGATCGGCGAAACACACCCCCTGCAGGGACAGTCACCATATTCGGCATCCAAAATCGGCGCCGACATGATGGCGGAGTCCTACGCCAGGTCGTTCGATGTCCCTGTGGTCATCATGCGACCCTTCAACACGTATGGCCCGCGCCAGAGTGAGCGCGCCATCGTGCCGACCATTATCCGGCAAGTCCTCGACCCGAAATGTCCTGCGATCATGGTCGGGGATACCAGCCCGATCCGCGACCTGACCTATGTCGAAGACACCGCGACAGCGTTCCTGACCGCAGGTCTCGCCCAGCTCGAGTTCGGCCACGCCTACAACGCTGGCAGCCAACGCGCTGCGACCGTCTCGGACGTATTGGCCATTGTTCTTGAGTTGACCGATTGCAAAAAGCCGGTCCGTCGTGATGAAAGCCGCCTGAGGCCGCAAAATTCCGAAGTTCGCGCCTTGCTCGCCGATTCCTCGCGCTTTGAACGTGAGACTGGATGGCGGACACAGACCAGCCTGCGCGATGGGCTGGAGCGAACAATCACGTGGTGGCGCGAGCGCCTTAGTGAAGGCCGGGTACGGCGCGAAGTGGGTTACATGACATGACCCTGGGCGGCCGTCATGCGTTGGCGCTGTTGCTGGCTGCCGGTGCCATATCTCCCAACATCAACGTTGCCGGCGGCCGTCAAAGCAAGGCAGCGGAGGTGGCGGCCACAGCGGTCGTGAACAACCTGCCGGGCTATGTGCGCCAAACAAGGGATCCTTGGTCTGGCATGGTTTTCGCACGGATCACCAGACCGGGCGTTCTCGGCCGGGCGGGTGTATGCGGGAAGAAGTACTGCACCCACCGTTACTCAAGCGCACAGGCTTGGAATGCCGACCAGAGCCTGCTCCTGATCGCCAATGGCTGCGGTGGCCTGTGCTTTCTCGACGGACAAACCTACTTGCCTTTGTTCCACCGCAACCGCGCGACCGAATGCGAATGGCATCCCACCGATCCCGAGTTGATGATCTGCGTCGGGGGCCGGCAGATTGCGACATGGGCCCCACGTACCGATCATGAGGACGTCGTGTTCGCCTCCGGAGCGTACTCCAACCTCAAATTTGGACCCAACAAAGGCAATCCGAGCCGCGACGGCAGCCGGATTGCGGTGCGTGCAACGAACAATGACGGCCGAGCGGTGGTCTTTGCCTACGATCTCAAGCTACGGCAGAAATTCCCGGATATCGATCTTGCCGAATTCCCGGGAACAACCGGCTCCTGCTCAATCTCACCACTCGGAATCAACATATTGTGTTCCCAGCAATTACCGGACGGAATCGAAGCGAGTTTCGTCTTCTCCATAGACGGCATATTGCGCCAGAAGTGGATGGAGCACCATCGACCAGGCCATGGCGACATGACGGTCGATTCCGACGGAAGCGAAATCTATGTCGGGATCAGCAAATCGGATCCTGACAAATATCAGGTGATCAAGCGCCGCTTGGCTGATGGCAAGGCTACCTCGCTGATGAAATATGGCGAGGCCATGCATGCGTCACTCAGGTCGCTCGGCAGGCCCGGCTGGGTGTTTCTGAGTTATGGCGGCACGCCAGCCGAACTATCGCAGCACCCCGATTGGGCGCCTTACGCTCAGCAAGTCATTGCGCTGCGTCTAGACGGCAGTGGAGAGGTCCGCCGTGTCGCAGACACGCACAACGCGCCCTTCGACTACTGGAGCGAGACGCATGCCTCTCCGTCTCCAGACGGCACCCAGGTGGTCTGGTCCAGCAACTGGGGCGTGCCCGGTGGCCCGGTATACGATTTCGTTACTCGTGTTGAATGGCCTTTGAAGCCGGTGTTCGACCGGAAGGAGATTGTCGCAAATGACCTTCAGTAGACGATACGTTCTTGGCGCAGTCGTGATGATGTCGCTAACCTCGATGGCTTGCGCAGGCGAGGTCGAGCCCTATCAACTCTCACCTGGCGATACGGTCGAGATAGGAATAGCGCCGATCCCTGATCGGACGCAGCGCGCCGTAGTCCAGATGGATGGCAATATTGCCCTTCCGGAGGCGGGGATGATCATGGTCGCAGGCCTGACGGCGTCTCAATTGCAAAGGCGCATGCAAGAGCTCTTGCCAAGCAAGATTTTTCACGTGCGTCTGACTGACGGGCGGGAGCAGACAGTTACTGTCGAGCCCGACGATGTCACAGCAATCATAGCGGACTATCGCCCGATCTATGTAACGGGCGATGTGCTCACCCCAGGACAACAGGCCTACCGTCCGCTCATGACTGTACGGCAGGCGCTGGCCGTTTCCGGCGGCTTCAGTTTTTTGCGATCACGGGCGGGCCAGGCCGGGCCTGATCCGGTCGATCTCAAGCGCGATTACGAAATGCTCTGGGGAGATTACACGAAAGAATACCTTCACGCTGCCCGCATTCGCGCCGAGCTTCAGGGCCAGGCGGATTTCGACAAGAAGACACCACAGGGATCACCTCTTTCGCCGAGCGTTGTAGCCGCGATGGCTCAGGCTGAAGCAGAGGCGCTAAAGGTTGCGCTGAGTGATTTCCGGCAAGAGCAGGATTTTCTGGAGAAGGGCCGGACGGACGCTGCCGAGCAAATTGGCGTTTTGCAGAAACGCGAACGAGTCGAGGGCGAGAGCGTGAAGGCGGATGAGCAAGATTTGGCGCGAGTGACGAAGGCATTCGATGCAGGCAATCTGACCAACACCCGGCTCGCGGATGTCAGGCGCGCGTTGCTTTTATCTTCAAGCGGCGCGCTTCAAACCTCGGTCGAACTGATGAGGGCGCGGCGCCAGCAGGAGGACTTTGTCAGACAGCACGAACGCAACGACAATCAAAGGAGGATTGGCCTGCTGACGGATCTGAAGGACACCAACGCCCGGCTGGCGGATGTCACCGCCAGGCTCCATGCCGCCAGCGAGAAGCTGCAGCCGACCGGAGCATCCACACAGCCATTGCCGATTGCCGGCGAAACGGTACGGGCCCAGGTGACCATCGTACGCAAGATCGGCAATGAATGGCGCAAGCTGTTGGTTGACGAAGATGCGATTGTGCTGCCGGGGGATACTGTCGAAGCCAGATTCAGCAGTGAACTGCAAAGTGTGGCAGTCCAATAGGGCGTCAGCCGCAGTCCGTGCGGAGCTTACTGTTCTATCGGGGGGCGAACCCAACTGAACGGAGATCCAAGGTGAGGCGCATTTTCAACCAGGGAGCGACCCTGACACCCTCAACGAACGCGGATCAGGTGACGCAGTCGTCAAGTTATGCTTTCCATATGCCGTCAGCGCGAATTGTGCGGTCCAGGTCGCGCGCCGGTGAGTCCGGAAATTGGCAGGAATTTACGTCTAGCAAGGAGAGCAATGCGCAGGGCGGCTTCGTGTCGGACGGCTACAGGACCAGCCATTGCGCGCCCGGCTACGGCCAACATTACAACAAAACACACAGGTCCGGCTATTATGGCGCGCTTTGGGAGAACATCGAAAAGCCGCTGATCCTCGACGTTCTTCGCCCCTTGAGCGGAGCTAGCCGAAACTGCCTCGATTTCGCATGCGGAACAGGCCGCATCGCCGAGGTAGCCGCCGGCCTCTTCAGCGAGGTGGTTGGCGCCGACGTTTCCAGAACGATGCTCGACAGCGCGCAAGTACCGCCCAATGTGAGTTTGCGTCACGTCGACCTGACAAGGGAGCAGCTCGGTATGACGTTCGATGTGGTAACGGCATTTCGTTTTTTCCTGAACGCAGAGGATGAACTGAAATGGCATGCACTGAAGGCGATCAATGAGCACCTGAAAGATGGCGGGCGGCTTGTGTGCAACGTTCACATGAATGCGACGTCGCCCGTCGGCCTGGCGTGCCGGCTGCTCAATCGAGCGTCTGGACGCACAATTCGCAACACGCTGAGCGCAGCGAGGTTCAAGGCCCTCCTGGCTGCCTCGGGATTCACCGTCGAGCAGACGATACCGTACGGTTACCTGCCTCGGCCGGGAAATCTGTTGCCAGGGTTCTGTGAAATGATGATGCAGCCTGTCGAGAAGGCCTGCAGAACGCTTTGCGTTCCTGGCCAGATGGCGCAACACTTCGTAGTTGTTGCGAGGAAGCGCTAAAGCGCGAAAGTGCCCCGAAAAAAGCAGGGGGCGGTTTTCTTGGGCCGCTCCGCCCGGCATGAAGCCCCGCCCAAATACCATGGAACGGCAGTTTTCCCCCGATTTAACATGTGGGTTCCGGGTTTCTGAGGGCAGCGCCACGATTTTGCTACATTTTGACTAAAGTCCAAGCATGTTAGTGGGGCGTAATATTAGAAAGCCAAGGGGATACGCTCCTGAACAGCAAGAGATTGTCGGTGCCCAGTGGGGCCAGTGAGCTTGCGCAACGATCTCTCACGGGAGGTCGAAACCTATGAACCCTGGTGGAAGGAGTTCGTCGGATCTGCGAGGCGCAATGCTTGGGACCGTGCCTGGCCTGGTGGGCGTCGGCGTCTTCTCGGCAGTCATAAACCTTCTCGCCCTGACCGGCTCGGTCTATATGCTGCAAATTTACGATCGCGTTTTACCTTCGCAGAGCGTTCCGACGCTTGTCGGGTTCACGATCGGAATGCTGGGTCTTTACGCGGTCTACGGGCTGCTGGATTTCGTGCGCCTGCGCCTGCTGGTTCGAGTGGGCAATCGTGTCCATAGGAATTTGAAGCAGAGGGTGTTCGGCCTCTCGCTGTCCTTGCCGCTCATTGGCGGGCAGGATGCGAACCGGATACAGCCCCTCCGTGATCTCGATCAGTTACGCGGCTTCCTTTCCGGAATGGGGCCGACTGTTATATTCGACGCTCCGTGGATTCCATTTTACCTGCTGATCATCTATTTCCTGCATCCTGCGCTCGGTCTGTTGTCCACAAGCGGTGCGATCATTGTCGTGCTGCTCACGGTCATGGCGGAAGTTCTTGGCCGCACATCGGTGACACGCGCGTCCGAGACGCTGGTGTCGCAACGCAATCTCGCCGAATCCGGACGCCGCAACGCGGAAGTCGTACGCGCGATGGGCCTTTCCGCACGGCTTGCCCACCGCTGGGGCGAGATCAATAACGCATATCTGCGGCACCAAGAGAGGCTTTCCGACGTCGTCGGCGCCACCGGGGCACTCTCTAGGGCACTGCGTTTGGCCTTGCAGTCCTGCGTTCTTGGACTGGGTGCCTACCTGGTGATAGGAGGCGAAGCCTCGCCAGGTGTGATCATCGCATCCTCCATCTTGCTGGGCCGCTCATTGGCTCCTGTTGACGCCGCTATCGCGAACTGGCGAGGCTTCGCCGCGTTCCGGCAAAGCTATTCGCAACTGGCAACGGCCCTGGCCGCTTTTCCTGACCGGGACGAACATATGGAACTTCCGCGCCCCCAAGCGGAGCTTGCGGTCGAGGACCTGACTATAGCGCCACCGGGCCAGCAAAAACCGACGGTAGCCAATGTCAGCTTCCGCCTGGCTGCAGGGACGGGAATGGCCGTTGTCGGCCCGAGCGGTTCTGGCAAAAGCACGCTTGTGCGCGCGCTGGTGGGCGTCTGGCAGCCACTTCGCGGCACGGTGAGGCTGGACGACGCCTCGCTTGACCAATGGGACCAAGAACGTCTTGGCGCACATATTGGCTACCTGCCCCAGGACGTCGAACTGTTTGATGGAACGGTTGCCGATAACATTTCGCGATTTGGCGGGAAGGGCGACGCCAAGGGCGTGCTTGCAGCTGCCAAGGCAGCGGGCGTCGACAAAATGATCCTGCGATTGCCGAACGGTTTTCAAACTCGCATGGGCGAGGGAGGAACAGCGTTGTCGGCTGGACAGCGGCAACTCGTAGGGCTTGCCAGGGCACTTTACGGCGATCCGTTTCTCGTCGTTCTGGACGAGCCGAATTCAAATCTGGACGTCGATGGCGATACCGCCTTGGCCGGCGCGATCCTGGCAGTGCGCAGACGTGGAGGCATCGTCATCGTAGTTGCGCACCGTCCTTCTGCCCTTACCAACATCGACAGGGTACTCGTAATGTCCAATGGGATGCTTCACGCCTTCGGCTCACGCGAGGAGGTCCTGGCCAACGTCATCCGCCCCTTTGCTGCGCCTGTTGAACGCCCGGCAGCGGCCGTCGCGATGCACAAAGGGGTGAGCGGTCATGCATGAGGGATATTTTTTTGTCTGAGGCGACGATGGCTCCATCGGCCCCGATCGGCAATGGGAGCCGGCGCAACGCGATGATTTCGGGCACGCGCGATGGAATCAGGGCCAACCTGATCCTGGGGGCGGCGGTCACGGTTACGTTAATTGCCGGCGGCGGGCTCTGGCTCGGTCTGACCAAGATTGCTGGCGCGGTAATTGCGCCTGCGACCGTGGTGGTCGAGAGCAACATAAAGAAGGTCCAGCATCTGACGGGCGGCACGATAGGGGGCATCTTCGCGCAAGATGGGGACCATGTACGGGCCGGCGATGTGATGGCACGGTTGGACGACACACTGACACGGGCCAATCTGCAGATAATTAGCAAGGATCTTGATCGGGCAACGGTTCGGCTTGTGCGGCTGGAGGCAGAGCGGCAAGGCCTGTCGGAGATGCAGCTTCCGTTCAGCCTTCAAGCGCGAATGGGCGAGCCGGAGCTGGCTGCGCTCGTGAACGGCGAGCGCACGCTGTTCGACAGCCGCGCTACGGCCCTCAACGGGCAGAAGGCACAGTTGCAAAGCCGCTCAAAGCAACTCGAACGCCAAGTTGAGGGCCTCAAGGCGCAACAGACCGCGGAAGAACAATCCGTGGTCCTGCTGGATGGCGATCTTGTCGATGTACAGGCGCTTTTTACAAAGAAGCTGGTGTCCAAAGAGCGACTTAGCAACATCAGACTGGATGCCACCCGGGCGCACGGAGAATCAGGGCGCCTCGCGGCGGCGGTTGCCGAGGCGCAGGCCAGGATCAGCGAGACCGAACTGCAGATACTTCAGCTCGATGAACAAAGGCGTAGTGACGTAACGAGCGAACTTCGTGAAACGGAAGCCAAGCAGACCGAACTCAGCGAGCGCAAGGTTGTGGCGCAGGACGAACTGGCCAAAACCACCATCCGCGCTCCGCAATCGGGAACGGTACAGGAATCTTCCATTCACACGATCGGCGGCGTGATTGCCGCGGGCGAAGTTCTGATGATGATCGTCCCTGACACCGGCAACCTTGTGGTCGACGCGCTGATTGCGCCGTCGCGCATAGATGACGTTCGTCCAGGTCAGCGGGTCTCGATCCGGTTTCCGGCTTTCGACGCCGGTACCACGCCTGCCTGCCAAGGGTCTGTCAAGCGCATCTCGGCGGACCTGATAAAAGATCAACAGCGCCAGCTTTCTTATTTCTCGGCGCGCATCAATGTCGAAGACAAGTCCACCTGTCTGACCGATGCCAAAGTGCTCAAACCCGGTATGCCAGCGGAGGTTCACATAAGTACGGACGAACACAGCGTCTGGTCTTATCTGCTGAAGCCGCTTACCGACCAGATGTCGAGGGCTTTCCGGGAATGACATGGCGGCTGTGAGCGGTCGACCGCGGGAACACGGCAGGCGTGCTTGCTGACATATTAGGGTAGGCGACGTGATGCCACAGGGGTGACGCCTGCGGCCGACGCGCGAGGCTCGTCTGGGACATTGTCCCGGCTACAAGGATGCCCCAACAGGATTTTCCTGGCCGCCTCACCAAGTCCTGCCCCGACAACAGCGTTAGTGTCCTGTCATCTTTTGCGCAACAAACAGCGCATACCGTTCCACGATCATCGACATGGGCAATTGCCTCACGAGGAGAGGTTCTTTGCTCCTACGACGCGGCGAGGGCCCTGCGGCGGACACGGCGTGCGGCATGCACCGTTCGGTCTGCAGTCACCGCTACATTTGCCACGTCAGATGTATGCGGCAAGGCGTTCGCGCTTCCATGCGACCTCTTGTAGGGCAGCAATTCCCTGACCCGAGCATTGACCGAGGCAATCTCGACCCGCAAGTCCTCGCATTCCTGCCGTCTCACATCGAGTTCAATCTGATCGGACGCCTGCTGCATGGACAGCTGTGCAAAATCTGCGGCGATCTTGGAAAGGTTCACCTTGTTGGTTTCGGCCTCCTCGGTGAGTGCGGCCAACCTTTCGTCGGTCACCTGTTTTTCGGCCAGGGCGTCGCTCCATTGTAGCTGGAGCCTGGCGATCTCGGCCGCGGCCTCGTTGTTTGCGTTTGAGGCGAGTTCGAAGCGCGATTGGAGACTTTGAATTTCTGAGCGCAATCCTCGGTTCTCAGCCTGGCAGCGTTTAAGCTCGCCATCCATGTCCGCCTGCATAATCCTGGCTGCTTCGGTCACCTCCCATAGCTTCGCCTGCGCAACCTCGAGTGAGGTGTGCAATTTGATTGCCTCTTTTTCGCTCTTGCCGAGCGCACTCAGCATTTCGGCATTTCGCGCAGCTTCGTTGGCATGGATCGTGGAGAAGGCATCCAGCCTATGCCGTGCCTCTTCCTCCCGCTTCATGGCCTTTTCCAGGTCAATAGACAGGCTCACATTCTTTTCACGCAGCTGTTTGTTCTCTCGGGAGCGCCTGTCGGCCTCGACATTTGCGGCGGCAAGCATGTTCGTGAGGTCGCCAAATTCCGCTTCGTTCTTTGTGGTGGTGTTCGCCGCTTCGACCAGCTCCAGCCTTGCCGCGGCCAACGCGCCACGGAGCACTTCACACTCCTGAACAAGGCTTGCCTGGCGCTGCTGCAATGTCTCGACGGTGCCTTGACGCTCACAGTACCGTCTGTTCAGGTCATTGAGTGTTTCCGACAAGTTCCTTTGATCTGCGATCAGATTTTGATTCGCCAGCTCCAGTTCGTTCGCACGGAGAATGTCCGCGTGAAGGATGTGAAAAAACTCGAACGTCAGTTGACATGTGCCTGTAATTTCGGAGATTTTTGCGTTGATGTCCTCGAAATGGAGCTTGGCATCGTGGAACAAGCCGTTAAACGAGCTCACGGCAGCAATTCGGCTCTGCGTATGTGAGGTCATCCGATGCGCTGGTATCGGCGAGCTATCATCGTCGTCGCCGGCACCGTCCTCGCTTGGTACGCTGTCATCCTGTTCGTTGTTTTCGCCTGCCATGTTTGGCACGTCGGCGACATCCTCCAAATCGAGGCACTGGTCGACAGCGTTAGCCAAGTCAGCTTCGAGATCGTCGAACGACCTCTCCACATTGTCCTCGGCGCGTCTGATCAAATCCCTGAACTTCATGACTTCATCCCCTGCAGCCGCATGCCCGGACCATTGAGGCACGAGGACTGAGATGCTTTTGTATCGAGAGCTCAACTCAGCGTCTTCGTTCAATCAAACGATGCCAGGGCGCCGGCGCCGCGAGGAGCCGAGAGCTGCGATCGGAAGGCCCTACATCGGTCTAGGTGCCTGCTGACTTATTCTTGAGGACTGCGCGGCTCCCCTTCTTGCCATCGTCTTGGCGTCAATGGTGTGTTGCCTGGGCACATTAACAACTCAGGTGCAGAAGCCCCGACGAACGGCCCGGCACAGCCTCTTGTGGGGCGCATCAGGCGGCCGGGCCTAACCGGCGGTTGAGTGTTTTGGTTTGCCGGCTGACTCACCATGCGACATTGGCGAGGCAAGCGCATCATTCGAACGAATTGGGGACCGGCCGCCTGGCCGCTCAATCGCACTAAGCTTCCGTTGCCGGAGCTGGCGACGAGGTGCTTTGCCTTGAGCCTTGGTATCTACATACGAAGCGGCAATACGCGCCGATGGAGCAGTGGTCCGACCCGTCAAACTATCGCTGCAAAATGCGCGGCGGAAGGCATCCGAGGATATTCTCCGTTCAGCGGTAGGAGATCGAACGCGGGCGATCTTGCTGAACTCCCCAAACAATCCCGGCGGATATGTGTTCGGCAAGGAGGATCTGGAAACCATTGCCACATTTGCCGAGCGGCACAATCTATGGATCATCAGCGATGAGGTTTACCGCAGCACAGTGTTCGACGGCGAGTTCCTCTCAATAGCATTCAGTCCCGGAATGAGAGAGCGGACGATAATTGTGAACAGCCTGTCGAAGTCTCATGCAATGACCGGCTGGAGGCTAGGGTGGACGCTTGGGCCGGTCTCGGCATCAGTTCATCTGGAAAATCTTGCGCAATGCATGCTCTTCGGATCGCCGACCGTATTCAGGATGCCGCAGCGGTGACTCTCGATGAGGCGGTGACGCAGAGATGCGTTTCTTTTCGGACGCCCTTCTGCCGTTGATGTTGACCAATGCTGTGCGGATGTTCGCCGGGGATATGCGTGAACCTTATCGTCCGCTGCGGCGCTCAATTTGCTTGGGGTTCTTGGAACCGTTCCGAACTTTCTCCTTGCGCCTCCGATCGAGTTGCGCGTGCTCATGCGGGGCGCTGAGGTGTCTCGATCCGCAGTGGCGCGGCCATTATGCGACGATCAGCTTAGTTGAAATTTGTCCCCAGCGGACGGGAACGACGCTTGGCCATGTTAGTTGATGTGAATGGAGCAGCTAAGAAAAGATCTGGCATTGCTTACGCGACCCGGCTTCTGGATAGCTTTCGGCATTTTGTTGCTGCTTTACGGGATTCAGGTCTTTTTTCTAATTCGGGCATGCCAATGCCTTTAGCCTGGAACATCGATACCCCTAGCTGGAACGCGGTCTGTCCATCTCCCGGCGGCTGCGCCGATAGCGTTGATCAACGATATATTCATTTATAAGCCTGCTATTCCCGGGGATGCCGAGGTTGGCAGCGCCTGCATCGTTGACTACGCACGTGGCGCTCCCCTCAAGGTAGGTGGTTACCATTCTCGCGCAGCCGGTGAGCATTGGAGCCCGCACTGTGTTGGACGTGCGCTCATGCGTCGGGAAATTTCTTATAGACAGGGGAGGGTCTGTCAGGCTGGAAAATCACAAGCTGCCCCGCGAATGAGGAAGCAAAAAAGGTGCAAGACCAGATCGATTTCTTCCAGGCAACTCGGTCCTCGCATCATCGCCGATCAGCGGCCGTACCGTCGAGAACCAAAATGCGCACGATCTCAGCCGGTCGGCTTCGACCAAAACATGCGGACTACCGGACGGGGACAGTCGGTGCCGCGTCCCATCCTGTGGCCGGCGCTATGCTGACGCTCCTACGGTATCCCGTTCACCGCCCGCGCAGGAGGACGAATTTCCTCCGTCCTGCGCGCGACAACCGTCCACTGTTGCGGCCGCACGCAGGACTGCGGCTTATACGCCGTTCTTCCTTTGAGCGGCGTCCAGTTCGCAGGGCTAAATCACCATTGGTATGCAGACGAGCCTCTCGGCGTCTGGACAGAGATCAATTGCGCTTTGCACCAGGGTTCCTGGATCGTAAGCTCCAAACACGCTGCAGTCGCCTGATATGGTCCACTACGTTGGCCGGCTCATACGGCTTCGCAAGGTGCGGGCCTTCCTGACAAAGGTCGCCCGCCGCGATCGCAGTTCGTTCTACTGCGGCGGAAAGCACTATTTTGACCTCGGGCTTGTTCTCGCGAACCCACTTCGACAGTTGGAACCCGTTCATGTTGCCCGGCAGGTCAACGTCACACAAGACGGTGTCGACACCGAACTCCGCATAGTTCAACGCTTGTTGCGCCTCACGTGCGAAATGGGCCTCAATCACCCTGTAGCCACAGTGGCGGAGATAGTCCGCGATGACGCATCGGGCGATGACGTCGCCGTCAACCACGAGGATCGTTTGGCTCTGTTGGTTCGGGGCTTCCATTGACGGAGAACGGTCAGCAACCGGCAGGGTTCCACGCATCATGACCTGCGCGGGATGCCGACCGAAGATCGCGGCGAGATCCTGCACGAAATGATCCCTGCCGGCGGGCGCATTCAATTCAGCGGAGCGATGCCGCACTGGTGACGCCGTCTACCACCTGGTCGACGAGACGGGCTAGAAGACATGGTCTCGAAGCTCAAGGGCAGCCCATATCGCAGCGGCAAACGAGCGCTTGGCGCAAGATCAAGTGCTTTGAGGAAAAGGAAATGCAAATCATCGGTGCACAGCGCGAGCGCGGCAAAGCTACCCAGGTGATCATCGCTGAAAAGGGCCTCTATAAAGGCGGCGCACTCGTCAACTTCAGTGCCGATGAGCGGCAAGCGCTTTGGGATCGCGTCCAGGGCAAGGTTGGCGGCCCGGTCCCGAAGGGGCATAAAAAGGACAAGGCCGAGTGGCTGAAGCCCGGACTGGTTGGCTGGGTCAAGACCCTCAAAGGCGAAGAGAAGCTGGGGCACGCAAGGCTGCTGGATTTCCGGGAGGATGATGCAAATGGCCATGCCTAAGAAAGATCAGGAACGCGCCACCTACGCTTGGATGTACGGCGCCCAAGCGCGCAAGGATGGCAAGGAGCGTGAGGTGCCAGCTGGCTGCAGGGCTTGACGGTGTGGCGATGGACGGTTTTGGCAAGACCAAAACCGTCAACGACGAGATGGAGGCCGAGGTCGACGAAGCCGCCGTCGAGCGCCCCGACGAATACCATTTGGTGTATGAATCTGTACGGTCGTTTTTGATTGAAGAAAGGGTTTCGGCGGGCCTATAAAGATTGCGTTTACCATTGCCTTTTTTGGGAGGATGCGATGGTTGCAACGCCCATAGATATCGCTCAAGCGGCCACTGCGACTACGGCTACCTTGCTGAAGTGGCAGAAGTCCATGGAGGAACGCGCCACGTTTCGCCAGAACATGGATCAATCGCGCAGGGCGATCCAAGCCTCACGCGAACTGCTGAAGCGCCTTCGCCAACGTCATCGCGACGAGATGTCGGAAAGTTCGGAAAATGCCGACCCGTCTACTGCGCCGATATCGCAACGCGCCGGCAGCTAGCGGGAGGCGACCAGAGCCGATGTGATGGGGAAAGTTTCACTGGCCGTTCCTTGGGTGGGCAGGCAAGTTAAACTTTGTCAACGAGCGGCCTTTTTCGCGCTCGCGGAAGCGCCACGTTGCTTTCGACCAGGCGCACGTGCTCGGCGTCGACAGTCACCAATGGCCGGAGGCTGACGGTTACCTTGTCCCCGTCGATGCGTGTGACAGGGCCGATCAATTCCATATGCTGGCCAATCACAGCCTTCCAAGTCGAATCGACAACAGAATGCGGGAAGTCGTAGGAGGGGATCGTCACGCTTATGCGATCGGGCGTCACCCGGCCGCGCACAATCGCCGTGACTGCGACCTCGTCGCCAACTTTGATACTTCCCCGAGCCATGCCCAAGACTTTGGAGCAGCCGGCGCCGGCGTCAAGATGAGGGGGAGCTAATAAAACCCCTCCGCGCCGCGATTGTGACGCAGGGCGATCCGATCGCCGCCAGCGACTTAGCAGACCAATTGACGACAGCGGCCGAGAAGCCTGGCATCCCTGCCGACCAAATCAACGGCGAAATCGAAAGCGTCTTCGAACTGCTCTTAGAGGTGATGCGGCGCGAGAGTTGCGCGAGGAGAACCAGCCCGGAGGCTTCTCCGGGGCTGTGCCGGTCCTGTCCCGTTCCAGCGGATGAACTGCGCCTTCTGACCGGTGACCGTCTCAATCGACTTCAACAGGGGTCCATGGGCCTCAGGTAGAGCTTGGCAGTGCTCCCTGTGGTACGCCAGGAGCGGCCCGGCGATGCTCTTGTGCAGCGCTTCGGCTGCCGCCAGGAAGCGCTCGATTTCAGCCCGGGAAAGCTGTTCGGAAGGTTTGTTCTGGCCATTGGCGCTCTCCATTGAGGGCGTCGCCGCAACGAGGACCATAATTCTACATGCCAGGCCGTCTGACAAGCGCCTCGCCGGCCTTACCCGAAGGAAGACGCAGGGCCACGGCGCCAAGCGGAGCCATCAGGAGCAACCCGCAAAGATGAGCAACGGCAGGCCCGGCGACCTCCTTTGGCACACGGGACAAACAAGAAGGGCGCCGAGCCTTACCGGCGCTGCTTTGTGAGGGAGACGACGCCGGATGATGAGAGTATGCGATCGTGCTAATCTCTGCGAACCATGCGAATGAAGGAAAGCCGCGTGGCAGTGCCAATCAACGACGTTGAGACCAAGGTCGGCGGGTGCGATCAGGTTCGGACCATGATGACGGGCTGGTGGGCCTGCACATGGTGGTGGCTACCGCGCTACCGCCTTGCTTTGCGCCAGCCGGCGGCCCATGCCTCTGCCTCGCTGCACAGCCAGCGCTCGCTGTACTGAAACTGATCGTCGTCTTCCAGTAATGCTCCTGCCCTGGAACGTGATAAATCGCTCATCGGTACTGGTGGAAATGTTGCCCTTGATATCGCAGGCTCCCCGCGCCGGCCGTGCGGGTGCCACTCAGCCAGCCAGCTGGGATGAGCCGGTCAGGGAACCATCACCAGCGCCGGCAGATATTGCCGTCGCCACATCCACCGCCGCTTTGCGTTCTTGCGCCAGCGGTCGGCCTGATCCGCACCTTGATGACGCTGGACTTTGCCCACGCCCTCTCCCCCGAGTGCAGAATGCTTCCAAAGCGGTAGCGAGTCCCGACCGGAACATTAGCGCCGACTAACGGTTATTTCGGCAGTGTTCCGAACCGTGATTGGTAGAGCGTTGGTGGCGTTTCATCTTGTCTATTTTTCCGGCCTGACGGCAGACCAGCTGCTAGGCAGCGCCGTTTCTATGATAGTGTGTTTGCTGCTTTATCACGCTCTAGCTACGGACCCCTAACTGATGGTCCACTTCCCGGCTACCCGGCAATCGAAGCTCGCGCGACGTTCCCGACTTTTTCAGCATGATGAGAAGCGCCTCTAGGATTTGTTGTGCGCCCGTAGCCAGTGCCCATGCATTCGCGACGATCTCTTGCTCACGCTCTGTCATCCCGCCCTCCTAAAATATGTGGTCGGAGCGTGCTTTAGAAAGCTTCGCCCCAGCAGGGGCGTGCTTGACGATTTCGGCGAACAGAAAAAGTCGCCGGCTCCGCCCGACCAGGCCGGGATGGTCGTTGGGAAATTTGTTGACGGCGCTCGTGTTCACCTCACGTCCAACGCGGTTGAACTGCAGCTGACCGTCGATGTCGTGGCTGAGAATGTCCTTGAGGCTGGTCCTTTGGTCCCCGGGTCCAGCCAGACGTCATAGTATGCCTGGTAGAGAATGAGAGGCTGTTGATCATGCAACTGCTTCATCGGTTCTGCGGCAGGCTCTGTGATGATGGTGCAGCTGGTTATGTCGAGATTGGAATTGTAAGCCCAAAGCCCGGCGAACGAGAAAGGCGCGTGGCCTGGCTGGGGCAGCGAAGGGAGAGGCAATGAGCGCGTTCGCTATTGTTCTCCCTGAGCAGCACGTTCACGCGGCGGGTGCTCGGCCGGCAATCTGGGGAGCATGGCAGTTGCCGGCGCGGTTGATGTCGTCGACAATATCGTGCCATTCTACACCGATGCCTCGATGAAGACACTGAAGTCCATGCCCGAGTTCAAGGCGGTCTTCATGGCCAAGCCTAAGGCCATGCGCGAAATGATCATGCGCGAATGCAATGACGCGGCAATGAGCAAGCCCTACGCCGAGTTCTGCGCCGACGTGAATTCCCTCCGCGGAATGCAGTAGGTCATTCACGGCCGCGCAGTTTGACCACGAGGTGGGCGAATTGCCCTTATCACAATGACTGTCAGCTTCCGCCGGCAACAGCGTAATGCCAGCGGTGACCGACGCCGGCCCAGAGACTCCCCGGGCCGCTCCTCCCCAGCCTCCAGGCGAGCAGGCCGGCATCGGTCAGTAAGGTCCCGTCGGTGTGCAATATATCGTTGACGCCACGAATTGCGGACGTTCGAAACCGGCGATTGGCATTTCGTGTGACCAAATTCCGCGACTGTTTACTTGCGATCACAAGGCCCCGCAACCTGGAGGTTCCGAAGCGCCATACTGGAGTACCATTGGCGTGGTCACGCGATTTGAACCCGACAACGGTACTTGAACCAGACCAGGTTAAACGTCCGTTATGGTTTTGCGCCAGAAGCGGCCAGTCAGCTTCCGGCCAAATGCGGCAGCGCTCATACTACCATGCTCAAATACAGCTCGCATGGAACTAGTTGTCTTCTTGGGCCTTTGGTTCGCCAGACCATACGAGAGAATACGAGAGAAACGGCTTGGCGAACCATCCACTAACGTACTGATTTCCTGTAGAAAACGCTGACCCTCCGGGCCCACAAACTTACTACATCAATGGATTACGCTTAATTCTCAAAGTTTGAATTGAGCGTTATTGGCTAAGTCTTTCCGCTAGAGTGAAATGGCTTTGGGCCTGTTCGTCAATTTGTCGGTCTTTCGTTGGCGCCTGTCACAGTAGCTAAGCCTCCCGGTCTCGAAAGAACCTGCAACGATGCGTGCGGTAATCGGCGGCAACCACGTGCAATTAGGCGGGTTCTGAACTCCGTATGGCGAGGACACGTATGAAGACGACTACCTGGGCGCATCCAGATCGTCATCCATAAGAATACGCTCGGCCTCGGATCGCCAAGATCTATGGCCTTCCGCATGCGATGACCGATGCCGGCATTTCCTATGGGTTTCACGGGCTTACCTATAGCCATATCGCTTCGCAGCTTCGGACCCGCTACGGACCCGCAGCTGGCGGCAAGGTGATCGTCGCCCATCTCGGCAGCGGTGCCAGTCTGTGCGCCATGAATGCTGGAATAAGTGTTGGGTTTTCGACATTGGACGGCCTCGTCATGAGCACGCGTTGCGGCGCGCTCAATCCTGGCGTCACCCTCCATTTGCTGAATGACCGGAAGCTGCAGACGGACGATTGGTCACCCTTCTCTACGAGCAATCCGGCCTGCTCGGAGTGTCGGGGATATCCGGTGATATGCGGACGCTAATCGACTCCGATGATCCTCTTGCCGCCGAAGCAGTCGATCTCTTCGTCTATCGTATCGCACGCGAGATCGGGTCGCTGGCCGCTGCGATAGGCGGACTGGACACGCTGGTGTTCAAGGCAGGCATACGCCAAAACGCGCCATATATTCGAGAGAGGGCCGGGGCTGTGGCCGGCTGGCTTGCGGTTAATATCGACCACAAGCTGAATGGGCGAGGCGACGAGGTCATCAGCCTTGCTGGTTCCGACGTCGACGCGCTTGTGATCCCCACCGATGAAGAGAGAGCCGTGGGGATCCAGCATCTGTGTGCCTCAAGCTTTGTCGCTCGTACCCTGAGCGCCGAACCTGATGCTACTCGCGCGGCGGGTGTCTCGACCTGTCAGGAGTTCGGCGGCAGCAGCATGGTCCGATAGCCGGCCATCAAGGCGATCAAGGTTGCTGCAACCAGCGGCAACCAGAACTTGGTCGGTCCGGCAAATACTGCCAGCGATGCGCGGCGATGCCGTCAGCACCGTCAGGAACCAGACCTCCCACGGGTTGAAACCGCCCATGGGTCAATCGTCCGGTTTGGCAACAAGGGCCAAGATGATCGCTGCCGCAGCCGTGCGGCAAGACATTTGCGGCGGTGTTCCTCCGGCAACGACTTGTTTCAGCTAGTTGTGGAGGTGCGACAATTGAAATCCGGGCTGGCGTTCGACGCCGGATAACAGCGATTCCGCCGATCGGAACATGTCCTCGAATTCCAACTCGTTTTCAAACACCACGCCGCCGACGCTGATGGTCAGCGTGTCCGCGGTTCCTTTTGGCGCGAAATAGGCTTGGGCCACGCGCGCCCGGATACGGTCGCCGATCTCCCTGGCGTCGTCTTCTGTCGCACCGGGCAGAAAGACCCCGAACATGGAGGTTCCGATCCGGCCCACCAGATCTTCCTTGCGTACCGATGACTGGATGGTCGAGGCTATGAGCCGCAAGGCTTCGTCACCCCAGCCAAGGCCGAAGCGCAGATTGATGGACCTGATGTGTTCGGGATGAATGACCAGGAAGGCGCCAGATCTTGGACCAGACGATTCCGGCCTGGTTGCTCTCCTTTCGACCATCGACGTGAAGACTGTCCGGTTGAGGCAGCCTGTCAGGCTGTCAAAGGTCGCCGACTTGTTGAGTTCTCTTCGATAACGGACGAGCTCGGTCCGCTGCAGTCCAATGAACAGGAAAAGTGGGCCACCGACGATGACCGGCAACAGGATCGCTGTGACCATGCTGCGGCCGAAGGGCGTCAAGGCTTCCGAGAACAGAAGCAGATAATTTAGGCCAACCGAGAGGAGCAGAATTCCCGCCGATCCCAGGGCAGTCAGCCATGCGATATCTTTCCATTGCCGGGGCGAGCTATTCGCCATTGGTGTCATCATTAGCCAATCTCCCGCCTGATCGGCTGTCATAAGGCCAAGGTGCTGCACTTTCAGTTTCGAGGAAACATACAATTTTAGTAATGGCGCAATCACCTACCATCGGCCCGAAATCAGCCCTTCAAAAGCAAGGCTACGGCGGCAAAAGCAACGACACCGAATTATCGGCTATTGCGGCGGACCGAATATCCCCATCTGCGCGTCTCTGGCCACTGCCTCCGCCTTGCCGTAGATGCCACTCGCCAGGGCCGTCGCCCAGCCATTGGAAACAAGCCAGGCGCCGACATCCTGCTTGCCCAAGCTGCACGGTGCCGCAATGGCAAAACGATCGATTTCCGGCGGCACGACGCATTTCAGCGCCCGGCCGCGCAGCCAGGAATTGAACGTCGCGCGCGCACGCTGGCCGCAAGGCCAGGCGATGCCACGAAAGGAACAGGTCTCATCCAGGTCAATGCCTTGGATCCCGCTGATGGCTACCTTGCGCCCTACGGATTCGAAGGTTGCCGACGAGGTGGCGGCTGGTTGGTACAGCAGGACCTCTTTCCAATCCTTTGGCATTCGCATCCCTGCAGGCGCGGCCAGACCAAGGTCGCTGAGCGGCGGGCGCGGCTCGACCCGTTCGATTTGCGCCGAATCAAGCTGTGGCGGCGCGATAAGGTCCTGAGCAATCTTGCGTGCCCGTCCTCGCCATGGCGTATTGGCGACGGTCGCAACTGGTCGCATTGGCTGGCTATCGTCGATGGATTGACGCGGCGCTGGTATCGGCCGATCGATGGGAAGCAGATCGGCGGCCCGGATGATCAACAAGACCCCGGCCAGGAGGAGCAGGCTTCCGAGCAATATCAAGCGATTGTGCCTCAGCCAGCCCATCAACTCAAGCAAGGTTCCTTGCCCCTCAATACCCCGATGTCGATTTGGCGACCAGCTTGAGTGCGCCTTTTCGAACCTGGTAGAAGGGCATGGATCGCTCACTGGAGCCATCCGCCCGAAACCGGAACAGGCCGGTCGATCCGCGAAATCCGCTCCGATTTTCGAGCACCTGCTTGCTGAAGCCGTCAGGCCCGGCCGAACTTGCAATTCCTGCTGTCAGGGCGACCATATCATAGGCGTAGGCGACATTGGCGTCGGCTGGATAATTGTAGGTCGTCTTGAAGCGGTCGGCGATCGGGCCGGTTTCGGTTGGGTCGAGCGTGGCGATGTAGGAGCTCTCAAACAGCGGCTCCATCGGATGTTCCAGCCAGCGGTTGGTTCCAATGACGGCGACTGCTTTTCCAGGAATGCCTTTCGTTTTGAGCGCCGCAAGGATCTGCGCCGGATTGTCGTCGCCGCTGGCGATGATGATGGCATCGGGAGCCTCGACCAGCGAGCCCATATCATTGACCACTTTGGTGCCGCCATCGCCGGCCGGATACGGAATGGTGACGGCGAGCGTCGCGCCATAGATGCTGAGGCTGTTGGCGACCCGCGTTTCAACCGCGCCGGCATTCGCTCCTGCCGCGACGAGCAACACGAACTTCTTGCTGCCTTTGGCCGCCAGGCCGGCTGCGCCCGCGGCCGCGCTGTCGGCCTCGTTGAGGCGCACCGCATAGACGCCCGGGCCGCCGGCGAAATTGTCGGCCAGCGCCAGCACCGGCGGTCGCTTCGATCCCGAGAGCTTGGCTATGTGCTGCGCGGCCGCGAGTTCGACCGGGCCGATGACGATCTTGGTTCCAGTGGTGATCGCCTTCACAGCCAATTCGCTGGCGTGCGCGCTGTCGCCCTTGGTGTCCTCGACCGTGACCGTGAGCAGGACATTTCCAAGGTCGGCCATCGCCAGCTTGGTCGCATCGAGCATCTTCCGGCCGTTTTCGCCGGCGACTCCCGGGGCCGACAAAGGCAGCAGCATCGTGACCTTCGTCGACCCGGTGCCGAGCGATCGCGTGGCTTGGGCCGGGCTGGCAGCGGTGCCGGCGGCCGGCGCTCCGGGTGCGGCGATCGCCGCCTGGTCGAGCGCGTCCGAGACGCTGCCTTTCGACTGGCAGCCCGACACTATGCCCGCTAACGCAAAGACGATCGCCCACGTCCACGAACCGTGTCGCTGCCGGCCAGAATCCATGATGCCTCCCTCATATCCCGCCGGGTATTTGTCCCGGTCTCATCCGTTCATCTTACGGCAGACTTGCCTCGCCGTCTTTGCAATTGCTGGATTATGGCTCAGCCGTCGAAAAGTTTTGCCCGGAGCGCCTTGATCATTCTGGCTTGCCCGGCGCTTCGATAGTCCGTGCATTTCATGTATCGCGGGCCCGGCACGAACAGTCGGCGCACACAAATCCGCCTCGCCGGGGCAGGGGCACCATCGTCTCCTGCTGTCGGGAATGCGGAGAATCCGAACGTCGCCACCGGTAGCGGGCCGGCCACCGCAAAACCTTCTCTCGCCAGGATTGCGCGCGCATGCCGGCAGTAGCGGACCGAAAGTTCGGAGAACCGGGTTTCACCGTGCCCGGCGCGATATTTCATGACGGTCGTGCAAAGATCGCCTTCGGCAAGGCTGTTTGCCTGCGCCAGATATCTGACGCCGAGCGCGATGTTGGTCGCAGGGACCGCGAGTTCGTCGAGCGAACCGCGAAAGCCAAGCATTCGCGCCGTCGCCGGCATCACTTGCATCAACCCGACTTCACCATCGGCGCCGTGCACATCGGGATCGAATCCGCTTTCGATCTCCATCACCGCGTGCGCCAGCACCGGCTCCAGGCCGTAGAGCGATGCCTGGCACGTCGCGAACGCCTTGAATGTCTCGCGCGTCCATTCCGGAGCGAAATCGCAGCGAACCGGCCGCGTCAAGCCGGACGGAGCTTGCTGCTCGAGGGCAGGTCGTTCCAGCCAGTTGGCACGGGCTTCAGGGGCAAAAACGGCCAGTGCGATCGCTCCGGCAATCGCTCTCGACAATCTTCCACGGGCGATCATCGTCAGCCTGTCGGCGCGACTTGATCCCTTTCGGTCAGTTCATGTACTCGACCATGCGGTCGTGGAAGCACTCGCACTTGTTGAGCGTGTCCTCGTCCTTGTAGTTCGTCTTGAGGTAGCCATAGGCCATGCCGCAGGCGACCTTGGCTTCCGACGCCCAGACGAAGGCGGGGCGGGACGAATTGATCCATTCCGAGCTGTTGGCGACGGCCACCGACTCGTCCATCAGCTTGACCACCTGGACCTTGAGATCGACGATGTTGTCGTTCAACACCAGGTTCGATGTGCCGACGGTCCGGCAATGGTCGGCCACCGGCCCGTCGATGATGTCGGCGGCATAGCCCGTCGATCCGACTGCCAGAAACAGCGTCGCAGCGGAAACCAACAGTCTTACGGAACGTTTCATGATGAGATCCCCTCTGTATTCCTAATCTCTAATACATAGCATAGTCGCGTGGCCCCGCACCATGCTCCTAGACCACGTTTGCCGTTGTCGTATGCTGCGTCACTCCGTCATCGTAGAGCAGGGTGATCGTGTTGGCGACGGGTGCGTTCGTCAAGGTGGCCACGTCCACGAAATTGGCGCCGTTGGCCAAACCGTCGGCGTCGACGCTGAGAGTGTTCGTTCCCGCATTGTAGTTCACGAAGTCGCCGACATTGGCCCCTCCGGCGGCTGTATCGAACAGTGAGGTAAGGTCGATGATGTCGCCATGGCCGCCGACACCGCTGTAGTCAGCGATAAGATCTTTGATGTCGAGGTGCTCGAGCTTGAACGTATCGACGCCTATACCACCGGTGAGCGTGTCCTGACCGGAACCGCCGATCAGCAGGTCGTTGCCGTCGCCGCCGAACAATATGTCCGCTCCCGAGCCGCCGTAAAGCGTGTCGTTACCGGAGTTGCCCGACAAGGTATCATCGCCGCGTCCGCCGGAGAGGATATCAGCCTGGAGATTGAGTCCATTGAGGGTGTCGTTACCGTCCTCGCCGAGCAGCGTGGTTTCTGTCGCGGTCGTGGTGTGAGTGTCCACGCCCGAAGTTCCTTGCCAGGTGCTGAGATCGGGCGAAAGGTGTGCCGTCACTGACCCGGCAATTGGGTCGCCGTCACCGTCGGTCGCCGTGACCGGGATCGAGATGTCGAACGGTGTGACGGCGTTGGCGGTCGTGTAGGTGACCGGGCCCAGCTTGAAGTCATTCGAGCCTACATTGGCCGAAATTTCGATTGCGCTGAACGGGTCCGAATTTGCAACCACGGTAAAGGTGTCGCCTTGCGCGAGACCGGTGATCGTCCACGTTCCGTCCCCATTGTTCGTTGCGGTCGGAGTAGCTCCGCCGGAGCCGTTGACGACAGTGACCAAGGCGCCGAGGGCCGTGCTTTCGCCGGTAACATCACCTATGTAGGTGTTATCATAGTCGGCGTTGACCGGGCGGATCGTTATCGAAACCAGGCCCGGTCCCGAGACATTGCCAATCCCCTGTGTATAGCTAGCCACCTCGTAGTGATCCGTATAGTGGGTTCCCGCCCCGATGCCCGCGGGGGTTCCGGCGATGGTGCCGTCGGTGGTTGCATTGCTGACGAAATCGAAGCGGATCTTCTCACCAGGGCTGATGCTGTTTCCGCCATCGACGCCCCAACTGCCTGTGCTGGTGTTCACGAAATTGGGGCTGTTGGCGGTTGCAAGCAGGTCGCTGGTTGAGCCGATGGAGTCCAGGACAATCGCTTGGTTGTTGCCGCCGCTTGGCGAGAAGTTCGCCGTATTGAACTGGTTGCCGGCAAACATCGTCGCGGCCTGGGTGTATGTCCAAGTATCTGTCGCCGGGTTCAGGGTCGCCGTGAAAGCGAGGTCGCTGCCGTTCGCGGCCGAGGTCCGTCCCTCCACAGTATGCGTATCGACGACGTGGAAGAAGACCTGCTCGCCATTCAGGAATATGTTTGTGCTGCCTGATGTGACGGCCGCGCCTTCGGTCACGTTGAACACGACATTGCCAACGCCGTCAGCACCGGCGCTCGCGGCAAAATTGATGCTCTCCGTCAGCACCGTATGCGTGGTGTTTTCCACGAAGATGCCATCCGGCTTGAATGGCAGCGGAACGTCGTCCAGGACCGTCAGATTGACCGATCCGGAAACATGATCACCGCTGGTGTCGGTTGCCACCACCTGAAGCCCGTTGATGGTGACGTTGCCCGAGCCGGCAAGATGCTGGAGCTGGTCGGTCAGTGTCGCGGTAACGACGGGTGTCAACGAACTGTTGGCGCCGGCGCTTGTGTTTGACAGCGCCAGATAGACGAATGCGCCGAGGTTCACGCTGCCGGCCGTTTGTATCAGACTGCCGACGAGTTGGTTGCCGACGAGCGCCCAGCTGATTGTGTATCCAGAGGCTAGGCCAGAAACAGTCGGCGCCACCCAGTTTGGATCGCCGGTCGGGTTGGCGAATGCAACATTAATGGCTTCGCCGGTCGTGGTGAAGGTGATGCCGCTGATTGCTTGCGCCGTCTCGCCGCGACTGCTCGGATTGGTGCCGGTCACGGCCCCAGCTTGGAGATCCGCGGGCGCCGAGGCATCGAGCGTAGTGTCGAGCGCGGCTTCGTTCAATGTCAACGACGCTGTCCCGCCACCCGATGGAACGGTGTTGGTCTGCACATTCAGGGTCACCGTGGCCGTCGAAGTGTCGCCGTCACCGTCCTTGATCGTGTATGTGAAAGAGTCCGAGCCGATATAGATGCCCGTCGGCGTGTAGGTGAACGTTCCATCGTTGTTGTAGGTGACGGTGCCGTGAGCACCGTTGGTGGCGGTCACCTGGCCGCTGACCGGATTGTTGTCGGTGTCGACGCCGTCGGCTCCGAACTTGTCATTGGTCAGGAGGCCGGTGAGGACCGTCGCACCGGTGATCGTTGGCCCCCAGGTGTCATTCGTCGCGGTCGGCACGTCGTCGACGATGGTGATGACGAGATTGCCGGCTGGAGCGCTGTCGCCGTCGGCGTCGGTGACGACGACCGCGAAGCTGGTGCTCGACGGATCGGTCAGCGTGTTGTCGATCAGCGTATAGGCGTAGCTGATGGTGCCGATGCCGGTGGTTGCATTGTAGACATAGCTGGCCGTCAGCGATCCTGTGGTGCCGTCGGCAAAAGTCTGGGCCGAGCCGGTCAGCACATGGCCACCCAGCGAGACGGTGGTCAGGCCGTCGGGCGAGGTGAAGCCGATGGTGCCCGAAGTGGTCTCGGTGGTTGCAGGCTCGTTGGAGCCGGCCGGTTCGCCGGCGCGTGCCGGCAGGCTGGCTTCATAGACGGTGGTGGTGGCGCCGCCGGCAGCCGGAATGGCGTCGGTCGGGGTTGAATCGCCGATGGCGATGGTCAGCGTGGTGTGCGAGGTGTCGCCGTCGCCGTCCTTGATGGTGTAGGTGAAGACATCGCTGACGCCGCCCTGCGTGCCGGCATCGCGAACATAGGAGTAGGAGCCGTCGGCGTTGAGCGTCAGCTTGCCGTAGCTGCCCTGGACCTGGGTGCCGAGCGTTGCGGCATTGTCGACATCGAGATTGGTGTTGCCGGCGGCAACGCCGACCACGGCAGCGCCATCGGCGCCCTTGACGTCGATGCCGGTGACCGGCGAGGTGGTGCCAACCGCGCTCAGCACATTGCCGGTCTCGGCGGTGAACTGGTTGGACGCAACACTGTCGGTATCGGCGTGTGCGGTCGGCACGTCGTCGACGATGGTGATGACGAGATTGCCGGCTGGAGCGCTGTCGCCGTCGGCGTCGGTGACGACGACCGCGAAGCTGGTGCT